>QCIL01000001.1 GCA_003216725.1 Prochlorococcus sp. AG-402-L18
ATATGAATAATTAGTTTTGGAAATCTTAGAAGCCTATCAAAGAAAAAAATTAGATGAAAGTAATGATGAATATTTTTATTCTGATCCCAAATTTGTATACCATTTGGATGCAAATTTCAGAAAATACCTAACATATATATATAAGAATCAAATAAATGACGATTCCACTGTTTTGGATTTAATGTCCAGTTGGGATAGTTATTTACCCAAAGAAAAAAGGTATAAAAAAATAATTGGACACGGATTAAATAAAGATGAGCTTGAGAGAAATACAATCTTTAATTCTTTTTGGATTCAAAATTTTAATCAAAATCAAGTTATCCCATTAGTTAATGAAAGTGTTGATTATTGCCTTATGGTAGCAGCATGGCAATATTTACAATATCCCGAGAATTTAACTAATGAGATTTCAAGAATTCTTTCTCAGCAGGGGAAATTCATTATTTCTTTTTCTAACAGAGCTTTTTGGCATAAAGCCCCAAAAATATGGACTTCTTCAACAGAATCAGAGAGGATTGAATATGTAAGAAAAGTTTTAATTTCAAATGGATTTAGGGAGCCAAAAATAATCAAGAAATTTAATAATCAAAGTTTTAACTTTCTACCATTTTTCCATTACGACCCTTTTTACTGTTTGATAGCAAACAAAGAATAAATTAATATTTAAAAAATAATTTCTAGTATAAAAAGTAATTTAGTAGCCTTACTTTTGAATTTTGTTTATTATTGGTTAGTTGAACAAATACAATGGGATCTAAAAGAGAAAAATATCCAGAGAAATGTCCATGGGATCTTGGGCCTAATCAACATCTATCAAAAGAAGAAAACTGGACTTTAAGATTAGGTGAAGCATTAGTAAGTTTTAGTAAAAACAAACTTGATAACAATTACTTTCACGTAATAAGTAATGAAAATGAAGAGCAAATTCTTGCTTTCAGAGCCAGGCTTCTTTATCAAAAACTTCTGGATAAAGGTTTTAGATTAGTAGAGTAATTTTATTAATCAGCTTAAAGTGCTTATATCTTTAAAAGTAAACTCTTGTGTCTCCTCTTCTTGATTTTTATTTAAATATTTAATGGTTCTTTTTTTTAGAATCCAAAGCTCCTTATTATCAATATTTTCGAATATATCCTCATATTCCAATTTCAAGGAAGTTGCTTTAAGAGTATTTTCATCAAGTTGTTGACTTGTATATTTTTTACTCAAGAATCCTTCTCCAGTATCAAAAAATTCTTCAACGTAGATTTCTATTATAGTTCCATGAATATGTCGATAAACCATATTAATACAATTATCTCTAACTCTGTATTTATCTCCCTCATTTTTACCTGATACAATCATTTCTATTCCATTTTCTGATTTTTTTATTAAATTAAAACTGTTCTTTGAATGAATATCTTCAAAATTCCTTCTTACTCTATGTATAGTTACTTCGAATAATTGAGAGGATATACTTTTAACAATTTTTTCATTATCAATATTCTTAACTTGTGTTTTAAAATCTTTTCCTATAACGAAATTTCCTGTGGAAATATCCTCATTAAGTGAAAACATACATTTACCTTTATAACCTCTAAAATTATTTTTCCAGGTATATCTTTTTTCATAAGCTGCTTGAAAAATCTCTTTGCAATTTAATTCTTTTAGAGACATCGTTTCAAAATTGGTTACATAATAAATTTTATAAAAAAAAAGCCTCTCTAGGTAGTTAGAGAGGCTTCTATTGATTTAAAGTTGCTAATTTTGAGTAATTTTTGTATTTTCTAAATTGTCAAAAGCTTGACCAATTTTCTTGAAGTCAAATCCCATTGCTCTTAAAGCATGCCATAAATGACCTTGCAAGAAAAAGAATCCCAAATAAAAATGAGTATTTGCAAGCCATGCTCTAGAACTATATACACCAGAACCCAAATCTACAGTATCTGTAAAATAAGGTGCAAATTCAAATTGAAGTTTCAAAGGTTCCCCATATAGATCAATTGGATAAATCGTGGTATTGGAAGCACACCAGAAAGCCGCAACAAATGCCATATAAGAAACTCCCACTACTGAGTAGGATAAAATAGCTTCGGCGCCAAGAAGTCCTTTACCTTTGAATTCTGTATATTCTCCAAATTGCTTTGTACAAATATGGAAAACTCCACCAATAATTTCTAAAAAGGCTAAGAATGCATGACCACCCATAACGTCTTCAAGACTATCTATTTTGAGAAAATCAAACTGATGATTCCAGATAGCCGCAATATCTAAATTGTAAATTACTTGCCTTGTTGAACCAATAGCAGGATCATAAATTCCATGAATACGAGCCCATTCTACGAACATGATTGCCCCAAGACCCAAAAATATAAGATGATGGCCAAGAATAAAAGTTAATTTATCTGGATCATCCCATTCAAAATCAAAACTCCTAGGTTTGCTATTTTCTGGATAATCTGCAAGATCCCCAGCAAATTTATTGGAATGTAATAAACCTCCAGCCCCTAAAACTGCAGAGAATATTAAATGCAAAGTACAAATTACAACGATTCCATATGTTTCCGTAATTACTCCGTTTTCCACTCCACCAATTCCTATACCGGCTAGATGCGGTAAAACAATTAGTTTTTGAGCACCCATTGGAATACTGGCATCATATCGAGCTAATTCAAATAATCCAAAAGCACCTGCCCAGAACATCATTAGTCCTGCATGAGCAGCATGAGCAGCTATGAATTTACCTGAACGGCCAACGACTCCAGAATTCCCTGCGTACCAGTCATAGGTGACATCAGATTTTCCGTAAGTTTGTAACACTTGATTTAAGTAAACAGCAATATGAGCATATTGCTTATCTAACTTCTTTTTACATGTTCTTTACAGGTTTTAATTGTTAAGTAAAAATAACATCCTGCAAAAGAACATTTGTTACATTCCAAGAAAAAAATCTCGAAAAATTTATGCCAATGAAGGAATTTCTCCTTTTAGCTGAGCAGCCCAATTCTCAAGGCGAGAGTCAGTCAAATCAGATTCACTATCTTCGTCGAGGGGTAATCCACAAAAACTTTCACCTATTACACTTTTCGACTCATCAAATGTATAAGATGATTTATCGACATATCCAACCATTTCAGCACCGGCTTTCGTAAAGTAACTATGAAGTTCTTCCATAGCATCACAATAATTTTCAGTATAGGTGGATGAATCACCTAAGCCAAAAATAGCTACTTTTTTCCCAGACAAACTCAGTTCGCCAATATCTTCGAGAATAGAATCCCATGCAGTTCCTGATCTTTCCTCATCTGCCCCAGTATTCCAAGTAGGAATACCACAAATAATTCCATCAAGTCCTTCAAATTCAGAAAGATCATCAACATCTGATACATCTTTGGGTGATTCAGCTGAACCAATAAAATTATGAAGACGATCAGCTACATCTTCGGTTTTTCCAGTTGTAGTTGCGTAATAAATTCCTACGGTCATAACTTCAAAATGTTTACCTTAAAATAATAAAATTAAAAATAGCTAATTTAATTTCTTTAAAAACCTTTTCAAGTAAAAATTTATACAAGTTTACGTATGAAAAGGTTTTTCATTGATTAGATTTATTAAAGCAACAAATTATGACTAGTAATTTTCAAAAAATATATCTTGATAAACTTATCGATGAATTCAATTATTCAAGTTACAAAAAATATAAATTAATTGCAATATTTGGCTTATTAGGAGATTTTGATAGTTTTGAATATGCAATAAATCTAAGAAATTTTATCCAAAACGGACAAAATAAAGATGTAGATATATTTGCTATTGCTATAGGTAATGAGAGTGGTAAAAGGAAATTCTGTAAATTTACAGGTTTTCCAAGTAAAAACTTAAAAGTTGTTTCTGACAATAGCATTCATAATTCATTAAATGCTTCAAGAGGACTTGAACTAGGGCTTGGTGTTTGGTTTGATATGTTAATAATGCTATCAGGAATATATTCTCTAAAAACTTTAAAAGAGGTAATAAGAGGATATACAGGGGATAGGAAGGCCAATCAGATTTTTTCTGATTTCGATGATATAAATCTTTTCAACTCTATTAAGTTTTCTGGAAGTTTGTTCAAAGATACATGTGGAGACGGTTATTTAAGACCATTTGAATTAGCAACTTTTAGATTAAAAAATATGATCGAAATAATCAAAAATTGGGATGACTATATTCTTAGCAGTAACTTTCTGCCTCAAAGAGGAGCAACATTCGTACTAAATAGTAAGAATCAAATCGTATATGAATATTTTTCAAACGAGATACTTGGATATTCCCCTAGAATGAATAAACCTTTGGAATTTCTAATTGAGATATCTAAGTAATGTTTTTTTTTAATATTGAATTTTTTGGCTATTTTGCGGCTTTCTTAACAACTGCTGCCTTTTTGCCGCAATTAATAAAAACAATAAAGACTAAAAAAGCAGATGATGTTTCATTGATTACTTTAATAATGTTTTTATGTGGATTATTATCTTGGATTATATATGGATATCAAATCTCATCTATTCCAATTGTGACAGCTAATTTGATTACTTTTTTACTGAACTTATTGATATTAATTTCAAAATTATCTTTTTCTAAAAAATAGAAAATCATTCTCGATTAATCTAAAAGTATTAATTAAATCCAATATTATTTAATTAATGCTTATTATTAAATAACTAAATAATAAATCTTGAAAACATCAAAATGCTGGGTTTGGTTTAAGGGAAGTCTAAATGAAGGTGGGTTTTGGAAAGATGGCTTTACTTGTACTATTGATGAAAAACCAGGAATTTTAATTGAAAGTCCTGCTTATATTTCTTGCAGAGTACCAAATTGGCGCGTTTCTACTAAAGAACCTGATGACTTAAAGAAATGTCCCCTTATTCCTGAAGATGCAATTTGGAAAATAATTTAAATTTTCCTTTCTAAAAAAATCTAATAATGACCTTATGGAGGTTAAGATTAATTCTTATAAAAACAAATTAATACTATTTACTCTCTTTTTATAAATATTGTACCTTTTTTAATTTTGGGTTTTTTTATAGGAAAAAGAAAACCAAAATTCTCAGAATCTATTGCAATACCTCTTATCAAATATGGTATTCCCCTCAGCGTGATGGGTTTATTATTAAAAGAAGGAATTGATCTTGATTTGATTAAAACTGCATTAATTGCCTTTTTATCAATAGGATTTTTAATGACTTTAATAAACTTTTTGCCAATTCTAAAAAGTAAACTTCCAAACTACTCTTTACAATTAGCCGGTCTGATAGGTAACACATCGTTTCTTGGTATTCCAATTGCAATAGCATTACTACCTACAAAAACTATTAATTTCACAATAGGATTTGATCTTGGGACAACTTTATTTGCTTGGATTTTTGGGCCATTTTTCCTTAGGCCAAAGAAACCACATAATGATAATTTTAATCCAAAGCAACTTTTTAATGTATTACTAAATAGTCCGGCCTCTAAAGGGATTATTGGTGTTTTAATTTTATACATTTTAAAATTAGAAACTGTCATAGGAAATTATTTGTGGATCCCCGCAAGAATTGTATTAATGATTGCAATAGTTATTGTTGGAACACGATTAGGAATAATAACAAATAAAAAAACAAAGATTTTTACATTGAACGAAGGAATAAAATATTCGATATTACTAAAACTAGTATTTTTACCAATAATTATATTTATTGTTAGCGTGATTTTTAATTTTGATCTTTATCAAACATCAGCTGTTGTACTTCAGGCAGGTACACCTACTGCAATATCAACGATATTAATGGCGGAGGCATATAAAAAGAATCAAGAAATAGCAGCAAAAATTCTTTTTACAACAACATTATTTTCAATATTTACAATTCCTACCATCACTTTTTTAATTAATTTACCTAACTGAATCAAATATAATTTAGAATTATTTATACAAAATTTAGACTTTTATACATATTTTATTAATATTGTAAATAAAATGTCCCCATACTTACATAATATCTTAAGATTTATATTATGAAGTCTGCAAATCCTAATAATGAATATATTCCCCTAGATCTTAAAATCTCTGTAAGAAGAGATACATTAAGACTGATATCTGAAATGGCTCAAGATATGGGGATAAGTATCAATGAAGTCTTCAGCTTTTTAGCAGAGGACTCGGTTATTGATTTAGAGTTATTAGAAAATTTTGATGATATAAAAATACCTAATAAATGTAGCTTAAGTGATTTGAAAAATGAAATTCTTAAAAAGAGACTTTGTTAAAATTTTTCATTAGTTTTGTTTCTCCAGTTAGCTTCATAACCATTATTTAACAAATTTATTGCCTTAAGTTTTAAGTCATTTTTTTTAATTCTCCATAAATTATAAATACCATATTCTCCTAATTTCTGATGATTTATATTTGACCAATGGTCTTCTTTTGATGAATATTTATCAATGACAATCAATAATGATTCATATTCATAATTTGGTTTATCTTGATAATTAGTTCTTCTATCAAACTGTAATCTATCGTATAAATTAATTAATCCCGCTTTATCAGCTAATTCATAAAAAACTATCTGTTTAGAATAAAAATGTAAAGACGGTTTTCTTATTCCAATCATCGCTAATGTTTCTCCCCCTTTTCTGACATTTAAGATTTTTTTGGAGATATTCCTTAAGGGTAATTGTCTTGAAGTATCGCCTAAATTTCTTATTAAGGGCATTAAAAGGAAATTTCCAATTAAAAATAATATTTGAAGATAGAAAAGACTTTTTTGAAACCTTAATATATAAAAACCAAATGAAGTAACAGCGAAAATAACAAAAAATATTCTTGCTTTTATAATAATTCCTGAACTTATTAGTGTTGAAGAGAGATAAGGCATCTCAGGATCTTTTATTAAATTCAGCCAAAAATTTGATAAAAAAAACGCCAACGAAATTCCAAATAATATTAAAAAATTAAAAAATAACAAAAATGAAAAGACTTTATTTTGTTTTTTCAATTTTTCATAACTAGTACTTATAAGAATCGCTGCAGCAGGTACTGCAGGTAGCCAATAACTAGGGAGTTTGGTGGCAGAAATACTAAAGAAAATCAAGACCGATCCTAGCCAACATAAAGAATAAATCAAAAGACTTTCAGAAGTCTCACAATCTTTTTTAAATTTGGATACCAACTCCTTAAAAGCTGCAATTATTCCATGAAACAAAAAAGGAGTAAACGGTAATGAAGCAATGATCATAATATTAAAGAAAAACCATATAGGTTCTGAATGATTATTTACAACAGATGTATATCTTTGAAAATTATGGTAATTAAAAAAACTATCCCAAAAGGGTCTACCTATTTTTAATAATTCTAAAAAGTACCATGGGAAACTTATAAAAAAGACGGTAAGCAATCCTGATTTAGGATGTAACCTTGCAAGTAGTTCTTTCCAATTCTTTTGGCTCAATAAAAAAAAGACAATCGTAAGAGTTGCTAAAATAAAAGCAACCGGACCCTTTGTTAAAATTGCAAGGCCTAAGAATATCCAAGGAGTAAAGCATTTATGGTCTTTATCAGATGCCATTCTTCTCCAAAACAGGAGTAAGCTTATCCCTAAAGTGCCGCATAATAGAGCATCACTTACTGCAGCCCTACTCCATATGATTATTAGTGGAGATAGAGCGAAAGCTAAAGATCCTATTAAGGGCGTAAATATTTCTTTTTCTCTTTTTTGTGGCCAACAATATATAGTATCACCAATGGTTAGCATCAATAATAATGATGCCAATGCGGAAGGTAGTCTGGCAGAAATTGTACCAAAACTATCCCATAAATTGTTTTTAGGAAGAGAATAGAAAAAGCCCATTAACCAATAGATGAGCGGTGGTTTATCCAAGCGTAAAATTCCATTTACTTTTGGAGTTAACCAATCCCCTGATTCACTCATGGCTCTTCCTGCTGAAGCAAAAAGGGGAGGCGTTTCATCTATTAATCCTGTAGAGCCTAAACCCCAAAAGAAGATAAATAATCCGAAGTTTAAAACAATGAAAAAAACTAGTATCCTTTTATTTGTTTTAAAAAGTATCATTTAGGGAGTTTTTCGGATTTTATATTCCTTAACAACTGTTTTAAGCCAGCTAAGAACTTTGCTAGCAAATATAATTGAAGAGGCATTATTTTCAACCCATTTTCTACAATTCTTACGATCAATTTCATTAATAATCTTTAAATAATCAAGAAGACCATCCTTATCATCAGGTTTCACAAGATAACCAGTTTCACCATGTTTAATAATTTCGCTTGGTCCTCCTCTTTTATAAGCTAAAACAGGTACTCCACAAGCAAGTGCTTCGACTATCACGTTTCCATATGCTTCTTTCCATTTTGGAGTGTTTATCAAGACTCTACATTTACCAAGCTCATCCTGTAACTTATCTGTTTTTAAAAAGCCTCTCCAATCTATAATTCCTGGAGAAAATAATTTTTCTATTTTAGCTGCATAAGATTTATCTTCAATAATCCCCCATACATTAAGTTTCTCTCCAAGTTTATTAGCCACATAAGCAGCATCCTCCAAACCCTTTTCAGGGGCAACTCTACCAACCCAACCTAATGGACCGTTATGGCAGTCTTGGAATTTATAATTTTCAATATTAAATCCATTCCCTATGACTATTGGTTTTTTAATAAAAGAATAATCATTAGCTTGTATCTTTGTATGAAACGCAAAATTTAGAGGATATTTGGAGTAAACTTTTGAAATTAAATTATAAATAATTGAGCTTTCAGAGCTCATACTTATAATATGGGCAATTGGGATGTCTAAATTCAATGTCATCCAAATTGGTAGCCAATCATATGAAAAATTAAGCAATATATCAGCCTTTTTGCCCAAATCTATTGCTTTTTCTAACATCCCTGAAAGAAGTGAATTATCTGGAATATATATTGGTGAATAGTAATCTTGATGTTGCCAACTTATTTGTTCTTCGCCTTCAATAAAATGTAACTTTGCTTTATTTGAAGTCTCTATCAATTCAGATTTTTTTGGAGCTACTACTTCAACTGAATGACCTTGAGCCACTAAACCTGAAACTAAAGAATTTAAAGTAAGTTCAACTCCTCCACCTCTACCGCTACTCAAAAAACCTATTGGAGTACTAATTAAAACTATATTCATTTAGTAATACAATTATCTCTAAACATTTTAAATATTAGTATTTCTGCCAGTATTTTCCCATAAAGAACTTCTCTGACTAACAAAAAAAACTGACATAAGAACAAAAGCTACACCTAACCATTGAATAATTGTTAATCTTTCTTCTAAATAAATACCACCTGTGAGTAGAGCGAATACAGGCGTTAAGAAAGCCAGTGTACTAAATCCAGTAATCTCCTTGTTATTGGCAAAATAAAAAAATAACCCATAAGCTAAAGCTCCTCCAAAGAGACTCGCAAATGACATCAGACCCCAATCAAAAATTGACCAATTAGGAATTATTTCAAAATTAGTTTGTAAGCAATGTTTGATAATAAGAGGAATACTTCCAAATACCATATGCCATCCTGTTACTGCTACAGGATCGCTTTTGGTACAAGTAAAACGGATTAAAATAGTTCCCAATGCCATTGCAAGAGAGGCAGCAAGCATCCATAGCTCGCCTACATTAAAAGTTACATCACTAATACTTTTATCAGACATCAGCCACCAATTCTCCAGGAATTCCTTAGGAACTCCTAGAAATAATATCCCACCTAAACCAAATAATAATCCCAACCAACCAATAGGATTAATCAAATTTCCAAAAATTGCTCTTGCAAGAAGTGCTACAAGTAAAGGCTGGGAGTCGATCAAAACAGAACCTAAACCTGCACCAGTGTTCGAGATACCATAAGTTAGGAATAATTGAAAAAGTGTTGCATCCACAATTGTAAAAACTAAAAACCATTTCAAATCGCACTTATAGATTTTTAAATCTCTTTTAAATAAATATGTTGTAATAAGAACAATAATACCAGCAGGTAATAATCTTAACGAAGCTACAAATTCAGGTCCAGCACTAGAAACTAAAGGACTCATAGCTGCCATTGAGGTACCCCAAAGTGCAAAAGGCAGTATCATTAAAAACCAATTTAAGATTGAATTCATTAGGTCTGCTTATAATCTTTTTAAAGTAGTTTTATGTTTACCTTAAAAGAATGATTTGGCCTTTTAGACGAAAATCAAAAAAAAGAATGGCTCGCATAGTGATTGATGAACCAATCACTAGTTCAACCAGATTATCAGTCCTCAAAGCTATTAAACAAATTGAGGATAGAGAATTTCCTGCACTAATCGTGAGAATTGATTCGCCTGGTGGCACAGTTGGTGATAGCCAAGAAATATACTCTGCTATTAAAAGACTTAAAGACAAGGGATGTAAAGTAGTTGCTAGTTTTGGAAACATATCTGCATCTGGTGGTGTTTATATTGGAGTTGCTTCTGATAAAATAGTTGCCAACCCAGGAACAATAACTGGTTCTATAGGTGTAATTATAAGAGGGAATAACTTATCGGAACTATTGAATAAAATAGGTATTAAGTTTGAAACAGTAAAAAGTGGGATTTATAAAGATATTCTCTCCCCCGATAAACCCTTAAGTGATGAGGGAAGAAAGCTTTTACAGGGTTTAATAGATGAAAGTTATAGACAATTTACTGAGGCTGTAGCTGAGGGTAGAAATTTGCCAGTAGAAGATGTAAAAAGTTTTGCTGACGGAAGAATATTCACAGGAACCCAAGCAAAAGATCTTGGATTAGTCGATGAAATAGGAGATGAAGTTGTTGCTAGAGAACTTGCAGCTTCGATGGTAAAAGTAGATCCCAAAATACAACCTATAACTTTTGGAAAAAAGAAGAAGAAAATTCTTGGATTTATTCCAGGAAGCAAAATCATAGAAAAAATTATTCAAAGTATCTTTTTTGAGGTAAATTCATCAAATAAGATTCTTTGGTTATATAAGCCATAAAATTTTTATGATTGAAAAGATCAAGGACAATTATAAATTTACTTTCATTAGAGGAGCTACTACTTCAACAGGAAACTCAGTTGAAGAAATAGAAGATGCAGTGATTGAACTAATTGATGAACTCATAATCCGAAACAATCTAATTTCTAAAAATTTATTATCAATTACATTTTCAGTAACAAAAGATTTAGATGCTTGTTTCCCTGCATCAATTGCGAGAAAATATAAAGGGCTAGACTCAGTAGCATTTTTGGACTGTCAACAAATGCATGTCAAGAATGATATTAAATTTTGTATTAGATTAATGGCACAAGTTTTATTGCCTGCGAATTTAACTGTAAATAATCCTTACCTGCGTGGTGCTTTAAAATTAAGATCAGATAGATGTTAACCTTATAAAAATTTTAAAAAAATTTGAATTAAAAAATTTTATCCTGAATCTACTTCCATAAATGTTTAAACAACAAAACAAAATGACCTTAAATTCAAAGTTTTTAAGACTTTTACTTTTTTCACCCCTATTAATATCAATTCCATTCTTTAACAATATTGATGTTAAAGCAGGATTAGAATTTCAATGGGATAGATATTCAGGTATAAGAAGATTAAGTTGGTTCCAAAAAAATAATGAGGCAAGAGCTAGGAATAAAATATTTTTCTTTTTAAGACCTACTGATAGAGAAGGTGGACTTTTGAAAATAAATATCAAATCACCTAAAAATTTCAAGTCAACTCTAAAAGAAGAAAAGATAAGTTTTTGTAAAGTCTTAATAGGAGGCTTTGAGAGTCGTACAAAATGTTTAGAAGATATTCCTGCTGACATTGAAATTAGCGAGGATCAAAAATCTATTGATATTTTCCCTTATTCTCCAATCCCCTCTAATAAAGATAGTTATGCAGTAGTTTTCAAAGTATTTAACCCAAAAAGGTCAGGATTATATCAGTTCCACTCTTATGGACAATACTCAGGGGATACTCCCTCATTAACTTATATGGGGAGTTGGACTTTAGTGATACAAAAATGATAGGTTATTAAAAAGTAAAATAAAAAATGACAAAAAGAACATTTGGCGGGACATCAAGGAAAAGGAAACGTGTATCTGGCTTTAGGGTTAGAATGCGTTCTCACACTGGAAGAAGAGTCATTAAAAATAGAAGGAAAAGAGGAAGAGAAAGAATAGCGGTTTAAGAAAATGCAATGACCTTACCAAAAACTATGCGTTTAAAAGGTCATAGGACTTTTGACTACATACACAAAAATTCCGCAAAATTTTATGGGAAATTAATGTCCTTAAAAATAGCTAAGCCAAACGAACATATACTTCTCTCTCATAAAAATATTATTACTTCAGAGAATTTAAAGATTGCTATCACTATAAGTAAGAAAGTTTCCAAAAAAGCAGTTGATAGAAATAGATTAAGAAGAATATTACAGGAAAACTTCAAAAAAAATTTATGCAATAAAATTAACCACAAACCTTATTGGTTAATTGTTAACCTTAAAGCAAGAGATTCCTACAATAATGAAGGAGAATTATTGAAGGAATTTCAGAACCTTATATTTAAATCAGGTCTATTTAGATGATCAACATTAATGAAGAAACCTTCTATGAAGGTGGTCCTGCAAAGAGTGATTTGATAATTAACCTCATTGCTGGTTTAACCCTTCTTGGCCTTCCATTCACTTTTGCTGCAATAGTCAGAGCTTTATGGTTAAGATACAAAATTACAAATAAAAGAATAACTATTGATGGTGGTTGGTTCGGGAAAAATAAAACACAAGTTTCTTTAAGTAATATCCAGGAAATTAGAACAGTTCCAAGAGGACTTGGATCCTATGGTGATATGGTACTTATCCTCAATGATGGATCAAAAGTTGAAATGAAATCTCTTCCATTATTTAGAGAAACTCAAGAATTCATAGAACTAAATATGATAAAAAGATCACAAACTTTGAATCTTAATGAGGTTGAAGGGTTTGCAACTAAATCCTGAATAAATTAATTACAAAATCGTTTTTATCCTGTAAAATAAGATGTCGAGTAAAATTTTACCCTTTTTAATATTGTGATCGGGTTCATTTCAGAAAAACTACTAATCCCGATTCTAGACTTTTTTTATAGTCTAGTTCCAAGTTATGGTTTAGCGATAGTTGCCCTAACAGTAGTAATTAGAATTGCACTTTTCCCATTAAGCGCTGGCTCTATAAGAAGCGCAAGAAGGATGAAAATAGCTCAACCTGTTATGCAAAAAAGACAAGCTGAAATAAAATCCAAATTTTCTGATAATCCTAAAAAACAGCAAGAAGAACTAGGAAAATTAATGAATGAATTCGGCAGCCCTTTGGCGGGTTGCTTACCATTAATAGTCCAAATGCCCGTGTTATTTGCATTATTTGCAACTTTAAGGGGTTCTCCATTCGCTGATGTTCCTTACAATATAAATCTAAAAGTTGTTCCTCAAGAGCAAATAGCTGCTATTGACCCAAAACCTTACAAATCTCCAAGGCATTCTATATTCGTAACAGAAAAATCCCATTTTCCTGTTGTAGCAACAATTCCAAATGGCACTAAGTTGGGAACTGATGAAACAGTTAAAATTAATTTGCAGACAACAAATGGTAATAATTATCTAGATTTATTATCGAATTATGATAACGGTTCGAAATTTATACCCAAATGGACAGTATCTAAAGGATCAGAAAATATTAAGGTTTCGCAAGATGGTTTGGTTACTGCTATTAAACCAGGAGATGCGACTATTGAAGCAAAAATTCCTGGTCTAGCTGCTAAAAGTGGCTTTTTATTCATAAAGGCTTTAGGTCAGGTTGGTTTTTATGTAGATGGCTCAATTAACTGGGATATAGCTACTTTGGTTGGAGCCTTTGGTTTAACTTTACTTCTCTCGCAAGTCTTATCTAGTCAAGGGATGCCTGCTAATCCTCAACAGTCAACAGCCAACAAAATAACTCCCATCATGATAACTGGGATGTTTTTATTTTTTCCTCTTCCTGCAGGAGTCTTACTCTATATGGTAGTTGCAAATATTTTTCAGGCATTTCAGACTTTTCTTTTAAATAAAGAAGCCCTCCCAGATAATCTTCAAAAAATACTCGACGACCAATTAATTAATAAGAATGAAGTTATTACAACGTCATCTTCTATTTCAGAAAAAAGACTTCCTTTTGAACCTAATAGTAAAAAATAAATTTTTATTTTAGAATGGAAGAATGGTGTAAAAATTTAGAGTTACTTATAAAATCTAGAACCCCAATTATTTGGATTAAGACAAAAGAAGAGGAAAGATTACAGAAAATCCTAAACATACCAATTAAAAGATTAAACGTTAAAAGATTTATTTCTTGGGATTGCGTAAATGGAATTAAAGGAACACTAAATGAAGAGGGTAAATTCTCTAATAATCCTTTAGGTGTTCTTAATTGGATTAAGGAACAAAGTTCTGACATTTCAACGGTATTATTAGTAAAAGATTTTCACAAATTTTATGATGATCCATCTATTAGCAGAACAATTAAAGAATTATCTTTTTTACTAAAAGAAACTAGTCATAATTTACTTATAAGTTCTCATATTTTGCCATCATCAGAAGAATTAGATGATTTAATGACAATAGTTAACCTCCCTTTACCCGATCAAAAGGAATTAAAAAACTTAATAAGAACAATTTCAATTAATACTGATTCAAATTTAGACGAAAAAGACTTAAATGAACTTGTCAATGCTTCAAGTGGATTAAGTGAAATTAAAATTAAGCAAGTTACGGCAAAAGCCCTTACTAAGAGAGGGAAAATAAGTAAAGAGGATATTCAAGATATAATTGACGAGAAGAAACAAGTCATTGCAAGAAGTGAAATATTAGAGTTTTTTGAAAGCAATTCAAGTCAAAACGATATTGGAGGACTAAAAGTTTTAAAAGTTTGGCTCAAGCAAAGATATAGAGCATTCTCAAAAGAAGCTAGAGACTATGGTCTGCCTATTCCTAGAGGAGTTTTATTAGTAGGTCCACAAGGCACCGGGAAATCACTGACAGCAAAGTCAATATCTCAAAGTTGGTCAATGCCACTGCTTAGATTAGATGTGGGAAGATTATTCTCAAGCCTTGTGGGTTCTAGCGAGGCAAGAACACGAGAAACAATTTCAAGAGCTGAAGCCATGTCACCTTGTATTCTTTGGATTGATGAAATAGATAAAGGTTTCGGAGGTGATGCAAGAAGTGATGGGGGTACTAGTCAGAGAGTTTTAGCAAGTCTTTTGACTTGGATGTCTGAAAAAGAATCTGCAGTATTTGTTATTGCTACTGCAAACGCTATAGATAAGCTCCCTGCAGAATTATTGAGGAAAGGAAGATTTGATGAAATATTTTTCCTTGATTTACCTAACTCTGAAGAGCGTTTGAGTATTCTTAATCTACACTTAGAAAAAAGGAGGCCTGGGTTTAACTTTCCACTATCAACAATAGTAGATAGAACTGATGGTTATTCTGGAGCAGAACTCGAACAAGCCGTAATAGAAGCCATGCACTTCTCTTTCTCTGAAAACAGAGAAATAATGGAAAAAGATCTTATAAAAGCAGTTTCTGAATTAGTTCCCTTATCTAGAACAGCTAAAGAACAAATTGATTCTCTTAAAGAATGGTCTTCTACAGGGCGTGCGAGACCCGCATCATAGATTAATATCCATCAAAACAGCTTATTTTTATTAAGTTAGGAATCATTAATTTAATTAATTTTTCATCAAATATCTTTGATAATTATTTTAGATTAACTATCTTAATTAAGGTAATAAAAAAAAAAGAGTGTTAGATCAAAAATTAATAAGAGAAAATCCAACTTATGTTGAAGAAAATTTATCCCTGAGAGGAAAAGTATTTCAAATTTCTGAAATTCATAATTTGACGTTAGAAAAAAAAGAAATTGATATAAAAATATCAGATCTTCAATCAGAGAGTAAAAAAATAAGTAAGTTAATTGGTCAAGAAATGTGTAATCCTAAAAATATTAATTCCTTAGAAATAAATGATTTGAAGTATAAAGGAAACCAATTCAAAATAAAAATCACTGAACTAGAAGAGAAAAAAAGACTATTAGATAAACAACTTCTGGAAGAGATTTCAAGACTACCAAATTTTCCTAGTAAAGAAACTCCTTTTGGAAAAGATGAAAATAATAATATTCAAATAAAAACATGGGGAGAGCCTTTAAAAGAAGATAATCTAAAAACTCACTGGGAAATAGGAGAATATTTAGATCTTTTTGATTCGTTAAAATCAACAAAAATTTCAAAAAGTAGATTTATTACTCTCAAAGGTAATGGGGCACGATTAGAAAGAGCACTTATTAATTTCATGCTCGATGAACATACAAAAAATGGCTATTTAGAATTAATGCCTCCAGCCTTAATTAATTCAGAAAGTTTAAGAGGATCTGGTCAACTTCCAAAATTCTCAAATGAAAGTTTTAAGTGTGCTAATGATGATTTATGGCTTTCGCCAACAGCAGAAGTTCCAATAACTGCTTTCCATAAGAATGAGATAATTGATCCTCAAGTGTTACCCATAAAGTATGTTGCTTATAGTCCTTGTTTCCGAAGAGAAGCTGGAAGTTATGGTAAGGATACTAAAGGGTTAATAAGACTCCACCAGTTTAATAAGGTTGAATTGTATTGGTTTTGTGATCCGAACAAATCATTGGAAGCACATAAAGTTCTAACTGAAGATGCAGAATCTATTTTAAAGAAACTTAACCTACCATACAGACAAGTAGATATATGCACTGGAGATTTAGGTTTTTCTGCAAGCAGAACTTTTGATCTTGAAGTTTGGTTACCAAGTAGCAAAACTTATAGAGAAATATCTAGTTGCAGCAATTGTTTAGATTTTCAGGCTAGGCGTTCAGCAATCAGAACAAAAATTGATAAAAAAACTTCATATATCCACACTTTAAATGGAAGTGGTCTAGCAATTGGGAGAACTATGGCAGCAATTCTTGAAAATGGTCAACAATCAGATGGGAGTGTAAAGATTCCTGATGTTCTTGTTCCATACTTTGGTTCAAATTTTATAAAAAAATAAACTAACATAAATTAATGAATGTTTTAACTTCAATTACAGTTTTAGGATTTCTCATTTTTTTTCATGAAATGGGACATTTTCTTGCTGCAATATTTCAAGGAATTTATGTTGATGGGTTTTCTATAGGATTTGGGCCTTCCATCATACAAAAAAAATTTAAGAACATTACATACTCGTTAAGAGCATTTCCTTTAGGAGGATTCGTTTCCTTCCCTGATGATGAACATAAGAACATTGACCCAAAAGATCCAAATCTATTAAAAAATAGACCAATATTTCAAAGAGTACTTGTAATATCTGCAGGTGTATTTGCAAATTTATTTCTTGCGTACACCATTTTGATTATTAATGTTACAACCATCGGCATACCTTACGATCCTGAGCCAGGTATTTTAGTGTTAGCAACTCAACCAGAAAAAGCTGCTTTTGATGCTGGTCTAGAGCCAGGCGACAAAATATTAAAACTTAATGGAGCTAAGCTAGGTAGTGGAGATGCAGCTGTCTCATCTCTGGTAAAAATAATTCAAAATTCATCTAATGAATCAATTTCAATTGAAATTCAAAGAGGTGATTCTTCTCAAAATTTAACTCTAACTCCTCAAAATATTGATGGCAGAGGAACCATTGGGGCTCAGTTACAACCAAATATAAAAAAAGAAACTAAAAAAACTAAAAACATTTTTGAGCTTTTTGAGTATACAAACAAAGAGTTTTCTTCACTACTAATAAAAACAATTCAAGGTTACAAAGGATTAATAACAAATTTCTCATCAACGGCTCAACAGTTAAGTGGTCCTGTAAAAATTGTTGAAATCGGAGCGCAATTATCAGAACAAGGTGGGACAGGTATTTTATTATTTGCTGCTTTAATTTCAATAAATTTAGCAGTTCTTAATTCACTCCCCTTACCTTTATTAGATGGTGGTCAACTTGTTTTCACTCTTATTGAGGGAATAAGAGGTAAACCAGTACCATCAAAATTACAGATTGCTGTAACTCAATCTAGCTTCTTCCTATTGGTGGGCTTAAGCGTTTTATTAATCATTAGAGATACAAGTCAACTATTGATTGTTCAAAAATTACTTAATCAATAGATAAAATTTTTAACATTAGTTGTCGAGCTGTTATTATATAAATAATGTTTACAAAAATTTTTTGATGGCAAAAAAATCAATGATTGCTAGAGAGGTAAAGCGAAAAAAATTAGTAACAAGATACGCTGCCAAAAGGAAACAATTATTAGCCGAATTCAACGCAGCTGCAGATCCAATGGCAAAATTAGAGGTTCATAGAAAAATACAAGCACTACCTAGAAACTCTGCACCAACAAGAATTAGAAATAGATGTTGGGCTACAGGAAAACCAAGAGGGGTTTACAGAGATTTTGGTTTGTGCAGAAATCAATTAAGACAAAGGGCTCATAATGGCGAACTTCCAGGTGTGGTTAAATCAAGTTGGTAGTAAATTAACATTCAGTATTTAAAAAATTAACTTTTTTATTTTTTTTTATAAATTCAGGTATGGCAGTCGATTTAGTCTAATTTATTATAAAATTTTTTAATTTTTTAAAACCTTATTTGAATAATTTTCTCAATATGTACCTTTTAGATGTAAGAATAAAACATGTATAGATTTATAATTTCAAAAAGTGGAAGGACAAAATAAGTCGATCACGTTTGACGGACGAGAGATACGACTAACTACAGGACTATATGCTCCTCAAGCAAATGGATCAGTAATGATCGAATGTGGAGACACATCTTTATTAGTTACAGCTACAAAAACTATAAAAAAGGAAGCTGCCGACTTTCTACCTCTAATTTGTGATTACGAGGAAAAATTATATGCTGCTGGTAGAATCCCCGGCGGATTCATGAGAAGAGAGGGAAGACCCCCAGAAAGAGCAACCTTAATTGCAAGATTAATTGACAGACCAATGAGGCCTCTTTTTCCTTCATGGATGAGAGATGAGATACAAATTGTTGCTTCTTGCCTTTCCCTTGATGAAAGAGTACCTGCTGATGTACTAGCGGTAACTGGAGCCTCAATAGCGACATTATTAGCAGAAATTCCATTTTATGGACCAATGGCTGCTGTAAGAGTTGGATTACTAGGCGATGATTTTATTTTAAACCCTAGCTATAGAGAAATTGAAAAAGGTGATTTAGATATAGTTATTGCCGGCTCTCCTGATGGGATTGTGATGATTGAAGCCGGTTCAAATCAACTTTCAGAACAGGATACAATTGAAGCAATAGATTTTGGTTATGAAGCAGTAAATGAACTCATAAAAGCACAAGAAAATCTTCTTAAGGATCTTGGAATTAAACAATCAAAGCCTTCAGAACCCGATGAAGATAAAACACTTTTTACATATTTAGAGAAAAACTGCACAAAACCGATTGAATTAGTTTTAAAGAAATTTGATCAATCTAAAGAGGAAAGAGATCTTGAGCTTGATAAAATAAAATTAGAAGTCCAAAACAAAATAGATGATTTAAAAGATGAAAATCAATTAAAAATACTTACTTCGGAAAATGAAAAATTGATTAGTGTCGACTTTAAGAAGCTGACAAAAAAATTAATGAGATCACAAATTATCAATGAAGGGAAAAGAGTTGATGGTAGGGATCTTGATGAAGTAAGAAAAATTTCAGCTCTTGCAGGGATACTGCCAAAACGAGTTCATGGCTCTGCATTATTTCAAAGAGGTTTAACTCAAGTATTATCTACTACCACATTAGGAACACCTAGCGATGCTCAAGAAATGGATGATCTTAATCCAAGTACTGAAAAAACATATTTGCATCATTACAATTTCCCGCCTTACTCAGTTGGAGAGACAAGGCCTATGAGAACTCCAGGTAGAAGAGAAATTGGCCATGGAGCTTTAGCAGAAAGAGCAATAATTCCTGTTCTTCCTGGTAAAGAGACATTTCCTTACGTTTTAAGAGTAGTCAGTGAAGTTTTAAGTTCTAATGGATCCACCTCTATGGGATCAGTATGTGGAAGTACATTATCTTTATTAGATGCTGGAGTACCTTTAAAAGCCCCTGTTAGTGGGACAGCTATGGGTTTAATTAAAGAGGGTAAAGAAATCCGTATTCTTACAGATATTCAAGGGATTGAAGATTTCCTTGGAGATATGGACTTCAAAGTTGCTGGTACTGAAAAGGGTATTACGGCACTTCAAATGGATATGAAAATTACAGGACTACCAGTTTCTGTTATTTCAGACGCTATAAAAAAAGCTCGCCCAGCGAGACTACATATCTTAGAAAAAATGCAAGAAGCAATTGATAAACCTCAGGAATCATTATCTCCTCATGCACCAAGACTCTTAAGCTTTAGGATTGATCCCGAACTTATTGGAACTGTTATAGGACCTGGTGGAAGAACTATTAAAGGTATTACTGAAAGAACTAACACAAAAATAGATATAGAAGATGGAGGTATTGTAACTATTGCTTCACATGACGGTGCTGCCGCTGAAGAGGCTCAAAAGATAATAGAAGGTTTAACTCGCAAAGTACATGAAGGTGAGATTTTCTCTGGTATTGTGACAAGAATAATACCAATAGGTGCTTTTGTAGAAATACTTCCAGGGAAAGAGGGGATGGTTCATATCTCTCAATTATCTGAAGCAAGAGTTGAGAGGGTAGAAGATGTAGTAAGGCAAGGTGATGAAGTAACTGTTAGAGTGCGCGAAATAGATAGCAGAGGCAGGATAAATTTAACATTGAGGGGTGTTGCTCAAAATGGGGGGATGACTTATCCAGAACCAACGCCAACTCCTGTAGCGCCTCTTAATTAATGTTAGAGGGGATAAATTCCATCCTTTTTTATAATTTCTTTTATTTCTAAACATAAAGCCTCGTGATTCTTTGAATTATTTGAGGCAATTAATATACCCCCCTGTTCAAAACCAGATTGACCATAAGATAATAGCTCATAATCTATATTTGTTATTGCTCCTCCTGCTGCTTTTAAAATAGCTTCTGGGGCTGCAAAGTCCCAATCCTTAGGAGCACTTTTACCCGGTAAGCTTAGACATATATAGATATCGCTTTCTCCTCTTAATAATGATGCAATCTTACAGCCTATACTCCCCATAACTCTAATTTCTCTAAAGTGTATTTTTTGGATCAAATTTTTTAAAGTTTCGTTCCTATGATTTTTACTTGTTACTAAAATCATTTCTTGAAGACTTTTATTTTTAAATTTCTTTGGTTTAATAATTGATCCATCTCTTCTCTCGCACCATACCTCCTTCCCATCGGCTATCCATAATTCATTCTTTTCAGGTATTAAAACAATTCCTAAATATGGCCTTTTCTTATAATTCAAAGCTAAATGCATAGCATAATTACCTGTTCCCTGAATAAAGTCTTTTGTCCCATCAAGTGGATCAAGCACCCATATCCAATCAGTATCAATATTACAGTTTGAAAGGGATACCTTTACATTTTCCTCGCTTAGAATCTCCCAATCGATTTTTTTATATTTATCATTAATTCCTTTAATAATTAACTCATTAACCTTTAAATCAGCAGTTGTTACTGGATCTTCTATATTTTCATTTTCTAAAATATTGCTTTTAAAATCTGAATCTTTTAATATTTTGGAATAGAAAAGTAGTACCTCTGAAGCTTCCCAACTAATAGTCCTCAAATCATAAATAAGATTATGAATGTCTATGCCAGATGGTAATTTAATCACTCAATGAATATAAAATACTCATCATCTCATAAAAACACGGAACCTGAAAACCACGTTTTATATATTGTGGGTACTCCAATTGGGAATTTAAACGATATTTCATCAAGAGCGTTAAATATTCTTAAGAATGTTTCATTAATTGCATGTGAAGATACTAGACAAACAAAAAAAATTATGAGCAAATTTGAATTTACTAATAATTTAATTAGTTTCAATAAATATAACTCTTTTAAAAAAATTCCAAAAATAATTGAGAATCTTAATTCTGGCCAATCAATAGCATTAGTCAGTGATGCAGGAATGCCTAGCATTTGCGATCCCGGGGAAGATCTTATAAAAAATGCAAAATTTAATGGGATCAATGTAATATGCATTCCTGGACCTTGCGCAGCCCTAACCGCATTGGTTTCAAGTGGCCTGCCATCTTCACAATTTATATTTGAAGGCTTCCTACCAAAAAGTAAAGTTGAGAGGAAAAAACTTCTTTTGGAAATAAGTAATAATGAAAAAACTACAATTTTATATGAATCTCCTCTACGTTTAAAGAATTTGCTTAAGGAATTAAAAGATTATTGCGGAGAAGAAAGAGAAATTCAAGTATTTCGAGAATTAACAAAAAAATTTGAGGAACATATTGGTAAAAATATTAAAGAGGCTATATCGTTTTTTGAAGGTAAAGAAATATTGGGAGAAATAACAATTGTAATTAAAGGAAGAAATAAAAAAATAGAAAATAATAAAGTTGACGAAAAAAAATTAAAAAGAGAACTTATTGAATTGATTCAAGCAGGATTAAGCTTATCTTCGGCTTCTAAATACCTAGCAAAAAAAAATACTCTTTCAAAAAAGTTTATTTATAATTTATATAAAGATCAAGGTAAATTTTTTAATGATGATTATTCCTATTAAAAAAATCTTTTTTTTAATAACATTTAATGTTTCTTTATTTTTAATTTTAATAATTGGGATTCAGAATAGCTCAGATAAATTAAAAGTTAACTTATTAATCACCGAAACAATAAAATTACCAGTAAGTTTTATCATTGGCATAAGCTTTATAAGTGGTTCTATTACTGGAGGATTAATACCTTTAAGTTTTTTGGAAAAAGATTAATTAATTTTTATAAAGCTATTAATTGATCTGAACTTACTATTCTAGAAATTCCACGAGAAACTAAGATAGGAGAAACTATTTTAAAAACATTGGTATTTGGAACTTTTATTACTTTTTGCTCTTTATTGCAATCATTCTTAGCTGATTTCAAATCAAAATAAATTTTTATTGTATTTCTATTCAAATCTTCTTGAGAGAGGAATTGCCATTCAGGATACTCTTTTAATAATTTTGTTTCTAATTCTATTTTTTGATTTACGATCATATATACAACCTTGGGTAAATTTATTTCAGAAAGTTCAATAGATGATAAATCTTTTTGTTTTGTATTATCAATCTCATAATCAATGGGAGTTAATTCAACAAAAAATGAATCTTGATTTGATTTTTTTTCTTCAGTTATTTGATCAAGATTATTAATTTCGTTGTTAATTTTTAGTGAATTACTTTTTAATTTATTTTTATTAGAATTACTAGCGTCAATATTAGACTTTTTTAAGTTATTAAATTCTTCATTACCAACCAAGATCTTTAATTGTCTGGTAATAGTGGGTACTGTGAAATTATAAATTTTAGATATTTCTTTAATATTTGTTCCATTAATAAATAAGTTCAAAATCTCTTTTTTTTGGGATTCATTAACTTTTCTGGACACAAATTTTTATAATAAATTGAATTACTATAATAATATACTATTTTATTAAATTTACTTTAAGGCTGAGTGAACTACTTTTTAAAGTTCATCAATATATTAATTAATTTTAAATTTTATAGTATATTAATAAGTAAAATTATATTTTGGAATCCATTAAAGTTAACTTTAATACAGCAACTAATATTATTCCAGTTATTCTTTCAGGTGGTAAAGGCACCAGATTATGGCCTCTATCAAGAGAATCTTACCCAAAACAATATCTTAAACTAAATGAAAAAAATAATTTTTCTCTCTTACAGAATACATATTTAAGACTTAAAGGTCTTAAGAATTTAGATCAGCCAATAATTATTTGCAACGAAGAACATAGATTTATAGTTGCTGAGCAAATGAGAGAAATTAAAATAGATCCTAAATCCATTATTTTAGAGCCTGTAAGTAAAAATACTGCTCCAGCAGTGGCTTTAGCTGCTTTAAAATCACAAAAAATAACAAGTGATGACCCTATACTTTTAATCCTTTCAGCAGATCACATTATCGAAGATTCAAATAATTTAAAAGATGCAGTCTCGATTGCTTATAAGTATGCCGAGCAAGGAAGATTAATTACTTTCGGAATTAGTCCTACATATCCTGAAACAGGCTACGGATATATTGAGTCATATGAAGAAATTTCAAATTTAAATAAAACTAGCAATATAAAAAAGTTTATTGAAAAACCGCATAAGGAATTAGCAGAAAAACTAATTAAAAGTAAACTTTATTTATGGAATAGTGGTATTTTTTTATTTAAATCTTCAACTATAATTGAAGAAATCAACCTTTATTGTCCATCGATAATAAACTTATGTAAGGAAGCAATTAAAAACGAAATTAATGATCTTGATTTTCAAAGAATAAATAAAGATAAATTCCAGGAGTGTCCTAATATATCTATTGACTCGGCCATAATGGAAAAAACTAACCTAGGAACAGTAACTCAACTTAATGCTGGATGGACTGATATTGGTAATTGGAAAACAATGTGGGAGAGATCGAAAAAAGATAAATATGGGAATAGTTTAAATGGGAGAGCGTTAATCAAAAATAGTAATAATTGTTATTTAAAAAGTGAGAGCAGACTCACTGTGGGATTAGGCATAAATAATATTGCTGTTGTTGAAACAAAAGATGCTGTTTTAGTTTCAGATATTAATAGTGTGCAAAATTTAAAAGATCTTGTAATTGAGTTAGATAAAAATAATTATTCAGAAGGGAAAAACAATAATAAAATTTATAGGCCATGGGGAAACTTTTCAACTATCGAGGAAGAGAATAATAAATGGAAAGTAAAAAAATTAGAAATTAAATCAGGAGCACGTATATCATTACAATTACATAATCATAGATCAGAACATTGGGTAGTAGTTAGTGGTGTTGCAACTGTAGAAATTGAGGGAAATATAAGCGTAATTAAAGAAAATGAAAGCATTTACGTTCCAAAAAAATGTAAACATAGACTATCAAATTTGAGTAAATCTCCTTTGGTTATTGTCGAAATTCAAAGCGGTTCTTATCTTGGAGAAGATGACATTATAAGGTTTGATGACATGTATGGAAGGAATTAATAAATAGTTATTTATTATAATAATTATCTTTTCTGAAAAGATAGATATTTTATTTAGAGTGTATTTCTATTTTAAAATTTACTTGTTGAGTGTGCAGGGCTGTTTTAAAATAAAAAAGTTATTTGGTTAATTATTCATTAAATCGTCAAAAGCTCAATTTTATTAAGTATTTGACCTTTCTATATACCAAGTATTCCATGCTTCCTTAGCTCAGCTGGATAGAGCAACTGCCTTCTAAGCAGTGGGCCGCAGGTTCGAATCCTGCAGGAAGCGTCAAAAAATATAAAGCATGCCAAAAATAGTTGGTTTTTTGAAAACTAATGATATCAGAAATATAGGACAAAGGTTCTTTAATTTAGGAGGGTTTTTCCTGGCATCAGCGCTTCCAATAAGCGGATTTTTCTTTTTATTATCATTGCTAATATCAATTACAACTAATAAAAATTCATACAAAGATAAATATAATTATTTTCTTTTTATTTGTTCTGGATTAATGATTTTTAAGAATATTAATTTGATTTTTTCAGAAGATGTAATTTATCAGAGTTACAAACTTAACATATTTTTAGATATGTTGCAGTGGCTTTTATTTTTCGTTTTTTTTATTTATTCACAAATTTACTTAAGAAAAATAAGTCAAAGAATAATATTAAATAGGTATATTATTGCAGGTTCTATTCCAGTACTTATAACTTGTATTTTACAATCTTGGTTTAAATTATATGGACCCTTTGAAACTTTAAATGGATTGATTGTTTGGTTCCTTAAACCTATAGAGGAAAATCATGGAGGTATTACAGGTCTTTTTAGCAACCAAAATTACACTGGATTATGGTTGACAGCGATAATTCCTCTGATTATTTCAGAATTCAAGGTAAATAAAAAATATAGGTTTTTTTCAGGAATACTTTTAATTCTAAGCATTTATTTAACATTTTTAACTACCTCAAAAAATGCTTTCTTGGGTTTAATAGTAATAATTACATTTTTATTTGAATTTAAAAACAAAAAGTATTTATTAATTTCCATAATATTAAGTTCATCTTTTATTTTTATTAATATTTTAAATAAGTTTGATTTAATTACCTTTAATTTTTATTCGAAACTTCTAAATATTACTGTATTCGAAAAAATTTTTAACTTCAACTTTTATGATTCTTCAAGATTTGAGATCTATAAAAATTCTGTTTCACTAATTTTACAAAGGCCCTTAGCAGGTTGGGGAAAATCCTTATTCTCAGAAAATTATGTTCTCTCTGGCGGTAATTATAATATTCAACATACCCATTCAATGCCATTAGAAATTGCATTCAATTATGGTATTCCAATAGCTTTATTTTTAATTATTTTTGTACTTTTCCTTTTATTTAAAGCATGGAAAGTAGTTAGTATATTACCTAATAAAAGCAAGGAATTTTCTTATAATATTTCATGGTGGGTTACAACACTTATCATAATAATAAGTCATGTGAATGATATTACTTATTATGACGGTAAAATAAGCATATTAATTTGGATATTTTTATCAGGATTAAGATTGATAATTTATGAAAATAACATTACTTTTGAGAAAAGTAAATCAGAGTATTAACTATAATTTATTAAAAAGTAATTAATCAAATTTTTATTTATCCTTTCTTATAAACTGCAAAATCTATAGATGACAAATATAAGCATAATAGTTCCTTTTTTTAATGCTTCAAAAACTATTAAAACAACTTTAGATTCAATAACTAAACAAACTTATCGCAAATTTGAATGCATTTTAATAGATGACTCTTCAACTGATAATTCAAATTCTATTGTAAGTTATTACGTTTCTAAAGATAAAAGATTCAAACTTTTTAAACAATCTAAAGAAGGTGTTGTTTCTGCAAGAAACTTAGGAATTAAAAAAAGCAAAGGAAGATTTATAGCATTTTTAGATGCAGATGATATTTGGGACCCAGATTTCCTCAAAGAATCTTTAAGTATTAGAAATAAACAAAATAAACCAATAGCAATAACACATTCTTCATACTTAAGATTTAAATTGAAAGGAAAAAAAATATATTCATTTTTTGTAAATCCACCACAAATAATTAGCTACAAAAATATATTACAAAAAAATCACTTACCGTTACTAACAGTTTTGATTGATAGGCAAGTTATCAAGGAATTATATTTTGAAAATCACAGACCTGAAGATTATAGACTATGGATAAAATTGATTTATATTAAAAAATTTGAATCTATTTCACTAAAAAAAACTTTAGGTTATTATAGGATTTCCGAAAACCAAAGATCAAAAAATAAATTTAAAAATTTGATAAGAATTTATAATTTTTTCGGCAATTTACCTAATAACAATTTATTCCGACAAAAATTAAATACACTGAATTGGATTCTACACAACTCCACTCAGAGAATTTTTACAAAGAAAGTTATTAACAAAGAAAAATTAAAGATTCTTGAGTCGCTATTATTCAATTAATAAAAATTAATCATTATTGGTTTTTAAAAGATTTTTAAAATTCTTTAGAAAATAGAATATATAAAGGGAGCTATAACTGATCCTTGAGTAAAGACAATAAGAGCACTCATTAAAACAAGAGTTATGATTAATGGTGCAAGCCAATATTTTTTTCTTGTTTTAAGAAAATCCCAAATATCAATTAATAGTTCAAAGAAAGCTTTCATTTAAAATATTTTTCTTAAATCTATATTATTTTCTTTTTTGATCTCTTTAAATGATTTTTTGAAAATATTTTTATTTTTATATAAAGGATCATATCCAGAAAGTTTCATAATAAAAGCAATAGGCATAAGAATAAGAATAAAAATAATACCTAAAATTATGCGACTATTAATCCAACCAAGAATAAATCCTAAAAACATCCATAATTTATAAGGATAAATTAAAAAGTATGGTCTATAAATGCCAATAATTAGAAAAGCAACTCCGATAATCAATGTCCAATATTTAAAAGATTCATTTCTAATAATTGGAATTATCCCGCCAATAAAAATTGGAAACATTATTCCGAAAACTATTCCAAATTCTTTAAGTATTTTTTTTGAAATTTTTTCAAAATGCATCAATCTAATTCAAACTCCTGCATCCAATCTTCATTAATCTCTGATTTAGGTTGATCATCTTTTAATAAAATTTGATTTTGTAATACAAGCACATCTATTTCTGTTCTCATAAAACATTTATAGGCATCTTTAGGAGTACAAACTATTGGCTCTCCCCTCACATTAAATGAAGTATTTATAATGGTAGGACATCCAGTTCTCTTTTTGAATGCTTTAATTAATTTGTGATATCGAGCATTTGTTTCTTTATTAACAGTTTGAATTCTTGCGGTATAGTCAACATGAGTGATAGCAGGAAGGCTAGATCTAGGAATATTTAATTTTTCAATGCCAAAAAGTTTTGATTCTTCATCACTTTTTTCATAACATAATTCTTTTTTTACTGGACTTACTAAAAGCATATATGGACTTTTGTTATTCAGTTCAAACTGATTTGAAACTTCCTCTTCTAAAACGGAAGGAGCAAAAGGTCGAAAACTTTCCCTATATTTAATTTTTAGATTCATTAAGCTCTGCATACTTTTATTACGAGGATCTCCTATTATTGACCTACCTCCTAATGCCCTAGGACCGAATTCCATCGGTCCATTAAACCAACCTATAATCTTCCCCTCATCTAACATCCTCGAAACTTCATCAAATAAAATATCATCATTATATTCTTTAAAAGGAGCTTTAATTTTAACTAGATAATCAACAATTTCGCTATTTGAAAAACTGCAACCTAGATACGAACCTTTCATAGAGTCATTTGGATTTACTTTCCTAGTTTTACCTAAATATTCATGCCAACCAATTAAAGCCGCACCAAGGGATGAACCTGCATCTCCACTAGCTGGTTGTATCCATATATTTTCAAAAATATTTTCTTTAATTAATTTACCATTTGCTACACAATTCAAAGCTACACCGCCTGCAAGACAAATATTTGACATGCCTGTTTCTTTTCTTAATGCTTTAGCAAGTTTTAAAACTATTTCTTCAGTAACATATTGAATAGATGCAGCTATATCCATATGAAACTGAGTTAATTCTGATTCTTTTTCTCTTGGAGGTTTACCAAATAATTTTTCAAATTTTTTACTTATCATTCTAAATCCTCTATGAAATTTAAAATAACTAATATCTAATCTAAAAGTTCCATCCTCTTTTATTTCTATAAGATTATCTTTGATTAAAGATACATATTTTGGACAACCATAAGGAGCTAAACCCATTAATTTATACTCACCAGAGTTTACCTTAAATCCACAGTAATAAGTAAATGATGAATATAGTAATCCTAAAGAATGAGGGAAACTTATTTCCCAAATTGGATATATTTTATTTTTTTTACCTATCCAAGCTGAAGTTGTTGCCCATTCTCCAACACCATCCATGCAAAGGATAACTGCCTCTTCAAAAGGACTTGGGTAAAAAGCAGCAGAGGCATGAGCTTGATGATGCTCAGTAAAAAGTATTTCAGGAAGGCTTGGAACTACATTAGGGTGCAGTTTAAGTTGAATATCTTTGAATTTTTTTTTAATTTCTGACTTTAAAAAAAGTTTTTCTTTTAACCAAATCTGCATTGCTGCAATAAATGATCTCCCTCCTCGTGGTGCAGATCCTAAATAAGTTTCTAGTAATCTTTCAAAAGTTAAAAGTGGTTTCTCATAATAAACAATATAAGATATATCTCTTAAATCAAGTTGATTTGATTTAAGGCAAAAATTAATCGCATTAACTGGAAATCCTGAATCGTGTTTTTTCCTTGTAAATCTTTCTTCTTGTACTGCATTAACAATTTCACCGTTACTTATTAATGCTGCTGCGCTATCATGATAAAAACATGAAATCCCTAATATATTAATTTTGCATTCAGATTGATTATCATTAATTTTAGGCATTAAACAACTAACAATAATTTTATACTTGATGATTCTGATTATATACTAAATAGGAAAAATTATAATTCAGAAAGTGATTCTGAAATTTTTTCTGCCATATAATTATGGCCTTTTTTATTAAGATGACCATTTATAGGGTAAAAGAAATTCTCTTCTAAACAAGTCTCATTTTTGACTATATTTAAATTATCTATTTTTAATTTTTTATAAATAAATAAAATGGATTTTTCATATGATTTAGAACAATACTTTTTATTATTTGGAGTTGTTGCGATTATTAATTTAGCTTTATTTTGTTTTGCGATTTTCGCAAATTCTTTTATATTGGCAATATTCTGATCGAACATAAATTTATTATCTTTGTTCAAGTTGTAAATAAGTCGTGTTTTAATCAAACTACTCATAGCATTGTTTTCACTATTACTTTGTTTTATTTTACTGAACAATTTATTTTTAAGAGTATAAGTATATCTATATATAGAAGAATTTCTATGCAATAAAGACTTAACTTTTCTAAAAAAAGTAATTGGCAAATTTTTTATTTTTTCAAAATCAGCTTTGCCACTATCTTTTATAACAAAATCTCTACTTTTAAAGAGTATTCCATTCCATACTTTATATTCAGGGAATAGAGTATCATCTTCAATATCATTAAAAGGTGTATAACCTAAAATAATAATTTTTGGATTAAATCCATTTTTTAATAACCTAATATATATATTTTTTTGTTGTAATGTACCTGAACCAGTAAGAGCACAGTTATAAGTTTTAAATTTATATTTATTTTTTAAAATATTTGAGTATCTATCTTTTAAGTTAACATAGCCCCATGTATGTGAATCACCCAAAACCAAAATTTCTGCATCTCTTATTTTAATATCGTTTTCAAAACAACCGAAATCATTTGTTTTTACATCGTAGGAAAAATCTTGAAAACTATGATTGCCTGAAAAATTTTTAGCTAATTTATAACCATTTTTAATATCTTTAACGAATAAACCACTTGGATAAACAGAATGCTTTTGTTCTTCAAAAAACCTTAATCCTAATTCAGCAAATATTAAACAAATTATGCAACTCAAAAAAAATAAAAAATAATTCTGAGAATTCTTCATTAATTAATTAAATACTAAAGTAAAAGTAATTAAAGCGTTAAAAAATTATTCTACAGGCTCGCTACCTTGACAATTAAATACAACCTTAACAGTCTTGATTAAAATTAATAAATCAATCCAAATAGACTGATTAGAAATATAGTAAAGATCATAACTAAGCTTTAGTTTTACACCTTCTAAGCTTGCTGCATAGTTTGAATTCACTTGAGCCCATCCGCTTAATCCTGGCTTTACTAAATGCCTTAATTCATAATTGTAAATTTGTGACTTAAGATCAACTTCAATTTCTGGTCTTTCTGGTCTTGGCCCTATTAAGCTCATATCTCCATTAATAACACAAATTAATTGGGGTATTTCATCTAATCTAGTTCTTCTTAGAATTTTTCCAATAAAAGTTATTCTATTATCTTTTTTTGTAGCCCATTCAGGTCTTCCTTTTTCGGCATTTACAATCATTGTTCTAAGTTTATATATACTAAATTCTTTACCATCTTTACCTACTCTTTTTTGAGTATAAAAAATAGGTCCTTTATCTGATAACCATATAAGTATTGATGCTAAAAATAAAAAAGGAAGAGTTAATATTAATAAAAAGATTGATAGTGTTACATCTCCTAACCTTTTTAATCTAATTTGAAGCTTATTACTCTTAATTCTATTAAAGTTTTTAAATAAATTTTCTATATTTATATACTCAAAAGGAATCCTATTTAACCTTGTTTCTAACCAATCATCCAAAAAATACAAAGCAATATTCTTATTTAAGATATTAAGCATCAGATATTTCTCACTATCTTTATCAAGAAGCTTTTTACTTAAAATTATCCCGCTATAATTGTTATTTATTATTTCTGCAAAATTTATTTTATTAATAATATAATCATATTTAGTATAGTTTTTATTTAATAAATTATTTAATAATTCAAAATCATCATTTGGACCGTAGAAACCCCATTTATTATTATTTTTTAAATTCTTTGATAATTTATATCTAACTAATCTAAATAAAATAGAATTTGTTATAAAAAAAGTTAATATATAAATAAAATTAGTATCATATGAAAAATAATAATTTGCTGATATTCTATTGTTAATAACCCAAGATATTGCGTAGAAAGCACCTATATATTGAAATTGCTTTATAAAAAGATTAAACCTTTCAGCCCTTACAATATTAATTATTTTTCGTGAATAACGTCCAAATATATAACTAAAAGATGTCCAAAAGAATATTAAGGTAATAGTTTCTGGAAAAGTTATTAAATTGGATTTATATACAAAATTAGTAAAATAACCAGAGATAAATAAACATATAATATCTGCTAAGGGGAAAGCAATAATTGCTTTCCTATTAATTAAAGATAAATAACTTTTTTGAAATGAATAATTTTGATTGATATTAAACCTATCCATAATTTTAAACTACATTATTTTTTTATACTCAATATAATAATTTAAGGTTTGTTTGCCTCCAAAACCCTCTTTGAAATAAGCTATATTTTTCTCTTTCTTATTGAAATTAAACTTAGATTGATTTAAATAAGTTGAGCCCATATCAAATAATAATGCACCTTTTTTTTTACTCTCGATAATTGCTCTCCAAATTATTCCATGATTTAGTGGCTTATCAAATAATGATCTCTTTGATGCAGAAGAACCATAATAACAAGAATTATATGACAATATAAAAAAAGCTGCTGATACTAATCCTGTATTTGATTTTGCTGTGATACAGAACGAAGATCCTTCTTTAATTGCATCATATTGTTTCTCCCAAGTAATAACTGAACGAGTTTCTCTTTTGGATGCTTCAATATGCAAATTTCTAAATTCTTCCATAGTTTTCCAATTAATATTAGAACTATCATGTATTTCAATAGTTAATTCTCTAAGACCCCAATTGATTAATGAATGGTAACTTTTTCTAATATTTTTTTTTATTTCAGACTCATTCTTTTCAAGATCAATAGTTTTTGTCATGTCAATATTTATAATTGATTGAGAAAATACAAGTAATAACTCACAAATTAAAGGTAATTTAGTATAGTAATCAGGACCTTTAATAGTAAAAATATCAAAATCTAAAGATAATAATGTACCTAAAAATTGATTAATTTTTTTCTTTTGGCTTTGAGTTATATTTATTGAGTCAATACCTAAACATGGCATCTCAAAAAGATTTAGAGTTCTTTTATCTCTTCTAGAAAATAGAGCTCCTAAAAAAGCAGAAAATGGAATATCGTTAAATATAAAAACACAAGAATGATCTTCTATCTTATAATTTTCATCTTTCGCTCGTAAAAAATAATATTCAATTAGATTAGGATCAAATCTTGCTCCAATATATTTATAATCTTCAGTTAAAACTTTAAAAGCTCTCCAAAAATTAATTGGATCATCTTTTTTAAAAATTAATTTATATCCATTATCCATTAATTTTAAAATATAAGAACACAAATAAATAATTTATAACTATTAAAATTAGAGTTATTTAAAGTTAGAAAATCTGCAAAAAACAATTCGAAATGGTTTTTATTATACATTTACAACTTCATGTATATTATCTATTATAGTATCCCAATTAAATGTTGATCTATAATATTGTACTTTTTTAAAAGTAGGTCTATTTGCTGATAATTTAATATTATTTTTGAAATAATTATGGTTTAACAAGTCAGGTGGAGTGAATTTAAAAACAGGAGAATCATCTATGTTTTCTATTATTGGAATAATAGGTGATGTACTCGGAATTAAAATATTACATCCCATACATAATGCTTCAATATAAGTTATACCAAAAGCTTCCCATTCGTAACAATTAAATAAATAAAGCGTCTCTGATAATATATTTCTTATCTTTTCATTACTTTGATTTTCATAAATATATATTTTACAGTTATACTCCTCCTTTAAATTATTAATTATAGATTGAGTATATTCATTTAATTTTGGTACTAAAAATGAAAATTTAAGATCACTTGGAGAATTGACAATTTTAGAATCAATAAATAATTTTATAATCATTTCAATTGATGTTTTCTTGATTTTTTGAGAATTTGCTCTTCCCAAAAATGTCAAATGAAACTTATATGATTTTTCTAATAGTGGAAAATTAATATATTCATCATTAACACCCCAATGAACTGTAAATACTTTTTTTGAGAACTTTAAAGAATTTACTAGACAAGAAACAGGGGAAGGAGCAATGCAGATTACCCATTTATAAAGATTCAAAGAATTTGTAATCAAAAATTCATATATAAGTCTTTTAAAAGAGCGTTTAAATTCTTTGTTAAATTTTTCGAAAATATAAAAGCCATGTGTAAAAAATATATGTTTTTTACATGTAAAAAAAAATGGGGAAAGTAATATAGATAGACCGGAAAAATATACTATTTTAATCTTCTGATTTCTATTTAAAAAGAAATTTATAAAAGTTTTAAAATTATAAATGATATGAATTATTTGACCTCTTTTTCTATATGCATTTATTAGATCTCTATGAACACTTTGAACCCCTCCAAATCCTTTATATTGGCCAACAATAACAATTGATTCATTTAAAGAAATATTTTTTGACAATTTATAATTCTATAATTTACTTTAAATTAGCATAATATAATGAATTTATTTTGAAAAAGTCCTTATCTTATTTTTAATATCTTTTATATTAAAATTTTTACCAATATCTATTAATACATTTTTATTTGACTTTATTTTTAACTTAAATGATGAATTAATGGTTGGTGAATAAGAAATAACATATTTATAAAAATTTTTTGTTTTATTATTAAATATTCTATATCTAACTCTACTTTTTAAAATAAAAATATTCAAAAACCTTATAAATTCTATTCTAGGATGAAGGAATATAATTACTGAATCGAAATTATCTAGTTCTTTTATTAGAGAAATATTTAAAATAATTTTTATTATATTAAATACATAAAATGGATATAAATTATATTTCTTATTATAACCAACAAAAATTGCTAAATTATTATTATTTGAGAGATTTATATTTAATGATGTATCAATATTTATGAATTCAATTTTGTTTAGTTTTGAAGCTTTTTTTAATATTGTATTTTCTGATAAAGAATCCTTAGCAAAAGGAAAAAAAATCTTTTTGACATTAGAAGGATATTTTATATTGATTTTTTCTTCTATAGAACCTGTACCTTGATATATTATCCATAAATCTATTTTTTTAAAATAACTTGATGATAAAAGTAAAGATTGATATGTAGGGTAACTTACATCTCCAATTATAAATATTGCATTTCCGAATTGATTTCTAATCAAAGAAGCGAACATAATAGAATAAATTTTTATTAAAAAGTACTTAATATTATTTTCTTTGGGTAGTGTCAAATAAAAATTAAACAAGAAATTTCTTTGAAAAATAAAACTTAAGCAAAGAGAGATAAATGCTTTAAGTAAGTTAAAATTTATATTTAATTTTTGATAATTTTTATTTTTAATAAAATATTGATTTAAAAGTTTTCTTGAATGCATCCACAAAAAAACAGGTTTATTATTTTCTGTTTTATTCATAATATTTACTTTAACTTCATTGATATTTATAGCATATCTATTTTCAACTAAATTATAAAAAATATTGCAAAATAAAAAATTTAAGGAATTTTTATTATAAAAGAATATTTAAGTGTTCATTTTTATCTCATTTTTTTATTGAATTAAATTATTATTAGTTCTTATCAAGCATGATTTTTTCTAATTTGCTAGATAACTTTTTGAAAGTAATATTCTTTATTTTACTTTTCCTAGAATTCACAAAAATTCTATAATTTTTATGACTATATTTCCTCGCAATTAGATTAGAGATTTTTTCGTACCAAAAATTAACGCTTTTATCAAAAGGTATTAAAAAGGAAAAATCATCATCTATGCAGAGATTAAAAGATAGTCCAACAGGTGTAGTACAAATTATGCATCCTGAAGAAAATGCTTCAGCTAGAGAAATAGGTCCTCCTTCAACTAATGATGGATTGCAATATATTTTACTATTCCTATAAATCAAACCATAATCTTTGTAGGGAGGGTTAAGTAAAACAACTTCTTTATAAATACTTTTTCTAATTTGGTTCCAACCATCGCCCATTATGCAAACTTTAAAATTAGATTTGGCTAAAATATTAGAAAGTTGAATTATAAAATTGTATCTTTTTCTAGATGAATAATGATTATTATTCATTATGTACCTAAGACAGAATAAAACATCAAACTCCCTATCTTTTATATTTTTTAGATTATCATTTTTAACTAAAAAGTTTGGATGTAAACCAACGGGGAAAGAAATAATCTTCTCCTCAGGTATTTCACAAGATTTCAGTAGCGCATATTCATAATTATTCTGGCAGAAAATATTCTTTAATTTAGCTATATGCTTAATACCCTTTTGATTAATTCTTGTATGTGTATAGTAAGTCGAGATATCTGATAATTTAAAACCTGCAAGAAATAATTTCTTTACATTAGATTGATGCATTGAAAAAATATTCCCACCATTTTTCAATCTAAAAATAGATAAGGAAATTAAAGAATAGAAAACTTTATAATTTTGTCTTTTATTTGAACTAGACTTTAAATCAAAAAAAATTTTATTTAAAATCCATGGATTATCACTATAAGGAGCGTATGCGAGAATATAATTTTTTCTATTATTTTCATCTCTCTTTAGTAAGTAATAAAAAAAGTTAATTAATAAGGCTCCAAACAAATCAAATATTAAAGTTAATTTGTCTAAAAATTTTTTAGTTTGCTTGATCATAAAAATTTTATTTAATCAGTTACCAACTTGAGCACCTACTTTGCCAAGAGGGGAAACACATAATTCTTCAAATTTATCTCTATTCTCTTCAATGTATCTAATTTTATCTATAGCATCTTCCCATCTTTGCAAAGGTGAAGACTCCAGAATCGAAGCATTTTTTATATTAGCCAGGAAGAGATCTGTTGTACTTTTTATTACTTTATTATTTGCCATTTCCTTTCCTAAGAATTGATATAAATGTGTTTTGTCTTTAATTTTATTTATTTTTCTTTCAGAATGATTTTTATTTTTTATAAATTCTTCAGCCTTTAGGATAGAATTTTTTATACCTAAAGGGTTCAGAATAACTTTAAAGTCTTCAGATGTACCTGAATCTATTTTATTAGAATAGTTGAAAATATTGTCTAATCCATTAGAGAAACCTTCAATTGCAGTAGTACAATTATTATGAAAAATAATCTTGGCTTCATTCATCCAATCTAGAGCACTTCCCTCTCTTAATATAAAATAATTCAAAGATTCATCTAATTTATCTTTAAAGTATTTCTTATATTTTTTTACATCTACTGATGGATGAGGTCTAATCAGAATTTTAAATTTATTAAAAGTTTTATTTTTTCTTAATTGAATAATAAAATCAATTAAAAGTTTTTCATCTTGTTCTTCTTTAATTAAATAATTATTTAGATATTTTGAAGGATCTATATCAGTAAAATTAAAAATACTATTTTTTATTACTTCTAATTCATTATCTAAGCTTGAGAATTTCAATGATAATTTATCGTTTATTAATATAAATTCCTCATTAATAAATTTAGAAAAAGATTTCTTATTAATGAAATAATTTTCACAATTTTTTTTAATAACCTCAGAAGATAATCTAGGATTTAAAACGTCGATTATTTTTACAAATTTATTTACATTTTTCAAATAATGCTTTACTTCATTTGAATTTGTTACTACATAGTCTACATAATTTAAAGTTCTTGGATTCAATGATCCTTTAATTTGAATCTTAGATTTGTCGCAAATTAATAATTCCTCTGGTATTACAATATTTAGAGCTCCATTAATTTTTGAATATCTTAATCTTCTAATACAATTGAAAGTTGCAGATTTATCAATAACAATTGCTCCTTTAAAAAATCTTTTATCAATTTGCCTTAACATGTGCTTATGAATAACTATTGAAGATATTGAAAATTCTTCCCAAAGAGCTATTGCCTGAGCTAATCTTGGCAAAAAATCTCTAGAACCAGTTTCTGCCAACCAGATAATCTTATATTTATTTTTTATATTTTTATTTTTTTTATTCAAACCAAAAAAAAATATAAATAAGTCAAAGAAATAAAAGTAAAAATGTTTGAGGTAATTTATTAAAGATCTTTTTAAAAATTTTTTTAACATTTATCAAATACCAATTGAAGCATAGGAGATCTATGATTACTGAAACCATTATGAGACGAATGTGGATAAAGATTATGAAATGTAATCATATCACCTTTATTTAAAGAGTTAAATTTCTTATATAAACTTTGATTCTGATATTTAACTGGCAGCTCTGGGGGCTGCCCTGATAGATTTATCTTCTTAAAACTTATAACATAAAAAATTTTATGCATAAATACAACCAATTGGCCAAATAATAATCTTTTTAAAAAATAAGTTAATTTTGATTCTGGAAATTGATCTATATACGAAAATTGTTGCTCTTCATCATTACTATCGACTAAAGAAATTAAAGCCTTAATTTTATATCCACTATCTTGATGATACTTATGATAAAGATATCTTTGATTATTAATTTCAAATGAGTATTTGCATCTATCAGGAAGAAAAATACAACCGCTACTAAGAAATAACTTATTACTATTCAAACCATGAAATTCTTTAAGTTTTTCCATAACAAATTTCACAGTAGAATTTTGTGAGATTTTTTTTAATTCTTTTTGATTGAAGCTATATAAAGATGCTTCCCAATTTTCTCCAACTAGTTTATTATATTCAAAATTATTTTTAATAACATAAGTTTTAATAAATTTATTTTCTTTTATATAAGGAAGGTCTTTATTCAGATTCTTTATTAATTCGTCTGACAAATTCATTAACTTATAAAATGGTTTTTTTACCAAAAAGAACATTATTATTTAAATCCTTTTAATTTAATCTTTTATCTTTTAAAAAAAATTTAATAAATGATAATAAATTATTAAAGTAATTTTAAAAGAAATATATCTTATTTAAATAGATTTATTTAAAAATAGCAATATTTATTATAGCTATGATCTATATTAATACTTAAAAGAGGCAAATAAAATTTATGCTTAATTTGCTCAATATTATTTCAAACTATACTGCCAAAAAAAACTTATCATTTGATAGTGATTCATTAATAAATTTATTAGATATAGGATGCTCTTCTTTTATACCTCCACATTTTGTAAAACATGCAAAAGTAATTAACCTTATCGGATGCGACCCAGATTTATTAGGTATTAAAAAATTAAGAAAAAAAAATTATATAAAGAATTTTAATTCTACTTTATTCTTAAATATTGGTGCATCACAAACTTCAGAAAAATCATATTTAGAAATTGCCAGAAAAAGAACAGGAAGTAGAATAACTAAAAATAAATCAAATAAAAGTACTTTAGATATCAATTTAATAAAAACGTCATTGCTACAAAAAAAATTTAAGAATGGATATGCAAACTTAATAAAAATTGATGCAGAAGGACATGAACTTAAAGTAGTTAAGGGTATAAATTTAAAATCTACTTCTTTATTAGGGGTTGAAGTGGAATGCACACTTTTTGAGGGTAATAACAATCTTTCAGATATTATTTCTTTATTTGAAAGAAATAACTTTTTTCTTGCATCATTTAGATACCATAATTCTCAAACATTAAATTCATCAAATTTTAAGAATTTCTTTTTAAAAATATTGTATAAAATTCTTCTTAAAATACCCATAATAAAAAATTTTAATTATATTTGGACTGATTTATCAGGTAAAACTTGCTTTAGTAATAATAAAAGCTTTCTTAATCAAATAGAACTACTTTTCTTAAAAAGAAAAGAATTCATAGTAAAAAAATATTTAAAAAAATACAAAAATATACTATTAATTTACGGTTTTATAAGGTACTTTGATGATATTAAAGCATCAAAATTAAGCAAATTTATTTTAAATAATTTCCCTTCAAGATAAATTTCTTACTCTAAGATAATTTAAATTCGTCTGTCTAATAGGTAATTATATAATTTATACTCATTTTTTAAAAATAATTTCAAATCATTTTTTAAAATAGGATCAATCTCATAATCTTTTTTAGAGGTTTGTTTAAGCTTCTCACCTTCAAAAGTATCTATTATATTATTCCATTTTTTAAAATCCGGAAATTCTTTTTGCAAAAAACAAAAAATATCTTGACTAAGATATTCAGTCCTTATTACAGTCAAATTTTTTATTTTTGAAAAGTGTCTTTCTTCAGCCCAATAACTAATACTTGAAAGCAACCCTAATTGCGTTAGTAATCCAATATCTTTATCATTATTAATAAAAGCTTTTAGAGCAATTTCTAAAGTTGGAAACTTCTCATACAAACGAATACCAAATTTACCTAATTGAACATTATTAATCTCAAAATTTCTTATATCGCTGTAGTAGCAAGAAATAATCCTGTCAATTGGATCTCTTATAGAGATGATTACCTTAGAATTAGGATTAATCCATTTGAGTTTAACAATATGTTCGTAAGATTTAAATTTGTTATCATCTAAATTATTACTAAGAATTTTTTTTATATATTTGCCTCCAGTCTTTGGAATATGGAAATAATTAAAACATTCTTTTTTTTCTGAAAAATAAAATTTTAATATTTCCCTAAGAGCTTTTTCTCCGCCATAAAGATAAATACCTTTCATGAAGAATTTAAATTTTTTTAATTTATTAATCATTTATAATTTGTAACTTTAGAGTATCATAACCTTAGAGAAATCTAAATTAAGAGATTTCATAATTGAATATATCTTTCATGTTTTTAAAATATTATCACATCAAACATTATTAATTTTTAAATTGAGATTTTTATTGCAATGGTTTTATATTTTAAATTTCTCTAATTTTCGAGTCTTTTACTTCAATTAATTTATCACAATTTTCAATTGTGCTTAATCTGTGAGCAATCATTATAATAGTCAAATCATTATTTAAATTTTTCAAAGATTGAATAACATCATCCTCTGTCTTGTTATCTAATGCACTAGTTGCTTCATCAAAAACTAAAATTTGAGATTTTTGATAAAGTGCCCTAGCAATCCCAATTCGCTGTCTTTGACCACCACTTAATTTAATACCATTTTCTCCAATTTTAGTATCATATTTTAATTTTGAAGTCTCGATAAAATCTGATATTTGAGCAGTTTCTGCTGCCTTAATTACCCTTTTCATATCAATATCTTTTGGTGATATTCCAAAAGCAATATTCTCAGCAATTGAATTATCTGACAAAAAAATATTTTGAGGTACATGAGAAATAGCTAATCTCCATTGAAAAAGTTTTTGAAGTTGATTTCTTTTATAAATCTTATTACCATCAACAATTAAATTACCCTCAATAGGTTTCAATAAACCCATAATAATATCGGCAAGAGTACTTTTTCCACTTCCAGTTTTACCTATAATTCCAATTCTTTCGCCTTTTTTGATTGTGATATTTATATTTTTAAAAATATATTTATCTAGTGATTTATATTTAAATGAAATATTAGATAAAACCAATTTATCCCTAAAATTTAAAGGATTTGTATTTTTATAATCAAATTCAAAATATTTTTGATCAAGGATCTTTAATATTTCAATAATACTTCCTTTATTAGATCTCAAAGCACTTATTGAGTTATAACATTGTTGCATAGATGGTAAAAATTTTTGTGCTGCTACTGCAAATGTTCCTATTATTGATAATTCATTTTGATTAGAACCCGTTTTTAAAGATGAAATATAAGCTAAAACAGCAATGAATATAAATCCAATATTCTCAATAATATATCTTGGAGCAAATGTAAGAAATTTATTAAAAGCTAACTTCTTTCTATAAATTAAATCGAAATTAGCATATTTTATTTCAAAGGTATTTTGCATATTTAGTAAAATCATATCTCGTATTGAACCTAAACCCTCTTGTATAGATTTAACTCGTTCTTTTGTCATATAAGCTATTATTTTCCCATTATTGACAAGCTTTAATTTTGATTTTATTGAAATTGTTAAATAAGCAGAACCAAATAATAATAAAGAAACTATTGTTATCTTCCAATTTATAAATAGTAGGGTGAATATTATAAAAATAATAAATGATGAATAAGATAAAAGATTTAAAAAATTATAAATCGAGCGAACTGTAAAATCTACATAAGTAGTTGCAGCAGAGATGACTTGACTACTATTTAAATTAATATGTTTTTCATAGGGTTGATTTAAAGTTTTCTTATAAGCCAAACAACTTATATCGTTTCCAATTAAGGCTGCAAAATAATTATTTATCCACAAAATAGCTAATCTTAAGGTTGTAGAAACAATAGAGAAAGATATAAAAATAATTACTATAGGAGCGATAATGTTATCATCTGTATTTAAACCAATTATTAAAAAAATATTCTTAAGCCATCCTATTGCTAATACTTTATTAGAATCAATTAGGGCAGTAATTAATGGCAAAGTCATTGCTATTGAAAATGATTCAGAAAAACTACCAATAATATTTAAAATCATTAGCAATATTAATTGTCTTTTTCTTTTATTAGAAAAGTTAATCCACAACTTAAATAAAAGACTAAAAGTTTTTTTCTTGGTATATTTATTATTCATAAAAACAAATTTAAAAATATTTTTCTTTTTTATTTTTAAAACAAATTTCTCTTGCTTTTTCAAGCTGATCTAATGTATCTATAGATAAAAAGTCCCCCTCAACTGGGAATGTACTAATTTCAATCCCCGAATAAATCAATCTCAATTGTTCTAGATTTTCATTTTTTTCTAAGTATGAGACAGGATAACTTTTCCATTTTTCTAGTATATCTGCTCTATATCCATAAATACCTACATGACCCCAATAGTCGCAATACAAATGCCAATCTTGTTTTTTATGATCTCTTATAAAAGGTAGAGCTGCTCTTGAAAAATATATTGCTTTTTTTTCTTTATTAAGAAGAGTTTTTACTACAGCTGGATTATGTATATCATCCTTAGACAGCTTAAAAACAGGAGTTACAACTTCGGGCATTATTTCTGAATTTAAGCAAAAATCAGAAATTTCATCTAAAACGCGAGGATCAAGGAAAGGTTGATCTCCTTGAACATTTATAATCAATGTTGATTCTTTAATTTTATTTAGGTCATTAAAATTTTTTTTACTTAAATCATAATTTTGCCAAGCTATTTTTAATAATTCTTCAGTTACAGAGGAAATTCTTTCACTACCAGAACTACAAGATGAAGAAGTAATTAATGAATTTATTCCTAAATTTTTGGCAATAGTAGATAACTCTTTAGAATCTGTACATAAAACTATATTTGTTTCTGGAAAACTTTTTTTACACTGTTCAAGAACTCTAGCAATCATCAATTTCCCACCAATATCTGCAATTACTTTTTTAGGTAATCTTGATGAATTAAGCCTAGCAGGTACTGCTATAATTTTTTTTCTAATTGGAATTAATCCCATAATTTCATTGCTTTTTCTCTGGAAGAGAACCATTCTCTAGCAAATTCACATCCCATATTTCTTTGATCTTTAAACCATGGACCTCCTAGAGTCCAATGAATTAATTTTGAAGAACTATAATTTCTAGTAATATTATTATCAGAACATATTAGATCATTCCATCCATCAGAATTAAACGCACCTATTTCATTTTCATTTTCAAGCCAATTAAATCTATGGAGATCTAGACCACTCGCATTATTGACATAATCAATAGTTAGTTTTTTACACTTTTTACAATTCATAAGCATAAGAGAACTCCAATTTTTCATTGGGTAAGAAGACTGAATCTCCCCTTGAAATTTAGTTTTTTCAACAGGTATATGATTATGTTTAACGCATAACAACGAATATTTTTCGTTCCTTTCTTCCCATAATTCTCCAATATCGGAAAAGCAAAGCATATCGCAATCCATAAAAATAGCCCACCCTTCAAAATTCATAAGAAATGGGACTAAAAATCTTGTAAAAGAGAAATCTGTACTTTGTTTTTCTTCTCTTTCCCTACTATGATAACCCTGTTTTACAAGCTGACTAGTTACAAGTGGAGTAATAGATAAAGGGTAAGAAGAATTTTGATAAAGACTATCTATTAAAACATTTGTAGCAGCTCTCTCTCTGTAATCATAACCAATGAATATGGGAATAAATTTTTGACTTTTCGATTTCATTTTAAAACCTCTATTTGGATGTTTTAACCCATCCATATTGAGAATAATTTTTCCATAATCCTTTGGAAATTAAAATTCTCTCTGACAATTCTCTTATTGCTCCAAAACCTCCAGAGTTTTTAAGTTTAAAATCACAAATAGATACTAGAGACTTAGTAGCATTGTAAGGTGTAAATAATAAACTCACTAAAGGTCTGACTACTATATCATTAATATCATCTCCCATATAAGCACATTCAGTTATTGATATTTTTCTCTCTTTTTGGAATTCTTTTATCCTTTGATATTTATTTTTAACATTAAAAAAATAATATCTAATACCTAATTGATTTGCTCTTATTTGAGTAGAATGACTATCACCGCCACTAACCAAAACTATTTCAATTCCTACTTCCTGAATTAGATTTAAACTCAAACCATCTTTAACATCAAATCTTTTGAGAGTTTCACCATTGCTCATGAACCAGATGCCACCATCTGTTAAGACGCCATCGACATCTAATATTAAAAATTTTATTTTACTTAATTTCTTATAAATTAATCTCCATTTAAGTTCTCTATAAATGTAATTAATTGAAAAATAATCCATATTTTAATCACTTAATCCAGCCTGAATTAAATCGTGTAAACGTAAGATACCAATAAATTTTGAGTTTTCACCAATTACTGGAAGTAAAGAAATTGGTTTTTTTCTATTTTTTTCCATTAATTCTATTGCCTCTATTGCAAATTTATCCGGTGAAATCACAATAGGATCTTTGGTCATTATTTGCTCAGCAAAAAGATTTTCCCAATTTGCTCTTTCATATTTTTTGAGCGCTCTTCTTAGATCTCCATCAGTAATTAAGCCAATTAATTTTGCCTCCTCATAGCTATCTTTTATCCAACAACAACCTATTGCGCCTCTAGTTAGTTCAGAAATTACTTCATAAAAGGTTGACGTTGACGATAAAGGATTTAATCCGTCACTTGATTTCATCAAATCTGATACTTTTAGAGTAAGTTCTCTTCCAAGTCTCCCCGCCGGATGATTCATTGCAAAATCCTTTCTAGATATCCCCCTTTTATCCATCCAAACTACTGCTAAAGCATCCCCAATTGCTATAGCAACTGTAGTACTTGCAGTTGGAGCAAGGTTCAAAGGGCATACTTCTTTGTCTACACTTGCATCTAAAAACAAATCACTTTGATTGGCTATTGTCGAATTTATTTTGCCTAATATACCTATTTGAATTGAGCCCTTATTTCTTAAATATGGAATTAATTGAATCAACTCTTGAGTCTCACCACTATTTGAGATAAGAATACATAAATCTTCATTATCTACTATTCCTAAATCTCCATGAAATGCATCTAAAGGATTTAAATAAATAGAAGTAAGTCCTACAGAAGTAAAAGTAGCAGCTAGTTTTCTAGCAACTATACCGCTTTTACCTACACCAGTTAGTATTAGTTTTTTTTTATTTTTAAAACATTCGTCTAACAAATTTAAGATTTTATCCACACAATCATCGTCTAGTCTCTTAGCCGCAGCTAATATAGCTGTAGATTCTTCTTTCATGCATTGAAATAACGAAATCATACAAAACTTTCAATTGGGAATTAAGTTTTTAAGGAAACTTAAAATATTTATTTAATAATATTCTATATTTAAACACAGTTTAAATAAACAATAAAAAGTAACCCTTAATTAATTGCACATGTATTTAATCAGAATGTAGTTTACTTAATATAATTTGGTATTCTTAATACTAATAAATTTCTTAAAAATGGATGTATTAGTAGATAAAATAAAATTTTCCAATAACAAAGACTTTTGCTTAATAGGAGGAATTAATGTATTAGAGGATTACGATTCTGCGCTATTCGTAGCTAATCACTACAAAGAAGTTTGCAAAAAATTAAATATAAATTTAGTTTTTAAAGCTTCTTACGAAAAAGCTAATAGATCCTCTATTAATTCTTACCAAGGGCCTGGACTGAAAGAAGGTATATTAATGCTTTCAAAAATTAAAGAAAAATTGAATATCCCAATTGTTTCAGACGTCCATTTGCCAGATGAAGTGGAGCTTGCATCAAAAGTTTGTGACGTTATTCAATTGCCAGCTTTTTTAGCCCGTCAAACTTCTCTTATTAAAGCCATGGCCAAGACAAATTCAGTAGTAAATATTAAAAAGCCTCAATTTATAAATCCAAGTCAGATGTTCAATATAGTTAATAAATTTCAGAAATATGGGAAAGAAGACTTGCTCTTATGTGAGAGAGGAACTTCTTTTGGTTATGACAATCTTGTTGTGGATTTTTTGGGTATTGGCGTAATGAAGAAATCTTGCAACGATTTACCTATCATATTTGATGTTACTCATTCATTGCAATGTAGAGATTCAATATCAGAAGCATCGGGAGGTAGAAGATCCCAAATATTTGATTTAGCTAGATCTGGCATTGCAGCAAAAATTGCTGGCTTATTTTTAGAATCTCACCCTGAACCTGATAAGGCAAAATGTGACGGGCCATCAGCCCTCCCATTGGATCTTCTAGAAGAATTTCTGATTCCTTTGAAAGAACTAGATCAATTAATTAAGAAACAAAAAGATTTAAATATAATCTAAATTCAAAGATCTGTTTAAAAATTAACTAAAATTAAATTTATAAAAGAGTAAATTTTTAAATTATTTTTCTAAACTAAATATTATTTAGAATATAAAGGTATGCTTTATATTAATAAAGTTTTTTTAATTTGACTGATTCTAAGAAAATATTAATTACTGGCGGAACAGGAAGTTTTGGGAAAGCATTGTTGAAAGAACTTTTGAAAAATAAAAAAATTGAAAGAATTGTAATTTACAGCAGAGATGAATTAAAACAATGGGAATTAATGCAAAAATATCCTGAATCAAAATATCCAAATTTAAGATTCTTTTTAGGAGATGTAAGAGATTTTAATAGGTTAAAAAGAGCACTGGAAAATGTAAATACTGTTGTACATGCCGCAGCACTTAAACAAGTCCCTGCAGCAGAGTACAATCCTATGGAATTTGTTAAGACAAATATTTTAGGAGCAGAAAATATTATCCAGGCATGTCTAGATTCCAAAGTTAATAACGTTGTTGCTCTAAGTACTGATAAAGCGGCAGGTCCAGTAAATCTTTATGGAGCTACAAAACTATGTGCAGATAAATTATTCACATCTGCAAATAATATTAAAGGCAGTAGAGATATAAAATTTTCCACCGTAAGATATGGAAATGTAATGGGTTCAAGAGGTTCAGTAATTCCCTTCTTTTTAAATAAAATTAAAGAAAAAGAAAAAATCCTTCCAATAACCACGAAAGATATGACTCGATTTAATATTTCTTTATCCGAAGGCGTTAATATGGTTTTATGGACATTAAATAATGCACTTGGAGGAGAAATTTATATCCCTAAAATACCAAGTTACAAAATCACAGATTTAGCTGAAGCTATTGGTCCAAATTGTGAAAAAAAAATTATTGGAATAAGACCAGGAGAAAAAATACATGAGGATTTGATAACCTCAGCAGAATCATTTTCAACAATAGATATTGGTAATTTTTATGCAATACTTCCAAATCCTGAATATCATCTAAATAGACATGATAAAAAGTTTAAAATTTGCAAAAAAGTTCCCCATGACTTTCAATATAATTCAGGGACTAATGAACATTTTCTTAGTATTAGGGAATTACGAATTCTAATTAAAAATAATATTGATGAAAATTTTCAACCTTTTTAAAAACAAAAAAAACGTAATAAATAAAAAATATATTCCTTATGGAAAACATCATATAAATAAATCTGATATTGAGGCAATTGTAAGCGTTCTAAAAAGTGATTATCTGACTCAGGGTCCTATAATAGAAATTTTTGAGAGGGAAATATCAAAAAAAGTAGAATCGAATTATGCAATTGCAGTAAATAGTGCTACTAGTGCTCTTCATATCGCATGCTTAGCGTTAGGTCTTAAGAAAGGAGAATATTTATGGACTTCATCAATTACTTTTGTTGCATCTGCAAATTGTGGTCGATACTGCGGAGCTGAAGTTGATTTTATTGATATAGATCAGAATTCAGGTCTTATTTCAATAGAAAATTTAAAGTCAAAATTAAAAAAAGCTAAGTTAGAAAATAAATTGCCCAAAATAATTATTCCTGTTCATCTTGCGGGTAGCAGCTGCGACATGAAGGAGATATTTAAACTCTCAAAAATTTATGGATTTTCAATAATAGAAGATGCTAGTCATGCAATTGGAGGGGGATATGAAAATCAACCAGTGGGAAACTGCAAATATAGTGATATATCAATATTTAGTTTTCATCCCGTAAAGATAATCACAACTGCTGAAGGAGGTGTTGCAGTTACAAATAATAAAGTATATGCACAAAAGATGATGGATTTAAGATCACATTTTATTATAAAAGATTCCGAAAGATTTATTGAAAAGAATACTCCAGACTGGAGATACGAAATGCAAGAACTTGGATTTAATTACAGAATGAACGATATCCAAGCAGCCCTAGGTTTAAGTCAATTAAAAAGATTAGATAATATTGTAATGAGAAGAAATAAAATTTATCAAAAGTATAAATCTTTACTAAAAGGTAGTCCACTTGAGTTTCTTGAAGTGCCAAAAAATGTTTATTCCTCTTTTCATTTAGTAATTGTAAAATTACACGAAAGTAAGAACTATAAATCTGTTTTCAATGGCATGAGAGAAAATGGAATAGGAGTCCAATTACATTATTGGCCAGTACATCTTCAACCTTATTATAAAAATCTAGGCTTTGGGGAGGGAGATTTTGTAGAGGCTGAAAAGTATGCGAAAAGATCTTTCTCTCTACCTGTTTATCCTGAACTAAAAGATAAAGATATTGAAATTACATCAAAACTCTTAAAAAATCTCCTTAATTAATAATGGAATCAAATTTATGTCTTGGTACTGCTCAACTTGGAAATATTTATGGAATTACAAATAAAAAAGGTAAAATTTCAGATAATCATATCAATAAGATTTTAGATAGTGCAATAAAAAAAGAAATTACGTTTTTTGATACTGCCCATGCATATGGAGATGCAGAAAAAAAAATAGGAAAATATTTAAAAAATAAAAATATTAATGTGATTTCAAAATTTAGTACAGGAGTTAAAAAAATATTTAAAGATAATGATATTAATATTTTAGAGGATAATTTCCAACAAAGTCTCAAAAGATTAAATAGAAAATATATCAATTCATACTTATTACATAATCACAATGATTTCAAGAAAGATAACAAAGACTTGTTTATAAATTGGCTTAAGGGTTTAAGAGACAGAGGTCTAGTAAATCGCTTAGGTGTATCCATTTATGAAGAAAAAGATTTAGAGTATATTCCTTTAGATGAAATACAAGTTATTCAGCTGCCTATTTCGATATATGATCAAAGATTTATGAAAGATTCCATATTAAAAAAACTGCAAGATAATAATATTTCAATACATGTAAGAAGTATATTTCTTCAAGGGTTACTTTTAGAAGAATCATCTAAGTGGCCTAATTTTTTAAATAAATCCTTCATTAATCATCATATTAATTATCAAAATGAAGTAACGCGTAATAATTTAACTTTACTCGAAAGTGCTACTTCTTTTATAAAAAAATTAGGTTTCGCTGAATTAACACTATTTGGTGTAACAAGTATTTCAGAACTAAATTGTTTTTATAAATGTTGGAATTCAAAGAAGATTTCCAATGTCAATTTAGATTTTAGTTTATATAAATGGGATAATATTAACGATATAGATCCAAGAAAATGGTATTAAAAATAATTTTTTATGTCAAAAAAAATTGATATTATTATCCAAGCAAGATTGGGATCAAAAAGATTACCTAAAAAAGTTCTAGCTGATTTAGGAGGTAAATCAATACTAGATTTCCTAACTCAAAGAATTAAAAAAAGTAATTTAATTAATAAAATCATTCTTGCAACCACAGACAATGAAAATGACGATATTTTAGCTAAAAAGTCGCAGGAATTAGATTTAATATTAGTTAGAGGAAGTGAAAACGATGTTCTTAGTAGATTTTATAAAGCTTCTCAAATTTCAAATGCAGATTCTTTTATAAGGGTAACTTCTGACTGTCCTTTCTTAGATCATCTACTTATTAATGATTTAATAACTAAATTTAATCTTGAAGAAGTTGATTATCTTTCTAACTGTTATCCACCAAGCCTTCCTGATGGTTTAGATTTAGAAATTTTTTCTAAGGACGCATTAGAAATTGCTCATAAAGAATGTAAAGATTCAAGTGGCAGAGAGCATGTTACTTCTTGGATCAGAGAATCAGGTAAATTCAAAATTGGATCTCTTTTTTATAAAGATAACTATAAAAACTTAAGGTTAACAATTGATGAATATGAAGACTTGGAGTTAGCAAGAGAATTAGTTTTAAAATATGGTGTAAAGATAAATACGCCCTGGAATCAAATTATTAATATTCTTACTAAAAACCCTAGACTAATAAAAATCAATTCAAAATATATCCGAAATGAAGGTTCAACTATGAATAGTTCTCAAAAAATGTGGAGAAGAGCCAAAAAAGTTATTCCAGGAGGAAATATGCTTTTATCAAAAAGACCAGAAATGTTCTTGCCTTCAAAATGGCCTTCACACTTTTCAAAAACCAAGGGATGTGAAGTATGGGATTTAGATTTTAAAAAATATACTGATATAGCATTAATGGGTGTAGGTACAAACATTTTAGGATATTCTCACCCAGAAGTAGATGAATCAGTTAAAAATACTATAAAGAATGGTAATTTAAGCAGTTTAAATTGCCCCGAAGAAGTTTTTTTAGCAGAGAAATTAATTGAACTTCATCCCTGGGCAGATATGGCTCGATTTGCTAGAACAGGAGGAGAGGCTAATGCAGTAAGCATAAGAATTGCAAGAGCTGCTTCATCAAGAGATACCGTTGCAATATGTGGTTATCATGGTTGGCATGATTGGTATCTGGCAACAAATTTAAATGATGATGATAATTTAAAGGAACATTTACTTTCTGGTCTAGAACCAAAAGGTGTTCCTCAAGGACTGAAAGGTAGCATCCAACCTTTCAGTTATAACAATATTGATCAACTGAGAAATATCGTTAGTAAGAATAAATTAGCTGCAATCAAAATGGAAGTAGAAAGAACAACTCCACCCAAAGAGGGATTTCTTCAAGAGATAAGAAAAATTTGTGATGAAAATAATATCATTCTAATTTTTGATGAATGTACTTCAGGATTTAGAGAAACATATGGTGGACTTCATAAAAAGTATAATGTTGAACCAGACATGGCTATCTTTGGGAAAGCTCTAGGAAATGGTTATGCAATAACCGCAATTATTGGCAAAAGGTCAATAATGGAAGCTGCCCAAAGCAGCTTTATAAGCAGTACTTTCTGGACAGAGCGAATCGGACCAACAGCAGCACTCAAAACTTTAGAAATAATGGGTAAAGAGAAGAGTTGGGAACAAATTACTGAAAAAGGAATTAAATTAAGACAAATATGGTTAGATATTGCTAGGCAGAATAAGCTAGAAATTAATATATTTGGTATTAAAGCATTGAGTGGATTTTCGTTTAACGGCGATTTAAACAGAGAATATAAAACCTTAATTTCTCAAGAAATGTTAAAAAAGGGTTTCCTTGCATCCACTATTTCCTATCTAAGTACAGCACATAGCGAAGAAATTTTAGAAGTCTACTCGAATGAACTTAATGAAGTATTTGGATTGATTGCCAAATGCGAGAACAGAGTAGACGTTAATAAATTCATAGAAACTCCTCTTTGTCATACTGGATTTGAAAGACTTAATTAGTTTAATATACCTTAAAATAGAAAATTAAATTTATTAAATAATGCTAATCTAAAAAATATATAAGATAAAAATCTAGAATTAATTTTTAAATTCAATATATTTTTTTCAATGAAAATTAGAAAAGTAGATCATCAGGATTCAAATGAAATTTACAAATGGCGAAATAATATAAAAAGTAGAGAAATGTCTTTAAATAGTAGAATAATAACAATTAAAGAGCATAATAAATGGTTTAAAGATTCAGTAAAAAACAATAACAGAGAAATATTAATTGGAGAAATAGATGATTCAAAAATTGGAGTATGCAGATTTGAATTCAATAAAGAACTTAATATTTCAGAAGTCTCAATTAATATTAATCCTGTTTTTAGAAGTAGAGGATATGGTAAAGAGCTACTCAAAAATTCAATTGAATATTACTTAAATAAAAAAAATTGTATTTTAAAAGCACAAATAAAATTAGATAACATAGTAAGTAAGAAATTATTTCTTTCAATTGGCTTTTATATAGTAAATGAAAAAAAAAATGTTATTGAAATGGAATTTAAAAAAAAATTAAAATTCAAGAAAGTAGAAAAATCAGATGCTTTATTACTCTATGAATTATTAAAAAAAAGAGTTCATAATATTAGTCATCAATACCTTCCAGATTTTGAAACCCATAAAAATTTTGTAGATTCGAATCCTTACTTACATTGGTACAAATATTATCTTTTTGATAAAGTAATTGGCACTTTTTATATCAAAAGTGATAACTCGATAGGTATTTATTTGGATATTACTGAAGAAAATATAGTTTCTGAAATATTAGACTTTATTTTTACAAATTTTTCACCGCAAGAGCCAATTCCTTCAATTGTTCCAAATCATTTCTTTATCAACATTTCAGAAACTAATCAAAATTTAAAAAACATTATTGAATCACTTGGTTATATTAAGTTCCAGGTATCATACAAACCAAAAAATTAAGGAAATTATATGTTTGAGATTAATGGAGATAAAATTGGCAAAGGTTACAAGCCTTATATAATAGCAGAACTTTCTGCTAACCATGGAGGAGATATCAATAGAGCAAAATCTTCCATAAAATCAGCTAAAGATTCGGGTGCTAATGCAGTAAAAATACAGACTTACACACCAGATACAATGACTTTAAATTCTTGTAAAAAAGATTTTCTTATAAAAGAAGGAATTTGGAGCGGATATAATCTTTATCAACTTTATAAAGAAGCTCATACGCCTTTTGAATGGCACGAGGAACTATTTAATTATGCTAAATCAATTGGATTAACAATTTTTTCTACACCTTTTGATGAGAGTGCTGTGGACCTACTTGAAAAATTAAATACCCCTGCATATAAAATTGCTTCATTTGAAATAACAGATCTCCCTTTAATAGAATATGCGGCATCAAAACAAAAACCTATGCTTATTTCTACGGGGATGGCATCAACTAAAGAAATAAAAGAAGCAATCGACTGCTGTGCAAAACTAGGAAATCATAAAGTTCTTATTTTTCATTGCATAAGTAAATACCCAGCAGAAATTTCAGAATATCAACTTGGAGATATAAATTACCTTAAAAAAAAATTTAAAGTTGAAATTGGTTTATCTGATCATACGGTTACAAATCTAGCAGCATCCTTAGCAACTGCTTTAGGGGCGTGTGCTATTGAAAAACACTTCAAATTAGATAATGAAGAATGTGGACCTGATTCAAGTTTTTCTGTAACTCCCAATGAACTCAAATCGTTGGTAGAAGAATGCAATTTATCATTTCATGCGTCTAAATTGAACTATCTCAAAAGATCTCCTTCAGAAAAAAATAATAAGAAATTCAGAAGGTCAATCTATTTTGTAAAAAATCTTCCTCAAGGTCATATTTTAAAAAAAGATGACATTAGGAGAATTAGGCCAGGATATGGATTAAATCCAAAATATTTTACTCAAATTATTGGAAAAAAACTTTCTCAAAGTGTTGAAGCTGCAGATCCAGTGAAATGGCATTGTTTTGAATAAAATTAAATTAAATTAAATTAAAAAATAGATTTTAAATTATTAATTTATAAAAAAATTATTGGTTTAATATAATCAAATCTATTAAATATAAAGTTAATAATATATTTATCTAAAAATCATTTTGGAAAGAAAATTAATTTCATTATTTAAGAAATTTATTTTATTTATACCACTATTATTTTATTTTGGAGAAAGAAGTTTAATTGCATATGACGAGGGGATCTATGCTCTTCAAGCTAAATGGATTTTAGAAAATAATAATTGGATTACACCAATGAAATGGGGAGGTATTGTAGATGATAGAACGATTGGAATTCAATTTCTTATAGCCATATCCCAAAAGATATTTGGTGAAAAAATATTCTCTATCTACATACCTATAATTTTTTTTGGGTTATTAATGATTTGGTTAACATACAAAATTCATAAAGAAATTGCCAATGAAGATTTTCCTATTATTTCATCATTAATCTTATCAACTACTTTTTTATGGATAAATTATTTCCATATGGCAACACAAGATATAGCTTTTGCTTCTCTTACAACCTTAGGAGTATATGCGTCTATTAAATCATATAAAACAAAAATTCCTATTTTTTATTTTTATTCAGGAATTTGGATTGGATTAGCATTTATGTTTAAAACATATTTAGTATTTATACCTTTCTTTGCAATCTTTCCTTTTATTTTTAAAGCAAAAGTTTTAAGGGAAAGTTTTTATTGGTTAGGTTTAATTGTTGGTTTCTTACCTTTTATAGTTTGGGGTACACTAATGATTCAAATAAATGGTTGGGAAACTTTTAGCGGTCTTTATACAAAATTAATTTCTTTATCTGAAAATAATGAATTTACGAATCCTTTTTATTACTATTTATGGAACTTAACTTTAAATGCATTACCTTGGAGTTTTTTTTCATTAATAGGATTACTCAATTTACCAAAGGATGATAAAGTATCAAATTATTTTTTATTAAGGTATCCGCTTAAAATAATTATCTTGCTTAGTCTTTTTTCAACAAAAACTCCCTATTATCCTTTACAGATTCTTCCTTTATTATCAATTAATGCTTTCCTGGGTATAAAGTATATTTTTATTGAAGAAAATAAATTAACAAAGTTTTTAAAAAAATTTTTATTTGATATTTTCCCATTCTTTCTCTTATTTCCTCTTATTTATATAAATCTAAACAAATCAACAATTAACATTGGTGAAGAAAAAATAGTACTAATTAATATAATATTTATAATTTTCTCGGTATGTTGGCTTAACATCAGGAATGTAAAAGAATTAAAAAGTAAATTTGTTCTCTTATTATTAGGGCCATATTTAATAACATCATTATTAGTCCAGTCAGGTACTTTAAATGATCGTTCTAAGTTAATTAGAGTAGAAACTCAAAAAATTTTTAGATCTAATAATTTATCCGAAAAAAAAATTGAAGTAATTACTTCTGGTTTATCAAATGTAAAAGATACTAAGAAGATCATAAAAATCGCCACCTTAACACCTAAGTTAGGAAATGGTGTTAATAGTATTAAAAGCCTACAACCTAATCAATATGCATGGGCTTCAATACCTGATAAAAAACAAAAAGAAGACAAAGAATATAATATAATTTACGAATCCAGTATTCTTAATCCATGGAAATTAATAATAAAAAAATAAATATAAATCAAATATGTTTTAAGTATCTAAATAATAAAAAATGAAAAAAGTTGCATTAATAACAGGTATTACTGGTCAAGATGGCAGTTATTTATCAGAGCTTCTTCTTAGTAAAAACTATGAAGTACATGGAATAAAAAGAAGATCTAGCTCATTTAATACTCAAAGAATTGATCATCTTTATCAAGATCCTCATAATGAGGATAGAAATTTGTTTTTGCATTATGGAGATTTAACTGACAGTTTAAATCTTATGAACATTATTCAAAAGGTCAAACCAGATGAAATTTATAATTTAGGCGCTCAAAGTCATGTAGCAGTAAGTTTTGAATCCCCAGAATATACTGCAAATTGTGATGCTATAGGAACTCTTAGAATTCTTGAAGCTATTAGAACCTTAAAGATGATAGATAAAACAAAATTTTACCAAGCAAGCACATCAGAACTATATGGATTAGTTCAGGAAACACCGCAATCTGAAAAAACGCCTTTTTATCCCAGAAGCCCATATGGAGTGGCTAAATTATATGCATATTGGATTACTGTTAATTATCGAGAGTCTTATGGAATATTTGCAAGTAATGGAATCCTTTTTAATCATGAAAGCCCCAGAAGAGGTGAAACTTTTGTAACTAGGAAAATCACAAGAGGTTTAACTCAAATTGATCAAGGTTTATCTCAATTTTTATATATGGGAAATATTGATGCGATGAGAGATTGGGGACATGCCAAAGATTATGTAAATATTCAATGGGAAATACTTCAACAAGAAAACCCTGATGACTTTGTAATTGCCACTGGGAGGAAGGCAAGTGTAAGAGAATTTATTGAATTAGCTTCTATAGAAATTGGTTGGGGAGGAATAATATGGGAAGGTAAAGGTTTAGATGAGATTGGCAGAAGAGCAGATAATAAAGATATTGTTATAAAAATAGACAAAAATTATTTTAGACCATGTGAAGTAAATTCCTTAGTTGGAGATTCCTCAAAAGCTTTAAAAGATTTGGGTTGGTCACCAAAGATTTCACTCGAAGATCTAGTTTCAGATATGATAAAACATGATAAAGAATTAGCAAAAAAAGAAGCTTTATTAATAAAAAAAGGGTTTGATCTTCAAATTCCAAAAGAATAAATATGGGGAATCTAATTTCTAAAACTGACAGTATTTTCGTTGCAGGACATAATGGAATGGTTGGGGAATCTGTTATTAGAGCCTTAAAAAATAAAGGTTATTGCGATAAGAAAAATGGAGCAATTTTGTATAAACAATCAAGAGCAGAATTAGACCTAACTTCATACGAAAAAGTTTATACATGGTTCAAGCAAAATAAGCCAAAAGTGGTAATAATGGCAGCTGCTAAAGTTGGAGGAATATTTGCAAATAACAAATATCCTTTTGAATTCATATCAGATAATCTTAAAATTCAACAAAATATAATTGAGTCTGCATGGAAAAACGGCACCAAAAGATTATTATTTCTCGGTAGTAGTTGTATTTATCCAAAAATTAGTAAATTGCCAATAGAAGAGGAAGAATTATTATCTTCTCACTTAGAAAAAACAAATGAGTCATACGCTATTGCAAAGATTGCAGGAATAAAATTATGTGAAGCTTTAAGAAGACAGTATAAATTTGATGCTATCAGTTTAATGCCAACAAATCTTTATGGTCTTAAAGACAACTATCACTCTGAGAATAGTCATGTACTTGCAGCTTTGCTTAAAAAGTTTATTCTTGCAAAAAAAAATAAATTTAAAAGAGTAACTTGCTGGGGTACAGGAAAACCTATGAGAGAGTTTTTGCACGTAGATGATTTAGCTGAGGCCTGTATTCATGTTTTAGAAAAATGGAATCCTGATGATAAATATGCACCAAAGGATAAATTTGGTAAAAAACTTTATTATCTTAATGTGGGATCAGGCGAAGAGTTATCAATAAAAAAGATTGCAAAATTAATTGCTAAATTAACAAATTTTAGTGGGGATATCATATGGGATAATAGTAAACCTGATGGAACATTTAGAAAAAACCTTGATAACTCAAGAATAAAATCATTAGGTTGGTATCCAAAGATCTCTTTAGAGAGCGGTATTAAAAAACTTATTGAAGAAATTGAAGAAACATTAACTAAAAGTCCTAATAATCGGGATTCTTTAAAAAATTTCGATTAAAAAATTTATTAAACGGGAATAATAAATAAACATAATATACAGTTAATTAATATCTATAAATCCATTTGGATTTGCCATTTGCCATTTCCAACCATCTTTACACATTTGATTTAAATTTCGTTTAGGTTGCCATCCTAAAGTAGCGGTTAATTTTTGATTATCGGCAACGATAAAAGGAAGATCTCCCTTACGCCTTTCTGAGAATTTATAAGGAACTTTGCAATCATTAACTTTCATAAATTTATTTACTAAATCTAAAACGCTTGTACCAATACCAGTGCCAACGTTTAAATTAATAATCTGCGGTTCATTTTTTAATAAGAAATCTAACGCTGCACAATGAGCATCTGCGAGATCCATGATATGAATATAGTCCCTTATGCAAGTTCCGTCATAAGTTGGCCAATCATTCCCAAATATCTTAAGTTTATCAATTTTTCCATTAGCTACTTTACATATGATGGGGAATAGATTGTTAGGAATATCTAAAGGATTTTCACCGATCAATCCACTTTCATGAGCGCCTATTGGATTAAAATATCTTAAATTAGCAATCCTCCATGAATTTTTTGAACTTTTAAAAGTTGAATACAGAATATTTTCTATAGCAACTTTTGTTTGACCATAAGGAGTACTTGGGTTAATTTTAGATGATTCTAAAATTGGAATAAAAGAGGAACTTTCATAAATACTGGCACTACTACTAAAAACAATATTTCTACATCCATATTTGAGCATCTCCTCAATCAAACAAATTGATCCATAAACATTGCTATGCCAGTAATCTAGAGGTTTTAATAATGATTCTGAAACCGCTTTTAATCCAGCAAAATGAATAACCCCTTGAATGGGTTTTTTCAACTCTTTTGCTTTTAAAAAAACACTACTTAGAAATGGCTTATCTCTTATGTCTCCAGGATAATAAGTTATCAACTCATCCTTAAAATTATCCTTTAAAATTTCTTTTACTTTCAAAATCGAGATAGGCGAACTGTTAACGCTTGAGTCAATTATTGTTAATCTATAACCTTTTTCAAGAAGTGGTATACAAGTATGACTTCCAATATAGCCCGTACCACCTGTTATTAATATATTTTTCATATGATTTATTTTTTAAATATTCATAAATAATTAGACATTTTTATTTAATTTAGGAAACTTTTTTGAAATTTATTTTTTATTAATTATAGAAAATATTTTTTAAAAATTTTTAGCAAACTTTAAATATTGCAATATCTATAAAACAATAAAAACCTAAAATTCTATTCTAATTTATTTGATAAAAAACCCTCCCAATAATTTCTCTTAATGCAGTTGAAGAGTGATTTAAACTTGAAGCACGAGGTAGTAAACAAAATAAATTATCCCTTAGTTTTTTCTTTAAACATTTAGGTTTAAAGTCAACAGGGAATTCAAAGACTTTAAACCCAGATCTCTCAAATAATCTTTTTGCTCTTTTCATATGAAAAGCACTTGTAATAAGTATTATCTCATTATCTAAAAATTTATTCTTATCGAAAAGCTTTCTTAATTCTTGAGACTCTTCCTGTGTATTTCTTGCTTTACCCGTAATCATTATTGCTTCTTCAGAAATGCCCATTGAAATAGCATCTCTTTTATTTAATACGCCTTCAGTGACATTTTTCCCAAAAAAAGGATTATATCCATCTGTAAATATTATCCTTTTCGCTTTTCCCTCTTTATAAACCTTTAAACCTGCAAAGAATCTATCAGGGTCATTCCATTCAATTATTTCTTTATTAATATCATTCAATTCTCTCATACCGCCAAGCACAACTACTGAATCAGCATCTATGATATTTTTCACAGGTAGAATTTTATATGGCTTTTCAACATATGAAATTAATAAATCAGAAGTTAAACCCATACTAAAAAAATATAAAAATATGAAACTTTTTAAAAATAACTTTTTTGATCTAAGTAATAAAGCTATTGTAATACCAAGAAAGCTTGCTCCAAGAGGCATTAAAAATATAGGTAATAACTTGCTTAGAAAATACAGTGTTTTATTGAATTCAATATTAAATTAATTTTATCTATTAAAATAAAATTGTAAAATGTTTTAAATCCTAATAAAATTAATTAATAACCTTGAAAAAAAATATTATTAAGAATAAAACTATTTTATTTGTAGTAAATTCAGACTGGTTTTTTTTATCACATAGATTACCTATAGCACTTAAAGCTTTAGAAGAGGGTTATCAAGTTTATTTAGCAACTGAAATAAGTACAAAAAGAAAAGAGATTGAAAAATATGGGATTAATTTAATAAGAATAGATTTTCATAAAAGTTCAACATCACTTTTTCATAACTTGTCTTTATTTATAAAATTATTGAAGATTTTTAATTCAATCAAGCCAGATTTAATTCATTTAGTAACAATTAAACCTATTTTAATAGGAGGAATTGCAGCAAAATTTTTAAAAAAATCTACCAAACTTGTAATATCAATTTCTGGATTAGGATTTATCTTTATAGATAAAGGTCTTAAGGCCTTAATAAGAAAAAAAATTATCATATTATTTTATAAATTGGTTTTTATGCACAGAAACTTTAAAGTTATTTTCCAGAACAATACAGACTTAAAAGACATTTGCACTTTTACAAACCTATCAAAAGAAAAAACAATATTAATTCAAGGTTCTGGAGTGAATTTAAAAAAGTATAAATTTTCTAAAATAAAAGAAGCCAAACCAATTATCCTTTTTCCTGCGAGACTTTTATCTAGTAAAGGGATATATGAATTCATAGAATCTGCAAAAATCTTAAAAAATTTAGGACGTTTTGTTATCGTTGGCAAGCATGATTTAGAAGCGAGAAAATGCATAAAATTAAATGAATTAGATTTTTTAAAAGATCAAGGAATAATTGAGTACTGGGGAGAATCTTTTGATATGCCAAAAATCTATAAGCTTTCTTCAATAGTAGTGCTCCCTTCATACAGGGAAGGTATGCCAAAGTCTCTTCTAGAGGCTGCAGCTTGTGGAAGACCAATAGTTACAACAAATGTGGCGGGTTGTAGAGATGCAATTATAGATGGAGTTACGGGTATACTGGTTCCTGCTCAAGATATTTACTCTTTAACAAAAGGAATTAAAAAACTTATAAAAGATCCTGAATTAATAAAATCTATGGGTATTGAAGGTAGAAAGCTAGCTGAAAAAAAATTTGACATTAACGAAGTGGTTAACGCTCATTTACAAATGTATGAAGAATTATTGTCTACTTAATTAATTTAATCTTAATTAATCTCACATAAATATTTATATTTAACTCAATACTATATTTTTACATATGATCAAAGTTTGGTAAAATAACAAAAAGAAATTATAAGAAATTAAATAATTAGATAAATGGGAAACATATCAGTTTATATTTTTACCTTTTTATTTTTCTTTTTGGTAAGCCTTTTAATTCAATTTTTATTTCTCTCAAAATTTAAAAAATGGTTTCTAGATAAACCTAACAACAGAAGTTTACATAAAACCCCAATGCCTACAAGTGGTGGGATTATTTTTGCTTTATTAGGTACCTTGGGATCTTTATGGTCAGAATTTTATTTACCTTTAGCTTGCATACCATTAGCCATAACAGGATTAATTGATGATCGATTTAATATTTCAATAAAATATAGATTTTTTATGCAAATATTTACAGTGCTTTTAATAATTAAACTAAGTCCGCTAACAATAAATTCTAGTAATTTTCTTTCTGAATATTTACTGAAAATAATTTTGATAGTTTCTCTAATCGCGATAATTAATTTTGTAAATTTTATGGATGGTATTGACGGATTAGTAACAGGATCAATGATTATATATTTTTTAATTTTCTCAATATTAATAACGCCTTCTCTAATACCTTTGCTCGGTTCACTCACTGCATTTATAATTTATAATTGGAGCCCTGCAAAAATTTTCATGGGTGATGTTGGCAGTACATTTTTAGGTGCCCTGTTTGGAGCAATCTTACTCCAAATGCCAAATTGGAGTACAAGTTTAGAATGCTTATTTGTTGCTTCGCCTTTATTTGCTGACGCATTAATTTGTGTTGTAAGAAGATTTTTTAATAGAGAAAATATTTTTTATGGCCATAGAAAACATTTATTTCAAAGATTAATAGGTCAGAGAGGCTTAACTCATGCGAAAGTATCACTTATTTATATTTTTGGAAGTATTACAACTTCTATGAGTTTATTCTTGGGTGGGACAAAATTACTAATCATTGACTTATTTGTACTATTAATCTTTGGAATATATTTAGATCAAGTAATTGCCAAGCCATTTATTAATGAAAATTAAATAATATGTGATCCAAATTTGATTTAAGATATTCTATATATGTATTTGATAAAAAAATTTTTTAGAAAATTTAAAACAAGTTTAAAAATAAAATTGCATAACAATACTTTAAAATAATTCTAATAGTAATTTTTCATGCTTTTATTAAGTAAACTATTCAGTTCAATTAATCGTAAGAGCCAAGTTAGTGCTGTATTATTGATTTTTGCAATAACTCTGAGTAGTATTACAGAACTTCTAAGCATTGCATTATTCGTTCCGTTTATATCAATAATTTTAGGAAATGAAGAAGTAAATAAAACAGAGGGGTTGTTCACAATTACAAATTATTTTGAAAATAATGTAATTATTTTTTTGATAATATCAGTTTTTATAATATCTGGAAGCATAAGAATTTTTACTTTAATTTGGCAAAATAAATTTGCTGCAAGAGTAAGTAATGAAATAATATATAAAGCTTATGATGTAATTCTAAATGAAGATTATACTAATCATATAGAGAAATCAAAGACTAATTTAATTACTACTATTCATACCTTTGGTAATTATCTCTTTACAAACATAATTATTCCCGTTCTTTATCTTTTTGAAAGCATTATCTTTCTTTCATTAGTAAGTATCTCTCTACTTTTATACAATTGGAAAATATTTATAAGTATTTTATTTGTACTACTTTTGATGTATGCATTATTATTCAAGAAAGCAAACAAAATATTAAAATCTTCAAGTCTTAAACAAGCAAAGCTTAATGAAAAACTTTTAGAGAGATTGGATATTGAATTAAATGCAATAGAGTATATTCATTTAGGAAACTATCAAAGTATTTTTTCAAATAACTATAGAAAATATGATAAGGAATATAAACTTGATTTTGCCAAATATCTTATCACAGCAAGATTCCCAAGAATTTTGATTGAGTATATAATACTTATTCTAATATTATCTTTAATTTTATTTTTATACCTAACTAAGAATATAACTAATACATTACCCTTAATCGCTTCAGGTGCTTTTTTAGCTCAGAAGTCATTTCCATACTTACAAAAAATTTTTGAAAATTGGTCGAGCATAGCTCAACACAAATATGCTGTTTTATCAATATTAAATTATTCTTCAAAATTCGAAAAGTCTAAAAAAAACACGCATTATCCAAAGCCGATTTATTTTGAAAATATTAAATTTAAAAATGTATCCTTCTCCTACAAAAACAATTCTCAGGTTCTAAATAAAATAAATTTTTCTATTAAAAAAGGAGAAAAAATTGCAATAATGGGGCCTTCTGGTACAGGTAAAACTACTCTTCTTAGATTAATTTGTGGATTATTAATTCCTACATCTGGAGAAGTTTTAATAAATAATAATGCAATTAACCAAATGGAGAATAAATCTCATACTTTAAATTGGATGAGATCAATTGGATATGTACCTCAAAAAATTAATCTTACAGGAAGAACTCTTAGAGAAAACATCATTTTTAATAATATGTCAAGAAAAAATCGAATAGGAATTGATGAAATTATAAAAATTACTTTATTAGATGATTTAGTAAAAAGATGTCATGGATTAGATACTAATATATTTCAAAATACTTTTTCTTTAAGTGGTGGAGAACATCAAAGGTTAGCTATTGCAAGAGCAATTTACCATAATCCAGATTTATTAATAATGGATGAGCCCACTTCATCATTAGATACAATCACACAAAAAAAACTTTTCGATAATCTCAAAGAATTAACCTCAATGACTTGTATAGTTATAACTCATAGAGTTGAAACTAAATACTTTTTTGATAAAATTCTAGAGATAAATGGAAAAAAAGTATTCGAGAATAAATCTTTTAAATAATTAAACTATGTGCGGAATAGTTGGAACGGTTACTGGCTTTAATAATAAATATCAAGTTTTAGATATTGTTAAGAAGATGGCCAAAAAAATTGTTCATCGTGGGCCAGACTCATCAGATATCTACTTAGATTCAAATTTATCTTATTGCTGTGCTCACCAAAGGTTATCAATTTTAGATTTATCAAAAACAGGAAACCAACCTATGGAAAGTTTCAAAAAAAGATATGTAATTGCATTTAATGGAGAAATATATAATTTTAAAAAATTAAAGAAACAATTAAATTTAGAAACAAATATTCCCTGGAAAGGATCCTCGGATACCGAAGTTTTCATAAATGCGATTGAACATTGGGGGCTAGATAAAACATTAAATTTCGCACAAGGCATGTTTGCTTTTGCTTTATTAGATAAAAAAACCAAAAGTCTTTTTCTAGTTAGAGATAGGTTTGGTGAGAAACCATTATATTTTGGCTTTACTGGATTTAGTTCTAGTGGTGCTTTAGTTTTTGGTTCAGAAATATCTGCATTAATTGAATTTCCTGGATTTGATAAAAAAATTGATTTAAACGCAATTGATTCTTTAATGAGATTTTCATGTATAGCTTCTGATTTAACGATTTACAAATCTATTAGAAAATTAAAGCCTGGTTATATTGCTCATTTTAATTTAGAAAAATGTTTTGAGACCACCCCAAAAGTATATAGATGGTGGAGTTATAAAGATACCATTCAAGAAAACAACAAATCTAAGTATAAAACAGAGACCGAAGCCATTGAAAACTTAGAAATAGTTTTAAAAAATGCAATTAAAGACTGCTCTGTCTCAGATGTGCCAGTTGGATGTTTCTTATCTGGTGGTATAGATTCATCTCTAATAGCAGCATTATTATCTCAAGTCACAAAAACGAAAATAAATACATTTACTATAGGATTTGAAGATAAAGAATTTGATGAATCAGCTAATGCAAAAAAAGTTGCAGATTTTATTGGAACACAACATCAGGAAATTATATTAAAACCAGAAGAAGTTTTGAAAATTATTCCAAATTTACCGTCAATTTATTCTGAACCATTTGCTGATTCTTCACAAATTCCAACAGCTTTAATATGCAGGGAGATCAAGAAAAAGGGGATTGATGTGGCATTGTCAGGAGATGGCGGAGATGAGATTTTTGGAGGATATGTTAGACACTTTAAAGGATCCTATATATGGTCAAAAATCAAGTTCATTCCTTATCCTCTGAGATCAAGAATTGGTTCATTGCTTAAATCTATACCGCAAAATAAATATTCAAATTTAATATTCATTGGTAAAAAAAAGAATTTCTTACAAAAAGTAATAAGGACTGCATCTAGATTAGAAAATATAAGAAATGCTGATGATTTATATCGATCTTTATTAATGGAAAATATTAATAATTCTATTTTTAGCAAGTCATTTTTAGATGAATTAGATAATCCGCTTTATAAAAACTTTAAAGAGTTAGATGATTTTCCAATTTGTAAAGATAATGATGAAATTGCAAGAATGCTTTATTGGGATGCTATTACATATCTACCTGACGATATTTTAGTTAAGGTTGATAGAGCCTCTATGGCATATAGTTTGGAAACTAGGGCACCATTTTTAGATAAAAAGGTTGTTGAAACTGCATGGAAAATACCTACTAAGATGAAAGTTCATAATGCTCAAGGAAAGCTAATATTAAAAAAAATACTATGTAAATATTTACCGAAAAAATATGTCTACAAACCTAAAAAGGGCTTTGCAGTTCCAATTCAAGAATGGTTAAGAGGTCCATTAAAAGAATGGTCTCAAGATCTTCTTCTTGGTCAAGAGATTAGAAATCAAAATTATTTTGAAGTAGAAAAAATAGAAAAAATTTGGGATGACCACTTAAACAATAAAATTGATAACACAAGATTATTATGGCCTATCTTAATGCTCCAGTCTTGGCTAGATTTTTATAAATAAATGATAGCGATTCAAGCCACTTTTATACTTTTTTTAAGTTACTTCTTAACTTTAAAACTTGCTAAATATTTTCAATTAAATCAGATAACAATTACAGTAATCTTTATATTTAAAACTATAATTTGCCTTTTATATATTCCAATATCAATTGGACAAGATCTTGATTCCACAGGTTATTTTATTTATGCATTAACAGCAGAATCTTCTAATGCATTGATTGGATCAGGCTTAATAACATCAATTGTAAAATTTTTAAGAATATATTTTCACCTTAATATTTACTCGGTGACATTTTTATTTAGTTTTATTGGGAATATTGGCACTTTAGCTTTTATATCAAATGTAAGACATATTGGAAAGAAAACTGAAAGGGAACTAAAATTTCTAATTACATTAGTAGTATTTTTACCAACTCTAAATATATGGATAACCGCAATTGGCAAAGATGCAATAGTTTTCGCTTGCATTAATTTAATAATTTTTTCTTTTTTAAATCTAAGATCAAGATTAATTATTTTATTTATTTCAGCTATTTTATTTTTCATAATAAGACCAATTGTAGGTGTAATTTTATTCCTTTCTATAGCAATTGCTTTATTAATGAAGAATAATTTGCCAACTTTTAAAAAATTATTTATAGGTATAGCTTCACTAGTCAGTCTTTATACAGTAAATTTGTTAAATGCAATGAATTATCCTGCACTAGATTTAGGAAATCTTAGATTTACAGTAATATTAGCTGCTTTAGATTATTATGCAGAGGTGACCGCTGAAGGTAATAATTCCATATCATTAGTTGGTATGCCTTTCCCTCTTAAACTTTTTTCATTCATGTTTAGGCCACTATTTTTTGATGCAAATAATTTTTATACTTTATTAATGTCTTTTGAAAATTTCATATTAATTTTAATATTTATATATCCGATTTTTAAAATGCTAAAATACCTTAAATTTAAATATTTAGCTATAAACTCATTGACTGTTTTTTTAACTTTATATTCCATTATTGGTTGGTTATTTTACTCCCTTACTATTGCTAATTTAGGGACTGCAAATAGATATAAATTAATGTTTTTACCAGCTTTAATTCTATTGTCTTTAATTATTTCAGAAAAATCAAAATCCTCTATTTCTAATGATAGATTAATAAGATAATAGATATAGTTTTAGCAACCTTAATTACCTTAATTACCTTAAGGTTTTATAGCCTTATTGCTTCAATTTCTTCAGGTAAAATATTCTTAATATCCAAAATTACACTATTCGTAGATTTAATTAGTTCCCAATCTGATTTTTTCAATAACAAAAATTGTTTATGTGCCACAGCAACTATTATTGCTTTGAAATTTCTATCAGAGGGTATTTTTTTTAAAATGTTTATCCCGTATTCAATAAAAGCATCCTCTTTATCAACAATTGGATCTACGATAATGGGGTTAATACCGTATGATCTAGCATTTTCAATAATATCGATGACTTTTGTATTCCTAAAATCATTACAATTTTCTTTAAAAGAAAATCCTAATATAAGTACTTCAGTTCCCTCAATGGGTATTTTTTTCTTAACCAAATTTATAACCATTTGTTCCACAACCCATTTTGAAACATTATCGTTAATCTCTCTACCCGCTAAAACAACTTTTGGATAATAACCTAATGATTCAGCTTTATAAGTCAAGTAATAAGGATCAATACCAATACAATGCCCACCAACTAGTCCAGGCTTGAAATCTAGGAAATTCCATTTAGTACAGGCTGCTTTCAAGACTTCATAGGAAGAGATACCTAATTTATTAAATATAAATGCTAGTTCATTTACTAAAGCAATATTAAGATCTCTTTGCGTGTTTTCAATAACTTTCGCAGCTTCAGCGACCTTGATACTGGGAGCTTTGTAAGTCCCTGCTTTTATTATCGATCCATAAAAGGAATCAATCCATAATGCACTAGAAATATCGCTCCCACTTGTTACTTTTGTAATTGATTCTAGCCTATGCTTTTTATCTCCTGGATTAATTCTTTCAGGACTATAACCTACAAAAAAATCTTCATTATATTTTAAATTCGATTCAGACTCAATAATAGGAACACATACTTCCTCCGTAGCTCCAGGATATACAGTGCTTTCATAAACAATAACTGGGTAACTTTTTTTTGTTCTTGATTTAATTAAATTACCAACTAACTGAGAAACTTTTTTTAAAGAACTTAGATCAGGTTTTTTAAACTTATCTATTGGAGTAGGAACAGTGATTATAAATACATCAGCTTCAAACAAATCTGATGGCTTATCTGTAAAATAAAGATTTCTTAAAATTAATAAATCTTTTTCTGAAATTTCATTAGTTTTATCAAACCCATTTTTCAACTGGTTTATTCTTTTCTTATTAATATCAAATCCAAAAACTGTCCTTTCGAGTTTTTCCTGTGTTAAAACACTTTTTTTTGTATTAGAGAATGAAACAGCTAAAGGTAAACCTACGTAACCTAAACCCATAATTGCAACTTTGCAAGTATTAAGATCTGGCAGAGAATTTGGCGTATTACTCAAACTAATTCATAATATCTAAATAACTATATCAAGATTTTTAATTTTTTCTAATATTTATTAAATTTAGAAACTAATCAAGTTTTGGAAAGTATGACAATTTTAATTACTGGTGCTGCTGGATTTATAGGCTTTCATTTAAGCATGAAGCTTTTAAAAAATAATGAAAAAATTATTGGGCTAGATAATTTAAACAATTATTATGATCCTAAATTAAAAGAAGCTCGATTAAAAATTCTTAATGAATCGAATATAGACTTATTCACTTTTATAAAAAGTAATTTAGAAGACAAAGATACTCTTAAAAGTATTTTCAAAAGATATAAACCTAAAATAGTAGTAAATTTAGCTGCTCAAGCTGGAGTTAGATATTCATTAGAAAATCCTTATTCTTATGTAAATTCAAATATAGTAGGCTTTATAAATTTACTTGAAGAATGTAGAAACAATAAAGTAGAGCATTTGGTATATGCCAGTAGCAGTTCTGTGTATGGAGGAAATACTAAAATGCCTTTTGTAGAATCTCAAAACGTCGATCATCCTGTAAGTATTTATGCTGCCAGTAAAAAAGCAAATGAGCTAATGGCACACTCTTATAGCCATTTATATAAAATCCCAACTACTGGATTACGTTTCTTTACTGTCTATGGGCCTTGGGGAAGACCAGACATGGCTTTATTTTTATTTACCAAATCAATAATAAATAATGAGCCTATAAAGATATTTAATAATGGTCAAATGATGAGGGATTTTACTTATATAGATGATATTGTCGAAAGTATCACAAGAGTTATTAATAAACCTCCCAAGAAAAATAATTTGCTCGATCATATGGATTTAAGTCCAGATAATAGTTGGGCTCCTTATAAAATATTTAACATTGGCAATTCTAATCCAACTCCATTAATGGAATTTATTAGAAGTATAGAAAATATTTTAGGGAAAAAGGCAATTAAACAATACCTTCCCATTCAACCTGGAGATGTTCCTAATACTGAGTCTGATACAAAATCATTAGAAAAATGGATTAATTTTAGGCCAAGTACCCCAGTAAAAGAAGGGATATCAAAATTTATTGATTGGTACAAAACATTCTACAAATGTAAATGAAGAGAACCTTTTGAAACTTATAAAATCAACAATTTATTAATGCGAATAGAACACCTAAATGAGAAAAAACATATTATCTTTTTAAGTAATCAGAAATCAAGTAAAGCAGATAGTCCCAAAAAAGCTGTTTTTTTTGATAGAGATGGAGTTCTAATCAAAGATACTCACTACATCAAAGATATTAAAGATGTATCAGTTTTAAACGGAGTAAATCAATTACTGCAAAAGACAAGAGACTTAGGTTACTTGAATATAGTGATTACTAATCAATCTGGAATTTCAAGAAACTTTTTTTCTTGGGAGGATTATGAAAACGTTACTAATAAAATGCTTGAATTAATAAATCTGCCAAATGCGATAAACGCAATTTATGCTAATGGTGAGGGGCCAGATGAATTAAATTCCAAAAATAGTTGGAGGAAACCTAATCCAAATATGATAATTAAAGCTTCTCAAGATTTTAGTATAGATTTATCTAAATCCATTTTGATAGGTGACAGACTGACAGATATAAAATCAGGAGAAGAGGCAGGCTTAAATAATCTTGTTCACCTTTTAACCGGTAAAGGCAAAGAAGAAAGAATTAAAGTAATAGAATATTACAGGTCAACAAACAAAAATTTACTTCTAATGGATGATTTAACGTTTTTGATAAGAGAAGATATATTTAGAGAATAATTTTAAAAAAATAATAATAAATTAGTAATGCAGAAACCTATTAGAGCTCTTCTTCTTTCAGCAGGATTAGGCACCAGATTAAGACCTTTGACTCTAAAAACTCCAAAATGCCTTATAGAAATTAATAAGAAGCCCATACTTCAACATTGGTTGAACAAGTTAGAAGATATAAATACTGAAATGATTTTGATAAATACACATTATTTAGCTAATAAAGTAAATAATTTTTTAAATAATAATTATTCACAAAATAAGAAAATACATTTATTCCATGAGAATAAATTGCTTGGTACAGCCGGTACCCTTTTAGCTAATTACAAATTTTTCTCAAACTCTACTGGAATTCTCATACATTCTGACAATTATACCCTTATGAAATTACAAGATTTATTAAATTCTCATCATAATCGCCCAAATAATTGTTTAATTACAATGCTGACTTTCACAACGAAACATCCAACAAGATGTGGAATTGTTGAGTTAGACAGAGAAGGGATAGTGCAAAATTTTTTTGAAAAAGTAAATAATCCACCTGGTGATATAGCTAATGGAGCTATTTATGTATTTGGAAATGAATTTATAGAGTGGCTAATAAAAAATCATCCTCATGCCAAAGACTTTAGCACTGAAGTATTACCATTTTTATTAGGAAAAATTTATACACATCATACAAATATGAATTACATCGATATTGGAACAATTGATGCTTTAGAAGAAGCAAGATCTCTTAATATTAACTAAACAATAACTTTAATAATCTCTTTGATTTTCTAATTAAAAGATATATATTGAAATTAAACTGTTTTTATTTATCAATATCATATCTAATCAAAATAATTAATCAGACTTTTAAAAGTTATGGTTAAATAATTATTGATTAAAAATAAAAATTTAAACTATATGTTCAATTATCAAAAATGAATAAAAAAAATAAGCTTATAATTTGTGGTGGTGGAATAATAGGAATCACTATTGCAAGAGAGGCTGCTCTATCAAATAAGTTTTCAGAAATAAAATTATTAGAAAAAGATCCAACATTAGGTTCTCACTCCACTACAAGAAATAGTGGAGTAATACATGCTGGGTTTTATTACTCTCCTGAAAGTACTAAAGCAAAATTATGTAGTAAAGGAAATAAATTAATGAGAGATTACTGCATTAAAAATAATATCAAAACAAATCGTTGTGGAAAGGTCGTCGTTACTCAAAATGAAAAACAAGAAGAAATATTATTTGAGTTATACGAACGTGGAAAAAAAAATGGATGTGATCTTGAAATATTAAACAAGAATAAATTATACAATTATGAATCCTTAGGAATTACCTACAAGAACTTTTTATGGTCTCCAAATACATGGAGTATTTCACCAATTGAACTATTGAATAATTTAATAAAAGAATGCAAAAGTTTGAATATTGACTTTAAAACTGGTGAAAAAATTGTTTCTGCTGGTCCTAGTTTCATAAAAACATCCAAAAATAAAAAGTATTTTTTTGATTATTTTATTAATACATGCGGAGGATATTCACTTGAAGTTGCTAAGCTTTTTGGAATTAATACAGAATATAAATTATTACCATTTAAAGGTCTTTATTTAAAGTCTTCAGAAAAAATAAAAAAATTCAAAACTCATATTTATCCAGTACCTGATATTGAGCAACCTTTTTTGGGAATACATACTACTATTACTAGTGATAATTATTTAAAATTAGGACCCACTGCAATACCTGTTTTATCTCCTGAAAACTATAAATTATTTGAGGGACTAAATTTTAAAATATCTAAAGAGATTTTTCTTTTACAGATAAATCTTTTGGCAAAAAATGAATTTGGATTTCGAGATTTAGCATTAAGAGAAATAAAATATCTTGTTAAAAAAAATATTTTAAAAAAAGCCTCTGAATTAACAACTGAAAATTTATTAGAAAATGATTATACATGGCATTCTCCAGGAATAAGAGCCCAATTATTTAATGTGTGCACTAAAAAATTAGAAAATGATTTCGTTTTAGTTAATAAAGATAATACTTTTCATATATTAAATTCTATATCTCCTGCATGGAGTTGTTCATTTATTAATGCTCAAAAAATAGTGTCTAATCTAACTCAAAAAATTGAAAATTAATTAACTGAATATATTGTTTTACCTATAATCAAATCTATTATTAATGTTAGATAGGTGGTATGAATTGACTCGACAATATTATATGATTTACTATCAACCCATATTGAATAATCAGAATTCATATTAAGAAAGTTTTTTGAATTTGAACCGGTCAAAGATGCATTTGGAATTTTGTGTTTCTTAGAGTATTTCAGACCATTTATCAAATTTTGAGAATTGCCGCTAACACTAATGAAAATCACCCTATCACAAGGCTTTACGTAATATTCAATTGCCTTTGCTACCCAATTTTCGTATCCATAATCATTAGCTAAAGCAGTTATCAAGTTATGGTCATTAAAAGCATGAGATTCTATGTTTGCTTGTTTAGTGAAATCAGTAGCTGCATGACTACATAGGGATGCACTCGCACCATTTCCTACAAAATATAATTTACCATTCGATTTAACAGTATCTTTAATAATATCTCTCAATCCGATTATCTTTGAATCGTCTCTTCCTTCAATAATTAACCTGTTATAGTCTGACCAATATCTATCAAGAAATTCTTTATCTTTGTTCATAAGATTATTTTAATAAATAATTAATAGTAAGCTTTACATAAGTAATAAAAAAATTAATCATCAATAATTATTCTTTAAACTCAGAAAGACCTAACTTTTTCATCCATTTAACAGTATATTTTTCGTCAGATCCATGAATCAATCCTTTTTCAAATTTACTTTTTATTTCTTTTATAGCATCACAAATACTATATTTAGGCCTAAAACCTGTCTTAAGTAATTTTGTTGAATCTTGTCTGTATGATCTTGGATCATTTGATTTCGTAACAACTATCTCAGTATTTATAACTTTTGAGACCTCTTCTGCTATTTCTAAAATACTTATATTTTCGAAACCCGCGTTATAGCAGCCTGAAGGGATGTCATTAACTCCTAGAAAGTGTTTATATACATTTACCATATCATTTATATGAATATTAGGTCTTGTCTGGTTACCTCCAAATACAGTGATTTTACCATTTTTGAGGGCCTGATACGTAAGCATATTTACGCTCACATCAAGTCTCATTCTAGGAGAGAAACCACATACGGTAGCAGGTCTTATACATTTGATATCTATTTTCTCTTTAAAAGAAAGGAATACCCTTTCTGCAACCATTTTTGTTTTGTTGTAAACAGAAATAGGTACCAATGGCAAATCTTCCGTAACTTTTAATTCTTCTTTAATACCATATACACTTCCTGAACTTGCATAGATTATTTGACTTACTCCATTTCTCCAGGCTTTATCTACAATTTGATAACTTGCAAGTACATTCACCTCCCAACTTAAATTCGGGCTCAGCTCAACAGCAGGATCATTTGCAATATTTGCTAGATGAATTATTGAATCTATGCCATCCATAGGGATAGCATCAATATTCCTAATATCTTCCTTAATTTTAGTCAAGCAAGGATGATCATCTAAATTATCTCCAAACCAATTTGTATCGATACTAACAACCTGGTGACCATCTTTTAGTAATTCAGGAATAAGAACTGATCCTTTATAACCTGATCCACCAGTAACAAGAATCTTCATAATTTATGCTCATAATGCCAAGGCAATTCACATAGTAAATCATAATTTTCCTCAACCCAAGCAATTGTTTCCTTTATGCCAGAATTTAAATCAATTTTGTCATCCCAACCAAATTGATCGCGAATAGATGAGCTATCTAAAAGGTAACTCTGATCTTTACCTAATCTTTCTTCAGATACTTTTACAATTTTTTCAAACTCCACATTGCAAATTGAACAAATTTTTTGCACTAATTCTTTAATACTAATTGCTTTTCTTGTTGAAAGATGCCAAGTGGAACCTGACTCAGCCTCAACTAAAAGTTTCAAGGTTGCATCTACTACATCACTTATATGAATAAATGACCGGATTGATTTACCACCACCATGCAGTAACATTTCCTTCCCAGAAAGTGCGCTTAATATTGTCCGAGGAATTATTCTATAAAGTTGTTGGCCTGGGCCAAATACATTAGCAGCCCTAGTAAAGATTACTGGGAAATTATAAGCCTCATAAAAACTTTTTAAATGCATATCACAAGAAGCCCTACTTACTGCATATGGAGTACTGGGGGAAAATTGTTTCTTCTCATTTATCCATCCTAAGTCAGTACTTCCATAAACTTCAGGAGTAGTCACATGCAAATATTTTTTCAGAAAAGATCTTTTTCTTAATTCATCATGCAAAGAAACTTGTGAGACAACATTAGTTTTATACCAATGAGTAGGATTTAGCCAACTCTCAGCAACCATACCTTGGGCTGCAAAATTAATTACATATTCAGGCTTAAAACTATCTAAAGTTTTAATAATTTTCTTAAAGTCTTTATTTAAATCTAATTTCCTAAAAACAAAATCTTTTTTAAAAATATTATGTTTCCATTTATAAGGCAAAAAAACTGATTTGGGCTCTGCAGATCTACTAATTCCCATAACTTTATATCCAGCTTGCAAAGCCTTATCTACAAAACTTGCTCCACTAAAACTATTGCTACCAATAACTAAAATTTTATTTAAATGCATAATAAAAATCCAAACTATAAAAATTTATCTAAAAAGCTTTTTAATTGAGATGCAGATATTGGTTTATTTCCCATATTCTCAACCGCCAAAGCAGCCATACAACACCCTAGAGCAGAAGCATCCATAAATTTTATTTTTGTACTTAGAGCAGTAGCCATTAATGCTAAAAGAGAATCTCCTGCACCAGATACATCGACTGGATTAGCTGATAATGATGGGAAAGATTGGCTTGGGAGTCCCTTTAATGATGGATCAAAAGATACAAATCCTTGCGCTCCTAACTTCATAATTAACATATTGCTATTTGTAATTGAAATTAATTTTGTGATAATACTTTCCAAACCAGATTCTTTATCTTGTAGTGCAATTCTTGCCTCTCTCTCATTTGGACACAGTAATGTAAAGTCTTTAAATTTAGTCACTAATCCTATTTGACTACTGCATTGGGTATCTCCAAAAATTTTTAAATTATATTTCTTAGAAAGTTCAATAACTTTTTTAATTATATTTGGTGTAATAACCCCATATACGAAGTCCGATACAACAATTCCATCAACGTTTGGGGCAAGCTCCTCAAGTTTTTTAATAAATTCTTTTTCAACTGATTTGCTTAAAAAATGATCATCTAGTCTACTAACCCTAAATAATTTTTGATTTTCTACTAAATATCTTTTTTTAAAAGTTGTTGGCCTTGAATTATCCTCAATAAGCTCATAATTAATTCCTTGAATAGACAGTTCTTGTTTGATTATATTTGCATTATTATCTTTGCCTACTACTGATAAAAAATTACATTGTGCTCCAAGTGCTTTTATATGAGATGCAACAATTGATGCCCCTCCAATAAAATTTTTCTTTCGCAGCTCTCTTACTACTAAAACTGGTGCTTCGGCACTCATTCCTAATGCCTCGCATCCTGCATACTGATCAAGAATTGAATCTCCTATCACAAGTAATTTTGTATTTACAAAAGAATCAACAAATTCAATTAGTGATTTTTTCGTAATATTTTGTCTTTTACAAGCAAGTTGAAATTTTGCTTTATTTTCTTGTTCAATATAACTTTCAGAATTTTCTAGCAAATTTGTACTTGCATACTCAACCTCACCGGCATGAAACTGAACATTTTGCTTATTTTTTCTCATCATATTAATTGCCTCAATTATCTCAGGATCTTTAGATTCCTCAAACTCAACCCCCAAAAACAAAAACTTAGGTTTCAGTTTTTTAATTAACTTAGCAAGAGAAAATTCTTCATTTTTTAACAGAATAATTCCATCAATAATATTTAGCGCAGTTAAACCCTCTGCTCTCTCTCTCTGTGAAAACTTATATGAATTTTTTATTCCATTATCTGTATCAGGAAGAATTGCAACCAATAAAGTCTTTTCTTGTGAAGCTGCTTTCTTTAGATATCTAACATGTCCAGGATGGACAGAATTAAAATGTCCATAAGCTAGGACACAATCATTATAAATTGGGCATTCATCAACAGTAAAAATTGGAACATTCATAAATTTATTACTACCCTTCCAACACTTTTGCCACTTTGCATCGAACTAATTGCTGCATTAATATTTTTCAGATTATATCTTTCGCTTACTAGACCTTCAATACCCCATATACCAGCATTAAATAAATTTAAATAACGAGGAATATCTTTATTTGGAGTACATTCTCCTCCATGCGAGCCTATGATGGATTTACCAAAATGTAACGGTAAAGAATATATTTTTATATTTGAATTAATACTTGGTACACCTACAAGGATTAATCTGCCTTCGCTATTAGTTATTTCATAACCCATTTCAATAATTTCAGGGAGCCCAGTATTATCAATAAATACGTCCAAAGATTTACCGTTTAATATTTTTAATATCATTTCTCTTGGATCATATTTACTTGAATTAATAATATGAGTAGCTCCAAATGTTTTAGCTAATTTCAATCTTGAATCATACAAATCAACAGCAATAATTGGCCACGCAGACGAAAGAGAGCTTGCTTGAATAATATTTAGTCCTATTCCTCCAGCACCAAAAACAACAATAGATTCACCAATTCTTAATTTTGCATTATTTTCAATTACACCAAAGCCTGTAGTAATAGCACATCCAAACAATGCAGCCAACTCTCTATTAGTATCCTTAGGAACAGTTGTACACCTATTTTCACTAACCACAGCATATTTATTAAATGTTGTTACCCAACCAGCATTAACTTTATTACCCCTCCAAATATAATTTGGAGTTTGAGATTCAATACCTACTCCTTTTCTCCAATGTAATACAACTAAATCACCTTTACTTAAGGTTTTAACGCCAGGACCCACACTAAGGACAGTTCCACAGCCTTCATGGCCTAAAAGATGAGGTAAATATTTATCAGGCCCTTTAGCACCAGTTATTTCACCAATTTGCGAACCACAAATACCACTTACATGAACTTCAACTAAGACCTGTCCAATTTCTAATTTTTCAGGTAACTGGACCTTATCAACAATAAGCTTTTTATTCTGTTCTATCAGAATGGCAGCTTCAGTATATTTAACAGGTAAAGTCATTTCTCTAATTACTCAAAATATATAAAAGAATAATCACCTGAATAACCAGTATAATTAAACCACCATAACCATTCCTTAGGATTATTAAAAGCTTCGCATGTTACTTGCCAATACAATAAATTAGCTTTTTCTAATTCATTCCTATAACTTTCTACACAAATATATTTTTTACTTTTGGCAACTCTCTCAATTTCTTTTAATGATTTCTCTAAATTATAATTTTCTAGACAATGCAAAGTGTTGATCGATATGACTAGGTCAAAAAAGTTATCTTCCCAATTTAAATTATTTGAATTACCTACAGATAAAAATCTCGATATTTCAGGCTTTGAATTTTGAATCGCATATTCTGAAATGTCAACACCATAGATTTCGGCATTAGGGAGAATTTTTTTAAAATCGTAGAGAAGATAACCTTTCCCACAGCCTACATCCAGAATTTTAGGATTTTGTGGTAAATCATAGTAATCTATCATCTTTAAAGCGACTTGACTCCACCTATCAGGTATATATTTATAACCTCCATAACAAATTCTCCTATCTCCATCCCAGTATTCATAATCAAATTTTTTTGCAAGCTCTGCAGCTTTATGTTTTGGGAAATCAGTATCATTAACCCTAGCCAAATAATCCCTAGAAGTGTTTTTATGTAGAACACTCATGAAATCAACTTCTTGCATATTTTTGTATTAGCTAATAAATCGTAAATTACTTTTTAAGTAAATCAACTTTATATTCAATAACCTACTATCCAATTGGCACTACAATTTATTTTTAAATAAATGAAAATAATATTTAATAAATAGTTTAGTCAAACTAAGTGAAATATTTTGTCTCTAATTTCGCAAAAAAAAACATTGATCTATCTCAATTAGAAATTCCAATATTTATAATTTCATTAATCGAAATTATGGAAATTTATTAAAGGAATAAAGTTTTAAGACTATAGAAATAAAATTTATTATGTAAGATAACTTTTTTTTTAAATATTACTATTAGATTTGGAATCTTTGAATTTGCAGTTAAAAAATATGAATAAATAATTTTTTGTATAATAAGCAAATAGTGAATTTACTATAAATGAGAATTCTTAGAAAATTCAAAAATAATGGCAAAAAAAGATTATTTTTGGTTTTCGGTTTATACAACTTTTTAATTACTAATCTAGTTCTTCAAGTTTTACTATTATTTGTTCCCATTTTTATTTCTACAATAATTAGCCAATTTGTGAACCTTTCATTTGGTTTTTATTTTTATGGTAAAAAAGTCTTTAAACTTGCAAAACTAACCTCCTTAGTAATCAAAAAATATGTATTATTAGCATTATTTGCTTGGATATTAAATACATTACTAATTAAATTGCTCGTAAATTATGGATTAAACAAAAATCTTTCTGCGATGCTACTTGTCCCTCTAATGGCTTCGTTATCTTACTATTTCCAAAATAAATTTGTTTTTGTGAAAGATTAGCCTAAAGTCATATCTTTTTAAAATGAGAGAATTTTCTTTTATAGATGGTAAAAGATTACCGCAACTTTAACTATTATAATTTGAAAATATATTCAATTAACAAAAAAGAAAAAATAATGTATCTGATAATATTTTAAATAAAGCCTAAAAATAATAATTTGAATCAATGACAGAAGGAAAATATTTAGGTAGATTTCTCATATTTTCTACATTTATAGGACTATTTGGTAATTCTTGGCTGAAATTTAATGCTGAGGAAATAAGAAATAATAAAAAGTTTCTAAATAACTCTACCAATAAAATTATCTGGGAAGAACATAATGAGAAAGATATTTTTTTTCAAAATAATAAACTAGAATGGGAAAAGTATATTCCTGAAAATTATATTCCTGATAATATTATTGAGGAACCTCAGAATATATTAAATGAAGATATATTGGAAAAAAATCTTAAAATAGATAGTCACATAAACAAAAAAGAATTCTTTTATTTAGGCTTTGCAGTTCCTAATGCGGATTTAATCAATAAAAAAGAATTTATGATTTATGCAGAGCAATTATTTCCTCTTTATAAAAGTGATTTAGAAGAAGGAACTGGGAATCAAAATTATTCAGTTTTTCTAAGTTATGGGATTAATGATGACTTGATGTTGATGGGATTTTTCTCTCATAGTGATGATCCTTTGTATAATAAAATAAACAATATAGAAAAGCAGCCAGCTAATAAATGGATAAGTGTTGGAGTTGGTTCAAGGCTTAATTTATTCAAGAAATATAATTTTTCAACATCATTAGATACATCTTTAGAAACATGGTACGTAAAAAGCGGGGGTTGTAATGGAATAGGTTGCGGAAGTAATTCATCTAACATTTTTGACAAATCTTTAAATGAATTCAAAAATTTAAATTTAATAGGATCAATAGCTTTGCCAACAACATATAAGATTTCCAAAAAAACGAATATAGTATTCACACCAAAAGTAACATTTTTACCAGAAGAACAAATTGAAAAAACAGGTTCTGGTCCCTTTTATGGATTTAATACTGGAATTGGTTTAGGGTTTAATCACGAATTTACGAAAAAGTTTCAAGTATATAACTCAACATATATCCCCCTAAGCGGAGAAAACTATTTTGACAAAAACTTAAATTTTAAAAAGGCTATTATTTATGATTTTGGTTTAAGTTACTCAATTGACCCTAAAATATCTTTCCAGAGTTATTTAACTAACAGTTTCGGGGCGACTCCTGCTACAGGAATATTAACAATTCCAAGTGATAATAATTTAATTATAGGTACGAGGTTAGTTTATAAACCTACTTCTAAAGATTATGAGGGGAAAAAATATATTAAAAATAACTATCTATACGATGGTTTAAGTGTATCTAACTCAGGAATTATTAAACCTAATGAAATATTATTGGACATTTCATTAGATAAGGATGCTGGGACATGGACAACTATTAAAACTGGGCTTTCAAGAAATTTTAATTTTGAAATCAGTACTGGAAAATCAATTAATAAATCTAAAGTAGATAACTACTACTTCAATGAATATATAGGCTCTAACTTATATAATTTAAGATTTGGAGGAAAAGCCATTTTAATAGATCAGAATGCATTTTTTCCAATTACTTCTGGCATTAGAATGACTTTTGGTAGAACAATAGGCGAAACATGGCCTGGTTATCTTTTCTTAGAGAACATTAATACAATAAGTATTTCTAAAAGAATTCAATTTAATTTAACTCCAAAAATAGCTTGGACAGGTTCAGACAATCCAAGTGCTATAGGTTCTAGTTTAATTTTTAATATAAATGATTATTATTCCATACTCTTAGAAAATAATACTGCTTTAAGAAATGCTGAAAGTAACTTTACGACAGCCTTAAGAATTTCCCCTAATAAAAATAGATATTTTGATTTATTCATAACAGATGCTGTGAATTTTAATGATATTGGGGAATTAGTAAATGCCCAAGAAATTTCTTATGGTTTTAAATTAGGATTCAAATTTTAAATTAATTTAAAAAATGTTTCCTTAGGAAAAAATAATGGCCATTATTTTTTGAAACAATATCTAATATTTCACATCTTGATTTATCATTATTAAGTTCTAAAATTATTTTTTCCAGTTGATCTCTTGTTGTCTGATGATAATAATCTGGAGAGAACCAATCAAAAAGTTGATGCAATTGTCTTTTTTTAGATTCATCAGATCTATAATAACATTTTAAAAAATAATCATAGAGTAAAGATTGAAGTTTATATTGACCAGCTTTTAAATCAAGTAATTTTGAATATTTTGGTATATCAATGATTTCCTCACCCAAGGCTAAAGATAATTTTTCAAAAATATTAGCTAAGATTACTAGCTCTTCTGAACAGTCATCTATAGAGGAAAATTTGTTGAAGAATTCTCTAAAAAACTTATCAGTTATTGCCCTTAGTGGTTTCTGAGAATTAATAACCCATCCTATAAAGTAACCAGATTTTTTATTATTTGATGGTTTTAAAGCTTGAAAAGTAGAAATAATAGATTTTCTGACGTCTTGAGTATGATGTAATGATCCAAAAGCAATTACTAAGTCTTGAGTTTCTTTATTATTTATGCAATATTTCCCTATATCTTCATTAACTAATTCGACTTCGAGATTTGCAACATGATATTTTTCTTTTTGAAATTCATTTTGAATAAAACTTTTTGTTTTAGTTAAATCTATTAAATCTAAACCAGTATATTTTATATTAACTTTTTCTTTTACATATGAAGTACTCATTATATTTGCGAATGTTACCCCTAATCCGCAACCTGCATCAAGAATATTTATCTTATCAATCAAAGGATTTTCACATTGTAAAGATAAAGTTATCCACTCTCCTATTTTTCCATCTGACCACTCTTGATGCCTGGCGATATAGCTTTCAATTCCATCTTCCTCGTAAGTATCGGTTTCACTCCAAAGAGATTGGAAAATATTAGTTACTTGTTTTTGACTCGACATAAAAAACTAAATTTTTGATTAAAAAAATATTTTTTTAAATATTTCTAAAATTTTATAAGATATTAAATACAACTTAAAATCTTATCATTAAAATGATTAAATCAAACATAACTTATGTTCAAAGTTATGAGAATGCAATTTGCAGAAGGTTTCAATAGAAGAATCAAAAAATTCCTTAGTACCATTTATTAAGTAGTTATCAATTTTGTAACCCCATATATCATAGTGATTATTTGAAATTATTTGATCAAAACTTTTAAAATGGAGGAAGTTAATGTTTTTTGATTGTTCAAAATCTAATTCTTTTTTGAAATCAGAACTTATTTGTACAAGTTTTTCCAAAGAAAAATAATTTGCTGAATTAACATTACAATTTATTCTTAACCAATCTTTAAAACCTATACAAAAGTCAATTTCATTAGAATCCAAACTCTTAATAGTATTCTTTAAATAAAATTTTATATTTGGATCTTTAATTTCAGCCAAATGCAAGCCATTTATAACGATACAAAATGAATAATCGTATAAAATTTCAATTGTAGGTAAAGTTCCATCAGTAATAAGAATTTTCCTTTTATTATTTTTTATTACGGGCATTATCTTATAAATTAAGAAGGAATAAGAAAATAAAGAATTAACCTCTAAATGACTTGATTTAACTATAAATTCATTTGAGGATTTAATAATATGGATAGGACTATCATTGCAACTTAAAAACCATTTATAATAATTTTTAAGATCTGGTTGCGAAAAGATTGATAAATTTATTGACCTTAAACTATATCTATGAGGACTAAAGAAATAAGAAGTAAATTTACTCAAATCAGAATATTTAACATTTAATTCATCAAATAATTTCTTTATCTCAAAATCAATATCTTTTTTTAGCTGATGACAATTATTATCAAAAGATAATACCCATTGTTTATATACTCTTAATAAAAAAAGATATTCAAAAATTTCTTCAAATCTGAATCCCTCATATATTTTTAAATTAAGTTTATTTATCAATTCTTGCGTCTCATTCAAACAAGATGATGAGATCATGAAATCATTGGTATTTAATTTCCTAGGGTAAAAGTTAAACATTTAAATGATTATAAATTAAGCACTTAATATTTTTATTAGTTTTTATAATAAGATTCATATTCAGGAGAATTAATAAGATTATATCCATTCACACTTGTCTTATAGCCTCTATTTCTATGTTCAACATCATCTAATTCATCAACTCTTAACAAAACTGTTCTTCTTGGCGGATGACTTTGATCAGGATAATAACTACGATGAATTAATAGTGGATGTAATACTATTATTGTTCCTGGTTTGGCCTCAATAATTTTAGAATCTTCTTGATTTATTTCTGACGAAATAATTAAATTGGAACTTTTACTTTCATCAGCCAAATCAGGATCCCTCGCTTTTACAGGATAAATTCCCCTTGAGTGGCTTCCTGGAATTATTTGTAAAGATCCCATTGTTTTGGATACTTCTCCTAATGGAATCCAATATGTGTACATGGACTTAGAACCAAGTAAAGATATTGCATCTTGATGCCATCCGAATTGATGCTTTGACTCCTCTTTTACATCTACTCTTACATTACATCCATGAACAACAGGAAATTTGATGCCTAAGTCATTTAGTAAAAGACGGATTGTTTTCGAGGAGGCGATTTCATAAAGTTGAAAAGGAGATGTTCTTATGACCTTGAAATAACCTCTTAAATTTGCTCTTAAAGTATGTTCAGGATTATTTCTATGGAAGTTAGGAATATAAAATTTGCCAATATTATCTAATTCATCATTTAAACGATCAACAATATTTATAATCTCATTTGAAGCGGGAATTATGGCGTAACCCTCTTTGATTAACTTTTCTTTGTAGTTATTCATATTTTTAATAATGAAAATAATTAATAAATAAATTTGAAAAGATTAATTTTAAATATATCTGAAAAATTATTCAGTTTATATCAAATTTACAAAAAATTTCTTATTCTAGAAATTATCGTATTAACAAAAAATTAAATCTTTTCTTAAAAAAGATCAACATTTAATTTTTCATAACAACATAATCTCCAACAACCAAAATATCTATACCGCATTGAAAGAATGTTCCTATACTATCTCTAGCAGTTTGTACTATTGGTTGACCTTTTAAATTAAAGCTTGTATTAATTAAAACTCCAATGCCTGAAATATCTTTATAAGACTTCAATATCTCATAAATCAATCCATCTTCTTTTATTACTGATTGAACTCTCGCTGTTCCGTCAATGTGTATACAAGCAGGTATATTATCCTGAGCATATTTTTTAGCTCTTAAATTCCTCGTCATGTATCTACTTATTTTGTAATTTTCAAAAAGCTTCTCACCATCTTCATCTAATACCGCTGGTGCAAAAGGCCTAAATTTTTCTCTATATTTTATTTTTTTATTTAACTCGTCTTTCATATTTTTTATTTGAGCACTTGCCAGTATAGATCTACGTCCTAATGCTCTAGCACCTGCTTCACTTCTACCATGACAAACCCCAACAATTTTGCCATCATGCAACTCTTTCGCTATTTGGAAAACATTTAAGGGTTTGACGGATTCAACAAGTCCATTATTAGTGAGTTCCTTATAGACTGAATCATTATCTAATTTTTGTCCATAACAGATACCTTTTAATCCTTTAACATTACCTTTTAAATTCTGACTAACAGCAATAGCACTACCTAAAGCTAACCCTCTATCACTTGAAACAGGACTCACAAAAACATCATATCCTTTTTCTTGGATTTTTAAATTTGCCTGACAATTAAGAGCACATCCTCCTGCCATTGCAAGTGCTTTCCCAATCACTGGAAATTCATCTGTACACTGTTGAATTAGCTTAAAAACGCATTCCTCATAATTTTTTTGCACGGCATAAGCAAAATCAGTTTGAGATTTAAAGTCAGACCTTACATCACCATATTTAGAATTAACCTCCATTAATTGCTTATGAGTAAAATACGGTTGATAATTAGTTTTTACTTTTGATATTATCTCCTGAGATGAATTAGGCAAAAACCCATTACAAATCGAGGTCTTATAAAAAGATTGATTTTTATCCCTAAAATCCCCTCCATATGAAGCTAAGCCCATTACTTTATACTCATCTTCACCTGGAGTAAAACCCAAAATACTTGTACCTACAGCATATAAATTTCCCAATGATTGATCTAATTCAATAAATTTATAATCAATTTTTTTTCCAATTCTTCTTCCATATATTCCTGATTTTTGGTCTCCAAATGCATCTATACACAAAAAATTTGTATCATTTGGGCCACCGGCATAGAGAGCTGTCCACATATGTGCGATCTGATGGTGAATAAATTTTATCTCAGGAGAATATCCAAAATGATGGTTTAAAACTTCTTCAATTTTTTCCTTTAACCAAGGACATGTAATACCAGTAGTAGCTATTAAATCTATTGCTCTAAGATCTAAATCGTTATCTTTTAATAAGGCTTTAAGTGCATAAAGAGGGAAATGACCTCTTGATATTTTTATTCTATTAAATCTTTCTTCTTCGTATATACCTTGCAATTCTCCTTTATCAATTAAACAAACTGTAGGATCATGCGTATTATGAGAAAAAGAAGCATGTAAACCAAGTATTCTCATAAAATTTTATGTTATTCATAAATTTAATATCTATAAATCTAACATAAGGAATTATTTATAATAGGCTTTTTGAAAGGTTTAACAAATAGATTAAATTAGTTTGAAAGCTTTATTTAGAGAAATTTTGATGAAAAATATAAATTTTTAAATATAATACAGTTTTTAATTTATCATATTAATGAAATCAAAAATAAGATACAAAATACTGGAAATAATAGATGATAATTTACGCAAAGAATACTTGAATGCTATTAATAATGTTTACAAACACGGAAGATTTATTTTAGGCCCAGAGATTGATGAATTAGAAGAGAATCTCTCTGAAATAACAAAAAGAAAACACTGTATTACTGTATCCAATGGAACAATGTCATTGATAATTAGTTTATTAGCTATGAAAAAGAAATATCCTAATAAAAGAGAAGTAATACTTCCTTCATATGGTTGGATTGCCTCAGCTCAAGCAATTATTCAAGCAGGTCTTATCCCAGTATTTGCTGACATAACTAATCAATTATTTATAGACACAAAAACAACCAAAGAATTAATTAATGATTCTACCTTAGGTATAATGATTGTTGATTTTTCAGGCAGAATAGGCTCCAATATTTATGAATTAGTTAAATTGTCTGAGCATTATAATATTCCTATAATAGAAGACTGTGCACAGGCTTTCGGAGCTTGGAATTCTTCAAACAATAACAAAGTTTTTTATAGTGCTGGATCAATTGGCGAAGTATCTTGTTTAAGTATTAATCCAATGAAAACTCTTGCTTCCCATGGCGAAGGAGGAGCAATCTTGACCGATGATGATATTGTTGCTAGTTTTGCAAGACGTTTTAGATATCAAGGAATGGAAGGAGGTGAAATAAAAGAGTTTGGTATAAATGCGAGGATGGAAACATTGCAAGCATCAATAACATTGGTTAATCTCTCGAAATACGAACAAATAATTGATAAGAAGAGAAGTATTGCAAAATTCTATGATGAAAAATTAAGCAAATATGTCGAAACTCCAAAAGAAGATAAATTAGAGCAACACACTTTTTTTTCATACCAAATACTAACTAAAGAGAGGGATAATCTAAAGTTCTTTCTAGAAGAAAGGAATATAGAATCACAAATTCAGCACTACCCTCTTATGCCTCACTCCAAACCTTTCAAAAATTGCAAAACCTCAACACTTTTCAATGCGATTGAAATATCTTCATCTAGTTTATGTCTACCCTGTCATGAAAACCTTTCTCAAGATGAAATAATAACCATTACCAATGAAGTTGAAAATTTCTTTAAAAATAAAGATTAAAATTTTACAAACTTGACAAAATTTGTCCAATAAAACAGAATTTTTTAAACCCTTTAACAAAATTTGTAATTTTATAAAAATTAAACTTTTACAAAAATATAATTTATCAAAAATATCAGATGAAAATCCAAGATTTAACTAATAATGATCTTTCTTCAAGAAAATATGAAAATGAAAAGATAGTACTTGGTCCTAATGCTGAAATTATTAATAGTTTTATTGAAGGTTATTATTCAATTGATGCATGGTCAAGTGTGAGACATAGTAGTATTAAAAAACATGGAGGAATAGGTGCTTTTACTTATGTAAGTGGCTGCGATATTGGAAAATATTCCTCAATATCAGCAAGATGTTGTATTGGTAGATCTAATCATCCAAGTAATTGGCTCTCAACATCTGAATTTCAATTTAGAAATTCTCATGATTCTAGGTTTGAATCTCTCGAAGATGAAGACCTAAAGAAATGGGACTCTACAAAGAGGACAACAATTGGGAATGATGTATGGATAGGCGATAGTGCTGTAATTCTTAAAGGAACTAAAATTGGAGATGGATGTATAGTAGGTGCAGGATCGATAGTTACAAAAGATCTGGAAAGTTATTCGATAGCAGTTGGCAATCCCGCAAAAAAAATCAAGTATAGATTTTCACAAAGTATATGTGAGAAACTAAAAGAGTTGAGATGGTGGGATAACATAGAATTCAAAAATCTTGCAGGAATTGAGTTCGACAATATCGAAAAGGCTATAGATCAGATTGAAAATTTAATAAGAAAAACCTAACTTTACATATCAAATTGAATATCTTTTATACATACACCAATAGATTGTCTTTTGCCATTTGAATTTTTATAAGATATCACTCCAGAACTATTTTCAATACAAAAATCATGAGCTGCAATCCAATTTAAAAAATCCCGCGGATTTGAAAAGCTTTCAATATCTCTTTTTTTGTCTAAGATAATTTGATTACTTCTAGTTGGATTGTATAGTCCATATTTTCTTTCTTCTAATTGATTATCATCAATTAAATCTAAAATCCAAGTAAGATTAGACTCCAACATCATTAAAAGAGATTCTTGTAGATCTTTTCTAATTTGCCAGGCTGGTAATAGCTTATTTCCATCTATCGAACAACAATCTACAAGAACTTTCCCAAAATCTAATTTCTTATCAATTCTATTAATACTGGCTCCACAAATTTCTTCATTTATTAATGCATGAGTAATTGTGTGAGAGCCAGCTTGCCCTGGCAAAAGACCTGGATGAAGATTTAAGGATCCCGATAAACAATTTATTAGACTTTCAGGTATTATTTTATTTCCCCATAAATTTAATAAAAAAATATCATTTTTTTTACTAAGTTCTATAGATTCTGAAATAAATTTGCCCCAATCACTAGCTTTCTTATCACAATCAAAAATTAATACAATTTCAATTTCTTTTAAGCAAATATTTAATGACTTTTCTCCTATCTTTCCCCTTACTATTACAATATATTTTATTTGATTTTTAGTTAAGAGCATAATTTTAAATAGTAAAAAATTCAAAAAAAGATTAAAATCTAATTTTTTAACTTTAGTTTATTTAATGCATTTTCTAAATCAATTGAGGTATAGGGCTTATTTGGTTTAAACCAAAGATAGTAACTATCCAATGATAAAAATGGTTGATCTCCATAACTTAGTCCTGATAATTTTTTAAAAAGCAATAATGAAGAATCACAATAAGGATCGGTTGGATCACCATTACCGTACCTAAAAATTATGGCTTTAGCATTTTTTGTAAATAAAGCAGCACCATGTGGGCCAGAATTAGAAAATAGATTCACTTCTGACAATGAATAAAGAGCAATTCTAAAATCGATTCTTTTTCTCGCAGATAAACATATCCTGATACTTTTAGGAATAAAATAATTTGACAAGTTTTCAACAGAATCTGGAACTAATATTAATTTTGCTTTAATATTCTTACAAAATTGCAGTGCGATTTTTATGTCATCACTATTAGTGTTTCTAAGTGGTGAGAAGCCATAGTCTCTAAGAGTAAGAGTAACATATTTTAATTTAGAAGATTTTATATCTTCGAAATTAATACCTATTTCATTAAAAAGTTTTAGGGAACTTTTACTATATTTTAAACCAGGATAACTTAATGGTTTAGTTTCAGACTTTAGAAAATTTATAAGTTTTTTTTCATCCCTCCTAATATTATAAGAGAAAGAATGGTCACTATTATGCGGAAGAATCATTTTATATTTTGGATTAATTTCTTTTTGAAGAGCACACTTTGAAGTAATTACTTTTATTCTTTTTACTGATGGACATGCTTTTGCTAAGGGTATGATTAAATCATCTATTCTCTTAAAAAGATCCCCAGAACTAACAAATTTAGAATAGTTCTGAAATTCAAATGGTTTAAAATCATATCCTTCTGGAATATAAACTATTAAATCAAAGTCAATAAATCCTTTAATTTCAAAGTATTTAAATACTAGATATAAATTACAAGTAAAATCAAAACTAATTGGATTTGTTCTTACATCCCAAAGATACAAAGCCTCTGTTTTTTTGCAGAAAATTGCATTTTTATTAATGTTCACTAAAAACTTATAAATAAACTTAGCCTTAAATAAAATTTCTATAAGTAATCTTCTTAATGACCAGAATAATTCTTTATTAATCACTTTAAGTAATAAATTTATAATTATAGAGTAGAAAATTAACTAATAAAAAATTAATTAAAAAAGCTTTTTAAAATTAAATTAATGAGATGAATGAATAATAAATATTTACTAAAATCAATTTTAATAAAAAAAATTAATACTAACTATTATTTAATTGAATTATTGTAGGATTTTAAAAGTAACTACATAACATTAAGTGCACAATAAACGTATCAATTGCAGATTGTGTGAATCAACTAATTTATCGTGTGTTCTACCTCTTGAGCCTATTCTTTTAGGTGAACATTATTTAGATAATCCATCCAAAACAAAAGAATTAAGGTTTCCAATAGATATATATCAATGTCAAAAATGTAATGCTGTTCAAACATTAGATGATATAGATCCTGATTATTTATGGAAAGACTATACTTATTTTTCGGGACAAACAAAAGGTATAATTGATCACTTTGAGAAATTCACTCAAAATATTACTGATAAATACATAACAAATAAAAATATAAATGTGTTGGATATTGGAAGTAATGATGGTACTTTATTAAAAAATTTTAAAAAAGAAGGCCATAATATCCAAGGCTTTGATCCTGCTTCAACAGTTGCAAGAGTTGCTATTGATGCAGGTATTCCTACTGTAATATCTTTATTCGATATCCATTCTTCCACTTTGCATTTGGGTGATAAGAAATATGATTTAATAACTGCATTCAATGTTTTTGCACACTCACAAAATATGGATTCGATGATAAGAGGAGTTAAAAATCACTTGGCTAATGATGGGATATTTTGTTTTGAAGTTCAATCTTTAAAAGAGATCTCAAGAAAAAAAATATTAGGCACTTTTTTTCACGAACATATGATCCATTATTCTGTCTTAGCAGCTCAAAAATTTTTAGAAAGCTATGATTTAAAGATTGTTGATTTTTGGGAAAATAATATTCAAAATGGAAGTATTATTTTTATTTGCAACAATAAAAGTTCAAAAAAATTTCCAATCGAAAGTATTAAAATAGATAATGCTATAAATAATGAGAAAAAATTAGGTTTGTATAATGGTAATTGGGCAAAAAATCTAAAAGAATATATAAATTCTAGCAAATTAGAAATTGAGAAAATACTATTTGATCTTAAGGAAAATGGGATAGAAAAAATTGCAGGTTATGGAGCCGCAAGATCTGGTCCCACACTAGCAATTCAATTTGGATTGGATAATAGACTTTCAAAATTATATGACGACCATAAATCAAAGTCAGGTAAATACTCTCCATTTAATAATTTATATGTTGATGAAACAGTTAATTTAAATTCTGAAGAATCAAAATATACAGTAATCCTGGCTTATATACATTTCAAGTCGATAATCAAGAAACATGTTGATTATTTAAATGAAGGAGGTAATTTTATCTTATTATGGCCAAAGGTTTTAATAGTTGATAAAAATAATTATCAGAAAATTATTTGATTAACTTTAATGAATAACAATCAAATCAAATTAGGTTTTATCGGATTAGGTTTTGTTTGCCAACAATGTCATTTGCCAACATTTAGTATAAATCCAAATTTTAAAATTGAGGCAATATCTGACCCCTATGAAGATTTAAGAAAAAATATATCTACTCGTTATGGCATAAAAAATATATATGCATCTCATAAACAGATGTTAAAAGAATCTGATATCGATGCAGTAGTCATTACTTTACCGAGAAGACTTACTTATTCAGTATTAAAAGATTGTCTAAACAAAAAAAAGTGGGTTTTCACAGAAAAACCTCTTTGTCTGAATTTAGAAAATGCTGAAGAGATATTAGATTTATCTCTTAATAAAAAGCGATCCATATATGTTGGTTATATGAAAAATTCTGATTCTGGCACAAGATTATTTAAGAAGGAATTTAATTCAAAACCCTTAGACAATATAAAAACAATAAGAGCTTTTTGTCACTCTGGTTATTCTTATGCTTCGCCTTTTGGGGATATAAAAGGTAAGAAACTAAATGATTTAGAATATAACTTAGAGGATTATCCCACTTGGCTTAACCAAGATCTATATTTTTCATATGAGCAGTATTTAAATACTTTCTCTCATATTACTCATGCTCTTGAATTTATTACTGATAATCAATTATATTTTATAAATTATCATGGTTCAAAATTAGGAGAAGGGTTTTTATCTGCTTTAATGTCTAAGATAAAATCCCCAGTTATCATAGAAACAACGAGAGGTGAACAAAACGAATGGATTGAGGGTATTGAGATATTTTATAATAACTCGTTTATGTCAATTAATTATCCAGCCGCATTTTTGAGAAATGTTCCTGCAACAATCAAGATTTCTAAAGGCGGAGATTATTCATCAACTGAAATTATAAGACCGCAATGGTCTTGGAGTTTTTTGAATCAAACTTATGAATTTTATAAGATGATAATATCAGACCAACTAAATCAAAAAAACTTAATTTCATCTGTAAATCAAATTCGATTAGTAAATGATCTTTATAAATCTCTTAATAATTAAATGCTTTTAATAATTGGTTGTAATAGTAAAATTTCGAAATTTATAAAAGGTCAATTCAATAAAGAAAGTTTATTACTATCTGATAAAAGAAAAGGTTTCGACTACTTGATTAATCTAGAAAAAATCGAGGATATCTATATTGATCCACGCATTACTCACGCAATTATATTTGCAGGAATTACCAATATTGAATTTTGTAATAAAAACTCTAAATTAGCTAATTTTATAAATGGTGAAAATACATTAAAACTTATTAAACTCTTAAATAAAAAGGATATAAAAGTTCTTTTCCCTTCAAGTACTTGCGTATTTCCGAGTAATTCTTTAAATAAAAATTATGAAGATAGCGACACCCATGGTGATAATATATATGGGCAAATAAAAGCAAATGTTGAGAAAAGTATTAAAAATAATAGACTTAATACGATTTTAAGAATTTCTAAAGTTATTACACCTGATGATAAATTATTAACTATGTGGAAAGAAGAATTAACTAATAATAGACAAATAAACCCTTTTTATGATTTAAGAATTGCACCTATATCAGTATTCACCCTAGCTGAATTTATTTATAAATGGTTTTTAGAGGATTTCTCTGGCATTGCGCATCTTTCTCCTTCCTCAGATATGACTTATAAAGAATTAGCAATGAATTTATGCACATTTTTGTCAGCCGAAAAATCTCTTGTAAAACCAAAATCTATTTCTAACTTAAAAAATAAAAATATTTATAATCCTATGGTTGCATATTTAAGTTGTAAGTCATCAAACAGTAAGGAATTAGATTTGAAAAATGAAGTAAAAATAATTTTTAGAAGTTTAATCTAACCACATAATTTCCTCTTTAATATACGGTCCTGCTCTATGCTCTAAATATATTAAAGTTTGATCAGAATTATTAACAATCGATCTACTAGTGGAGTCTTCAATAGAGACTATTGGAGTTGATTTATCAATATTTATTACTTCTATATTATTTGAGTTATTTAACTCCATAATTTTTACCTGAAATGAATAACCTAAATATGAATAAGTAACTTTATCAATTGAATTTTTATTATAGTGAAATCCACTTTCAACATTCGCATTCATACACATAACCATAGAATGCATTTTAGAGTTTGCATTCTTGTGTAAACAAATCCTGTGCCAACTTTTATTTTCATCTTTCGTATTTTTAATTAATAAGTTGATTTCATTTTCACTGATAACTTCAAAAGATTTTTTTTTATCTCTATTTGTCATAATTATGTTTTAAGGGTTTTTAAGAATTTTAAGTAAATGATCTAAGTTATTTTATTACTATAAAAATTTAATGACCACTATTTTTTTATAATATTTTTTTACTGAAATTAAGTTTATTTAAAATAATAACTAAATTTATTTATTTAACAAAGACCCATTATCTAGAAATAGTGAAAAACTACAAAATTGAAAACTGTTTTGTTTTTATAACTAATCTAATTGTTGGATATCTTTGGTATATCTTTAAAAATACAATTTAATAATTCCCAAGAACTTAAAACATAATCTTTAAGAAATTGATCAAAATCCATCTCTGAATTAGAGTCAGCTTTATCTGAAATTACTCTTACTATTACCCATGGAACTCCTTCTTGTTCTGCTACTTGAGCGACTGCACCACCCTCCATCTCGAAAGCTTCTAAATTTGGTATTTCATTTTTAATTCTCTTTATTACTCTTTCGTCCGAAATAAATGAATCACCTGTAGCAATTAAACCCTTTTTTATATTACCAAATCTTGCTAAATATCCATTTCTAACACTTCTTGTTAATGAATTAAAAATCCAATTTTTAAACAAATCATCGGACTTTAGTTTTGCCTTTTTTAAAGGTGGCAAAACATATTTTTCAAAGATTGGCCTTGCATCCATATCATGCTGAATTACTTCATTCGCTATAACTATATCCCATTGATTAAGGCTTTTATTGGCTGCTCCGGCAACCCCTGTAAAAATAATTAAATCTATTTTATTTATTCCAGCTAATATTCTCGTTATTGCTCTAGCAGCACTTACTTTACCCCAACCGCTCCAAGCTAAAGTAATATAAACAGAATTGTAGTTTGAAACTTTTCTATTTAATTTACCATGATAAATTTTTAAATCTCCATATTCTTTTAAAGAAACATTTTCCAAATTATCAATAGTACTACCAATCTCTTCTGGCATTGCGCTAAGTAAGGCTATATTTATTGATTTCATTTTTTTAGATACAATATTTCTAAATATAGAGTAATTTCTTCACTAATGAAAAATAACAAGTTGAAATTAGCCATTGATGCATATCAAGACTTTCCTCAAAAAGGAATAGTTTTTAGAGATGTAATGCCAATTCTTAGAGATCCCGATATTTTCTCAAATTTAATTCAAGAGATGTCATCAAGTTATGTTCTTAAAAATTCCGAAGCAATAATAGCTATAGATGCTAGAGGTTTTATTTTTGGCGCCGCTATTGCATTAAAACTTTGCAAACCTTTGATTGTTGCTCGTAAGCCTGGTAAATTGCCAGGAGAAATAATAAGTAAATCTTATAATTTGGAATATGGTTCAAACTCATTATCAATTCAAGAAAAGTCACTTTCAGGCTTTCAAACATTTTTTATTATTGATGATTTATTAGCTACAGGCGGTACAGTAAAATGTGTTGAGGATATTGTAAATTCCAAAAGAAAAAAAATAACTGGATTATCAGTAGTCATAGAACTTAAAGATTTAAATGCAAAATCTAAGTTTAATTTTCCTGTAGAATCTCAAGTTATTTACTAACTTAAAATCATAAATCTTTTAATTTCTTCTTTTATCAAAATAAAAATATAGATGCATTTTTCAAAAAATATAATTATTAAAAATGCTCTTTTAAGGCAAACTTTATTAAGTAATCAGCATATAATTCATTACCATAAAAGTTAAAATGAAAATCTTTTTTCCAAGTTATTTTATTTGTCGATATTAAATTATTTCTCAAATAATTACCAAATTCTATACAAGCAACACCATTACTTTTTATGAAATCACAAAATTTACTACTAAATATTTCTTTGCCATCCTCTGTAAGTGCATAACTTGAAATACTAATATCAGAAAATATCAATTTGTAGTTATTTTCTTTTGAGTGTTTAATCCATTCTAATATTACAGATTTATTAGGTTTTAGAATTTTTATATTTAGATCATATTTCGATAATTGTTTAGGAAAACAATTTGAAAAATAATATATTCCTGTATTTTTAAAGGAGCATTTGGAAACTTTTTTATTACCCAAATTTTTTAAAGGTTTATACAAATATTCAATTAGTATTACAGCAGTTAATGAATATTTTCTTGGATCAAATCTTCCTAATGCGTAATTTGATCCTTTTGAAATCATATAATCTAGATTTTCTCTCAATTCTTCAAAAGTTATTTTCTCAAAATAAATATCTTTATTATTAACAATAACTCTTACGTCATCTATTTGATAACCATCAATAATAGTTGTATGTGGATGAAAATAGTCATTATCAATATCATTAATCTCTCTATTTACGATGACATATTTTGGAAAATATTTTAAAGTCTCAACTATCTCTTTAAATTTCTGAAATTGATGAATCTGACCTGTATGACTCACACCGCAGGCAGCTACATTTAAGCCAGTTTTTTCTTCGATAATAGTACCGAATTTATTTTCTATAGGAGCATAACCCCAAGTATAACTATCTCCTGCTAGATAAATTTCATATTTATCATTTTTATTTTTTCCATGGTCAAAACAACCAATATTATTACCCCAGACTGGATATGGATTTATCTCTTTTGGTAAATTTGACATAACTTTTTTTGAATTTTTTTTTATATCAAAGCCTTTTAATTTGTCAGAATTAAAATGTCCTTTTGGATATCCTCTACCAAATGTTTGTGCTTCTTTAAGATACTCTGGATAAATCTTTTGTACTTTTTCTTTCAAAAAAAATCCTAAAACAAAATCTAAAAGCAAACAAGTTAAGATACTATTTACTCCTATTACTTTTAAATTTAAATTCATAGATACTTTAAACTAATTGGTATAAATAGCGAAAAACATGATGGAGCCAAGCGGACTCGAACCGCTGACCCCCTGCATGCCATGCAGGTGCTCTACCAACTGAGCTATGGCCCCTCACCTTAATGGTTGTAAAATCTTTGAATTTTCAACCCATTAGCTTATTATTTAAATATTACTTTACTTTGTGTGTTTTAATTGAACAAATTAACAAATAAAGGATATATAAAAATTTTTTACTTGATTAAATTGTAAAATTTCCCCTTTCTAGAATAATTGTTCCATCTAAATCAACGTTAAAGATTTTTTGATATTTGATAAAATTATTTATTTCTTTGTAAGTAACTGATCCAAACTCTAAAAGTATAAAATTCTTCTCTTTATTTTCGTTATAAAGATCCTTAATAGATTTTACAAATTCGAAGTTATTTTTAATTTTTTGATTTCTGAATAAGTATTCTTTTATTATTTGAACTTTATTTTCCTCAATTTTTCCAATACTATATATTTTTATTTTTCTAGTTGGCTCTTTCCCTATAAATTCTCTTAAACAATCAACTTTATAAACCGAAGATTGAATTTCATTAACATTTATGATCTCCAGGAATTCTGTTGAAATTAATTTTATTAAATCTTTTAATTCAAAAATAATATCTGATCTTTTTTCTTTTGCATATAAATAAATAATACTAGTTGAAAGTGCCGAAAATAACGCAAATAATGAAAAATTAAGTCTTAAATTATCAACAGGTCTATTGAATATGGTTGGCTTTGTAATTAATTCCCAAGGAATTTCTTTTCTTGCTTTACTTAACTCTAAAGTTCTTAGTTGATCCTCAAGTTTGATATATATATCTTCATCTCTACCAGCATTTCTTACCAATTCTTTATATTTAATTAAAACCTCTTTTGGCCTAGCGGAGGCTTCCATTCTTGCCTCAGCATCTAATTTTTTTGCTTTAAGATAATTAATTGATCTTTCTTTAAGCTGCTTTATGGTATGTTCTCTTTTTTCTTTTAACCTCTTTACTGATGCATCCTCATCAGTATACTTCGAACTTACTTCTGCTATTTCAGAATCAATTCTTCGAAGAGAAGTAAGGAATTCTGCTTTTATTAATTCAGGAATTGTTGAACCAACGTATTCAAAATTTGGATCTTTAAATTGATCTATTTTCTCTAATTGCATATCAATTCTTCTGATTTCGTTTGCAGCTTGAACTCGAACCTGCTCTACATCAACATTTGAAGGGTTGAAATAAGTTGTAGGACTTTGTCCAGCCATAGCAATAGGATTTGACCCAGGAGATATTGATGGTAATACTACACTCGATAAGACATTTTGATTCCTATTCAAATTGTCAAAAAATACAAGATCTTTCTCTATGGCATACTCTTGTGCCAACTTTAAAGACTTAGCACTTTTTTCTCGAAATAGATTTAATTGATTTACTAAATATTCTTGACTATTTTCATTATCCTTTTCTTTTCTTTTTGAAGAATAATCTTGATAGGAGTAACTAATTTTTTCTAAAACTGGAAGTATATTAGACTTGTTTTTATCTTTATAAAAAATATTCAAAATAGAGGTGCCTTTTTCCAATTCAATATTTAATTTTGTTTTTCTCCATTTTGAAAATGCATAATTTTTATTTTGGATATTATCATTTTTTACAATTATCTCCTCATATACTGGCATTAAAACAGAAGGACTGCCTAAAATCCCAACTTCTGTCTCCAAAGTATTAGAACCATCAACTATACTTGAAAAATCCAAACTGAGAGGACTTAGGTCAGAGAGTCCATTACTCTTCATATCAGAGCTTAAAACAATTTGAAACTCACCCCCCCAAGTTCTCTTAGGAAAAGCAGATGCTATATACCCAATAATAAAAAAAACAACCGAAATCAAACTTAGAAATTTTTTGTTCCTATTCAAAAAATTAAAAATCAGTTTTAGATCTATTTCATCTCGTTTAGAGTTATTTTGAGAAACATCAATTTCCATATCTGAATTACTACTCATTTACTTAATCTCTAACAGCCTTGATAAGTCCATAAGTTGACAAAAGCCCTACGAATGGTTGAGTCACTTCTGTAATAAATTCATTTGCCATTGTAATTGTACTATCGCCAACTACTATAAGATCCCCTTCTTGTAATAATGGGTTTTTAAAAGATCCTCTTCTTGCATTTCTTCTATATTTGAAACGTCTCTTATCGATAGTACCGTCATTATTAAATCTTAAAAAAACTAAAGGACCTTTAAGAACTTTTGCTCCCGCAATTTCCACTGCATCATTTAGAGTACCTAATCTGGAAATCTTTATATCTCCTGGATTTGTTACTCTTCCAAATACAAAAACATTTAAAAACTTAGAGTTGAGGTTAGAAAGAATAGCTTTTGATAAAATTATTTTATTTGGTTTCTCAGATTTCTTAACTTTAATAATATCTGAATCATAAATTCTTATATTTTGGCTATTATCACCTTTCAATAAAACATTTTCAAAATTAAGAGTTGTTGTTATGAGACCTGATCCAGCACTAGCACTTTCTTTTCTTATGATTTGAATTTGAGATAAATCAGAATATTTTGTAATACCACCACTTTGACGAATTGCATCAAAAACAGTTGGGAAATAATTATTAATTCCTGATCTATCAGTGAATCTATTTATTTGAATATCAGTTGATCTTCTTACTTTGGGATTGATATCAAACTGATTATTTTGCTGTAGAGATAATGACCCTGACATTGTTTTCAAGCCAGGATTAGCAACTTCTCCTTCAACTAAAACTTTTATAGGACGATATCCTAAAACATTAACTTCAACCGATGGATATCTTATAAATTCTAAATAAGCTTTATTTAAAACATCATTTAATTCGGTTAAAGATAAGCCATTAACGAAAACTCTTTTTAATCTAGGTAAATTAATTGTCCCTTGACCATCAATAATTACTCTCGAGGTGAGTTCGGGATATTCTCTGGAAACAACTATGTTAAGGGTATCTCCTGGTCCTACAATATAGTCATTAAATGGCAAATTCCTTAAATAATCTACGCTAAGGGAATTCTGCTGATCCTCAACTTTATCTGTAATGGCTGCTAAAATTATACGTGCATTACTTGCGTAAGAAATAAAAATTATCAGAAAAAAATAACAAAGTTTTGATCTCAATTTTTAGTTCATTTATAAATTCAGACTAATTATAGCTTAGTTTGATAACTATGTTATTTTCATTGAATTTTAATTAAAGTTTCCTCCAAACAGCTAAAAGTTTTCCTTGAAAAACAACATCATCTAAATTCAATTCAATAGGTTCATAAGCCGGATTTGCCGCCTCAAGAAAAATCTTTCCTTCTCTTTTAAAAAAATATTTTAAAGTTGTTCCAAGTCCAGGTACCATTGCGCTAACAATAGTCCCATTTTTCAATGAGTATGAATCTAAAATTGGCTCCATCAAAACCATATCGCCATCTGCGATACATGCATCTATCATCGAATCTCCATTCACAGTAAGTGCAAAAACATTTTTCTTTTTTAAAACTTCAGAAAAATCTAAATTTTCATTTACATCATTATATGTTTCGATTAATCCTCCCGCCGCTACAGAACCCATAATTGGAACTCCCTCAATAAATTCATCAACTATTTGCATTGTTCTAGCCTTTCCCTCTTGCCATGATATGTATCCCTTTTCTTGCAAATGCTTTAATCGACTTTGAATAGGTGCTGGAGATTTTAGACCCATAGCTTGCATCATTTGTCTTATGGATGGGCTATGTTGAAAATCTTTCATATAATCTTTTATCCATGTAAAAAGCTCATTTTGAGCATCTGTAAGATTATTCTCAGCAGAAGTTTCCATAAAATCAGAGTATACTAATACATTTGTACCTCTTTATATGTAAGATTGCAATACTTTCAGGAAAGCAAACAGGCTAAAAGTGCTTGTTGAACATGCATTCTATTTTCTGCTTGTTCAAAAATTCTGCTATTGTCGCTTTCTATTACTAAATCTGTTATCTCTTTAGATCTATATGCAGGAAGACAATGCAAAACAATGGCTTTTTTTTCTGCCCTTTTTAGAAGATTACTATCAATGGTAAATCCATTAAAATCTTTGTCCTTTTCTTCTTTTTGATTTTCTTCACCCATCGATGACCAAACATCTGTATATAAAACATTTGCCCCAATAACCGCTGAGTAAGGATCATTAGTAATTTTTAATAAATTCTTATTTTTATATATCTCAAGGGCTTTATTTATGACAAAAGTATCTGGCTCATACCCTTTTGGACAAGCAATTCTGATTTCAATACCTAATAATGCTCCAGTAAGTATAAGGGAATTTGCTACATTATTTCCATCGCCAATAAATGTCAAAACTAGATTTTCGAAACCAGAAAATTCTTCTTTAATAGTTAAAAAGTCTGCTAAAGCCTGACATGGATGTTCTAAATCGGTGAGGGCATTAATGACTGGTTTAGTGGACCATTTTGCATACTCTTCTAAATTAGACTGATTAAAAGTTCTTACGGCAAGTGCATCACAATATCTACTAAGAACTCTTGCAGTATCTTTTATTGGTTCACCTCTCCCTATCTGAGAGGTATTTGGATTTAGATCAATTGTGGTACCTCCAAGTCTTGACATTGCAACTTGAAAACTAACTCTTGTACGAGTAGATGACTTCTCGAAAATAAGTCCTAGAACTTTATTTTTAAGTTCAATATTTAAATTGTTATTCTTGAAATTTGTAGAAAGTTCTAAAATATGGTTAATTTCTTTAAGTGATATATCCAAGCTTGATAAATAATTTTTATTAGCAAGCTTGACCGGTTTTAACATAAAAGTTTAAAAATAAAATTCTATTATGCAGGCAATTTAGTCTCTGCTAAGAGAGCTTTTAAATCCTCTCCTTCAATCACTTCCTCTTGAAGAATTTTTTGGGAGATAGATTCTAACAATGGAAGGTTATTTCTTAAAATCTTCAATGCAGTCTCATGTGCATCGTCAACTAAATCTCTCACCTCCTTATCAATTGCTTGAGCAGTAGCATCACTTACAGATCTTCTTGGATTATTGCCATTTCCAAGGAATTGTCCCCCTCCTTGTTTGTCGTATGCAAGCGGTCCAAGTATATCACTCATACCAAAAGTCCCTACCATTTGTTCAGCAATATCTGTTGCTCTTTGAAGATCATTAGAAGCTCCTGTAGTGATTTTACCAAAAACAACTTCTTCAGCAGACCTACCTCCTAGAAGTGTAGCTATTTGTCCTTTCAGTTCTTCTTTAGAATTTAAAAATCTTTCTTCTGTGGGTAGTTGAAGTGTGTAGCCTAGAGCACTCATACCTCTTGGCACTATTGATATTTTTGCAACTTTTGATCCTCCTGGCATAAGATGTCCAACGATAGCATGACCAACTTCATGGTAAGCAACAACCTTTTTTTCATCTTCTTGAAGAACTCTGCTTTTTTTCTCTAGACCAGCTACTACTCTTTCAATTGCTTCGCTTAGATCTTGCTGTTCTACTGATTTTCTCTTAGCCCTAGCTGCCAACAAAGCAGCCTCATTTACCATATTAGCTAAATCTGCCCCGGCAAAACCACTAGTAGCTTGTGCGATAGAGTCCAAATCTATTGAATCTGCTAATTTAACTTTTTTGGTGTAAATTTCTAAAATAGTCTTTCTTCCTGATAAATCAGGTCTATCAACTAAAACTTGTCTATCAAATCTTCCAGGTCGTAATAGAGCTGCATCAAGAACTTCTGGTTGGTTAGTTGCAGCAAGTACTATTACAGGTTTATCAGCTGAAGCAAAACCATCCATTTCTGTAAGAAGCTGATTCAATGTTTGTTCTCTTTCATCATTACCTCCTACAACACCCATAGAACCTGAGCGACTTTTACCAATTGCATCGAGTTCATCAATGAAAATAATACATGGAGCTTTCTTTTTAGCCTGTTCAAATAGATCTCTAACTCTTGCAGCACCAGCTCCAACAAAAAGTTCTACAAACTCAGAACCGGATATTATGAAAAAAGGAACTTCTGCTTCGCCTGCTACTGCTTTAGATAATAGAGTTTTTCCTGTTCCTGGCGGGCCTACAAGTAGTACGCCCTTAGGAATCCGTGCACCGATGTCCGCATATCTCTCTGGTTTTTTCAAAAAATCTACTATTTCCGTTAGTTCGTCTTTTGCTTCATCTACTCCAGCTACATCATCAAAAGTTATCTTTGATTCATCATCTGGCACATAAACTTTAGCCTTACTTTTTGTAAAACTTAATGCACCTTGAGCTCCTCCTCCTCCCATGCTTCTTCTTGCAAAAAATTGTAAAACTAAGATAAAAATCAATGGAGGAACAACCCAACTAAGTATAGTGGAAAAGAAATTTGGCTTCTTTGGGGGAGCAGCTGCAAATTCTACACCTTTACTTTCTAATCTTTGCGGTAAGTCCATATCAAAAATTGGAGTAGTTGCTAAAACAGAAGGTGCTCCTTCTTCAGCTCCGTTTAATTCGTATCTAATTTGTTCCTGAGTAATATATGCTCGCTTAACTTCACCATCATTTACCTGATCAATAAATAAAGAGTATGGAACCCTTGGTATCTGCATATTTTGATTAGGAAAAAGGCTACTGAATAAAAGTAGAGCACCTACTCCAATCAGAATAATATTGACAATTCCAAATTTTCTATTAGGTTGATTATCGTCTTGTCTTATTGGCATAGTTTTCGATTTTCTGAACTTATTATAAACTAAAGCAACAGATTCCGTACTCGTAAAATTTTTATTGGGTAAGAACCGTACGCTGTGACAAAATAGGGATTTTAAAACTTAAGTATTAATTACTTGAAGGAGCTTTTAACGCAAATGTCATCTCCAATAATACTAATTTCAGGTTCTTTTAAATTAAAAACATCATTCATGTCTCTAAATTCAAAATCTAAGAGAGGATTCATACTGTTTGAACCCCCTAATATCTTTGGAGCAATGAAGGTAATTAATTCTTGAATGCAACCTGATTTAATAGCTGCTGTTGATAGCTTTGGCCCACATTCCCATAAAACATTATTACATCCTTTTTCAGCTAGTAATTTAGAAAGCGATTGAGGATTATCAGTAGACAGCTTTTCGATCTCTACATTATCAGGAATCCTCTTAAGATATTTTGTATTTGCCGTAGACGAATCATATACAACAAGTGTCCTTGCGACATTACAATCCCACAAATTAGATTTTTCTGGCAGGTCTAAAGTTTTTGTAAAAACTACTCTTAGAGGTTCTTGATTTTTTTTGCCTCTGGTAGTTAAGGTAGGATTATCTTTTCTCAAAGTATTTCCACCGATAATTACAGCATCGTAGTCTGCCCTGTAAGAGTGGACTAAAGATCTTGAATAATTGTTTGTTATCCATTTACTCATTCCATTTTCAAGGCCTACCCTTCCATCAATACTCATTGCCCATTTTAAGGTTCCTAAAGCTTTACCAGTATTGTTCCTGTGAATAAAAGATCTATTTAATTCTAGAGACTCTTTCGCGCATAATCCTAGATGTACCTGTATACCAGCATCTTTAATTTTCTTAATACCTTGTCCTGAAACCCTTTTATCAGGATCTTCAATAGATATAAATATTTTTTTGACTCCGGAAGAAATTACCTTATCAACGCATGGAGGAGTTAGTCCATGGTGACAGCATGGTTCTAGATTCACATAAATTGTTCCACCTTTTGCATCTTTCTTTAAATTGTTAAAAGCCATCACTTCAGCATGTGGCATACCCGATTTTGAGTGAAATCCTTCAGAGATTAAATTTCGATATTTATCTAAAATAACTGCACCAACCAATGGATTAGGACTGGTTTGACCTTTACCTAATGAAGCCAAATAAATAGCTCTTTTCATCCATTTTATATCGATACAATCGCTATCAATCATCTATTTAATTTATTCTTTTCAATTTAATGATCTCCACTCTTCTACAACAAATGGTGGGACAGGTAAATCTGAAAAAACACCTGTCAGGGATAATCTCAAAGGTCTATTTTTATCAATATTAATTATTAATTCATTAAGATCAAATTCTGCAGCAGCTTGTCTACTGTCATTAGCTAACTCTTTATTTTGGAGTGTTTCATCAGCTAATAACCAATTTTTTCTTCCAGCATAAACTCTTAAGTCTGTAGGGTGATCGATCCTAAGGTTTCCTGGATAACCTATTACCCTTAGTATTAATTTATCATCAAAAATTGGAGATTTATATGCAACTAACTGCCAAGTTTCAAAATCTAAATCTCTTAAAAACTCACTACTAGCTTCTATTAACTCGCCATTAATTTCTGTTTCTGATACTTTCGCATAACCTTTTAAAGGATTAAAAATTAAGGAAATTAAAATTAATAAATATACTAGGCTTTTAAAAAAAATTTTTTCAATTAAATTTGTAATTTTCTTCATTTTCAGAATCCATAAGTGCGTCTAAAGTAACTGCTGTTCTTACAAGAGCTTGGTATTTCTTAATTATTTTACGATTTCTTTCTATAACTTTAGATAGAATTTCTGAATCTTTATCAGAATAAATCGTAGTTAAATCATTAGAATCACCTTCTATTAACTCAAAATCGCTTTCTTTGTTAATAAGAGTTAACAATAGTTCGTGTAATCGTTTTCTCCTGTCCGACAAGTAACTTATTATTATTACTCAAATAATAATAGGATAATTTTACAAAACATACAAATTCATTATGTAATTCCTATGTAGAAGTCATGACTGAAATAAAAAGAAAAATACACATAATAGGAATTAATTCTCTTGATTTCAAAGAATTATCTCTGAAGTTACAAACTTTGTTTTTTGAAACCAGTAGTATCGCAGCACCAGAAAACTATATTGAAAAAATTAAATTGTGGCCTAAAAACAATACTCAAAATAAAAAAATATTTTTTGCAAGCAAAAGTGACCACAATCTTATTGATTGGCTTAAATCTCAAAAAAAAGATGCAATAGTTTTTTCAAGAGGTGATCCCCTTTGGTTTGGTATAGGAAGAATTCTTATTGAAAATTTTCCAAGAAACGAATTAAATTTCTATCCATCAAACACTTGCATTCAATTAGCTTTTAGTAAATTAAAGATTCCTTGGCAAAATACAAGCTTATTAAGTATTCATGGTAGAGATTCTTACAAATTAGTCGAGACCCTAAAAGCAAAGCCAACGAGTTTAGCAATAATCACAGATTCTAAAAATAGAGGCCTAGAAATTATCAAACAAAACTTATTAGAGTTAAAGCTGACTGATTTTTACGAATATTGGCTTTGCGAAGATATTGGTTTTGAAAATGAAAAGATAAGAAAATTAGATTTACAAAATGACTTCCCTCAAGATATTTCAAATTTAAACATAGTTGTTCTTTTAAGAAAAGAAAATCATAAAAATAAAAAAGATATTCCGCTATTTGGTTTAAATGACAGTATTTTTAAAACCTTTGAAGACAGGCCAAATCTTCTGACTAAAAGAGAAATTAGAATTCAAATTTTAGCTGACCTAGAACTCCCAGACAATGGCACGATCTGGGATATTGGTGCAGGATGCGGTTCAATTGGTTTAGAGGCATTAAAATTAAGGCCAAATTTAAAATTAATTTGTATTGACAAAAGATTAGGTTCTAAAAATTTGATTATAGAAAATGCGAGAATATTAGGAGTAAGCCCTACAGATATTTATGAAGGTGATATAAAAAACTTTTTAAATTCATATCAAAATGTTCATATAAGTAATTTAAGTCGAATTATTATTGGAGGCTGCGATAAAAAAACTAAAATTCAGATTATTAATAATTTCTCAAAAAACTTAAATTCTGGAGGAATTATAGCTTTACCCCTAATTGATATTGAAGCCATTAATGATTTAAGTGCTGCACTAAAAGAAAACGACTTCGAAGTTAATTTAAATTTAATTCAGACTTATAAAAGTTTAAGCATTGCTGAAGGAATAAGATTGGACCCAAACAATCCTGTTTTTATATTAAAAGGGAAAAAATTAATATAAATAAATTTTCACATATTAGGTTTTGCCACATGCGGTAATCCCCATCCTAATTTATTTCTCAGTACTTGAAAAAATTCATGATCTTCTAGTCTTATAAACTTTACAGAATGTTTACTTTTTCTGATTAGAACTCTATCTTCAGGCCAAACATAACAACCAGCATTACCATCAACTACCATAACTAATCTTTCGGGTGTTGCTGGGAAAACTGTTACTGGCTCTGAATCATTAAAAACTAGTGCCCTTGATGCTAAGGAATGAGGGGCAATCGGTGTCAACTGCACAACTGGGCAATCAGGTGTAATTACTGGGCCCCCAGCGCTTAAAGAATATGCTGTTGAGCCTGTCGGAGTAGATAAGATTACTCCATCAGCTGAAATGTCCACAGGTGCATGTCTACCTATGGATATCTCAAAGTGGCACATACTTGTTAATGGCTCTCTATGAAGAGCCATCTCATTTAAACAAAGAGACTCCCATCTTCTTTGTTCATTTCGCATCACACTTATTATTAAACAAGTTCTTTCCTCAATTTCCCAATTGCCAATGATAAGTTTATCAATAGCTTCATTTAAATTAGATATATAAGCTTCTGCAAGAAAGCCTAGATGTCCAGTATTTATTGTGAGGATAGGTATTTTTGCAGGCGCTGTTTGCCTCGCAGCAGAAAGCACAGTGCCATCGCCTCCAAGAACAATTGCAAATTCCATAGATGAATCAAACCCCTCAGGTACACAATTGGAATATCCCAAAGGACGAACATGTTGATCAGGATTGGCGAACCCTACCATCCCACCAGAGCTGCTTACTCTAACAACTTCATAATTAGAATTTTCTAATTTTTTTTGAACAGAAGTTGCAGTTTGAACAGCCAGTTCTTTACCATCATTGACGATTAGTCCTGCTTTACGTACCAATCGATAAATTAAAAACTTATATTATTTTAAACTAATTTGTTTAAGAAACCTAATTTAAAATACTTGTTAAGCTAAAATTGTTCTAAGAATCTAAGGTCATTTGTATAAAATCTTCTAATATCATCAATTTGATGTCTTACCATACAAAATCTTTCGACACCTAATCCAGCGGCAAATCCCGTCCATTTCTCAGAATCTATGCCCAATTTTTCTAGTACGTTGGGGTCAACCATTCCGCAACCCATAACTTCAAGCCATTTCCCTTTCCACTTAACGTCCACTTCAGCAGATGGTTCTGTAAATGGGAAATAACTTGCCCTAAATCTAACAGGAATATCTCCAAAAAAAGTCTTTAAAAAAGTAAGAACTGTTCCCCTTAGATGACTAAAGTTTATATTTTGATCTATGCAAAGCACTTCAACTTGATTAAATACAGGAGAGTGAGTTGCATCTACAGCATCCCTTCTGAAAACTCTTCCAGGAGCAATAATTCTTGCAGGAGGTGGATTATTCTCAAGATATCTTATCTGAACAGGGGATGTATGAGTTCTTAATAGTCGATTTTCATCTAGGTAAAAAGTATCCTGCATATCCCGAGCAGGATGATTTTTAGGAATATTAAGAGACTCAAAATTATAGAAATCACTTTCTATTTCTGGTCCGCTTTCAACGGAATATCCCAATCCACAAAAAATATCAATAATCTCTTCTTGAGTAGAAATTAAGGGATGTTTACTGCCTGGGGGAGTTCCTATTGAGGGAATTGTTACATCAATTTTCTCGTTTTTAATTTGTTGGTCTAGGGCTTGACTAGTAAGTTTGTTTTTTCTTTCAGTTATTAAATCTTGCAAATTTATCTTTATTAAATTAGCTTTTTGTCCCACGATTGGTCTATCAGTAGATGATAATTTACTCATATTTTTCAAAATAATTGATAATTCACCTTTTTTCCCTAATAAAGAAACTCTTAATTGATCCAATTCATCGTAGTTATTAGCACTATTTATATTTTTTTTAGCTGATAGGGAAAGATTATTTAGTTTTTCCTCAATTTGACTTAATGATTCAATTTGACTCACTGATATAGTAAAAATAAGTATAGTTTTATCTTACTTAAATATCGTCAATAAATAAAATCCTTTAATTACATGGAGCCATTAAATATATTAATTAGTAATGATGATGGCGTTTTTGCTGATGGTATTAGAGCATTAGCCAAATCAGCGAGAAGAAGGGGACATAATGTAACAGTAGTATGCCCTGATCAAGAAAGATCCGCGACAGGGCACGGTCTAACTTTACAATCCCCATTGAGGATTGAGAGGGCGGATGAATTATTTGGAAATAATATTGTGGCTTGGGGATGTTCAGGAACGCCTGCTGATTGTGTGAAACTCGCTTTGTCAGAATTATTAAAAAATAAACCAGATTTAGTTCTCTCCGGAATAAATCATGGTCCAAATTTAGGAACAGACATATTTTGTTCCGGAACGGTCGCTGCAGCTATGGAAGGCACTTTAGAAAATGTTCCTTCTATGGCGATTAGCGTTGCAAGTTTCAAATGGAAAAATTTTGAATTTGCGGGGGAAATTGCTATAGATATCGCAGAACAAGCAATAAAAGATAGTTGGCCAAAGTCTCTACTTTTGAACTTGAATATTCCACCTTGTAAGAAGAATCAAATAAAAGAACTATCTTGGACAAGATTATCAATTAGAAAATATAAAAACCAATTTTCAAAAAGGGAAGATCCTAGAGGTGATGATTATTATTGGTTGGCTGGCGAAGCCGTATTAGATCTCAAGTCAAAGGGTTATGGCCCTAAAAATTGGCCAAGTGATGTATCCCAAATACAAAAAAATTATATTTCGCTTACCCCTTTAGAGCCAGATTTATTTTGGAGAGGTAATTTACATATATTGCCTAAAGTGAATACTTCATTTATAAATTCGTCTTAACAACCATAAAGATAAGCAAAGTCCAAAAAAATGAGCTGCTATAACTTGCGTATTACTTAGAACTGACAAGATTTCAAGTCCTGTTATTGGAATATCAGATGCTGCGGAAATAAGTTGACCTGTAGTTTGAGAGGAGGCCTGTATAAAAAGTGCCCCCATTAGTGCCTGATATCCAATTAATCCAAATAAAATTCCTAATAGGTCAACAATCAATCCTCTTTTAATTAATCTGCTAGTCTGACCTCTAGAAGGTCTAGCGTTACTTGAAATTGCTCTACCAGTTCTTACTATTAACCAACCTTGCCAGAGACTTAGAAGTAGTAAAATAAGGGATATTGTTGTTAGTGATAGACCAGGAGTTAAGCCTAATTCCCCTTCACTATTATTTACAACATTTGAAAAGAGCAATACGGCAGCAACTACAACACCTAAAATGGATTGAATCCAAAACCGTATCCATCCAATACGCCTCATTCCAAATGATAGGGATTGAAAATCAACCTTATCAGACATTCATTTGATTGAATAAATTATAATCAATTCAAATTTGCCATCTAATTCATAAAATTGCACGTTTTCTTGTGATCTCTTTAATATCTCCATCTGAAGTTAAGAACCCCACATCAATAGCCATTGGTAGTTTTGATGGTTTGCATGCTGGCCATAGAAAATTAATAGAAAGTGTAGTTAAAGAAAATAAACATATCCCAACAATCGCTAGTTTTTGGCCACATCCTAGAGAAGTTCTCTATAAAGAAACTCGTTTAAGACTAGATTTACCGGAGGAAAAACTTCCTATCCTTGAAGCTCTTGGCATTCAACAATTAGTACTAATTCCATTTAATAGGGAGCTCTCCAGATTAAGTGCTGATAGCTTTGTAAAAAATATTTTAATCAATCAATTAAAGGCAAAAAATATTTCAGTAGGGGCAAATTTTAGATTTGGTTTCAAAAGAAGTGGAGATATCGATACAATTAAAAACGCAACAAAAGATTTAGACATAAAACTCAATATTATTTCTATTTTAGAGGACAAAAATGGAAGAGTTAGCAGCAGTAGAGTGAGAGATTTACTACAAAAAAGTGATTTTAAAAATGCTTTTGAGATTCTCAATAGACCCTATAGTTTTACAGGAAAAGTAGTTAAGGGTAAAGGGATTGGTAAAAGTTTAGGTTTTCCTACAGCAAATCTAGAAATAGATGGAAGAAAATTTTTACCTAATGTAGGTGTCTATGTAGCTTGGACTAAAATTAAAAATTCTAAAGAACAGATTGCCTCTATAATGAATATTGGTCCTCAACCAACTATAGACCCTCTACTACCATCAGCAGTTGAAGTGCACTTAATTCATAAAGATGTAAGTCTTTATGGTTTAGATTTAACTATAGAACCAGTTCAAAGAATCAGATCTCAAATTAAATTCGAGAATATTGATCAGCTCACCTATCAAATTAAAGTAGATAGAGAAAATGCTTTGCAAATTCTTAAAAATCTCAAAAAATAATCTTAAATATGAAAAATTTAAATTTGAGTAAACCAGATGATTTAAGGATAGCTCAAATTATTGATGCTAATCTAGACAGAGCGAGAGAGGGTCTAAGAGTATTAGAAGATTGGGCAAGATTTGCCTTAGGCAAAGAAGATTTTGTTATACAAATAAAAAATTTCAGACAAATATTAGGCAAGAATCATTTAGAAATTTATAAATTGTCAAGAAATTATACCAATGACCAATGCAAAGGATTAACTCATGAAGAACAGTTTAAAAGAAACAATCCAGAAGAAATTATAAGTTCTAATTCAGCAAGAGTTCAGGAAGCCCTTAGAGTAATTGAAGAATTCACAAGGAATCAAAATAATTATCTATCCAAGATAGCTTCAAATATTAGATATGAAATTTATACTCTCGAGCTCAATTTATTAAATCATTGCAATCTTCAAAAAGCAAAAACATTAATTAATAAAAACAATCTATATTCCATAACAGATAAGAGAGAAAATTTGATACAAATAATAGAACAGATACTGTTAGGTGGGGTGAAAATAATTCAGTATAGATTTAAAGATGGTAGCGATAAAATCCACCTAAAAGAAGCAATTAAAATAAAAAGTATATGCAAAAAATATGAATCTCTACTTATAATTAATGACAGAATTGATATAGCACTTGCATCAAACGCAGATGGGGTCCATCTTGGGCAAGATGATATTGACATATTGACGGCAAGAAAGTTGCTTGGGCCCTCAAAAATTATTGGTATAACGGCAAATAATTCAAAGGATATTAATAATGCTATAAAAAATGGATGTGATTATGTTGGAGTAGGACCAGTTTTTGAGACAAATACTAAAAAAGGTAAAAAACCTCTTGGAATAAAAAAGATTAAAGATCTGACAAAAAGCATAGATATCCCATGGTTTGCTATTGGAGGTATTAACAAAGAAAATATTTCTTCTTTAAAAAAACAAGGGATTAATAAGGTTGCATTAGTTTCTGGACTCTTTAATTCTGAAGACCCAAAACAAGAGGCTATTATGTTCTTAAAAGAATTAATAACTCATGAAACTTAAAGTAAACGGGAAAGAAAAAGATTTAGATTTAGATCTTCAAAAAGCTTGGTTATCTAGTACTATAAATCTCCTTGGCTATAAGCCAAATACCATTATTGTTGAGGTAAATAATATAATTATCAGTTCAAATAAATGGGATGAAAAATTATTAAAAGAAGGAGATAGATTGGAAATTGTTTCGATTGTTGGGGGTGGTTAATAAATTTTTTTAAGAATTAATGTAAAGATTAAAAAAATTTTTATTTTTAAAAAAAATTCTTAAAATCTTCATATTTTTTTAACTTTAAGCATGAAACAATAACCCAATTTTGATTTTTTTCATTTTATATTTCTATTACACAAATTAAAAAATGGAAAAAAAGAATTTAAATCATGACTCAAGATCATTAAAATGGGAGTCAAATGGTGAATTGGCACAAAAAGATTTATCAGAACTTATCGAAAGATTAAAAAATGTAGAAAGTGAAGATACATCTTCAGAATTATCAAGATTAGGTACTAAATCGAACATTAAAAATTAATTTTGTAACTAAGATCTTGTTTTTATAAAAATCTGTACCAAATTATAATTACCATGTTTTTAAATAAATGCGTAGAAGATTTCCAGAATGGGTTAATACTGAAGTTGTTGTAAAAGCGATCAAAATGAGAGAAGAAGGGAAACTTTCCAAACAACTTAATTTATGGATTGAAAATCTATTAGAAATTGACAAGAAATGATTTTTTTTTAGCCCATTTTTTTAATAATTCGCAAAGTAGCCATTGCAGCCCCATAACCATTATCTATATTCATTACCGCAATCCCTGGAGAACAACTTGCCAACATACTATTTAAAGCAGTTACTCCTTGTGTACTTACGCCATAGCCTACTGATACAGGTACAGCAATAATTGGTTGTGGCAATAAACCTCCAACAACTGTTGCTAAAGCACCTTCCATTCCAGCACAAACTATTAAAACATCATATTTATTAATTTCTTCTATCTGGCTAATTAATCGGTGAAGACCAGCCACTCCAACATCTATAAAAGTTTGGCAATTAATACCATAAATTTCTAAAGCTAATTTTGCTTCAAGTGTGACAGGTAGATCACTTGACCCACCTGAAATAATTGCAACCTTTTTATCAGTCTTTAGCTTATTAAAGTTTTCGCCAATTATTAGACATTTTGCTTCTTCATAAAATATTGCTTCTTCATAGATATCTAAAATAAACTTTGCTTTTTCAGAGTTAATTCTAGTTACGAAAACAAGTTCGTTTCTATCTAAAACTTCCTTACAAATATTTTTTAATTGTTGAATATTTTTGTCAGCTCCCCAAATTGCTTCAATGAGACCAATTCTCTCTCTCCTTTGAAAGTCAAACCTAATATCAAAATTCATCCTTGTTGAACCAATTCTCCCTCATAAATCAATTTAAAAGGGTTTTGATTTACATTCAATGCTGATTTGACACTTTCTTCAAATTTTTCTTGAATCAGCTCTACTTCATCCATCGAAATACTTTTCCAAAATTCTTTATTTTGCCACTTGACAAGTATTAGAGCCTCTTCTCTTACTTCATCCAAAAAAATTTGTCTCCCCAAATAACCATCTTTTGATGATAACCATGGATGCCAAATTTGCTTTTCAGCATCTAACCAGATTTTTTTTAAATTTACTGGTACTTTAATTCTTAATTCCTCAGTAATAAATTTATCTTGATTATTTAACATTGGAATAGCATTCAAAATTTGTAAATTATTTTGTGCAAATAATACTAATAAGAATATACATAAGAAAAAAATACTTTTCACTTTCTTGATAAACATAGCATTTAATTTAAATCTTTTCCCCCAGTAAAACTACTGAATAACAACTAATCCCTTCCTCTCTACCTTCAGGTCCCAAAGTTTCATTTGTTGTAGCCTTAATACCAATTAAATCCTTATCCAAATTTAAAGCTCTAGAAATATTTTCTTTCATATTATCTATATGAGGTAATATTTTTGGTCTCTCAGCAACAACGATGCTATCAATATTATTTATTATCCAACCTTTACTCTGAATTAATTCGATAACCTTAGTCAATAAAATTATGCTATTAGCATTTTTCCATTTCTCATCTGATGGAGGAAAATATTTACCAATATCTCCAAGTGATAAAGCTCCTAACATTGCATCCATTATTGAATGAACTAAAACATCTGCATCACTATGCCCATCTAGACCTAGTTTATTGGGATGGGTTAATTTTACTCCTCCAATAATTAAGTCTCTATTTTTTACTAATTTGTGAATATCATACCCATTACCAATGCGGAATTTTGGAAAATTTTTATACATATCAAGATTTCTGAAACTTAATTAAATTATGGTTATCTAATTTCAAATCCCAACTTATTGTTTCACTTAACATTTATTAAAGAGGTTTGAATTAAAATTATTTTAACAAGTTAAAGACTATTTTCTAGTAGTCAATTTTAGATTGAAATTAAAATGAAAAAAATTAAGCTATCAATATTATTGACAGGGATAGTTGGCGCATCAATTTATATATTTTCTAATATAGATATCTTGTATAGAAAAACCAATGTGGCTTCTTTTTTAAGTCTAGAGCAAAAGACATTTCTTAAAAATTATATCTTTCCACAAATAAAAATAAATCAAGAAGTTGAGCAGAAAGCGCAATCACTCAAAAAGTTAAATGAAATGAGATTTTACTTAGCTCAATTAGAATTAATAAAAAAAAATAGTGGTACAGATATTGAAACAGCTAAAAGTAATTTTGATTTAAAAGAAGTTACTAATTCCAAATTAGATAACTCTAATTTAGAAAAATATATGTTGACTTCAGGTTTCTATTCGGGAATACATAGTGATTTTCCTGGTAGTGGTTATATTGACTTTCATAAAAATGACATGATAATAGTATCTTCAAGAGGTTTATTAGCATTCAGCAAAAATTTTCCTTCCAAAAAATATATTTTTAAACAAATAAAAAATAATATTGATCAATTTATAAATTTAAAACAATTTAAAAAATCAAATCATTTTTCCATTAAAGACTTATTAATTTTCAAAAAAAATATATATATTTCTTATACAGAAGAAATAACTAACGATTGTTGGAATACAAGTATAATTTATGGTCAAATCAATTATAAAAATATAAATTTTCAGAAGTTATTTGCATCAAAAAAATGTATCCATTCAACTAAAAACCTAGATAATGAATTCGTTCCACATCAATCGGGAGGGAGGATGATACCATTTGATGATAGTAATATTGTATTCTCAGTTGGTGATTATAGAAGCAGATATCTTGCTCAAGATTTGAATAGTATAAATGGGAAATTAATAAAAATTAATTTAAATAATAAAAAATATAAGATCATTTCTATTGGTCATAGAAATCCTCAAGGTTTATATTTAGATACTGAAAATAATTTCATATTAGAAACTGAACACGGACCAATGGGAGGTGATGAAATTAATTTATTAAAAGAAATAAAAACTAATAAAGATAATATTTATAATTTTGGATGGCCTACATCATCTGCTGGAGAACATTATGGCGGGAAAACTAAGGAAAACAAGAAAAAATATGAAAAATATCCGCTTTATAAATCACATTTAGATCATGGTTTTTTGGAGCCAGTAAAATCCTTTGTGCCTTCCATAGGTATATCCGAAATTGTTAAGGTTGGGAAGAATAATTATGTCGTTAGTTCATTAAAAGATAAATCACTATATTTTTTTGTATTAAAAGATAATGGATCTATACAAATTATAAATAAAATAAAAATCGGTGAAAGGATAAGAGATTTAGTATTTAAGAAAAATAACTTATATATGTTTCTTGAGGATACAGCTTCAATAGGAATATTAAAAATAAATTGAATATTATTAATTATTTCAAATATAATACAGAGATATAGAATTATAAAACTTAAAATTTATTTTGCTTTTTTATGATTAATAAAGGCGATTACCTTTACTAGATCTAAAATGACTGAAATAAAAGAAAATTTCAAAAATTGAATTATATTAAACTTGAAAATATTTACTTTTTTATTAATCGGTAGTAAAAATAATCTATAAAATAAGTAAATAAAAATAATCAAAGAACAAAGTATTTTAGATATATGTGGAGCGTAAAGTATGCTGTTTTCGTCCCAATCTGCAACTTGATCGTTCCAGCTAAATGCTAAAAAAATTGAAAAAATTACTAAATAGCTAATATACAAAATTCTCTGGGAAACAAAAGAAGAAGTTAGATAAGTAGATTGGTAGTAAAGATACCATTTATTAATTAAATCAAGAAAATTTTTTCCTTTTAAGCCTTTATAAATAAGAGGACTAACTTTTGTTTGATTAATTCTTGGATGGAATAACTTTGCTCTGCTCCTCCACTCTGCATCCTCACCACTTCTGGTATAAGGTATAAAAAAACCTATTTCAGTTAATAATTTTTTTTCTATTAAAGTTCCCGGTACAGTATAAAGAGGTTCACTTCCAAATGTTGCTGCAATAAAACATGTCTCGATTTCATTAATACCAATATATTTACATCGTCCAAAAACGCCCCTTAAATTTTTTTCTTTTAAGATTTTTTTAGAATTAAAAAGCCAATCTTTATTAGGCAAAGGGTGAGAATCCAAAAAACAAATATATTCACATTTACTTTCAATAATTCCAATATTCCTAGCTTCACCTGGCATGACAATCCTATCTAAAGAAATAATTTCAATTTTTATATTTAAAAGACTTTTGAGAATTGATAAATCTTGCTTCTTTTCAATATTATTTACACCCGATACGACACATATTATCTCTCCCAAATGATCAATATTGTTATCTAAATGATTAAATAGTATTACTAATTCATCTAAGTCATCATATACAGAACCAATTACTAATGAAATTTCTTTTTTATCCATAAATATTAATCTTCTATTATTTCGATCACTAATTATTTAAATTAAAACTCAATTTAATAAAAAAGTAATCCACATAGCTTTAAGATTATATACTAATAATCTAAAGATAATATCAAATATTTGATTTTCTTAAATCTTTAAAATATTTATGAAAGTTTTATACATATCTCCAGATGGGATTCTTGACGATCTTGGACAAAGCCAAATCTTACCCTATATATATGGTCTTAATAACAAAGGCTATAAATTTGTTATTTTAAGTTTCGAGAGGACTTATAGAACAGGAGAAGAGTTTTTAAAACAAAAAAAGGTTCTAAAAGATAGAGGAATTGAATGGTATTATTTACCTTTCTACCAAGCAAAATATAATAGGCTACTTAGAGTACTTTTTGGTGCAATTAAAATAAATATTATTTGCAGAAAACACAATATAAATTTAGTTCATCTTAGGTCCATAAATGCAGGCATTATTTTTCTAGTTTCGGCTATAAGATGTCCTTATTTATACGATATAAGAGCATTTGCCGGACAATTAGTGGACTATGGATTACTAAAAAAATCATGGTTTTCAAAACTAATCATTAATATTGAGAAAATTTTAATAAATAAATCAGCAGGAATAGTTGTACTGGATGAGTCAGGTGCAAAATATTTAAATAATAGTTTCAATTTGAATATCCCTTTACAAATAATTCCAACAGCCACAAATATAAAAAAATTTAAGGTGGATTTAGAGAGAATCGCGGACTTTACTAATGAAACGTTAAAGTTTGTTTTTCTAGGTGGTGCCCAATTCCCATATCTACCTAGAGAGGCACTAAAGTTTTTAAAAATATTATTAAAAAATAAAATTGATTGTAATGTTGACATAATTAATAAAAGTCATCACAAATTTATATATAAAGTTATTGAAGAATTAAATTTCCCAAGAGATAAAATAAGAATATTTTCTCTTGAACCAAGTAAAATTTTTAATTATTTACCAAATTATGATTGTGGTTTGGTTTTTATTGAAACAGGTGATTGGATCAAGATGTCTTCTCCAACAAAAATTGGAGAATATCTTGCAGCAGGTTTACATATAGTTGGTCTTGAAGGTATTGAGATTCTTGATAGACTCTCAAAAGAATCCATATCTGTTGATTTATTACCCAGAAATTTTGATTTTAAAGGAATAACTCTAAATGAAATAAAAGGGATTACTAAAAATATAAAAAATGAAAACAGAAAAAAAAATAGCATTTCAATTGCAAAAAAATTTTATGATATAGAATCTGCATTAAAAAAATATCTAAAAATTTACAAAAGTATTTTAAAAAAGTAACTTTCTTATTTGCATAATATCTTATATATCACCATATGTTATTAAATTGAAATTCTTAAAAATTTCCTTATTTATAAGGATATTTTTTTCATAATCTGCCTTTCTAAAAAAATTAAGCTTTCTGTTAAATTTATTTCCATAAAAATCTTTTAATTCTTCCGAAATATCATAAACATGTATCATTAGTTCATGAATATTAGACTTTGATAACTTTGCTAATTGATAGTAATCAGATTCGCATGGTAATTGAAAGGGGTGGAAATCAAAAATAGAATTAAATGAATTATTAAACTTTAAAGAAATTTTTTCTGCATATTTAGCATTAATTTTAGATGCTAAAAAAAGTACAATTTGTTTAAAAATTTTATTTAAATTATATCCTCCATTTTTTCTTTTAATTATATGAGGGAAAGCAATTCTTACTTTAATTCCTTTAGATTTAGCAAAATCAGCAACAATTTTAAAAATTTTGGGGTTCATATGAATGTGCTCATGACTATCTATATGAGTTATATATAATCCTTTTTTTTTCAAATAATCATACTGAGCTTCAAGCTCATCTAGTACATCATAAGTTTTGATTTTAAATAAATATAAGCCAAAAATTAACTTAAATTTATCTAAAAAAATTCCTTCTGAATTCGTAAGTGTAGATCGACCTGAAATAGATTTCCCTTCGGTAATATTAAAATGGAGACCAATTCCAAGTCCTAAGTTATTTTTGGCAAGTTCCAATGCATAATCTGTGGCAGGAGTATTTACCATGATAGATGTACTACTTAAGTTGCCTTTTTTATAAATTTCAACAATACGATCTGATATATCTTTCGTTAATCCAAAGTCATCAGCATTAACTATTATTCTTTTCAATTACTTATAACCTCTTAGTACTAAATGTCCTGCAAAATTCTTATAAAATCCTGAAAAATATTGCCTTTTATTAATAATTTCAAGTAAAAGACAATAAAATCTTCCAAACTTTAAACCGAATTTGTAAGAGATTCTTATTGTCGCAAACATTCTTCCTGAAGCGAAGACTCTTTTAAAACCTATTTTTTTTATATTGATTATTTCTCTATTTGCATTTGTAAAATAACAATTATGATAATTGATTCCTTTTAAAGTTTTTGAAAATTTTATAAGAAAATAATATATATAATAAAAATCTGTTGCCCATCTATTTACATGGGTAACATTAAAAAAACCACTAGGCTTCAACACTCTAAAAATTTCTTTATAAGAATTTAAAACATCTTGTTTATGTAAGTACCTTAAAACTTCTATAGAAACTACATAATCAAAAGTATTATCTTCAAAGGGTAGTTTAACTGATATCGCATCAATAAAAGAGATTTCAGGAAAATTTTTCATTGCTAAAGATAGCATCTTCTTAGATGGATCTATTCCTATAACTTCATGACCAAGATCAGATATAAACTTACTAAGATGACCAGTTCCGCAACCTAAATCTAAAATCTTAGAATTTGGTTTTAAATTTTTTAAATCTTTTTTAACTTCTTCGAATATTTGGTATCTCCCATAAATAAATTCATCAGTGAGTCTTCCCAATTTAAAATTTACATATCGTCCCTGAAATATCCCACTATCAATATCATGTCTTTTTTCTGCCATATGTCTGTCTTGCAAAGTTAAATCATTTTGATTCTTTTTATCTTTATTTGGATCTATCCTAAAATTCATGGAAAAAATTTTTTAATTTATTCTATACAATAACCTCTGCATAGTATCAAGCAAAGAAAAAAAAGAGAATATTTTTATAGCTCCTATTAAATTTATAAAATCTTTTATTTGTTTTATAAATAGCATTTTAATTTGGTTGTTTATAGATTTATAATCTGCTAAGTTTATGAAAATTAAAAACGAAAAGAAAATATATGTTGAATATTGCGGTAATTAATGGCGGGCGAGGTGCATCAGGACTTATTACTGCTCTTTTAAAAAAACCCTATGTAAATTTAACTTCAATTGTCAATGCATATGATGATGGCAAATCAACTGGAGAAATTAGAAAGGTTTTTGGAATGCTTGGACCTTCTGATATAAGAAAGGTCCAACAATTAATGCTTCCTGCTGATGATCCTCAACATAAAACATATCAAAAACTTTTTAATCACAGATTTGCAAAAGATGTAAAAAGAGAATTTATTTTTGAAGAAATTAATTACTTTTTAAATAATGAAGATGCAAAATTAGTGGGAGAAAAAATAGTTTCAGAAAATGTAAGGAGATATTTAAAAAAATTCTTAAAAAATTTTCTAGATTGTTTGAAATCTATTGAAAATCTTAAAAATATAAAATTTAATTTTTCTGATTGTTCAATTATGAATTGTGTTTATGCGGGAGCATTCCTTCATTTTAATAGAAACATAGCTGATTCAACCTTATTTTTTGGGAAATTATTTAATTTAAGAGGAAATGTTATTGCAACAAGCATTGAAAATAAACATCTTGTTGCATTAAGAGAAAATGGAGAAATGCTTTACTCTGAAGCAGAAATTGTTGAATTAAGATCAAACGTGAGAATTGAAAGAATATTTCTCTTAGATGAAAAATTACCTCAAGAATCATTTGAGAAGTTTTCTGCCAATGAAAAAAGATATTATTTAAATCAACATAATTGTCATGTTCCTATATCTCAATCTGTAATGCTTACTCTAAAGCAAGCTGACATAATAATTTATTCTGCGGGTACGCAACATTCTTCTCTTTATCCTAGCTACATAAGTACTGGCCTTTCAGAAACTATTGCCAATAATAAAAAAGCACTAAAAGTTTTTATTACTAATATTGGTGCAGATTATGAGACGCCACAATATAAGGCATCAGATTATTTTTTAGGTGCCTTTAAATACCTGAATCTAACTGACTCAAGAGATTACCAAATGGAAGATTTATTCGATTATATTTTTATAAATAAAGGAGATAATCTAGATTCTTCCTCTTATGTAATATTTGATGAAGAAGCATTTAAAAATATAAATATAAAAAAAATAATAAAGAATTTTGAATCAAAAGATTCTCCAGGTAAACATGATGGTGATTTATTAACTGAAGAAATTCTTAATTTAAATAAATTTTCAGAAAAAAATTTATAGATTATTAATGAATATTTCAAACAAAATAAAAAATGCTAAATTTTTAATTTTTGATGTAGACGGAACTATTGCAGATACTTCCGAGATTCATGAAATTGCATTCAAAAAAATTTTTAACCCATTTTTAATTCCTATTCAATACAATAAGCTCGCTGGTAAGAGTACCAAATCAGCAGTAGAGCTCATTGCAAAAAATAATAAATTAAATTTAAATCATTATGAAATAATGGAATTAGTTTCAAAAAAACAATTATATGTAAGAGAAGCAATTAATTCTTCAACAAAATTAAAGTCTCTGCCTTTTGTTGAGGAATTTATAAAAGATGTGCATATGCACTATAAAATGGGCGTTGCATCTTCCGGGTCCAGAAAAACAATAGAGTTAGTTCTCAAAAGATTAAATTTATTTAACTATTTTCAACTAATATTATGTTCTGAAGATGTTAGAGAATCTAAACCTTCACCAGAAATATTTTTAAAAATTTGTGAGTTATCTAACTTTTCTAAAGAAGAATGTTTAATATTTGAAGACTCTCAAAATGGGATAGAGGCTTCCAGAAGTGCCAAAATTCCATATATCAATGTAACAGTTCATCCTTTTAGTATTCTTTTAAAAAAGTTTAGAGATATTTTATGAATCACCTGAAAACAGTCGCAATTGTAGTAACTCACAATAGATCTAAACTTCTTAAAAGATGTTTAATCAATTTAATGGGACAAACTTATAAACTTGATAAGATTTTGGTCATAGATAATGATTCTAAAGATAATACTCAGGAAGTATTATCTAATTTGAAAATTGATTGCATAAAACAACAAAATTTAGGTTCTGCTGGAGGTTGGAATACAGGATTAAAATATGCACTTAAAAATGGATTTGATGCAGCATGGTTAATGGACGATGATGGCTATCCTGATAAAAAAGCATATGAGATTCTCAAGAAATCTTATTCAGCAGAAATGTCATGTATTTCTTCAGTAATAGTAAACGATTCTGATAAATCTAAGTTTGTATTTCCTTATCCCATAATTAATAGATATGGAATACCCAAAAATGGAATCTATAGACAAAATATTAAATTTGTTTCTAGCTTACCAATTTATAGTAAAAATAATTTATATCCATGGATTCACCCTTTTAATGGAGTTTTAATTTCAATTAATGCTGTAAGAAAAATTGGGAATGTCAATACAGATTACTTTTTATATGGTGATGAAGTTGATTATTTTTTTAGACTTAGAAAAGTAGGAAAAACATTCTCGCATGTAAAAGCTTTACACTTTCACCCTGAAATATCTAAAAGACCCCTTACTAAAATAAAAATATTTTATTTTATCAGAAACAGCATAATTAATTATAAAAAATACTATAAATATAAAATCTTCAAATGTTCCTTAGGTATTTTATATATTCTTTTCAAGATTTATCAGAAAAACAATTTTAAAACCATTATTTCTTTATTATTTGGAAAAAACAAAAAACTTTTTTATAAGAGTTTATACCAAGGCCTAAACAACAAATTAGGTATAAATTATGATATCAAAGATTAAGGTGGCTACTTTAATAGCAGCAGCAGGAAAAGGATCTAGAGCGAATCTTCCATATCCCAAAACTCTTTTTAGAATAAATGGTAAAGAAATATTATTAAGAATTCTTGATCTAACAAAAGAATATGATCCAAAACCAACAATAGTAGTTAGCCCCAATGGGAAAAAAGATATAAATAATTTTTTATTAAATAATTCAAGAGAATCAAACATAGTTATCCAAGAAAAGCCAAGAGGAATGGGTGATGCTGTACTTAAATTTGAGAATTCACCTTCCTTTAAAATGTGTGAGAATATTTTATTGATCTGGGGCGATGTACCCTTTATAAAAAAAATAACCATTCAAAAAATGGTTGATAGACATTTAAAAAAAAATAATATTTTTACTTTCGTTACTTCCGAAACAGAAACAGCTTACACAAGAGTAAATCGAGATAAAAAAGGTAATATTATAAAAATCATAGAAACAAGAGAAGAGAACCTACCTATTGAAAAAGGTGAAAGAGATATAGGTCTTTTTATTTTTAAAAAGAAAGAAGTTTTTGATTTATTAAAAAAAGAATTACCTAAAAAATATAGCCAAAAAACAAATGAGCATGGATTCTTATATGTAGTTTCCTATCTCGTTAAAAATGGTCATAAAGTTGAAGGCCTAAAAATAGCAAAAGATGAAGAATTAATTTCGCTAAATAAAATATCTGACCTAAGGAAAATATGAAGGGAAATATCTAAGAATAATTTTTTTAACCAAAAAATATAAACTATCAATTGCAGAAAATTAATCTAATCCTAATTATTCAAATTTTTTTTTTTCATAATATCCATTCGTCTTTTAATTGTCCTTTCAATCATTTTTTTTTCTCTCCATAAATCAATTTCTTTATGATTACCACTTATTAAAACATCAGGCACTTTCATATTTCTGAAATTAAAGGGCCTTGTATATTGTGGATATTCTAGGAGTCCTGAATTATGGCTTTCATTAGATAAAGAATCTGGATCACCAATAGTACCAGGAATTAATCTTGATAATCCATTTATAATTGTAATAGCAGGGATTTCGCCACCAGTTAAAATAAAATCTCCAATTGAAATCTCTTCATCTGCCAAAAATCTAACTCTTTCGTCGAAACCTTCGTATTGACCACATATAATTATTAGTTGTTCTAGTGAAGACCATCTCAAAAAATCATTTTGCTTTAATACTTTTCCTTGGGGGGTCATTAATAATGTTTTACTTCTAGAAAGTTTCTTTATTGAATCATGGGCAGAATATATAGGTTCTGGTTTTAAAACCATTCCTGGACCTCCTCCGTAAGGCTTATCATCAACCTGTCGATAAGATCCTTCACCATATTCCCTAAGATCATGCAACTTAATATCAATTACATTTTTATCTAGAGCTCTCTTTATAACTCCTAAGTTATTTACTAAATCAAAGGCTTTAGGGAATAGAGTAATTATGTCAAAATTTATCTTACTCATTTAAAACTCTTCCTCATAGCCAAACTCAACTAATTTAGACTCTTTTTTTCTCCAATTTGGTACGACTTTTACGAACAATTCAAGATGAATAGGACCATCGATTAAATTCTTCATATTAGATCTAGCTGACTTACCTATATTTTTCAACATTGAACCTTTTTTGCCAATAATTATTCCTTTTTGGCTCATTCTCTCTACGATAATGGTAGCTAGAATTGCCGTGAATTCTTTACCATTATTCCTTTTAATTTCTTTAATCTTTTCTATATTTACAGCAACACTATGAGGTACTTCCTCACGAGTATTTTTTAAAACTTGTTCCCTAACTAAATCAGATAATAGAGTGTTTATTGGTTGATCGCAAATTATATCCTCTTCATAAAGCATTGGTCCTCTCGGTAAAAACTCAAAAACGGTTTCAATAAGTTTTAAACACCCATCACCGTTAATTGCACTAACTAAAAGAAAATCTTTATTTTTTCCAAATATCTCTTCATATTGATTTAAACGCAAATTTTTCATTTCTTTTCTAACTAAATCCCATTTGTTTAATACAACTAGATAATCCTTTTCATTAGCTAATAAAAAATCTTTAATATATTTATCTCCTCTACCAGGGATTTCATTAGAATCTAGAATTAGCAAGACTATATCAACACCATGAATAGATGATTTAGCATTATGAACTAACCTTTCACCTAATAAATGATGAGGTTTATGTACACCAGGTGTGTCAACAAAAATTATCTGCCCTTTTTTTGTAGATAGTATTCCTTTTAATTTATTTCTAGTAGTTTGAGCTACTGGGGAAGTTATAGTAATTTTTTCACCAATTAATTTATTTAGTAAAGTAGATTTACCTACATTTGGTCTTCCTAATAAAGTTACAAAACCAGATTTATAATTGTCCAAAATGCTATTAAAGTATCCATAATAAAATTTTGATAAAAAATGAACAAAAAAGCCATAAACTTTAAAAAAATAACTTTCTCTCAAGCAATTAATATTTCAGCTAAGTGGTGTAATGAGTGGGGGGAGGATCTTTTAAGCGAGGAAGTTTTAGCGGATAGGATATCAGAACTAATTAAAACTAAAAATGGATTAAGAGGTTTCTTTGCATATGCATTATCCGACCAGAATTGTTTTTTATTAGATAAACTTCCATCCTCGATAGTCTTTATGTTTATAGAATATGGGAAAGATGTTGTTGAAATTATAGTCAAAAATCTTATAATGAGTTCTGCACAAATAATTTTCCATGAGCGCTCACATAATCATGAATACAAATTAAGTTCTGAAAATATTTCAGAAAGATGTAAAAATATACTGCGTGTTTTAGATACAAAATTAGTAACGGAAAATATTAATAATATAATTAGAAATTTAGACAACTTAGGAAATAGCTTTGATAATTCAATGAAATATGATAGTAAGCAAAAAGAATTTATTAAACAGCAAATTTTTGATATCGCCAATTAAGAGAATTTTAGTCTCTTCTTCCTCCGCCCTGAAGAGCAATCATTAATCTAAGAATAAATACAAAAAGATTAATATATGTTAAATACATTCCTAAAGCACCTGCTAGGTATTGCTCATCGTTATATCTTCTTGGCATAGTATAGAAATCTACAAAAGACATTGCTACAAATAAAACTGTCCCAAAGCCTGCGATTATTAATTCAAGACCTGATCCACCAAAGACTCCTGGAGCAAAGAAACCTCCTATTAACTGTACAAACATTGCAATCAACAAACCAATTAAGCCTAGGCCGACTACTCCACTTAGTGCCTGACCAACACTATCACTCATTCTTTGACCAGTGTAAGAGGCAATTACAAAAGTAATACCTGTAGCAAGTGCAGCTGTCCCTACAGATCCAATGCCGATAGTACCAATAGCAAGAGCTACTATTCCACTTAGAGTAAATCCAGTTAACAAACTAAATCCAGTAAGTAACGGTAAGGCTTTAGCATTATTTGCATTATTTGCGGCACTTGTTGCTATGAAAAATAAAACTAATTCAGCTATCAATGCAACAATAGATAAAGGTTGAAAAAGTGATGGGTTCGTAGCTATTAGTGAAACTCCTGCTAACACTCCCAAAGAAGTTAAAACCATGCCCCCTCCAACATATGGGAGAGCTTTTTGAACTACATTTGGGCCAATTATTGAACTTGTTTGAGCTTCACGTATAGCTTGATTAAAATTACTACTTGCAGGCATCTTGTTTTATTTAACTAATAATATTCTACCAAATTTTTTAAAATTCAGTGTACGGATCTCAACAGATTTTTAATTGTAAGCTTCAATAATCCTTTGCACTAATGGATGACGTACTACATCCTCAACATTTAAATAACAAAACTTTATTTCTTTGATATGCTCAAAGATTTTTGGTGCTTCGACAAGACCGCTTAATTTTTCATTTTTTAAATCAATCTGAGTAATATCACCATTAACGACCATTTTTGATCTTTCGCCTAATCGAGTTAAAAACATCCTCATCTGAGAAGTAGTAGTATTTTGAGCTTCATCTAAGATAATAAATGACTTATCTAAGGTTCTTCCTCTCATGTAGGCTAAAGGAGCAATTTCAATGACACCTTTTTCAAGTAATGAATTAGTTTTTTCAAAACCAAAAATACTATTCAAGGAATCTAAAAGAGGTCTTAAGTATGGATCAACTTTTTGTTGTAAATCTCCAGGCAAAAATCCTAAGTTTTCGCCTGCTTCTACTACCGGTCTTGTTAAAACAATTTTTTCAATTTTTTTCTCATTTAATAATTTAGCCGCACAAATAGTTGCTAAGAATGTTTTACCAGTTCCTGCTGGGCCTATTCCAAAGGTTAAATCATAATTCTCAATTGATTCAACATATTCTTTTTGACGTATCGTTCTAGGTCTTAAATATCTACCCTCTTTAGACCGAGCTAGCACTTTCTTGCCAAGTTCAGCATGAGATGAAGATTCGCCCATGTTCAATGAACTTAGTGCTGCTTTTAGATCAACCTCTGGCACTTCTAAACCTTGTTCCCAAATTGGTCTCGTTAATTCTACTAATGCTGAAGCTCTTTCAAGCTTTGGGATAACTCCATTCATTTCAAGTTGGAGACCCCTAATAGTTAATGAGACCCCTGTAAGTGATTCAAATTTTTTTAAAAAAGAATTTCCAGGACCAGAGAGCGCCGTTGCGGCATCCGAACTTGGCAAATCGATTTTGAAGTGACCAGTTTTGGAAACTTCTTTCATCTATTTCGTTGATTTATAAAAAACTTTAACAATTTATTAGCTTTAAGCTTCTTCACTTTTACTTTCTTTTTCTTTAATAGTACTTTCAGCTTCTTCACTTTTAGCTTTTGCAATTTTTTCTTTTTCCAAATTAGCCTTAGCTATATTTACTGAATTCCTCACTTTCTTCTCTATTAGGCCGCCTTTCTCTAATAGAGTTCTAACCACATCAGTTGGTTGTGCTCCTTGTGTAAGTCTTTTTCTTAAAGCTTCTGTATCTAGCCTAGTTTCTTTGGTTCTAGGATTATAAAAACCTAATTCTTCAAGAGGTCTTCCATCTCTTCTGGAAGTACTATTGCATGCAACTATTCTGTAACTTGCTTCTTTTTTCTTTCCAAAGCGCTTAAGGCGCAATTTAATCATTTTTAATAATAAGAATTTACCTAATAATATCACTATAAGGTTGCTATTTAAAAACTATAAATCCGCAAAGCCTTTTTTCTTTTTATTTATTTTTTGTTTTTTAAATGATTTATTAATATTACCTCCACCCATTCCTGGCATTCCCATGCCGCCCATTCCTGGCATTCCCATTCCACCCATTCCTGGCATTCCCATTCCTCCCATGCCTGGCATTCCTCCATTAGACATTTGTTTCATGAAACCTCTCATTCTTTGAAAATCAGCAAGAACTTTATCAACATCTTTTGCTTCGTAACCACTCCCTTGAGCAATCCTTTGCCTTCTAGAGGGTTGGGCGGCTAATATCTCAGGTTTTTGTTTTTCTTCTAAAGTCATTGAAGAAATCATTGACTCAATTTTTTTAAGTTGATCTTCTCCATTTTTTATCATTCCATCATCTATTTTATTCATACCAGGAATTAATTTTATTAATCCCCCAAGAGAACCCATTCTCTTTATCAATCTCATTTGCTTAACAAAATCATTAAAGTCAAAAGTCGCATCTTGAAGTTTCTTTTGCATTATTTCTGCATCAGCTAATTCCACCTCCTTTTGCGCTTTTTCAACAAGGGTTAAAACATCTCCCATCCCAAGAATTCTGCTTGCCATTCTCTCTGGATGAAATGGCTGTAATGCTTCAATTTTTTCACCAGTTCCAATAAATTTTATTGGTTTCCCACTTATTTTTCTTATAGAAAGTGCAGCTCCTCCTCTAGAATCTCCATCCATTTTGGTTAAAATAGCTCCAGTTATACCGACCTTTTCATGAAATGATTTAGTTAAATCAGCAGCTTCTTGTCCAATCATAGAATCTACAACTAATAAAACTTCGTCAGGCCTAGTGACTTCTTTTATTCGCACCATTTCATTCATCATGGAATCGTCTATTTGCAATCTCCCTGCTGTATCAATAATTAAAGAATCTACATTATTTTCATGAGCATAATCTAGTGCATCTTTTGCTATCTCCTCTGGTTTACTATTACTTTTTTTAGATGAGAAAACTTCTAAGTCATACTGACTCCCAATGGTTTTAAGTTGTTCAACGGCGGCAGGTCTGTATATGTCAGCCGCTACTAATAAAACCTTTTTTTCTTTTTCTTTTAAATAAAGACCTAATTTACCAGTCGCAGTTGTTTTCCCTGCTCCTTGCAATCCTGCCATTAGTATAGTTTCAATCCCATCTTCCTTATCAATTAATGGAATATTCTCAATTCCCATTATGTTGATCAATTCTTTATTTACAACTTCTATAAATTTCTGACCAGGATTTACACCTCTTACTACTTCTTCACCGATAGCTTTATTTTTAACATCAGAAATAAAATCTTTGACAACAGATAAACTAACATCTGCATCTAGTAATGCCTTTTTTACTTCTTTTAAAGCATCATTAATGTTATTCTCACTAATTTTTGCATCACCTCTTAAGCCCTTAACTGCGTCTTCAAAGCGTGAAGAGAGTTCATCAAACATTTATTCAAAGCTATTTTCTTAGATATTATAGATGATACAGAAATATATACCTATATGCCGCTTACAAAATCGGCCAATTTCCATGATTTATCTGAAAAACCAAGTATGTATTTAACTTTAAGAGGATTAAAAGATGTCTCATTAATTAATTCTCCGGAATTTTTTATTATTTTTTCAGAATAATTCAATTCAGCGACAACAACAATCCTTGAGGAACTTTGAGAAACTAAATCTAGTTTATTGATCTTTGTCCTAATTTCTTTGTAAATACCTTTTTTTATATCATCTTGTCTTGTCTCAATTGTTCGTTTTATCAAGCCAGATTTAGCAATCTTAGAGAGATTTATTTCACTTTTCCCAGACAAATAACTGCTTTTAAGAAAAAGCCAAGAATTAATTAAATTTTTTATTTGGTCAATAGATGGGGAAGCAAGTGAAAGCTCTTCAATGTTTGGGTTAAAGTTTTTAAATTGTTCTGATGAGCTTTTCTTTAACTCTTTAGAAGATATTTTTATTTCGGCATCAGAACGTTCTTCCATAGGTATATCTTTAACTTCATTTTGAACGATCAATGATTTTTCGATTTTATTAACGTCTTGATTTGATTTTTTGAAATTATTTCTTAAAAATCCCATCCCTATGCCAAGAGAAAAAAGGATCAAAAAAGCGTATAAATAAATTATATAAGGAGATTTTTCAAATATTTTCTTATTTTCCAAAAATTCTCCAAAAACAAATTTTATTTCGGCAAATTTTTCTAGAGCAAATTTATAAAATTCTAGTGATTTATTTTTAATACTATCATCACCATAAATCTTTTCTGGATAAGAACTTTCTTCATCTACTCTTACACCACCTGGCAAAGGTAATCTTCCGTCTTCAAAGCTTTCATTAACGATATCAGACTCATCATTTGATATACCTGTAACTTCTTTATCATCCTCTTTAAATTGACTTTGAAATTTAGATCTAATTATAGATCTATTTGATTTTTTCTCCAATTTTTCAATAAATTCTTGAATCTCTCTATCGTCAAACCAAGAATCTAAATCAACTTCATTTAAATCAATATCTCTGTAACCTACCAATACATCATTTTCCAACCAATTTTTGCAAAAAATGCATATTGCTTCAAGTTTTTCTCCAGGATAATTAATCAACCAATCTCTTAATTTTTCATCAGAACAGCTTAAAAACCTTGCAGAGGCTTGATCAGTATCTGCTAAAAGCAAATCAATACAACCGACTAAAGGCATTGAATCAAGACCTGATAAATTAAGTTTTTTTAATATTTTCCTTGCTTCAAATAACCTTTCTGGTTTTCTTCTTGCAAAACCAATTGCTGTTAATGATATAAATGCTAAAAATCCTGCTTCAATTGAACCTCTTTTTTGCAATTCTAAAAACAAATCTATTTGCTCCTGAACTGTTAAAAAAGATCTTATTTGTTGAAAAAAGGATTCAAATTCTTTTTGATTTAGGTAATTACTAAATTCAGATTTATTTTTGCCTTCCAAACCACCCCTTTTAATAATTAAATTTTCCAACATATTTAATCCCTTTTTATGAGATTCATAATCACTTAAATCTCTACTCAATAAATCGAGAATCCTAAATGGGAGTAGGGCAGCAAAGTCTTCTTCTAGAACTTTTCTTAATTCAACAAGTTTTCCCATTCTCTGCAGAATCTGAATACCTTCCTGTAAAAAGTCAGCTGCATTTGAATAACATCTATTGTCTTGTTCTTGAATTGCGGCATCTCTAGCTGTTAAAGCAGCCAACAAAGTCAGATCAGCCTCTCTAGAGCTACCTAATGCTGGTGTTTGAGGGGGCTGCAATGCTTTCTTAGTGATTTTAAAAGCCTCTTTGGGCGATCCGGATTCCCAAAGTAAAATCAATCCTGCAACTTCTCTATTTGAAGATATTTCTAAGCCCGAAGCTCCATTCAACAACAAATTTTCATAATGTCTCCGACTTTCAGGATCTGTAAGCAAATCTGCAGTATGCCGAAGCAACTCTGATCTTTGAGTCAATACCTCGTAAGTAAATCCTTCATCGGGTGTTTTGTCCAAACGTAATTGGAAAGCCCTCAAAATTTCCTCAGATGAGGCTGAAGGATTAACACCTATTAAACGAAAATGATCTAATGGAAGTTCCAAGCAAATATCCTATTGAAAATCCTTAGACAAATATTATCAATTTATAATTTTTTTTCATAAGGTCTTACAGAGTTATTAAAAAAAGTCATGAAAATTGGCCATTGCAGCTTAGAATGTTAACAAATCAAAACTTCATTAAGGTATTTCCTTGGAAACACACGTTGAGAGAATTTCAAATCTTCAAGACTTAAAAAGAGCAGAGTTAGATCGTGAAACAGGATTATTTCTCTATGAGGATATGACTCTTGGTCGAAGGTTCGAAGACAAATGCGCTGAGATGTACTACAGAGGTAAAATGTTTGGATTCGTGCATCTTTACAATGGCCAAGAAGCAATAAGCACAGGCGTAATTGGTGCAATGAAGAAAAAACACGATTGGTTTTGTAGTACCTACCGAGATCATGTTCATGCTCTTAGTGCAGGTGTTCCATCTTTCGAAGTAATGAGTGAATTATTTGGCAAAGCGACAGGCTGCAGTAAAGGACGTGGAGGATCAATGCATTTGTTTTCTCGAGAACATCATTTACTAGGGGGCTATGCTTTTATTGGAGAGGGCATTCCAGTTGCTTTAGGAGCTGCGTACTCTAGTAAATATAAAAAAGATGTAGTAGGCGATCAGAGTAGTGATGCAGTTACAGCAGCTTTTTTTGGTGATGGAACTTGTAATAATGGACAATTCTTTGAATGTTTGAACATGGCGCAGTTATGGAAACTACCAATAATTTTTGTAGTTGAAAATAATAAATGGGCCATTGGAATGGCTCATGATAGAGCCACAAGTAATCCAGAGATATGGAGAAAAGCCTCAGCTTTCGGTATGCATGGCGAAGAAGTTGATGGTATGGATGTTTTAGCTGTAAGAGGAGCCGCGCAAAGAGCCATCGAAAGGGCAAGATCAGGAGACGGGCCAACTTTGTTGGAATGCTTAACTTATAGATTTAGAGGACATTCATTAGCTGACCCAGATGAATTAAGAGCTGAAAAAGAAAAAGAATTTTGGGCCAAAAGAGATCCTATTAAGAAATTAGCTAAAGAGTTAATAGAGGGAAATTTTGCGAAAGAAGAAGAGTTAAAAAGTATCGAAAAAAAGATAGATTTAGAAATTGATGAGTCGGTTAAAAATGCACTAAATGCCCCAGAACCACCATCTGAAGAACTAACGAAATATATTTGGGCTGAGGATTAAATCAAATCCCACTGGGAAGTTTTCTAGTTAAATTTCTCAATTTTCTCAGAGCTTTTAGCTCAACTTGTCTAACTCTTTCTCTTGAGACCTCCAATAATCTTCCTATTTCAGCTAAAGTATGTCTCTCATTTCCATCTAACCCAAATCTTAACTTAAGAACATGTTGTTCTTGCTCGCTTAGATGGCTTAACCATTTCCCAAGTTGCTCTTGATGCATTTTCTGCTCAACTTGATCTAAAGGTTCTTCATTATTACTATCTGCAATAAGATCACCAAGGAAACTCCTTCCATCATCACCATTAACAGGTGCATCTAAACTACTTGTAGATAATGCCTGTCTTAAAACTGAATCAAGTTCTTCTACATCAATTTCCATTGCTTCGGCAATTTCAATTCTACTTGGCATTGCTCCTAATTTATGGGCCAAATCTCTACTAACTTTCCTAATAGTTGCAAGTCTTTCACTCAAGTGAACAGGTAGCCGAATGGTTCTCGATTGGCATGCAATAGCTCTAGTCATACTTTGGCGAATCCACCAAAAAGCGTATGTAGAAAATTTGTATCCTCTTGTTGGATCAAATTTTTCAACTGCTCTTTCTAAACCTAAAGACCCTTCTTGCACTAAATCTAAAAGCTCTAGACCTTTACCTTGGTATTTCTTTGCAACACTAACAACTAATCTTAAGTTAGCTTTCATCATTCTCTCTTTCGCTCTTCTCCCAATTTTGATTTTTCTTTTTTCTTGGGAAGTAAATTCCTTATTTTTTTCAGTTAATTGACCATCTTCTGTAAGAATCATCATTTTCTGAACTTGGTTGCCCAATTCAATCTCTTCAGCTGGAGTCAACAAAGGGACTCTACCAATGTTTGATAAATACCAACTAATTGGGTCATTCCCTCTTCTTTTTTGTGGTTCAGCTTGTGCTGGAACAGATGAAACCATATTTGAGACCTTATTTGGTATTAAAACTTTCCTACACTTTTTCTAAAATGCCTAATTATTTAATGCGGGCTTCAGATTTCAGGTAACATTTGTATACTTATGTGTTTAAAACTTAAAAAAACAGTCATTTATTGTTTCTTTCAAGATATTTCTCTCATTTTTCTAATCCTCATTAATTTTGATAATTCATCACCTATAGCATTTGCGTTTGAACCCTTTTTACAATTTGAGGCCGCAAATGAATGTAAAAGTACATATTTAGCAAAACATTCAGTTGGGATATTTCTATTAAATGTTAAATCAATAGCAGAACTGCCAGCAATAAATCCAGATAAAAGATCGCCCAATCCAGCTCTAGCTGTGTGAGAATCTGTCCCAAAAAGTTGCCATGCTTTTTTATTATTAGCAACTATACTGTTAGCTCCCTTAAGCAAAACGCTAATATTAAATTCTTTTGCAACTTTAAGAGCTAGTTCAATATTAGTTTCACATTTTACCTTAGGGAATAACCTTATAAATTCCTTGCTATGAGGTGTAATCCATGTTTTAAATTTTCTCTCTAAAAAGAATTTTGAACCTAATTTAGATTCCGAAATTCTATTGAGAGCATCTGCATCCAAAATCAATAATCCTTCAAAACCTAAAAGATAGTCTTTTGATTTTTGCCAATCATCATTATCAATTCCTATTCCTGGGCCTACAGCTAATGAATCAAATGCATTTAAATCAACATTCTTTAATGCGCTGAATAAAGATGCATTTCCATTTTGATTAGATTTCATAGTTCCTTTCAAAACTATTTCTGGGGCGACTTGCCAGATAGATTCTGCAACTAACTCAGGCAGAACCGCAGAGATAAAACCCGCTCCACTTGATATAGCCCCTTTTAATGCTAAGTATGCAGCACCAGGATATTTTTCACTCCCGGCGATTAATAATGTTCTTCCTCTCTTATATTTATTAAAATTTTTTGGTAAAGAAGGTAAATCGATAGTTTTTAAATCTTTGTAAGTAACCTTAAAAATCTTTTTATCAACTTTGGATAGTTTACTAAAAGGTACCCCAAGATCTATATGGTGCAATTCTCCAATAAAAGGTAAAGCAGAATCTTGGGTCAGCCCAATCTTATGAAGACCAATGACCAAGGTATAATCTGCCTTTACTGCATTATCTAAAAAAGGCTCTCCTTTATTAGGACATAATCCTGTTGGAATATCAATACTTATTACCTTTCCAGATTTTTTATGAAATTTTTGATTAAACAGTTTAATTAAATTATCATCAACCTTTCTTGTTTGATTATTACCAAAAACTCCATCAATCCAAAGCTCTTTCCCATTTGCATCAGGAGGCTCTACTAATTTTGTGACACCAATAGATGTAAGATAATTAAGGTGGTTATTTGTTAATGTTTTTTTTATCGGGAATGGACACCATACCTGAACATGAAAACCTTTTAAAAAAAGCTCCCTAGCTATTACTGCACCATCCCCACCATTATGCCCAGGACCTATAAAAACAGTTATTCCATTCTTGAGGAGAGATTTCTTTTTTAAGAGCCATCTACTAATTTGGATACCAGCTTTTTCCATCAATGCTTCTTGAGGCATTCCATCAGAGAACATTTCTTTCTCTAATATCAACATTTGCTTTGAATCAACAATTAAATGTTTTGAGTCAATTGTTGGCCATACAATTTCGTTCATAATGAATACAAAACAATTGAAGAACTGTTCAAAAATCTAAACTTCCATGTTAAAGACACAAAAGGATAAAAAATTAGAGAACTTTTTTTCTTCTAATAATAAAACTAAAAAGAAGAAAAATATTATTGTAGGTCTTTCTGGTGGCGTAGATAGTTCCCTTTCTGCTGCTCTTCTTCTAGAAAGAGGCTGGAACGTTGAGGGACTAACTCTTTGGCTAATGAAAGGACAAGGCTCTTGTTGTTCTGAAGGATTAGTAGATGCTGCTGGCCTTTGTGAAGATTTGGGAATTAATCATAAAATAATAGACTCAAGAGAAATTTTCGAAAGAGAGGTAATTAAAAAAACTACTGAAAGCTATGAGAAAGGAATCACTCCACTTCCATGTTCGATGTGCAACAAGAATGTGAAGTTTGAAGAGATGCTTAATTACGCAATAAACAAAAAAGACTTTACTCATATTGCGACCGGACATTACGCAAGGATAAAAAAATCATCCTATGCTGAAAAAATTGATTGCAAAAGCTTAGTATTTAAGGACTTCCTTCTTCTCAGAGGTGCTGACGAAAATAAAGACCAAAGTTATTTTCTTTATTCTCTTTCACAAGAAGTACTAAGCAGATTAGAATTTCCTCTTGGTGAAATGAAAAAAGAAGAAACAAGAAAGGAAGCTCTGAGATTAGGTCTGAGAACTGCTCAAAAACCAGAAAGTCAAGATCTATGTTTAGTTGAACATTATGGATCAATGCAGAGATTTATCGATAAACACATCGAAACCAAAGAAGGAAAAATTATGCATGTAAATGGTAAAGTCCTTGGAACGCACAAGGGTATTCAGCACTTTACGGTTGGACAAAGAAAAGGTTTAGGCATCGCTTGGCCGGAACCACTATATGTAAAAAGTTTAGACGGGGTAAAAAACATAGTCTATGTAGCAGATAAAAGTGATCTATTTAAAAGAGAAACAATAATTAGTAAGGTTAACTGGGTCTCTATTGAAGAACCTAAGCAAGAGATAGAAGTAGAAGCACAAATAAGATATAGGAGTTGTCCAGTAAAAGGCACTTTAATACCTTTGAAAAATTTAGATAATACAACTAAAACATTTAAATTAATTTTTGAAGAAAATCAAAGTTCGGTAACACCTGGACAAGCTGCAGTTTTTTATAAAGGAGAAATTCTATTAGGTGGCGGATTAATTAATTAATTAATTTCCAAAAGAAATTTAATCCCATAAAAAATATAAATAATAACAAAATAGGTTTATCTCCAAATTTTGTGTAGAAGGTCTTGTCGGATGAAAAATTAGGGAAAACTACTTTATTTTGCTCCACATTAAAATCTAGAAGTTGAATTATTTTCCCATCATCTTTAACTAAACCCGAAGGACCAGTGTTTGATACAAGTAGATTATCTTTTTTGTTTTCAATACTTCTCAATCTTGCCAAAGACAGGAATTGATTATAAAGCTTAGTTGGATAGGGATCTAAATTTGCTGCAGTTATTATTAGTTTTGCACCACTATTAATAGCCTTTCTTATTTTCAATCCATCACTAATTTCATAACAAATAGCCACTGCTAGAGGTTGTGTAAAATTAGGATCAAAAAATCTTGAATCAGAGCCTGGTTGGATTCCTCCTACTGCAGATAATCCTATTGGAAAACTATCTAGAAATCTAGGTATTTTTTCACCTAATGGAACAAGTCTATTTTTATCTATAAATGAGGTAAAAGATTTATCTCCAATTTGAAATCCTAGTAAAGAACTTCTTAACTCATTATCGGAATTTCTGAAACCTCCTGCCAAGGTATTAACCTTAAAGCCTTTAGATAAATAAAAATTATTATATAGAGTCCCTTCAGGTGCAACGAGAAGTTTTACTTGATTGGCTAAAGCATACTTTTGAGCAATAGATTGTTTTTCTTTAATAAATTCATCATCTATGTTTAATTTTTCTCTTGTTGGGAGGTTGGTTTGCCAAATAGCCACAGGATATTCATAATTTCTTTTAATTGGCGTTGTTAAACCCCCAAATAGATGTAAGAAAAAAATAATAAAAAGTCCGAAAATAAATATTTTTTTAAAATGAAGTTTTCTTCTCCATCTACCGTGACTAAAAAATATCCAAAATCCAATCAATATTTGTAATACGCATAAACCACTTGCGCCAATCCATCTTGCCAAACCAGCAAGATAAATATCACCTGGAACAAGACTCTCGCCTAAACCTATCCAAAAAAAAGGTGTTTGAGAAAGTATCAATTCACCAATCCCCCAAGTCAAAGACAAAAAAAATACTTTTACGGTTAAAGGTAATATTTTCATTTTAAAAACATCCTCTTTCCACAGAATAATTTCAACTAACAAACCCCATAAATAAACTAATAACCCACCAAGAAAAGCACAAAATGATAATATTGAAATGGTGATTATTAAACTTGCAAGCCATGGAAAACCTAGCCATGTTAATGGATGAAGATCATAAAGCCAAGAATGACTTATCAAGATAAAGAAAAACCCCCAACAAAAATTTGCTATCCTTCTTTCACTTCCCTTCCATAAAATAAATAATGATATCGGCATAAAAATCAGCCAAAAATGGGTTGCAACAGAAATACCTCCTATGATGCCACCTAAACATGAGTAAAAATATTGTTTTAAACTTTTAACTTGAGTTGGGTTTAACAATCTAAAATTTCAAATTAAATTTAAAATTACCCGTTTATTGTACCTTTATTCTGTAGTATTAGTTTTAGTAACAATCAAAATCTAGGTGAAAGAAGTATTTATCAGTTTTGCAGTTTTTGTTTTTTGTGTTTCATTAACTATTTTCAGTCAATTTAATTCACCTCAAGTTGTTAATGCTGCTGAATCAGAAAATCAATTAATTCAACAAAAGCCTCTTGCAAAATCATCAAATATTTCAAATAATAATTTATTTGAACTAGACCCATCAGATCCAAATCCTATACTTTTCGCTATGGCAGAAGAAACATCATCAGACATCAATTCAAGGACTACAGAAAGTGGTCTAATTATCGCAGATATCGTAAATGGGGAAGGAGATGAAGCTAGTGCTGGGCAAACAGTTACTGTAAATTACACAGGAACTTTAGAAGACGGGACACAATTTGATACCAGTATCGGAAGAGCTCCATTCAGCTTTCCCTTGGGTGCTGGACGAGTAATAAAAGGTTGGGACGAAGGTGTAGCAGGCATGAAAGTTGGAGGTAAAAGAAAATTGACAATACCCCCGGAACTTGGATACGGATCGAGAGGAGCAGGAAATGTAATACCCGCTAATGCGACTTTAATATTTGAAGTTGAATTATTAAAAGTCAATTAAATTAAGTAAGAAAAATATCTAAGACTTTTCAATTTAGTTAATCTCCAAGTAGTATATATACAACATCAAATATTTGAAATGTTAAGTAAATTCATCAATTCTTTTCTAAATAAAAAATCCCCAATGACAGTCCATGCTCACTGTGATGGTCCTTGTGGTGTTTACGACCCGGCATCTACGAGAGTTGCAGCTGAAGCAGTTTTATCAATGACAAAAAAACTTATTGCATTAGAAGCTCCCGCTAGCACTGATTCAGCAGAGTGGGCTGCATACAGTAATACATTTTCTAGATATGTTGCAGTTAAAGAAGAGCAAGCAAAAGAAACAAAGAAAGAAATTCTAATTCTGTGGACAGATTATTTTAAACCAGTTCACCTAGAAACTTATCCCGACTTACATGAAACCATTTGGAAGGCGGCCAAATTATGCAGTGCATGCAAAGTTAATATTGACTTAGCTCAAGCTGAAGAACTCATGAGTTATGTAGAAAAGATTCATAGTATTTTCTGGGCTTCAAAAGGAAGATCAGACGCTTTTGTAAAAGCTAGTTAATCAGAATTATTTTCAAAAGTTTTTTTGATTTTATTTTATATTTTTTAGGTTTAAGAAAAACTGCCATTATTAGTGGTGAATCGATGTTACCTTACCTAAAAGAAGGAGATATTGTATTCTTTAAAAAATATAAAAAGAATAAATCAATACTTAAAAATCGACAAATAGTTATTTTTAATCATCCACTCAAAAATAAAAACCTTATAAAAAGGATAAATTCAGTAAATCAAAATAATATTGAAGTTTTTGGAGACAATATTGAATTTAGCGAAGATAGTAATAAATTTGGATTAATCGATAACGAAAAAATAATTGGGATTGTCACCTCTAAATTAATTATTCCTAAATTAAAAAATTTTTTAACTCAAAAAAACAGAAGCACTTCTTTGAATCCAAAATAATCCCAAAGAAAAGGAAAGCCCTCCTGCTACAGCTATTAATCTTTTAATAAATTTTTGACTTGCTTTAAAGGTGGTAAAAGATATTAAACAAGTAAAAAGATTCATACTTATTAGTGAACCAATCAAATATGAAATCAAATATAAGCAAGCGCTTGTTAAAGGAAGTGCTAAAGCAGGAAGAACTGCAAGAAAATGTGAACCTCCAGCTATACCGTGTAGCAAGCCTAAACCAGTCAAAGCATGTGAGTGCTTATTATTAATTTTTTGTTCCTTAACATGAAAGTGAAAGTGACGATGGGCAATTCCATTATCATGCTTATGGGAATGCGAGTGGATACTTAATTGAAAAGAATTTTTAATAGCAAATAATCCAACAATTAGAAGAGAAATTCCAACTAGGAATTCGGCAATATTAGAAAATTTGTTTAATGGCGTAATATCCTTAATAAAAATCGCCAGAAAAGCTAACAAAAAGACACCTGAAGAGTGTCCTAAGGCCCATGAGAAACTATTTTTAAGAGCTTTATGGGGATTATTAATCGCTGATGGTACCATTGCAATTAAATGATCAGCGCCACTTACTACATGCACAAATCCTGCAACTATACCTGTTAAAATTACAGCCTGCATATATATTCAGTACAACTCTGTTTAATCAATTTTATAGCACGATTTGAAGTCATTATTAAATTGAGTTAAATAATTTCTTGAACGATTGTTTAATATCAGTTTCTCTCATAAAAGTTTCACCAATTAATACTCCCTTGATTCCAATAGATCTAAGCGATTCTAAATCTTCGGCACAATTAATTCCAGATTCACTTATGGGAATAATATTTTGTTTTAAAAATATATCTGCATATGTATGCATCAATTCTATTGATGTTTTTAAATCCGTTTTAAAAGTTTTTAAGTCCCTATTATTTATTCCAATCAAATTAAAAGATTTTAACTTTAGAATCCTTTCTAATTCATTAGAGTTATGGACTTCAACAAGAACACTCATCTTTAAATTATCAGCTATTTTCTTTAAATAAATTAAATCGTCATCACTTAATATCGCAGCAATTAATAATATTGCATCAGCACCAAATACCCTTGCTTTATAAATCTGATAAGCAGAAATAATAAAATCTTTGCAGAGTAGAGGGAGATTAGTTGATCTCCTTACAGTTTCGAGTATTTCATAACTACCTTGAAAAAACCTTTTATCGGTAAGTACTGAAATACATGATGCACCTAATCCTTCATAACAAATTGCTATGTTTTCAGGGTTAAAATCTTTTCTAATAACTCCTTTACTCGGACTAGCTTTTTTTATTTCAGCAATAACTCCTGGTTTTATTTTTGACTCCAAAATATTTTTATAAAAATCTTTCGGAGTAGGAAGTTTTTCAATTTTTTTGATGAGATCTTCTAAAGAGACTATTTTTTTAAAATTCTTAATTTCAATATCCTTATGCCATACAATTTCTTCCAGAATATTTTTTGCTTGTGCTTCTTTATGAGGTACAGCATATTCTAAATTTTCTACCCTTACTGTTGGATTTGGTGGCCTGCGTCTTATATCCATTAATTTTAGATATTATTTTATTTGAGAAGCCGCTTGTTTATATGCGACCTCAACTACTTCACTTAGAGTAGGATGAGTATGAACTTCTTTAGATAATTCAATTACATCTTGGTTCCTTGAAATAGCGTTCGAAATTTCTTGAATTAAATCAGCTGCATGTAACCCGAAAATATGAGCACCTAATACTTTCCCATTATCTTTATTGAAAATCAACTTTAGCAATCCATCACTCTCCAATTCAGCCAACGCTTTTGAATTAGCCTTAAAGAAACTTTTGACGATTCCCAAAGTAAAATTTTCTTTTGCCGATATTTCTTTAGCTTCAGCTTCAGAGAGACCAACTGAACTAATCTCAGGGTGAGTAAAGGTTGCAGCAGGGATAGTTTTATAATTAATTTCGACGTCACCACCGCAGATATTATCAACAGCAATAGTACCTTGCGCTGCCGCTGTGTGAGCAAGCATTAGTTTACCAGTCACATCTCCAACAGCCCATATGTTAGGTATTATTTCCTCACCATTTTTAACCCTCATTTGATCATCGATAGGAATAAACCCTTTAACTGTCTCGATCCCAACAGACTCAAGATTTAGATTATTACTATTTGGACTTCTGCCAGTTGCTACAAGTACAGCGTCAACTTCTAAAGTATCTACAACTTCTTTAGATTTTGCATCTGTTAGTTCTATTTTTACTGGGCATCCAGGTATTATTTTTGTCGCAAAGACATTTGATTTTGTATCTATATCTCTTGATTGAATAAGGTTCTTCTTAGCAATTTTTGTAATGTCTGGATCAAATGTTGGCATGATATTGTCCAAAGCCTCAATCATTGTAACTTCACAACCTAATGCGGTATACACATCAGCAAATTCCAATCCTATATAACCACTTCCAATAATAGCTATCCACCTTGGTAGCCACTCAAGTTTAACCGCATCATCACTAGTAAATACAGTCCTATTATCCAAAGTTATTCCTCGAGGCACAAAAGGAGAAGAACCAGTTGCAATAACAATATTTTTTGATGTGAAGATTTTGTCAATTCCGTTTTTATCTCTCACACCAACCTTTTGATTTCCTTCTAGTCTTCCAATACCGAAAATAATTTCAACTCCACTCCTTTTGAGAGTTTTTGTTAAATTTTCTCTAACATTTAAAACTAAATTATTTGCATGATCAGCAATTTTCGATCTCTCAAACCTTACTGGGGAGACATGAATTCCAAATTTAGCTAAGTGTTCATAATCAGCCATTTCTCTGACTTTACCACTGGCAGCCAAAAGAGCTTTAGAGGGTACACACCCCTTATTAACACAAGTGCCTCCCATATCAGAAGATTCAACTATAGCAACTTTTAGTCCCTTACTAGCAGCATGTTTGGCGGCATCAAAACCTCCATAACCTGCACCTATTACAATTAAATCAAAATCAAAACTTGAATCAGTCACTTTTTCTTTATGTATTAGAGGTGTATGCGACTCTTTTTCGTTCAAGTAATAATGGAACTGCTACACAAGCCACATTCAATGATTCTACAAGCTCACTATGCGGAATTGAAATTGTTTCATTAAAAGCTTCTTGAATTTTTTTATGAATACCCTGACCTTCGTTACCCAAAATTAATGCAGTACGTTTTGTCCAATCAATTTCCCAGTAGGGCTTTGAAGAATTTTTAAATTTTTTACTATAACTACTAGTAGAAAATATATTAAATCCAATATTTGACAATTTAGACAATGAGTCTAATAAAGAATTGATTATTTCTTCCTCAGCTCCTTCAAATCTTAGAAATGGTAGGTGAAAGACGGCACCAGATGATGCTCTTAATACTTTTTGGTTCAGAGGGTGAGCACCTCCAGCTAAAAGGATTGAATCTACCCCTGCTGCTAGAGCAGTTCTAAAAAGATTCCCCATGTTCCCAGGATCTTGAATCCTATCAAGAACAAGAACTAAATCATCTTTAATATTAAATTTGTAATTAGGGATTGATGAGGTTTCGACTAATGCAGCAATACCATCTGGATTAATTGTTGATATTGCATAAGCTAAAACCTCTTCTGAAACAATAGTTTTTAATGATTTACCAAACTGTTTGCTAAGATTTTGATTCTTTCTAAGCCATTTTTCAGTAACTAAAATTTTAGAAGGAGTATTTCCAGACTTCAACAATTCTTCGATGAGATGAGTGCCCTCTATGCAAAAAAAGTCTTTTTCTTTGCGCGAAGATCCTCTTTTAAATGATCTAAATCTTTTAACTAGATTATTATTTTTACTAGTTATTTTTAAAAAAGTATTTTCTATGAGAAATTTGAGAATTTTGTTATCATTTATATTTTAATTTCCATAAAAGTTTTGATCAATAATTTTTTAGATTTAATTTCCAAAAATTCGAATAATACATTTTTACTTTTAATTAATATTCAGGGCGTTACATTAGGTGGACTTAATAATGTTAGTTTGTCATTATAAATTTAATAAATTAAGTCTTAATGATTTGCGGAAGCAAAAATAAGTCATATCTTAAATCGCAAAATTTAAAGATTTTTGGCCAAGGTAAATTAAATGGAAGAATTGAGATAAGTGGCGCGAAGAATTCGGCCTTAGTTTTACTTGCAGCAACATTATTAACTAATGAAAGAATAATTCTTGAGAATGTTCCCCGTCTTACTGATATTGAAAAAATGAGAAATATCCTTAAGAATTTAGGCGTTAATATATTAGATAAAAACAATACATTAGAGATAGATTCAAAAAATATTTCCATTAAAGAGCTTCCATATAAACTTGTTAATAGATTAAGAGCTAGTTTCTTTTGTATCGGTGCACTATTAAGCAAATTTGGAGAGGCTAAAGTCCCCTTACCTGGAGGGTGCAATATTGGTTTAAGGCCAATAGATGAGCACATTAATGGACTCAAAGCATTAGGAGCTGAAATTATTATTGAAGAAGGAATTGTTAAAGCAAAAATAAAGGACAAGAGGAAAAAACTTTGCGGTACTAATATCAAATTAAAATGTCCAAGCGTTGGAGCAACTGAAACTTTAATAATGGCAGCATCTCTAGCAGAGGGCAGGACTATTATTGAGAATGCTGCGAGAGAACCCGAAATTCAGGATTTATGCCAAATGCTTAATAAAATGGGGGCAAAAATTTTCGACTCTGGTAAAGAAAAAATAATTATTGATGGTGTTAATAAACTTGGTGGTTGTACTCATAAAGTAATTCCAGACCGAATAGAGGCTGGAACTTTTCTAATCGCTGCTGCTGCAACTTCCTCTTCAATAACAATTTATCCTGTAATTCCTAATCATCTTGAAGCTGTTACAAATAAGCTTCAAGAGAGTGGGAGTAAAATTACAATTAAAGGTAATTCAATAACAATTAATGGTAAAGAGATTAAAGGAGTTGATATTGATACAGCACCCTTTCCCGGATTTCCTACTGATTTACAGGCACCATTTACAGCTTTAATGACCATCGCTAAAGGTGAATCAAAGATTACTGAAACAATTTTCGAAAACAGAATGAATCATATTCATTTACTTAATAAAATGGGTGCATGTATAAAATTAAATAAAAACGTCGCTCATATTAAAGGCGTTAAAACAATTAAGGGGATGGATCTTGTTGGCTCAGATTTAAGGTCATCTGCTGCATTAATAATTGCTGGGATTATCGCTAAAGGGAATAGTAATATCTATGGTTTAGAGCATTTGGATAGAGGTTATGAAAATTTTGAATCAAAATTGAAAATGCTAGGTATTAATATAAAAAGAGAATTTAAAAAAAGAACCTTAAATGATGAAGAATATAAAGTTAATTCTGAAACTGATGAAATTCCAAAATTCAGAGCAGCCTGAAGAATAAACAAAGAACCTATTTAAGCAATACTAATTCAAACGTAAGCAATATTGATAAGTGATATACAACCAAGAAATAAAAGCAACAATACTAAAAAACGATTGGACCAAATTCTATTTAAACCACTAAACTTGAAATTCATTAAACCCAAGTCCCACCATTAGTTACTAATACTGTCATAGTTGTTACTACGACAAAAAGAAAAGGAACAAATTTTAAAGATAACTTTTTAGCTTGAATCTTAGACATAATTTTTTCTTCAACTATAACATAATATTACTAATCGTGAAGCGTCTAACACGAAATAAAGTCTTTTACTAAAAAATATCTACATAACTGTAACCATTCTGTGTATTAATACACATATTTCCTTCCTCTTGTCATTAATCTTGGTATTGACATCGTTTTTTGCAAGATGGTTGACTGCGAGACATAAGGCCAAGTTCTTCGTTGCTATCTAGATGTAAGATCCATGCAAATATTACTAATTAGATAAGAATTCTGTTTATCATTTTTTACCTTTTAGAATTTATGTGTGGATATTCTGCATTTAAAATTTAAAAAAAAATGCGGTACTTCCATAGACCCCAAAATAGTGCCAAAAAAGCCTATTTTTGCTATTATTTTCTTAGTTGTTAATTGCTGAGAAAGCAATGGGAGCGTGGTGAAATTGGTAGACGCACCGCACTCAAAATGCGGCACCTTCGGGTATGTCGGTTCAAGTCCGACCGCTCCCACTTTGATGAATACTTATAGTCGATTCAATATATCTTTCAAAAGAGGAAAAGGTTGTTGGTTGTGGGACAAAACAGGTAAAAAATATCTTGATGCAGTTGCGGGTATAGCAACGTGTAGTTTAGGACATAGCGATGGAGTTTTAAGAAGAAAGTTATCTTCTCAACTAAAAAAGATTCAACACATTTCAAATCTCTATAACATTGAAGAACAAGAACAATTAAGCAAAACTTTAACGAATATTAGTTGTGCTGAAAGCGTTTTTTTCTGTAACAGTGGAGCGGAAGCAAATGAATCAGCTATTAAATTAATCAAAAAATACGGAAATAAAACAAATGAAGGTAAAGAATCAATTATTCTTGCAGCAGAATCTAGTTTTCATGGAAGAACATTAGCAGCCTTAAGTGCGACTGGTCAGCCAAAATACCACAAAGGTTTCGAACCCATGATTAGAGGGTTCAAATTTTTTAAATTTAATAATTTTGATTCGGTAAAAAAATTATTTGAAGAATGTGAAAATAATGATCAAAAAATTTCTGGTGTTTTGGTTGAACCTATACAAGGAGAAGGTGGGGTAATCCCTGGGAATAAAATATTTTTTAAAAGTTTAAGAGAAATATGCGATAAATTTAATTCCCTTCTAATATTTGATGAGGTCCAAAGTGGAGTAGGTCGCACTGGGAAAATGTGGGGTTATGAGAATTTAGGAATAGAACCTGATGGATTCACTCTTGCTAAAGGTTTAGGCGGAGGTCATGCAATTGGTGCATTATTGGTAAAAGAAAAAGCTAATATTTTTTCTCCTGGAGAGCATGCAAGCACTTTTGGAGGGAACCCATTCGCCTGTAGGGCTGCCTTAACTGTTTTGGAAGAAATCAATAGAAGAAATCTTCTCAATAATGTTTATTTGAGAGGAGAACAATTAAGCGTCGGATTTGAAAAATTGTCAAAAAAATATTCCAATATTATTATCGGTAAAAGAGGTTTAGGTCTCATACAAGGTCTTGTTATAAATGATAAATATTTGGATGCAAAAAAAATCACCTTAAAAGCTTTTGATAAAGGATTACTTGTAGTTCCTGCAGGTGGAAACGTCGTTAGAATAGTTCCTCCATTAACTATATCTAGACGAGAAATAAACATCCTTTTGGATAAGCTAAATTCTATTTTTGAGGAGATATAGCTTTTAAAATTTTGAAAAATACTAATTTAAAATTTTTTGAATCAATATCACCTAAATATGAAAGGGATAATATCAAGTTGGGTTTATTAAGAGTAAAAAAAGTTATTCAAAAAATGGGTAATCCTTGCAGAAATATTCCTGCTATACAAATTGTTGGAACCAACGGGAAAGGGTCAATTGCAGCATTTTTAGAAAGTATACTTTTTGTAGCCAATAAGAATTTTGGTGTAACAACTTCTCCTCACCTTTTTGATATATCTGAGAGGATAAGAATTAATAAGGTAAATATTAACAAAACTGATTTTGAAGAAATTTATAGAAGAATAGAAAAAAATTTTTCAAATTATGGATTAACTCCTTTTGAAAAAATTATTTGCTGTGCACTCAATCATTTCAATGAAAAGAAAGTTGAACTGCTCATTCTTGAAGCAGGCTTAGGGGGACGATTAGACGCGACAACAGCTCATAAATTAAGGCCAATAATAGCTATTGGGAACATTGGCCTAGATCATAAAGAATTTCTGGGAGATACAATTGAAAAAATTGCCAAGGAAAAATTAGCTGTTATTGAAAAAGACTCAATTGTTATCTCTAGCAATCAAAACAGTCAAGTTGAAAATTTAATAAATAAAAAAGTTAAAGATGTTGGAGCAGAAATAATCTGGAAAGATTCAATCTCAAGCCGGTATGAGCTTGGATTAAGAGGAACTTTCCAAAAGCAAAATGCATCAGTCGCTGTTGGGGCAATTGAAGCTCTAAATAAATTGGGATTTAAGATTAAAGAAAAATATATTTATGAAGGTCTGAAAAAAGCAACTTGGAATGGAAGGCTAGAAATAATTAATTATTTAAACAAAAAAATACTTGTAGATTGTGCGCATAATTATCCTGCCGCAAAAGCTCTCTCAAATGAACGGAACAATTGGGAAAATGAACAGAAAGGAATTTATTGGATTTTAGGTGTGCAAAAACAAAAAGATATTTACTCAATACTAAAAACACTTCTAGATAAAAATGATCACTTATTACTTGTGCCAGTACCCAACCAACCTAGTTGGAAGTTAAAAGATTTATCCGAGATTAACGATATTAACTTTCAAAAAATAATTGAGTTTGAGTCATTTGAGTTTGCAATTAAATATTTATTTACCCTTGAAAAATGGCCAATTAATCATCCTGTTCTAACAGGTTCTATTTTTTTAGTCGCAGAATTTATTAAATTTTCAAATACACGTAAATATTAAATATTAAATTTTTCTTTTATTGCCCAACCCTCCAATTTCCCTGGATTTAATAGCCCTTTATCATCAAATTTTAATTTCGCTTTTACCTGGTCAGCGTCAACCACTCCAAGGCCTCCGCCTTCGACAGTTAAAACATGGGGATTAAAAATAAACGCACCAAGTTTTTTACAATCATTCATTATTTCGTTTAATTCCTCTACCCCATTCCACTTTAATACTGGCAAAGCAGCTAATCTTGGTGATCCTTGCTGAGAGACTGCCTCTATATGCCAAAGAACTTTTTTACCCCATTTTTTTCTCAAAAAATTAATTAATTCAAATTCATTATTCTGTGGCAGAAGCATCTGTAAATATGTCCAATTTTTATCCCTAGACCTCATATGGAGAGTTGTATGATTCCATACGACTTCAGAAATTCCATTAACTAGTTTTTCTTCTTCTCCCAGGAGCGAAGATTCAACTTTAAATTTTTTACAAATCATATCTATTGTTTTGATTCCTCCAAGAGTAGATTGAATTAATATCTTGTGACTTATCGATTTACTTTTAAACCATCTTGGCATTTGATCTACAATTTCTTCTTCAAGAATTGCTCCAAGTTTTAGATCAATTGCTGCACTAGTAAGAGTTTTTAATATTTTTATTGCTTTTTCAAGTTCAGTACAATCTATAACTATTGAATACCAACTATGTTTAATATCAGTAGCAAGTAATAAAGAAGTAATAATTCCATTGGTCCCGTAAGCATGATTTAGAGGTTCAGATTCTTCTGCATCAAACTTTAATAATTCAGGTTTCTCATTCATTGTTATTGCTTCTAAACCTATAAGATTGCCAGGATCTCTCAAGAATCCCCATCTAATCGATCCAATACCTCCTGATCCACCTGCAATAAATCCTCCAATTGTAGCGGTTTTCCAAGTACTTGGAAGCAACCTTAATTCCCTCCCATATTTCTCTAATTGTTTGTTCAAATCTACCATTAAACAACCAGACTGTACTTTCACAAAACCCGTTTCAGGATCAAAATCTTCTAGCTTATTAAATCGACTCATCTGCATAACAACTCCTTTGAACAAAGGAACCGCTTGTCCATAATTGCCTGTACCTGAACCTCTTAAAGTAAGTGGTATATCAAATTCCCAACAAATTTCTGCTACTTTTTTCACTGAACTATGATTACCTGGTCTTACTACCAAATCAGCGATACATCCATCCAATTTTTCAGAAAGAATTGGAGAATAATTATAAAAATCTTTTGAGAGTCTTTTTACGTCTGATTCGCTCTCAATAATCTCTAAATTATCCACTGTCTTTAATTTATTTATAAATTTTAAATTACTTAATGTCATTAAAATATTTTACAATGTTTTTTTATAAATTAGTCTATTAGCGATATAAAACGCCTTTTATAAATACTTTTCTTTTTAAACTGCTTGCAAAAACATCTGCCCAACGCTGTCCATCTAATATCACGAAATCAGCAGGGCAACCTTTTTTAACTAAACCATCCCAACTTAAATTTAATAATCTGCTTGGAGCTAAAAAAAGAGAAGATAGTGTCATTCTCTCCCAAGGATTAAGTTGAAGCATAGGTATTGCACAGGACATCATATAAAAGGGATCAAAATTACCAAATGGGTACCATGGATCCTGAACATTATCACTTCCGATAGAAACATCAACAAATGATTTTTGTAATTGCTTTATTGGAGCAACTGGTCTTTTTAAAGAGTTAGTTTTACAATTACGATTAAGCAACCAAAAGTTCGTCAAGGGTAGAGCAATAACTTTAATATTCTTATCAGCCATTTTTTTTCCAAAATATATTATCTCTCTATCTTTAAGAAACATAAGACTACTCAAATGACTACAAGTAACTGGAACACTAATTTGAAATTTGTCCATTGTTTCTAATAAAACTTTTATTCCTGCTCCAGGTTTAATAATTGATTCGTCTATATGTAAATCAATTTCTAATTTATATTTATCAGCGAGAATAAGCATCTTTGAGAGAAATTTGGTTGTCTCTTTCTTATTAAAAGGGGGCACAACAACCCCTCCTAAAATTCCTCCATGAGAAGATAGTAATCTTGCCAATTCTTCTCCATTTGAAGAATCCCAGAATTTCAATGGGGCTAAAGCAACTAATTGCAATATCAACTCAGAAGATAATTTTTTTTGTAATTTAAAAAGTTCAATCCAGATATCAATTCCTTGACTTTGATATGTATCAATATGACTTCTAATAGCTCTGTAACCATTTTTTATAGCAATTGATAATGATTTCTCAACTCTCTCAATGACCTTATCTGTAGTTCTAGTTTTATGTTCTTTAAGATTTACTGATAATGCATCTCCATAGTTTGATGCGAGATTAGGAAAAGCCTCCCATGTGAAAGATTTATCAATATGTGAGTGAGTTTCAACGAATCTTGGAAAAAGAAGATTTTTTGGCCTCTCATTTTTATTTTTTAGAGGCTTTAATTCAGTAACAAATCCATTATCCCAAGTTATTGAAACTGAACATAAACCCTCTATATCAGTATTGAGGTTATTAAAGTCTTCTATTGAACAAAGGGTTCTGGGAATTAGAACCTCAGCTTTACCGGAATTATTCAAGTTTTTGATTTTTATTTTATTTTAAAACATAAGAAAACTTACTGAATAAAAAAAATAATTCAAATTTCCCAAAAAGATAAAAATAACTATGAAATATTGCCCTTTAGTTGTTAAATTTATAGATGTGAGGCGGGCGTCGCCAAGTGGTTAAGGCAGCGGCTTGTGGCGCCGCTATTCGGGGGTTCGAATCCCCTCGCTCGCCCTTAAAAAATTACAGCAAAATCTTAAAATTGTAATTTTAAAATTTAAGAATCATTAGAATTTCTTGGCAAAGTGCTCACAACAACAAAACTAGACAAAACAAATTTTCAAAAAAACTCAACTATTGGAAGTTATTGGATAACAACATTTGGATGTCAAATGAACAAAGCTGATTCTGAGAGAATGGCTGGAACTTTAGAAAAAATGGGTTACACCAAGGCAACTGATGAACTAGAAGCTGATTTGGTCCTATATAATACATGCACAATTAGAGATAATGCGGAACAAAAAGTTTATAGCTTTCTTGGAAGACAAGTAAAAAGAAAGCACAAACTACCAGGTTTAAAACTTGTTGTTGCAGGTTGCCTTGCTCAGCAAGAAGGAGAGTCATTACTCAGAAGAGTGCCAGAACTTGATTTGGTAATGGGTCCTCAGCACGTCAATAATCTTGAGAATCTTCTAGGGAGAGTTGATTTAGGTAATCAAGTTGCTGCTACAGAGGAAACCTTTATTTCTGAAGACATAACAAATGCGAGGAGAGAAAGCTCTATTTGTGGTTGGGTTAATATCATCTATGGATGTAATGAAAGATGTTCTTACTGTGTAGTTCCTTCAGTAAGAGGGAAAGAGCAATCAAGATATCCTAATGCGATAAAAAGTGAAATACAAAAATTAGCGGATAATAATTTTAAAGAAATTACTCTTTTGGGACAGAATATTGATGCTTATGGAAGGGATCTTCCCGGCACTACAAAAGAGGGAAGAAAAGAAAATACCCTAACTGATCTTTTATATTATATTCATGATGTTAATGGAATTAGCAGAATAAGATTTGCGACCAGTCATCCAAGATATTTTTCAAAAAGATTGATTAAAGCATGTTACGAACTAGATAAAGTTTGTGAACATTTTCATATCCCTTTCCAAAGTGGAAATGATGAAATTTTAAAGTTAATGTCTAGAGGATACACTATTAAAAAGTATAAAAACATCATTGAAAATATAAGATCATTAATGCCCGATGCATCAATTACAGCAGATGCTATAGTTGCTTTCCCAGGTGAAACAGAACAACAGTTTCAAGATACATTGAGCTTAATAACGGATATTGGATTTGATCAAGTAAATACAGCAGCATACTCGCCTAGACCAAATACTCCAGCAGCACTTTGGACTAATCAAATCCCTGAAAAAGTAAAAAAAGCTAGATTACAGGAAATTAATGCATTGGTAGAGACAACTGCCAGGAAAAGAAACGAAAGATACATAAATAATATTGAAAGCATTTTAATTGAGGGTTTAAATCCAAAAAATTCTTCACAAATAATGGGTAGAACGAGGACGAATAGATTAACTTTCGTAGAGATCCCTAAAAACATCAAATTTAACTTTTTATTAGGTGATGAGATCGATGTCAAAATCAATAAGGCGCGACCTTTTTCTTTGACAGGTGAACTCTGCTAATGAGTTTTTTTAAATGATAAGGGAAAAGAAAAAATGTGTTGGACTAATATTTGGTGGTTATTCCAATGAACATAATGTATCTATATCCTCTGCTAAAACTGTTTTTAAGGCCTTTAATTCAAAACTAAATAAAGATTCCTATACGATTAAAGCCTTTTACATTAACAAATACGGTGATTGGCTTGATAGTGATCTATCACTGAAAATTCTAATTGGTGAAATAAAAAACAATACAACAAAAGAAAAAGTGATTTTTAATCAAGAAAAAATTAACTTCCTTGATGGAATTGAATTTGAAAATGTCGATATCTGGTTTCCTATTCTACATGGACAAAATGGTGAAGATGGATCAATTCATGGATTACTTAAATTTACGAAAAAACCTCTAGTCGGATGCGGAATTTTAGGCTCTGCTCTTGGGATGGATAAAATATTAATGAAAACAATCTTCTCAAATCTTAAAATTCCACAAGTTAATTTTCTAGTTTTTCAAAATAATGACTTTAAAAATAAAAAAGTAAAAAATAATTTAATTAACGAGATTATCAAACAACTAAAATTTCCTGTTTTTGTTAAACCTTCCAATTCTGGCTCATCTCTAGGGATTTCAAAAGTGATAAATAAATCAGAAATTTCCCAAGCTTTAGAAAAAGCTTGGGAAATAGATTCAAGAATTCTGATAGAAGAGGGATTAGAGGTTAGAGAACTTGAATGCGGTATTATTGGAAATTCAAAACTTTTAATGTCTGAGATTGGTGAGGTGACATATGAAACTGATTGGTATGATTACAATTCAAAATACAATTTAAATAATAAAATAACTATCCCAGCAGAAATAAATTCTGAAATCAAAGAACAAATAAAAGAAATTGCTATAAAAAGTTGTAAAGCATTAAATATTTTCGGTTTTGCAAGGGTAGATTTTTTTTTAGAAAAACATTCAAACAAAATTTTTTTAAACGAAATAAATACAATCCCTGGTTTTACCAACAAAAGTATGTTTCCAATGCTTTGGAATGCTTCAGGTTTAAATATTGATCAACTTATAGCTAAACTGATAGATATATCTCTAGATTCATAGATAAAATCAAATGTTGCATGGACTTCTCTGGTTACCATTACTTTTAATCTTTGTTTTATTAACTGCGCTTGGGTGGTTAGAGAGGAGAAGGCAAAATCTTTTTAGGAATTGGGCTGACGGTTCTGAACTATGTAAGCTAGATAGTTCGGGAGCAGCTTATCTAAAAAATGGAGAATTAAAATGGAGTGCTTTTGAAGCAGGCATGTTCGAAGAAAAAGATAGTTTTGTAATCAAAAAACTTGAATTAGTGGAATTAATGGCTTTGACATCCGGCGACGCTCCGCTTACAAATGAATCCCAAGGGAAATGTAGACTGAGACTTGTAGGAGATGGGAAAGAGATGGATGTGCCATTTTCAGATGCAGACAGAGCTCGAGAATGGATGGATCAACTTATGGAAAAGGCTAGATGTGATTTGTGAAAGTTCGACGTAGATCCAAAAAAAATAACCCAATCTTATTAATCTTATTATTTTTAACAACTTTTTTAACGATGAAAATCTTTAAAAAAGTTGAAATTAATAATATTAAAATCTACGGAAGTGAATTATTTTCAAAAGAAGATCTTGTTGCAAACTCTTCTTTAAATCTACCAACCAAATTAATATTTGTTAAAACCAGATATGTTGAAACAGAGTTAAAAAAAAATTTATTTCTTGAAGATGTTTCTGTCAGAAGAGAAATATTACCTTTTGGTTTAAAAATTCGTATTCAAACTAGAACCCCAGTAGCTTTAGGTGTAACCATCATTCAAGGTAAAAATATAAAGGGTTTTGTAGATGAAGAAGGATATTTTATAAAAAAAAATTATACTGATAAAAATCTTAGTGAATTTCCATGTAAAGTTCTTGGTTGGAAAGAAGAATATAGAAAACAATTATCAAAAATTCTTAGTTATCAAAAAAATAATGATATTCAATTTATAACTATAAATTTCTCCCCTAATGGTTTTTTAACATTAGAGGAAAAAAGTTTGAAAAAATTATTACTTGGATTTAATCCAAACATCATAGAGACTCAATTGAAGATAATAAGTGAGCTTAAAAATCAACCTAAGGTTATAGGCTTATACGAAAAAATTGATAATATCGATCTGACTGACCCTAGAAATCCAAGAATTAAAGTGTTCAAACCCTAATATTTGAAAACAAATTTTATATAAACTTTTTTGATAAGTAAAGTATTTATGGGGGTTTTGCTTACTAACTTGCTTTTTAAAGAAATTAATTTTTAAGGACTTATATCAAAAAAATCCTAAATATGAGCTTAGTGTGTTCATAATGCACCCAATACTAGTATTTGATTTTATTTAGAGATGAGCTTCGGAAACAATCCAAACTTTGATCAATCAAAAGAAATTCTTCCAAGTCAAAATGCCAAAATTGAAGTAATTGGTGTTGGAGGTGGTGGGAGTAATGCCGTTAATAGAATGATTGACAGTGACCTTGAAGGGGTTTCATTCAGAGTTCTAAACACTGATGCTCAAGCATTATTGCAGTCCTCTGCTGAAAGAAGAGTGCAACTAGGCCAAAATTTAACTAGAGGACTTGGTGCAGGTGGAAATCCTAGTATCGGTCAAAAAGCTGCTGAAGAATCAAAAGAAGAACTACAACAAGCATTAGAGGGGTCAGATTTAGTTTTCATAGCCGCCGGAATGGGAGGAGGTACTGGGACTGGAGCAGCACCAGTTGTTGCAGAAGTCGCCAAACAAAGTGGAGCACTGACAGTAGGGATAGTAACAAAGCCATTCTCATTTGAGGGTAAAAGGAGAATGAGGCAGGCTGAAGAAGGTATTGCAAGATTAGCTGAAAATGTCGATACTCTTATAGTTATTCCTAATGATCGATTAAAAGATGTTATTGCAGGTGCCCCACTTCAAGAGGCATTCAAAAATGCTGATGATGTGTTAAGAATGGGTGTAAAAGGAATAAGTGATATTATTACATGTCCAGGTTTAGTCAATGTTGATTTTGCTGATGTTAGGTCAGTTATGACTGAAGCAGGAACAGCTTTGCTAGGGATTGGTATTGGTTCTGGAAGATCAAGAGCACTAGAAGCTGCCCAAGCAGCAATGAATAGTCCGTTGCTAGAAGCAGCAAGAATTGATGGAGCCAAGGGATGTGTTATCAATATCACAGGTGGTAAAGATATGACTTTAGAGGATATGACTTCAGCTTCAGAAATTATTTATGATGTCGTAGATCAAGAAGCAAATATAATAGTTGGTGCTGTTGTCGACGAATCAATGGAGGGGGAAATACAAGTTACTGTCATTGCAACAGGATTTGAAACTAATCAACCATTAAGGCAGCAAAGAATAAAAAACAGATTATCTAATCAACCTCTATATAATAATTCTGATAATAAAGAAATAGGTGCCAACATCCCAGAGTTTTTAAGATTAAGGCAAAATAAAAAAGATATCGAATAAAAGTTAGAATAAAGTGACTCGGTTATCTCGCCTGCCTCAAGCATCCCTTGTGGCTGCTACCTTCCGGTCCTGACCAGGTTTAGGCGTTAAAACCGCGAAAGGCCGAGTCTCAATTAGTTTAGCAATTTTTGATTAAAAAAGATACATAGCCATTATGTTGCCATTAGAACTAGTTAAATATAAAAAAAATTCTCAAAAAATTATTGCACTTACTGCATGGGATTGTATAACAGGATCTCTAGCGGAAGAATCTGGTGCTGACATTGTTTTAGTAGGTGATTCTCTCGCAATGGTTTGTTTAGGGTATAAGTCAACACTCCCTGTGACCTTAGATAATATGATTCATCACACAAATGCAGTTTCAAGAGGTTTTACCAAAAGTATTGAGGATCAGCCGTTGCTAGTATGTGATATGCCTTTTCTTACCTATCAATGTGGGGAAGATAAGGCGGTGGAATATGCAGGTAAAATAATCAAGAATACTTATGCAAAAGCAGTAAAAATTGAAGGAGCAGAACCTGAAATTCAAAATGTTATTTCTAGATTAATTAGGATGGGTATACCAGTTATGGGTCACTTAGGACTTACTCCACAAAACTATTTAAATTTGGGTTTAAGAAAACAAGGCGAAAAACTAGAAAGTCAAGAAAAAATTAAAAGGGATGCTGTTGCACTTGAAAAATTAGGATGTTTTTCTTTGGTTTTAGAACACATTCCAGAAATACTAGCAGTGGAAATTAAAACATTATTAAAAATACCAACAATAGGAATAGGAGCCGGCAATTCTTGTGATGGACAAATAAGAGTAACAGCTGATTTACTAGGTTTAAACGAAAAACAACCCCCATTTTGTCAACCAATGATTGAAGGAAAAAAATTACTTGGAAAAAAATTAAAAGAATGGGTAGCTTCTGAGAGACTTAATTAATTTCATCCCACCATTTAAACATTGAAATAAGAACTTGATTGCTTAATTCCATACCTTTTGGATCACTTAAGAAAAATCTATTACCGCATTTATTTAACAAACCACTATCAATAAATATTTTCCATTTTTTTAGTAATTTTCCATAATTAATTACACATTTTTGTTTCTCCCAATTATGTTCATTAAATAAACTGTAGATATTTATACCCTCTTTGAGCCTTATACCTAACATGATTTTCTCATCCAATTCGTTAAAAAAATGATCTTTATCAACAAGAGAAGAATCTAACATTTTTTCACATTGATTATTAACCCATTCTTTATATTTGAAGCTTACTTTTGGCCTAGTAAGCTTCTTACCCCAAGGAGAACTAGTAGAGCCTTGGCCAAACCCCCACCAACCTAAACCTTTCCAATAGACTCTATTGTGTCTTGATTGATGACCTGGAAGAGAATAATTCGAAATTTCATATCTTGAATATCCAAAATGTTTTAAAAGAGAACTCGTTAATTTACTATTTTCATAAGATTCATCTTCACATGGAGGTGATAATTTACCAGAATCATATTGTTTCTTAAAGACAGTCCCATCTTCGATACTCAAATCATAAATTGATAAATGTGGAGGACAATAACTTAAGGTTTTATGCAAATCTTCTTTCCACTCTTTAAAATTACTTAATGGAAGATTTTGAATTAAATCTATGCTCCAACTTTTGATAGAACCTGCTTCATATTCTTTTTTCAACCAAAAGCAAGATTTTTCAACATCTTCACGAAGGTGTCTTCTTCCAGCTTTTTTGAGTATCTTATTATTAAAACTTTGTGCCCCAAGGCTAAATCTATTTATTCCAGATTTTATAAATCCATAGAGATCATCTGCACTAAAACTTGCAGGATCAACCTCCATAGTTATTTCGGCACCATAATCAATCCCATAATTATCTCTAAATAAATCAATTAAACCTTTAATGTGTTTAGGATCTAAAATTGATGGTGTACCACCACCTATATAAATAGTTGAAAGAGGTGATTTATCTTTAATTGACAATATTTCTTTATGCAAAAAATATAGGTATTCATTGATTGTTTTACTTCCATATCCTTTGAGAGGTTCAATTTTATCCCCTAAAGGAATAACTGTAAAATCGCAATAGAAGCATCTTCTATGACAAAAAGGTATATGAACATATGCACTTCTTGGAGATTTATTCATAATAATAAAAACATTTTTATTCTCAAAAAATAATTTTAGGATCTAAAAAAATAAAATCCTTATTTACTCAATTAATAAATCCTAGTAGATTAGATATATGACAGATATCTTAGTACTAATTTTATTTGTATTGTCTGGAGCGGCTTCAGGTTGGCTTGGAGTTGATCTATTACCAGTTGACATACTCAAACAGGTATCGAATGTGGAGGGGTTTAGGGTTGTATTAGCAATAATTGGTTTTTTTGTAGGACTAGCAGCTGGTTTTGTATTTTTGCAACTTAGGAAGACATTTCTTGATCAAATAAGAACAATGCCAACAGATTTACTCATAAGTAGATCTGTTGGCTTGATTTTAGGATTACTAGTTGCAAATCTTCTTCTTGCACCAATATTATTGATCCCCTTTCCTAGAGAAGTATTTTTTGCAAAACCATTAGCAGCTATTTTGAGTAATATTTTCTTTGGTGCTCTTGGTTATAAATTAGCTGATACACATGGAAGAACATTATTGAGACTTTTTAATCCTAATAATACGGATGCTTACTTAGTCAATGAAGGTATACTACCTGCTGCAAGTCCTAAGATTCTTGATACAAGTGTAATAATAGATGGGAGAATAAATGGTTTGTTAAGTTGTGGGCTCTTAGAGGGACAATTAATTGTGGCTCAAAGTGTAATTGATGAATTACAAACTCTCGCTGACTCAAGCAGTAATGAAAAAAGGTCTAAAGGAAGAAGAGGCCTTAAATTATTGAGAGAACTAAGAGATTTATACGGGAGAAGACTTGTAATAAATCCTACAAAGTATGAGGGTAATGGAGTTGATGAAAAGCTTTTAAAAATTACTGAAGATATGTCAGGAACTTTAATAACAGCAGATTATAATCTTTCTCAAATTGCTGAAGTAAAAGAATTAAAAGTTATGAATTTAAGCGATTTAGTTATTGCTTTGAGGCCAGAAGTTCAACCAGGAGAATCACTCAATATAAAAATTGTTAGAGAGGGCAAGGAAAAAATGCAAGGAATTGGATATTTAGATGATGGAACAATGGTTGTTATTGATGAAGCAAAGAAATTTGTTGGTGAAAGGTTAGACATTGTAATTACTGGCGCATTACAAACTCCTACTGGAAGAATGGTATTCGGGAAACTAATAAATAATGCTGAGTCAAACAAATCTTTTCAATCTCCAGCAACACAGGGCTAAATCTAGCTAGAATCAAATTATATTTACTTGGTGGTACATATGACTGTATCTGCTCCATATTACGGCGAAAATACCGTTATGAGGACCCCACCCCCAGATCTACCCTCTTTGTTACTTAAGGAAAGAATTGTTTATCTTGGGTTGCCTTTATTTTCAGATGATGATGCAAAAAGGCAACTTGGTATGGATGTTACAGAGTTAATTATTGCTCAGCTTCTTTATCTAGAGTTTGAAGATCCAGAGAAACCAATTTATTTTTATATAAATTCAACAGGAACTAGTTGGTATACTGGAGATGCTGTTGGATTTGAAACAGAAGCTTTTGCTATTTGCGATACTATTAGTTACATAAAACCACCAGTTCATACAATTTGCATCGGGCAAGCAATGGGGACAGCCGCTGTTATCCTTTCATCAGGCACAAAGGGGCAAAGAGCTGCTCTCCCTCACGCTTCTATCGTGTTGCATCAACCTATAAGTGGCGCTAGAGGTCAAGCCACAGACATACAAATAAGAGCAGAGGAAGTATTGAAGAATAAAAAATCAATGCTTGAGATATTATCTCGTAATACCGGGAAAACTATTCAAGAGCTCTCTAAAGACTCTGACAGAATGAGTTACCTCAATCCTCAAGAAGCTTTAGAATATGGAGTTATTGACAGAATACTTTCTAGTCAAAAAGATTTACCAAAAAAACTAAATTAACACTACCAACAACTTTTTAAAATCATGCCAATAGGAACTCCAAGCGTCCCTTACAGACTTCCAGGAAGTCAATACGAAAGATGGGTAGATATTTATACAAGATTAGGAGTTGAAAGAATTCTTTTTCTTGGACAGGAGGTAAATGATGGGATTGCCAATAGTCTTGTCGCGCAAATGCTTTATCTTGATTCTGATGACAATTCAAAACCTATATATTTATACATAAATAGCCCAGGGGGTTCAGTTACAGCTGGTTTAGCAATATATGACACGATTAAATACGTAAAAAGTGATGTAGTAACAATTTGTGTTGGCCTAGCAGCATCAATGGGTGCATTTCTATTAGCTGCGGGAACTAAAGGTAAAAGAGTAGCTCTACCACACAGCAGAATAATGATACATCAACCTCTTGGTGGAACATCACAACGCCAAGCTAGTGATATAGAAATCGAGGCAAAAGAAATTTTACGAATAAAAGATATGTTAAATATGTCCATGGCAGATATGACTGGACAATCATTCGAAAAAATTGAAAAAGACACTGATAGAGACTATTTCCTTAGCGCTGAAGAAGCAAAAAATTATGGACTTATTGATAGAGTCATTTCGCATCCTAGCGAAGCTAATCAATAATAATTAATTTAAATATTAAATTTTTAAATTAGTTATTTATTGGTTTATTTGCACTTTTAATGTCTAAAATACTAATTATCATGATTTTAGAAATTACAACTAATGACCCAACTCTTTTATGATTCAGATGCAGATCTAAGTCTCTTAAATAATAAAACAATTGCAATAATAGGTTATGGATCTCAAGGACATGCCCACGCTTTAAATCTAAAAGATAGTGGGATCGATGTAATCGTTGGTTTGTATGAGGGAAGCAAATCTGAAAGCAAAGCTATCAATGATGGATTACAAGTATTCAGTGTTTCTAAGGCATGCGAAAAAGCAGATTGGATAATGATTCTTCTACCAGATGAATTCCAGAAAGACGTTTATCTTAAAGAAATTGAGCCGAATTTAAAAGAGGGGAAGATATTAAGTTTTGCTCATGGATTCAACATAAGGTTCGAGCTCATAAAACCTCCAAGCTACGTAGATGTTGTAATGATTGCCCCAAAAGGTCCTGGCCATACGGTGCGTTGGGAATATCAGAATGGGCAAGGAGTTCCAGCTTTGTTTGCCGTAGAGCAAGATGCTTCTGGGAATGCAAGATCCCTCGCAATGGCTTACGCTAAAGGTATTGGTGGAACTAGGGCAGGGATTCTTGAAACAAATTTTAAAGAAGAAACTGAAACTGATTTATTTGGAGAACAAGCTGTTTTATGTGGAGGCCTATCTGAACTTGTTAAATCAGGATTTGAAACTCTTGTAGAAGCAGGCTATCAACCTGAACTTGCCTATTTTGAGTGTCTACACGAAGTAAAACTTATTGTCGATCTTATGGTGAAAGGAGGATTATCTCAAATGAGAGATTCAATCTCAAATACTGCAGAATATGGTGATTACGTAAGTGGCAAAAGACTTATAAATAGTCATACGAAAAGGGAAATGCAAAAAATCCTTAAAGATATTCAAAATGGTACTTTTGCTAAAAATTTCGTAGAGGAATGCGATAAAAACAAACCTTTAATGACAAAATTAAGAGAAGAAAACTCGAAACACGAAATTGAAAAAGTAGGAAAAGGTCTTAGAGCTATGTTCAGTTGGCTCAAATAAATTTACTTTTAATATTTATTTGCTCAATTGGTTTTGATTTATTAATCGGGGACCCAAAGTTTTTAATCCACCCTGTTCAAATAATTGGAATTTATATAAAAAAAATCTCTAATTTCTTCATTTACCAATATGGGGCAAATAAAAAAATTTTATTTTGGGGTGGATTATTCATCTCTCTTTCTACTATTTGTGTAAGTTTTTGTTTTGGGAAATTGATAGAATTAAGCTATTTTCAATTTGAAAATAATCATTTTTTTGGAATTCTAATATTGTTAGGTTTATCAAGTTGCATAGCCTCAAAAGGACTTATTTCTAGCGTTAAGGAGATTGCAGGTTTAATAGAAAATAAAGAAATTAATAAAAAAAATAAAAAATTAATAAAAACTAAAGTTCAAAGAATTGTTAGTAGGGATGTAAGTGAATCCTCGTTAAAGCATCTTTTGAGATCTAGTACCGAAAGCCTTACCGAAAATGCTGTTGATGGAATATTTGGACCGCTCTTTTGGATATTTATTGGGATAATTTTGATGAAGTTTTCAATTTTTCTTCCAGGTCCTTTATCTCTTGGTTTTTCTTACAAAGCCATTAGTACTCTTGATTCAATGATAGGTTACAAATATAATCACTTTAAATATTTAGGTTTTTTCAGTGCAAAAATTGAAGATATTCTTACCTTTATTCCATCTAGAATAGTTTTATTAACGCTTCCCTTGGTTAGTTCTAAAGTTAATCAATACATATCAATAATAAAACAAAGCTATAGGGATGGTAAAAGATATGATTCTCCAAATTCTGGTATTTCAGAGGCTGTATTTGCATATACATCAAATATAAAGTTAGGTGGTAAGAGTATGTACAACAATAAAGTTATTTTAAAACCAATAATCAACTCAAAAGGAGATATTTGTACCGAAGAAAAAATTAAATTAATTTGTCACTTAATTATAAAATTACAATTTTTATGGGTAATGATTTTTATCTTAATTTTCTTCATAATCTGATCTCTACTAGACTTATTAATTTGTTTTAATGACTATTATTAAAAGAAAGACTTTTTATGAAAGAAGAAAATTCTCCATTGGGAAAGCCGACTGAAAATTTAGAAAATTCTCAAATTGTGAATCAAAATGACGATTCAAAGAATCTTTCCTCACTTAGAAATTACTCTAAATGGGTTAATAATCAAGGTGATGAAGTTAAAAATGTTTTTGGCTTTAATACCAGTGCTGAATTAGTAAATGGCAGAGCTGCCATGATTGGATTTTTAATGCTGATATTAACTGAATTAATCTTTCAAGGAAGACCTGTTACATCTTCGATCTTTGGTATAAATTAAAAAATGGAAGAAAAAAAATCTAATTCAATAAAAATAATTCTATATATATCCGCTTGGGTCATGATTTGGGGAACAATAGGTTCCCTAGTAGACTATCCTCTCTACAAAAATAATGTTTACCAAGAAGGCAGTTTTTATCAATTCCTTACTTTTACAATCTCTGCGATTTTATCAATTATAGGTGCCAAATACTTTTACACAAGAATCAAACTATAAAAACTTATATCTAAATTTTTTGATAATTTGGGCTGGGTTTTCATCCTTTTGGTCATTATATAAAATCCATTGATGTGTTTCAGTATCATGATCACAACCATAATTTCCAGATTGGTTCTCAAAAGTAGCGAGATATGAATGACATGATTGATCTGCCTCAAAAGCAGAATCATAACCAGTTAAAAAATAAATTACAAATGCTGCCAAGATTACCGACAAAAATACTTTTAAAAACCAATTAACTATCTTCATATCAAATACTAAAATTTAAATATATCATTTCCTATAAATCTTTTTATCTAAAAACTATAGCTAACGACCAACTTTGAATACAAAATCATGGAATTCATCATTATTTAGATACAAAATTACTAAGATTACTAACAATAAATTTAGACCTAGGACAATTGACCCAAATATATTAATTTGTTTTTTACCCGGTAAGGTGTAAGTAAATTTCTTGCCTTTAAGAAAAGCAGCTAAACCTTTTTTTTTATTTTTAGAGTCCTTTAAGGGTGTTTCATTTTTAACTTCACTTTCAGAAAAACCTTTAACCATTAAACCCTGAATAACAAATATATAATATTCTAAAAGGAGTAATTATGAAATGGATTAACAATTCTTTTTCACATATGGAATCATAATCTTTTTAAGCTTTGTTGAACTACTTTCAAGCAATTTAGATTCAATAAGTGTACTCTGCAAACCTAAAAGACTAGATTGACATTTGAATCTATTTCTTTCAAATTCAACTACCTGAAGTTTCTCTATCTGTAGTATTAATTTTTTACATTCTTGCTTTTCTGAAATATTAAAGCATTCATTTGATTTTTTTAAAATTTCTGATTTAGTTGGCATTATTTCAGTGATACCAGGGCTAGATAATAAAAAACTATTCAGGAATAAAAAAATTAATAATTTCATTAATTTAAAAGAGAATATATTTTTAATATGCTGAAAAAAGTTTTTGGCATTACTTTTATAAAGTACTATAAATTTTAAAATCTTAATTTTTTTTGTAATTCATAAAAAAAGTGCTCTTTTAGAGCACCTTAATATTTAAAAAAGATCGGGATTCCAAAGTATTAACCTTGAACTCTATCCTTAAAAAGTTTACCTGCGGAAAAAGTTGGAACTCTTTTAGCAGGAATTGCTATTTTTTCGCCTGTCTTAGGGTTTAAACCCTGTCTAGCAGAACGATCTCTTGGTTCAAAAGAACCAAATCCTAGTATGGAGACTTTTTTGCCTTCCACTACTGAATCAACAATAGTTTCGATAGCTGCATCAACAACTAAAGAAACATCAGTTTTTGTGAGCTCAGTACGAGCAGCAACAAGATTAACTAAATCAGCTTTGTTCATTGAATTGTTTATAAAGCAGAGATTAAAATGATAAGAGTTTTAAATCAAACCAAAAAACCTCGAACTTGCATATCATATGGAGCAAATACGAATACGGCAACCGAAAATGCCGGTGGCGCAAAGCTTTATACAATATTGAGGGACATTTTTAGCTTCAGAATTTTATTCTAAAGTCGCTAGTTGTTCAGTTTTCAAGTAAATGGAATTTCCAAACTAAATCCCCAAAAGGCTTGTGCTCACTAGTTTTATTAATAGAACGAACAATTTATTCTTTTATTAAAACTAATCTCCAAATAGATTAAATTTAAGAATTTCTGCTATTTATTATTTTTTATTAACTTTAAGATATATTTCCTTCTCAGCACATGAATAAGCAAAATTTATGTTTTTGAATCAAGAAAAACAATTTTTTCGGACTATCAATTTAAGCTTATAAAATTTTTCTAATAAGCTATTAGATAATTAAAGATGAGTTATTTACATAATATAAAACTTAGAAAAATTGATAAAAGAAGCAAAAAATATAAGTTTTTTTTTAATTTTACATCTATGATTTAGTTATCGAACAATTTGATGAAATTATCTCATCATTAAATCAATCAATGATTTAAAAAGTGCATAATATTCATAAAGGTAGCCCTTTACCTCTGGGTAGTTCTCAAACTTCAAAAGGTGTAAATTTCTCATTAATAGCTACTAATGCAGAATATGTTGAAATTTTGTTGTTTGATAATAAAGATTCAATTAGTCCAAATTCAATATTTAAATTAGATCAAAGACATAAAACAGGTCATTACTGGCATGCTGAAATATACGATTTAGGTGAAGGTTGTATTTACGCATTTAAAGTAACCCAAAAAAGCAATGGAGTGAATACTAATTATGAGAGGAAAATTTTACTCGATCCTTGCTCAAGAGGGATCACTGGATGGGGGAAATATGAAAGAAAAAAAGCATTGAACAATAATGATAATAGTAATTCATGTCTTAAAAGCGTAGTTTGTGATAGGAAATTATTTAATTTTAAAGATTACCCAAGGCCGAATCATTCTTGGGAAGACACAATTATTTATGAACTTCATATTAAAGCCTTTACTGAATCTATTGATAGTGATGAAAGTTGTTTTAAAAAGTTTTTAAAAAAAATACCATATCTTAAAAAACTTGGTATTACTACAATTGAGTTATTACCAGTATTTTGTTTTGATCCTAGTGATGCTCCTAATGGGTTAAAGAATTTTTGGGGTTATAGTCCGATAAGTTGGTTTACTCCGCACTTCGAGTATCTTTCTAATGAATCTGCTAAAAAAAACCGAGAAGAATTTAGAAATTTAGTGGAAGAATGTCATAAAGAAAAGATTGAAGTTATTTTGGATGTCGTTTATAACCATACATCTGAAGGGAATTCTCAAGGACCTGTATTATCTTGGAAAGGTATTGATGAAAATCTTTATTATTTCATCGATAAAAATAAAAATTACCAAGACGTCTCAGGTTGTGGCAATACCATTGCAGCCAATAGAGGATTAGTAAGAAAAATAATAATTGAATCATTAAAGTGTTGGGCGAATGAATTAGGAGTGGATGGTTTTAGATTTGATTTAGGAATTGCATTATCAAGGGGAGAAAATCTCAATCCTCTTGATAATCCACCAATCTTTGAAGATATTGAATGTGAACCTGAACTTTCCGATATTAAATTAA
>QCIL01000002.1 GCA_003216725.1 Prochlorococcus sp. AG-402-L18
GGCCTTATTGAAACTAATAATTTGGAAATTGCCTTAAAAGAAGATCAAATAAAAAGGTATGAATTAGCCGTAGAAAAAGATGTTTATTCATTGGTTGAATTATCTCAGAGAAAAGATGAATTATTAAAATTACAAAAACAAAAAATTATTAATTTAGCAGATAAAAAAAGTATAGAAATTGATCTTTTTAATTCAAAACTTAGAAGCCCAATTGATGGATTTATCCTTGCAATTAATACTCGAGTTGGAGAAAGGCCTAAAAATGAGGGTATTTTAGAGATAGGTTCAAGTCAGAATATGGAAGCGCTCATAGAAGTTTATGAATCAGATATAGATAGAGTTTTTATTTCTCAGGATGTTTTATTGAGTAGTGAAAATGGAGGTTTTAATAAAACATTAAAAGGACAAGTAATTAGAATTAGTCCAAAGGTAAAACAAAGAAAAGTTTTATCCACCGACCCTACCGGAGATGCTGATGCTCGTATAATAGAAGTTTTGGTTCAACTAAATGAGGAATCGATAAATGTAGTTAGAAATTATGCCGGAATGAAGGTCATAGCAAAATTTCAACCATTATGAATTTTTCATTCCTGAAATATAGAAAAATACCGTTAGCATGGTTACTTTTAACAAGGCAGCCACTTAGGTTAATAGTAGCGATTGCAGGCATAAGTTTTGCAGGTATTTTAATGTTTATGCAATTAGGTTTTAGAGATGGTTTATTTGATACCAGTGTAACCATTCATAAACTTTTAGATGCTGATCTTGTTTTAATTAGCCCAAGATCAAAAAGTTCTATAAGTATGAGTGGTTTTCCAAGAAGAAGATTAATTCAAGCTATGGCTTTAAATGAAGTGGAAAGAATAGCTCCTGTTAACTTAAATTATTTATTATGGAGGAATCCAGAAAATTTGAAGACAAGATCAATTCTAGCTTTAGGATTTAATCCTGCTGATTCTCTTCTTTTAGGGGATGGGTTCACTGAAAAAGCGGATAGACTTAAAAGTCCAGGTAGAGTTCTTTTTGATAAACTCTCTAGACCTGAATTTGGACCTATTGAAGAATGGTTTTTATCGGAAAAGAGAGTTGAAACTGAAGTAGCTGGCAAAAGAGTAATTGTTGAAGGTCTTGTTGAGTTGGGACCATCTTTTGGAGCTGACGGTAACTTGATAACTAGTAGGGAAACATTTTTAAGACTTTTCCCCTCCAATCCTAAAGGAAGTATTGAGATAGGTTTAGTAAAACTTCGAAGCGGCTCAAATCCAATTTCAATCTCTAGGACTTTAAATAATTCACTTCCCAACGATGTTCGTGTTCTGACAAAAAAAGAGTTTATAGAATTCGAAAAGAATTATTGGAGAAATAGTACAGCAATTGGTTTTATTTTTAGTTTGGGCGCCTTGATGGGTTTTGTAGTTGGTTGCGTCGTTGTTTATCAAATTCTTTACAGTGATGTTACTGATCACCTTCCCGAGTATGCAACATTATTGGCAATGGGATACAGACTAAAATCTCTTTTCTTCGTTGTTGCTAGAGAAGGTTTTTTATTGGCATTTTTTGGGTATTTACCTGCTTATTTTTCAGGACAAATACTTTATTCTGTTGTTAGGAATTCCACAAAACTTCCTATATTTATGGATGCAAATAAAACAATTTTAATTTTTGTTTTGATTTTAATTATGTGTATGGGTTCTGCCGGAGTTGCCATGCGTAAATTGGTTGAGGCTGATCCTGCCGAAATATTTTAATGTAATTAATATGTCTAAAAATAAAAAAAAAAATTATGAACTAAAAGCAGTCTCTATAAATAATTTAAGTCATTCTTATGGAAAGGATTTGAATAAAAAAAAAGTTCTCAATAATGTGAATCTATTTATTCAAAAAGGTGAATTGGTTCTTTTAAAAGGTCCTTCTGGTTGTGGCAAAACCACACTACTAACTCTAATTGGTGCATTGCGAACTTGCCAAAGTGGAGATTTAACAGTTTTAAATAATCAATTAAATGGTGCATCATCAAAAACTAGACAAAAACTTAGAAGAAATATTGGTATGATTTTTCAGGGCCATAATCTTCTTAGGTGTTTAACGGCAGAACAAAATGTCCAAATGGGCGCAGATTTGCTTAAAGGTTTCACTTATATCCAAAGAAGACAGATTGCAAGAAAATGGCTTTCAGCAGTTGGATTAGAAGATCATCACAAAAAATTGCCAAGTGATTTGTCTGGAGGACAGAAACAAAGGGTTGCTATAGCTAGAGCCTTATCGGCTAATCCCAAACTTTTATTAGCTGATGAACCGACTTCAGCTTTGGATAGTGTTACAGGCAGAGAAATTGTGATGCTTTTAAGAAAATTAGCAAAAGAACAGAATTGCTCAGTACTTATGGTTACTCATGATCCACGGATTACAGATATGGCAGACAGGATATTAAATATGGAGGATGGTAAGATATATAGTGCACTTAGTGAGTTAAAATAGTTTAAGGTTAAAAATTTTTATGTCAAAGAGAAGAAATTTAAAAAAAGAAAAGCAAGAACGTAATCGTGCATATGCTAGAAAATTCAAGAAAAGGAAACTTAGAACTGATGGTCGTCCTGATGGCATGGGTAATGTAACTGGAACAGCTAATAATGGTGGGGCTGCAGATTAAGATACTTTTTTTATCTTTTTATTTTTTAGGTTTTATCTAAACAAGATAAATAGAAAATATTTATGAACGTAAGTATAATTATTCCGACATATAATAGAAAACCAATATTGGAGAAATGCCTTAGTGCTCTTGAGAATCAGAAATTAAATAAAAATTTGGCTAATTATGAAATTGTGGTAGTTGATGATGGGTCCACAGATGGAACGAGTTTGTGGATAAAAAATAATAAAGATAATTTACCTCACGTTGTTTTATATGAACAAGATCATGGAGGACCTGCATTAGGCCGAAATCTTGGAGTAATTAAGTCAAAATACGAAACTATAATATTTATCGATAGTGATCTTATTGTTTTAGATGATTTTTTGATTTCTCATGTTGATAAATTGAATACCTTTTGGGAAAAAAATATTAAGAAGTGTTTTACTTATGGTTCAGTAATTAATACTTCTAATTTTCAAAATCCTCAAAATGAAAAATACAAGCTTTTGGATACTTCTTTTGCTTACTTTGCTACGGGTAATGTTGCCATATCAAAGGAATTAATTCTTAGTGTTGGCTTATTTGATACTTCTTTTAGTCTTTACGGTTGGGAAGATTTAGAATTGGGTGAAAGGTTAAAGAGAATTGGTACAAAATTAATTAAATGTCCAAAAGCAGTAGGTTTTCACTGGCATCCACCATTTTGTTGTGAACAAATTCCTTCATTAATAAAACAAGAAAAAGAGAGGGCAAGGATGGCTTTAGTTTTTTATAAGAAACATTCGAATTTTAGGGTTCGACTAATGATTCAATTAACACCTCTTCATTATTTAATTTGGCATATCCTTTGTTTGGGAGGATTTATAAGTGTTGAAAGATTACAACCACTACTGCAGTTTCTAGTAAATTCGAAAAGAAATAGATTGGCTCTAGAGATTCTTAGAATTCCTCTTAATCTAATTTACATTAAACAACTAAACAAATTGAGATAAGAAACTTTTAGAAATACAGATCACTTGCTACAATATTAAAATCCTTAAACCACACATCTGGCTGTTTCGGGTGATTCAACTATTTTGGATTTCCCGCCAGATGGAGGCTAACCCGAAACTATTTAATTATGGCTGTTGTATCACTATCGGAAATGATGGAAGCTGGTGCTCATTTTGGGCATCAAACGAGACGTTGGAATCCCAAAATGTCTAAATATATCTACTGTGCTCGTAATGGTGTACATATTATTGATCTTGTTAAAACTGCACTATGTATGAATAATGCTTACAAATGGACAAGGAACGCTTCTAAAAGTGGAAAAAGATTTTTATTTGTAGGAACAAAGAAGCAAGCATCCGATGTGGTAGCACAAGAAGCTACAAGGTGTGGGGCAGCTTATGTAAATCAAAGATGGCTCGGTGGCATGCTTACAAATTGGACAACCATGAAGGCACGGATTGAAAGATTGAAAGATCTTGAAAGGATGGAAAGTACTGGTGCTATAGCGATGAGACCTAAAAAGGAAGCAGCTGTATTGAGAAGAGAACTAGAAAGATTGCAAAAATATCTCGGTGGACTCAAGGGTATGAGAAGACTTCCAGACGTAGTTGTTCTCGTAGATCAGCGAAGAGAATCTAATGCTGTTTTAGAAGCTAGGAAATTAGATATCTCATTAGTATCTATGTTAGATACTAACTGTGATCCAGATTTGTGCGAAATACCTATTCCATGTAATGATGATGCAGTCAGATCTGTTCAACTTATTTTAGGAAGACTTGCAGATGCTATAAATGAAGGAAGAAAAGGATCTAATTCAGAAAGAAAAAATTAACTTAAATTTTAAAAATTACAAATCACTATTTTTTAAATTAAATGGGAAACATTACAGCAAAACTTGTTAAAGATCTTAGAGATAAAACTGGCGCAGGAATGATGGACTGCAAAAAAGCACTAAATGAGACTGATGGAAATGTTGAAAAGGCACTAGAGTGGCTTAGAAAAAAAGGTATTGCCAGTGCTGAAAAGAAATCAGGAAGAGTTGCTGCTGAAGGTTCGATTGGAAGCTACATTCATACAGGTTCAAGAGTTGGTGTACTAATAGAAATAAACTGCGAAACTGATTTTGTTGCTCGAGGCGACATATTTCAATCCCTTTTGAAAGATGTTTCAATGCAAGTAGCTGCCTGTCCGAATGTAGAATATGTATCTATTGATGAAATCCCTCAGAATGTTGTAGATAAAGAAAAACAGATTGAAATGGGTAGAGATGATTTATCAGGTAAACCTGAACAAATTAAAGAAAAAATTGTAGAAGGAAGAATTTCAAAAAGACTAAATGAATTAGTATTACTTTCACAACCATACATCAAAGATAGTTCAGTGACTGTTGAGGATATTGTTAAACAAGCTGCTGCAAAAATTGGAGAAAATATCAAAGTAAGACGTTTCACAAGATATACTCTAGGTGAAGGAATAGAAAAGAACGAAATGGACTTTGCTGATGAAGTAGCTTCATTACAAAGTAAATAGAATCTTTGATTATATTGATAATGGTCTAGTGATAGAGGAAATTAATAATCAGCTTGTCAAGGCAGATATAAGAAAAAAATTACTTATAAATAAAATTTATAAGGAATATGAACTATACCTTCAGATTGTAAGAAAATTAATATACCCTTCTGTGGAAAAGGGTATACGTAGATTATGCTCTAATTTGTCTATGAGTAATATTTTCTTAAGTGAAAAAGAATTTGGCTTGTTTTTAGAAAAAAAAATTAATAATATTATCAATTCTCATATACCTTTTCTCACGATAGAGCAATTAAAAATAAGAGAAATTGAATTTACTAATCAAAATTTAACAAATAACACTTCAATCGATATTGAACAAAATAAAGGTTGTCAAATTAATTCAAGCTTTGATTATGATTTTATATCTGAAGAATCTCTGAAATTCAATATCAATGAAAAAATAGATAATGATTATAAATTTTATCAAACCTATAAAAGTGATAATTTAAAATCTCTTGATTTCGATAAAAATAATCAATTTGATGATTCACAAAATTCAAATCCTAACGAAAAGATGGATATAGAAAAACAATTTTTTTCATCTTTATTAGAGTTATTAGAAGAGGATAATTTAGTTCAAATTAATGGTTTTGAAAATTTAAAAGGCAAAAATGGAGTCAATTATCAAAATATTGATCTTGATAGGTTTGATTTAATTGATAATTCTTTATCTAAATTGTTAAAGAACTTTTCTTATAAGGTTAATTTAGAATTGTATAAGTCAAATTTGATTAAAAAAATAATTTCAGAAAAATCTTTTAATTTTCTTACAGATAAAAAATTCATGATGAAAAATCCACATCCATTTGTTATCAATTTTGATCTAAATAATAATCAATCACAAAAGAATGTCTCTAAACTCCCAAGTATTTTTTTGTTTAATATTACAACTGTTGAATTAGAATTTAAAAATTTAAATCTATCTATTCAAAGAAATCAAATAAATGAACTCAAAAGTCAATTTCAGGTTTTGATAAAAAAAGAAAAATACTGGAGACAAAAAGAAATAAATTTGAATAAAATGAATAGAAAAAAATAGTTTTTTCTAATGTGAGCAAAAAAGAAAATTATATTAAATCTATAAAAGACTGGATAAGACCACTTCAGAAGTCTCTAACTATTGAAACTGAAAATAATTTTATAAATACACTTGGGAGGCATAAACACTTTAGTGATTATTTATTTGACTCAATGACTAATCTTGATAATCTTAATTTGTCAGATGAATATTTAATCAAATTTTGTGATTTTTCTAGAATGTATTTTGAATATAATAAGTTGGATTTTTATCAAAGAAAAAGGTTAATAATTGACACTAGAAAAACCCTCTACAAATTAGGAAAAAGTTTTGATAAAGATAATTCTGTTAAAAAAACCTATCCAAATCTTTTAAATGTAATTGACTCAAGTTTATCTCTCGAGTCAGATATTTCTGTTATAAAAAATGTTGGCAAAATTTATAAAAATAAACTTAATGAATTGGGTCTCTTTAATATAAAAGACTTAATTAATTATTTCCCACGAACTTATTTAGACTATACAAATAGAGTAAAAATAATTAATCTAAAGCCAGATAATCTATATACTTGTATTGCTTATATAAAAAAGTTCTATATTTATAAAAGTCAAAAAAATAGTAATTTATCAATAATGAATATTGTAATTGCTGATGAAACTTCGTCAATTAAGGTTACAAAATTCTTTCTTGGAAAAAGATTTAGATCGTATTCATTCTTCTCTTCCCAAAAATCTCTATATACTCTAGGAACTAAACTAGCTATATCAGGAAAGGTAAAATTTTCAGAGTATGGTAAGACTTTTGTTGATCCTAATATTGAAATTTTGAAAAATAATAACGATGATTTTAATTTTTCAGGAAAGATAATGCCCTTGTACTCATTATCTGATTCTTTATCTAATATGAGTTTTATAAAAATAATGAAAAAGGTATTAATCTATTCAAAAAATTACCCTGATATCTTAAATAAAAAACAACTTGATTCATTATCTTTATTGTCAAGAAGTGAATCATTAATAAATATTCATTTACCCACAAGTCAAAAAATATTGAATGAATCAAAAAAAAGATTAGTATTTGATGAATTGTTTCTTTTGCAACTAAAATTGCTATTAAAAAAAAGGAAGGTAAAAAGTTATATAGTTCCTAAAGATTTACCTAATAAAAGATTTTTACTTAAAGAATTTTTAAACAAAATACCCTTCAAATTAACAAAATCTCAAGTAAAAGTTCTTAATGAAATTAAACGGGATTTATCAAGTTCTGCTCCTATGTCAAGACTTCTACAGGGAGATGTGGGTAGTGGTAAAACCATTATTGCAATTGCTTCTCTTTTAATAGTTATTGAAAAAGATTTGCAAGGCGCGTTTATGGCGCCAACAGAAGTTTTAGCTGAACAACATTACAAAAATTTAATAAAATATTTAAATCCTTTGTTTGTTTCTGTAGAAGTTTTGACAGGAAATACCTCTCAAAAAAAGAGAAAGGAAATTCTCTCAAATTTAGATAATGGGTTAATAGATATTCTTGTGGGTACTCATGCAATCTTCGAAGATAAAGTTATTTTTAATTCATTAGGGATTGTAGTAATAGATGAACAACATAGATTTGGTGTTACCCAAAGAAATCGATTACTTAATAAAGGAGAAAATACAAATCTTTTATCAATGACAGCTACACCAATTCCAAGAACCCTTGCACTTGCTCTTTATGGTGATTTAGATATTAGTCAGATAAATGAACTACCTCCAGGTAGAATTCCAATAACTACAAAAATAATTTCAGAAGATGATTTAAGCGATTTATTTAAGATAGTTGAAGAAGAAATTAAAAATGGTAAGCAGGCTTATGTGATTTTGCCATTGATAGAAGACTCTGAAAAACTTAATTTAAGTTCTGCAAAAAATACTTTTAAATATTTGTCAGATGAAGTTTTTATTAAAAATAAAGTTGGTTTGCTTCATGGGAAATTAAGTTCTCACGATAAGAATAAAGTAATTAATTCTTTTTTAAAAAAAGAAATTGATATATTGGTCTCTACTACTGTAATTGAGGTTGGGATTGATGTACCTAATGCTTCTATTATGATTATTTATAACTCAGAGAGATTTGGATTATCCCAGTTACATCAACTTAGGGGAAGAGTTGGTAGAGGCGTACATAAATCATTTTGTTATTTAGTAACGCAAAATAAAAACGTATCAGAAAATATGAGGCTATCTGTTTTACAGAAATCTAATGATGGGTTTTATATTGCTGAAAAAGACTTAGAAATTAGAGGGCCAGGACAGCTTTTGGGATATAAACAATCTGGACTCCCTGATTTTTTACTAGATAATCTTCCGAACAATAGGATTTTAATTGAAAAGGCTAGAAATGAGGCTCTTAAGGTGCTTAAGGATGATCCTGATTTAAAGACCAATAGAATAATTAAAGAAATCCTTACTAAAAATTCTGATAATAAATTCATACATGACTTCTTAAATTAAAATATTTCTTGTTAATTTCTTTATTTATGTAAATATAAAATTAAAAAATTTAAATAATTGAAAACTTGGAACAAAATACCAATTAAAGATAATGGTGATAAATTAATAGCTATACCTAGTTACTTTCATTTTATTGATCCTCATCCTTACTTAAGCTTAGGCGCGCCATATAAAAATAAAAATGGGATCTGGAAATTAAGGCATGAAGTCGTAAAAAGATTGATAAAAGTAAATGATTATTTGTTATCTAAAAATAATAACTTTAATCTTTTAATTTATGACAGTTGGCGGCCTCTGGAAGTTCAAGAATTTATGTTTAAGAGGGCTTTTAGTTTGGAGTGTGAAAAATTGAATATTGATATTTCAATAAAAAATATGAAATCTTATCCTTTAATTATTAAAAGAGTTGAGAAATTTTGGGCATATCCTTCATTTGATGAAAAATGTCCTCCTCCTCATTCAACTGGAGGAGCTTTAGATGTCTCCTTATCTGATCAATATGGAAATTTAGTTGAAATGGGAAGTTATATTGATCAAATGGATGACTCCTCAAAACCAGATTTTTATGAAAATATTAACGATAAAAAATCAATTATTTGGAAAAGTAGAAGAAACTTATTGAAGGAGATTATGATTAAATTTGGATTCGTCCAACATCCAAATGAATGGTGGCATTTTAGTTATGGTGATCAATTATGGGCTTGGAAAAACAAAAAAACAAATGCTTTGTATGGGAAAATTTAAATATTAACTAATGGAATTAAGCAATTTAAATATTGAAGATTCATTTTCATTATCAATAAAATCCCCAAAATCAGAATCTTTTTTACTTTTTTTCCATAAACCTAATAATGGTTTAAGAGTTTTTTCTAGATCATTTAGTTCCATTCTTTGTAGATAGGGTTTGGCTAACCTTTGCAGATTTTTACTTCCTCCTAGCCATAGTTGATATTTATTTTGTCCACTACCAACTAAAGCCATCTCTGCCATATATGGTCTCGTGCATCCATTGGGACATCCAGTCATCCTAAATAATATTGTTTTTTCAATTTCTAAATCGTTTAGTAAAATTTCAATTCTTTTAAGTACATCTGGTAAGATTCTTTCTGCTTCTGTCATTGCTAAACCGCAAAGAGGTAAAGCGGGGCAGGCCAATGCGTGTCTTTGTATTTCATTAATGTTATCCAAATCCTCATATCCAATTTTTGATAATATCTTTTTAATATCACTTTTATTTTTGGTAGGAATATTACAAATCAATATATCTTGATTAGGTGTAAGCCTTAAATCTAGATTGTATTCTTTAACGATACTACTAATTGTAGACTTTTTCTCACCATAAAGTCTTCCAGAGAGTAGTGGTAAACCAACAAAAGAATAATTTTCATCTTGTTTATGCCATCCTAAATAATCTATAAGTTTATTTTGTGGCTCTTTTCTTATTGATTTGATATCTTTTTTAAAATATTTTTCTATAAGGATTTGCCTAAACCATTTTATACCTTTCCTGTGAAGAAGGTATTTCATTCTCGAATTCTTCCTTGACTTTCTATCACCATAGTCTCTTTGAATTGCCACTATGCTCTGTATTAATTCATAAATGTCATTTCCCTCCACATATCCTAAAGGGTCTGCAATTCTAGCAAAAGTTTCCTCATTGTTATGTGTACGTCCCATTCCACCTCCAACATAAAAGTTGCAACCTTCTAGATCTCCCTTTTTGGATGTAAAAGCAACAATTCCAATATCATTAGTAAGTAGATCGACCGAATTGTCTCCTGGCACAGTAACTGCACATTTGAATTTTCTTGGGAGATAAGAGGAACCATAGAGTGGCTCATCTTTTGTCCCACTAAAAACATTATCTTTAAACTGCAATTTCCTAATATCCTGAATTTCTTTATCAGGTTTTATTGTGTATTCTAATTCTCCATCAGCCCAAAGCTCTAAAAAAGTACCTTGACCTGCAACAGGCGTGAGTAGATCAGCTACTTTTACAGCAAGAGATCTTGCCATTTTATATTCCGGTAATTCAAATGGAGCTGCAGGCGCCATAACGTTTCTATTTATGTCTCCACATGCGGCTAATGTTGAACCCATTGAATTTACAATAGAATTGATCACTTCCTTAAGATTTTCTTTCCTAATGCCATGCATTTGAAAGGCTTGTCTAGTGGTAGCTCTTAGTGAACCATTTCCTAATTTGTCAGATAATTCATTTAAAGATAAAAATAATTTTCCAGGAATTTCTCCCCCAGGACTTCTTAACCTAAGCATCATTTGCCAATCTTTACTTTTGCCTGGTTTTCTATTTTCTCTATTATCTTGTTGATAACTTCCATGAAATTTCAATAACTGAACTGCGTCATTAGTGAAATGATCACTTTCATTTCTTAATTCAGTAGCGAGTGGTTCTTTAAGAAATTGGCTACTCTTTTTGAAATTTTCAAATTTAGACACCTCTAATCCGTTTGCTAAACAAACAGCTTCTTTAGAAGGATCTTCTTTCTTTTTTACTTTCTCAACCTTGATCAACGGACCAAAACATATCTCTTTTTATACATTAGCGAAAAGCTTATTTAACCGGTAGTAAATTATAGTTGTAATAGCCATAATTTTTTTTTGTCTAAATATTTACTTGAAATAGGAACGGAGGAACTGCCAGCTGATTTTTCTTATTCTGTTCTTAAACAATTTAAATCCCATATAGAATTAGAGCTTGAACGGAAACTTATCAAATTCGATAATGTTTTTTGTACTTCTACACCAAGGAGGATTGTTCTTCTTATAGAGGGGTTAATTGATAAGGTTGAAGATAAAACGGTAATAAGAAAAGGGCCAAAAGCAATTTCTGCGTTTAAAAATGGATTACCAACTAATGCTGCCTTAGGTTTTGCAGAAAGTTTAGGTTTAAATGTAAAGGATTTAGAAATACAAAATACAGATAAGGGCGAATTTGTTTTTGGTAAGAAAATTGAGAGAGGAGAAGCTACAAAAACTTCTTTATCTTTAATAGTTCCTAGAGTAATAAAGAATTTACAAGGCCCCAGATTTATGAAATGGGGTTACGGTAATTTTAAGTTCTCAAGGCCTATAAGATGGATTGTGTCGCTCTATAATAATGAAATTCTTAATTTTTTATTGGATGAATGTGATCCGAATATCAAAATAAGTAATAGATCAAAAAGCCATAGATTGATAAATGAAGTTATTGAAATTAATAGTCCAGATAATTATTTTGAATTGATGACCAGAAATGGTGTATTGGTAAAACGAAAGGAAAGAAAAGAAAAAATTGTAAATCTTGTAAATAAATCTTCTGAATTACTAAATTTGAAGCCTGATCTATCAGAGGATTTACTTAACGAACTCACTGATCTTGTTGAATCTCCAGATTTAATAATAGGTAAATTTAGTAATGAATTTCTTGATCTGCCTTTAGAAGTTTTGACGACAGTGATGAAAAGTCATCAAAGGTATATTCCCCTTTTACAAAAAGGCAAAACTTTTGCAAAATTAGATTCTAGCTCTGAACAAACTATAAGTACAAATTTCTTAGTCATATCAAATGGTCTTAAAGATTCAAATAAAACTATTGCTAGGGGTAATGAGAAAGTATTAAAAGCAAGATTTTCTGATGCAAAGTTTTTTGTTGAAAGTGATAAGAAAATTTCTTCGAGAGAAAGAAATGAAAAACTTAAAGCTGTTTCTTATTTAAAAGGGCTAGGTAATGTTTCACAGAGAGTTGATAGGATAGTTGCTATTTCAAAATACATCATCAAATTTTTAAATGATAATTCTATTGATGCAGAAAAAATAATAGAAGCTGCTAGATATTGCAAAAACGACTTATGTAGCGAGATTGTTTTTGAATTTCCTGAGTTACAAGGATTAATGGGTGGAAAATATCTCAAAAATGAAGGCTTCAACAATGAAGTTTGTTTAGCAGTAGCTGAACATTATTTACCTTCTTTCTATAAGGATGCTTTACCTTCCACTAAATACGGGGCGATAGTATCAATGGCAGATAAGATTGAAACTTTAGTAAGTATATTTATCTCTGGTAAACGTCCAAGTGGTTCTTCTGATCCCTATGCTTTGAAAAGAAATTTGAATGGAGTGATTAAAATAATTTGGAAATTTGAATTTGATTTATCCTTAGATAATTTATTTCATGAAATGATTGAATTTTGGAAAACCTCATTACCTAATTTGAAATTCTCAGAAGATAAAATTTTAAATGATTTGACTGAATTTCTAATTCAGAGAATTCTTGGCCATCTTGAGGATTTATCTTTAGATAAAGATCTAATAAAAGCTATTTCCCCTTTTGATCAATTCTCTAAAAAAAGAATATTAAACGTTTTTGATCTAAAAAATAGAGTCGAAGCAATTGAAATATCAAAAAAAGAGGGATCATTTGATGGAATTCAGAGGGTAATTACAAGAGTTAGCAAACTAGCGAACAAAGGTAATTTAGAGAAACACTCTTTCTCAGTAAACGAATATATAAATCCTGATCTTTTCGAAAAAGAATGTGAGTCTAAAGCTTTAGAATTCATATATGAATTAGAAAAACTTTTTACTTTAAGTCATTGGGACTATTCAAATCTTCTAAATTTGTTTGAAATAAATACACCTAATCTTGAGGCGTTGTTCGATAATGAAAAAGGAGTTTTAGTGATGGCTGAAAACCCTAAAATAAGAACTAATCGACTTAATTTGCTTTGTATTATAAGAAATTACTCTCTTAAAATAGCTGACTTTACACTTTTGTAGATTTAACTTTTATGCCGCCTTTTATGGAATAATTTTGTAACATTTTTTCAACCTCTTTATCTTCTCTAACAGCACTATTTACGGGCTTATATTTTAAAGGAGCTAGAGCTTTGCCACGCAAAATTGATCCAAGAGTAAGCATTGTAATTTTTAGTTGCTGAAGTGGTTTCATTGACACCACTTTTTTATACAAATAACTATCGAAGGTAAGTCTTTGTACATCCATATCATCACACATTTCTACAAAAGCTTCTCTAGCTGAATCATTTCTGTAAAAGATATTTTGAAGTATTTCGAGGACTTTGTATGTTGTCCCATACTTTTTATCCCATTTTTTTAGATAATTTTTAAGATCATTCTCTGTAGGGATCTGTTGGCCCTTTTTTGACGCTTCAACAATTTCTTCAGCACACATTCTCCCGCTTTTCGCCGCAAAATATATTCCTTCTCCAGAACTTTTTGTAACATAGCCAGCTGCGTCCCCGACTAATGCCATTTTCCCAACAACTCTTCGAGGCCTTGGATGTTCAGGTATTGGATGGGCTTCAACTTTAATAACTTCACCATTTGCAAGTCTTTTTTGCGCTCTGTTTCTTACTCCCTCCTGTAGACCTTTTATTAATGACTGATTCTTTTGCATTGTCCCTGTGCCAACTGCAACATGATCATACTTAGGGAATACCCACCCATAAAAATCTGGCGAAACATCAGTACCTACATACATTTCAGCAAGATCTTCATAGTAACTCATTTCTTCCTTGGGTAGTTTGATCCTTTCCTGAAATGCAATAGCCACTTTATAATCTCCAGCATCCATTGCTTTGGCTACTCTGCTATTTGCACCGTCGGCTCCAATCAAGAGGTCAACTGTGAGATTTTTAAGTTCGCCTTTTTTATCTCCACTAGAATAATCAGAATATGTGAGTTTATATGGCCCCTGATTGTTATCTCCTGTATCGATGGCAGTAACTAATCCATTTATCAATGTTGCCCCAAGATCAGCTGCTCGATTGCGCATAAAGGCGTCCATTACTTCTCTTCGGCACATTCCTATAAATTCATTATCGCTTTTTCCATAAACTTTATCCAAACTTATGTCAACTTCTCTATTAGAAGGGGATATCATTCTCATATTTCTTACTTTTCTGTCAATAATCGATTCTGGCAAGTCAAATTCTTCTACCATGCAAAGAGGAATAGCTCCTCCACATGGTTTAGCATTATCTAATTTTCTTTCGAAAAGCCAGGTTTTAATTCCTGATTTAGCAAGTATTTCTGCAGCACATGAACCACTCGGACCACCCCCGATAACAGCAACTCTCAACATATGAAAAAAAATAGATCGTAATATAAAAACTACATCTTTTTTGCAAATAAAAGTGCATTTCTTAAAATAATAGTTAATATCGAAATATGTTTTTTGTAAAATGTCTAGATAATTTGAAAAAAAGAGATGATATAAAGCAAATTATTGATATACCATATGCTAAAAGGGCATATTTAAAAAAAAACAATTTAAGCTCCTTAAAAAACATATTACTTGTAACTCCAATATTCATTCTAATCTTTTCAATTACTGGATTAATACTAAATAAAGGGTTAAAATTTTATTCTTCAAGGACGGATAATCAAATTGATATCAATGATGATCTGAGTATTTTAGGTCACTTACCATATAAAGAAACTCCAGCAGAGAAATTAGTTTTTATTGAACCTAATATTTGGGTTCATGAAGATATGAGTGACTCTTTATTAAAAATGCGGCGAGATGCGAAAAAGGATGGAGTCTATTTGGTTTTCTTAAGCGGTTTTAGGTCAATAGAATTACAAGAAAAAATTTTTTACTCTTTAAAGTCCATTAGAAATCAAAATGCAATTGAGAGAGCTAAAGTTTCTGCCCCGCCTGGTTATTCAGAACATAGTACTGGCTTTGCAATTGATTTTGGAGATGCTAATTATAGAGAAACTGACTTTGAAGTTTCATTTGAAAATACTGATGCTTTTAAATGGCTTCAAAAGAATGCAGCTAAGTATCATTTTAAACTATCTTTCAATCAAAATTATAAAGTTGTTGATTATGAGCCTTGGCATTGGAGATATGAAGGTTCTATTCAAGCACTTAAAATATTCGAAGAATCTAATAGGAAATTGTTAAATAAAGATTGATTAATGAAAAAAGATAAATTAAATATAATTTTCAAACTATGAGAGGCAATTTCTTCAGAATAAGCGTTCTTTGAGTTAGCCTTAATATATATCCAAAACTAAGTCGTGTTTTTTAGATGTCAGATTCAATTAAAGAAATAAGAAACGTAGCAATCATAGCTCATGTGGATCATGGCAAAACAACCTTAGTAGATGCTTTATTATCTCAATCTGGAATATTTAGAGATAATGAAGTTGTACCAACTTGTGTAATGGATTCAAATGATCTCGAGAGAGAAAGAGGTATAACAATACTTTCAAAAAATACATCTGTTAATTATAAAAATACAAGAATAAACATTATTGATACACCTGGACATTCGGATTTTGGAGGAGAAGTGGAGAGGGTTTTGGGAATGGTGGATGGTTGCTTATTAATTGTTGATGCTAATGAGGGTCCAATGCCTCAAACTAGATTTGTTTTAAAAAAAGCTTTAGAGAAAGGACTAAGGCCAATAGTTTTTGTAAATAAAATTGATAGACCTAGAGTTGTTCCTGAAATCGCTGTAGATAAAGTCCTTGATTTATTTCTTGAGTTAGGAGCTGATGATGATCAATGCGATTTCCCCTATTTGTTTGGAAGTGGATTATCAGGTTTCGCAAAAGAGGAAATGGAATCAAAAAGCGAAAATATGATGCCCCTTTTTGAATATATTATTAGGCACGTACCCCCACCAGTTGGTGATCAAGACAAACCATTGCAACTTCAAATTACAACATTAGATTATTCTGATTTTTTAGGAAGAATTGTAATTGGTAAAATTCACAATGGAACTATAAAAAACGGACAACAAGCAAGCTTAATAAAAGAAAATGGGAAAACAATTAAAGGAAAGGTAAGTAAACTTTTAGGATTTCAAGGATTACAAAGAATTGATATTGATGAGGCTTTTGCGGGAGACATTGTGGCTGTATCTGGTTTCGATGATGTGAATATTGGAGAAACTATTGCATGTCCTGATTCCCCTCATCCACTCCCTTTAATTAAAGTTGATGAGCCTACATTAAATATGACCTTCGTAGTGAATGATTCTCCTTTTGCGGGTAAAGAAGGAAAATTTGTTACTAGTAGGCAACTGAAAAATAGGTTAGAAAAAGAACTTTTAACAAACGTTGCTTTAAGAGTTGAAGAGACGGATTCGCCAGATAAATTCTCTGTTTCTGGTAGAGGTGAACTTCATTTAGGAATCTTGATTGAGACAATGAGGAGAGAGGGATTTGAATTTCAAATCTCACAACCTCAAGTCATATATAGAGAAATTGAAAATGTTTTATGTGAACCTGTAGAGACTTTAGTTCTAGATGTTCCAGAATCTGCAGTTGGTTCTTGCATTGAAAAACTTGGTTCAAGAAAAGCTGAGATGAAAAATATGCAGACAAGTTCTGATGGAAGAACTCAATTAGAATTTCTTATACCATCTCGTGGTTTGATTGGTTTTAGAGGTGAATTTGTTCGAATTACAAGAGGAGAGGGGATAATGAGTCACTCATTTTATGAATATAAAACTAAATCAGGAGATTTTGAAACAAGGAGAAATGGTGTTCTAATTGCTTTCGAAGAGGGTGTAGCTACATTCTATGCTTTAAAAAATGCTGAAGATAGAGGTATTTATTTTATTAAACCTGGTGTTAAAGTTTATAAGGGTATGATTATCGGGGAAAATAACAGACCTCAAGACTTGGAATTGAACATATGTAAAACTAAGCAGTTAACTAACATGCGATCAGCGGGAGCAGAAGAACTTGATACATTACAGTCTCCAGTAGAGATAACCCTTGAAAGAGCTCTTGAATATATAGGCCCTGATGAAATGTTAGAAGTTACGCCAGAATCAATAAGAATGAGAAAGTTAAATAAAAAGAAAAACGTTAAAATTTAAAATTTATGATAAGAGATATAAGCATTTCTGAGGATAGTCTTTATGAAGCCTTGAATCTATTTAATAATCAAAAATGGTATGAAGCACATGATGCTTTAGAAAACATATGGAATAATCTCGATGGAGATGCCAGACAAATTATTCAAGGTATACTTCAAGTCTCTGTCTCTCAGTTTCATTTAAGTAAAGGTAATTTAAATGGAGCTACTGTTTTACTGGGAGAGGGATTAGGTAGGATTAAAAGTAGAACTAATTATGATTTGGGAGTAGACCTTGAATCTTTTTGTCAATGTCTTGAGAAATTATTAAATAAACTACAATTTAATGAAAAGATTAATGAAAATGACAAACCTTATATCGTTTTTAATTCATAATGAAGTTATTATTTTCTCAATTTAAATATTTAATAATTAGTTTATTTGTTTTAAATTTTGTAATAGTAAAAGCCGAAAATCATATTCCAGTAAAATCTTATAATCAAAATAGTGAACTTTTAATTGAATCTAATAAACAAAAATCAGATCTGAAAAATTCTATTTTTTATGCTGAGGGTAATGTAATCATTACAAATACTAATAAAGAATTTATTGCTAAATCGAAAAAGGCAATTTTTTATAAATTACTCGGCAAAATTAAACTTGTAGGTGATGTAGAAATCACAACAAGCGATTTTAATAAAATTAAAGCAGGAGAAATCTTTTATTATCCAAAAGATAATAAGTTTGAAGCTGTTTCTGATCAAAATCAAAGAGTAAATAGCAAATTTGTTTTTTATGAAAATAATATTCTTACAGAATCATCGAATTAATGAATTTTGAAATTAAAAACGTATCTTTAACTATTCAGGGAAAATCGATAGTAAGTAATGTATCAATTAATGTAAATCCTGGGGAAATAGTTGGATTAATGGGACCAAATGGTGCAGGTAAAACTTCCACATTTAATATAGCTGTTGGTAACTTAAAGCCTGATAGAGGCGATATTTTAATAAATGATAAATTTATAACCAATTACCCTTTACACGAAAGAGCAAAACTTGGGTTGGGGTATTTAACTCAAGAAGCAAGTATATTTAGGGATCTTACGGTTAAAGAAAATATTGATTTAGCTTTGCAAAATTCTTTTTATAGTAAAGCAATCATTAGAAATAAAAGGGAAAATATAATTAACGAATTTAATCTTAATAAATTTGTAGATACTTATGGATATCAACTTTCAGGAGGAGAGAGAAGGAGGTGTGAAATAGCAAGAGCACTTTCCGTTGGAAAAAAAGGACCAAAATATTTGCTGTTAGATGAACCTTTTGCTGGTATTGACCCCTTGGCGGTTAATTATTTAAAAAAACTGATTTTAAAATTAAGCAAAAAGGGAATGGGAATTCTTATAACTGATCATAACGTTAGAGAAACTTTACTTATAACGAATAAGTCATATGTATTAAGTGAGGGAAAAATTCTTGCTTATGGATCATCAAAAGAATTAGCAAATAATCCAATAGTTAAAAAGTTTTATTTGGGAGATGATTTCCAACTTTAAAATTTTAATTTGAAATAAAATATAAAAAAATTTAGAATCCAATTATATTTATTTTATTGTCTTATGATATAAATTAATAAAATCTGTTATAGATACTGATAATGATATTTAATAATTTACTAAAGAATTTAATTTATGATCCAGTTCTCTTTTTAGGAATTCTGGTTTTTTATTTATTACTGTTGAATTTTCCAATTTCATTGTTCGCATTATTTAATAAGAGAGCCGTATCATATGTAAGGTTTATTTCAATATTAGTAAACCTTTCCATATCATTACAGCTTATTTCAAGATGGTATATTTCTGATCATTTCCCAATAAGTAATTTATATGAATCACTTTATTTTCTCGTTTGGGGTATTTCTCTTGGCCAACTAATAATTGAGAAGGAATATCGAACACCAATAATTGCATCGATAGCTACACCTATTGAACTTCTAACTGTTGCATTCGCATGCTTTGTTTTACCAGAAGACCTTAAGTTGTCATCTAGCCTTGTACCTGCATTAAGATCTAGTTGGTTAATCATGCATGTAAGTGTAGTTATGCTTAGTTATTCTGCACTTATAATAGGTTCTCTTCTTTCCACTTCTGTATTGTTTATTAATAAAAGTCAACCCCTTCAAATAAGAAGTAGTTCAACAGGAATAGGAGCTTACAATATATCCAACAATTATCTAAATAATATCAATGAACCTATAAAATTTTCTCATTCTGAAGAATTAGATACGCTAAGTTATCGATCTATACTAATAGGTTTTGTTCTTCTAACTCTTGGATTAATTACTGGTGCTATTTGGGCTAATGAAGCTTGGGGTACATGGTGGAGTTGGGATCCTAAAGAGACTTGGGCTTTCATTTCTTGGTTATTTTATGCTGCTTACTTACATATGAGAATAAGTAAAGGATGGCAGGGGAGAAGGCCAGCAATACTTGCTACAGTTGGTTTTTTTGTAATTCTAATATGTTATTTAGGGGTTAATTTCTTGGGAATAGGTTTGCACAGCTATGGTTGGATATTTGGCATATTAGGATCTTTTTAGTTCTTGTTTTTTTAAGGTTCAGAAATTATATTGCCATTTTGAGCATCCAAGGCAACAGACCTCAATTCATCACATCCCTCCTTTAATGTTGGATAGGCGAACATTCCGCTGCCGGCAATAAAACAATTTGCGCCTGCTGCAGCACATTGTGAAATAGTCCAATTTGCTTTTATGCCTCCATCTACTTCAATATCTACATTCAAATTTTTTTCTAGTATGAATCTCCTTAATTTTCTTATTTTTTCAAGCATTGTTGGTATATAGGCTTGACCGCCAAATCCTGGATTAACAGTCATTACGAGAACATGGTCAACCATATCCATAATATTTTCAACCATCTCGAATGGTGTATGAGGATTTAATGCTACTGAAGGTGAGCCTCCAAGATCTCTTATCTTTCCGAGAATTCTATGAAGATGAATATTAGCTTCAGCATGAGCTATTACAACTCCAGGTTCTTTATTAGGCCCCTTGGTTGCATTTACATAAGATTCGAGCATTGTTTCACAATTATATTGGCTTACCATTAGTTGAGTTTCAAAAGGAACATTGCAGTATTTTCTACATGCCGCAATCATTTCAGGGCCAAATGTAAGATTTGGAACAAAATTTCCATCCATAACATCAAATTGAATTCGATCAACTCCTGCCTCTTCAAGTTCTTTTACACAAGAACCCATATTTGCCCAGTCTGCGGGTAGCACGGAGGGGATTATTTGGATAGGTCTATGAACACTAAATGAATTTGTAGAATTAGACTCGGTCATTTAATTTTTAAAAATATTTAATAAAGATACTATATTTAGTTGCTTATTCCTAATTTAAAGTCACGGCCTGATAAAGTATCACCTGAGAAGAGTTAAAAAAAGCTTTATAGCAAAATAATTCTCATAAAAATGATATTTTATGAGAACATATTTAAATCTCTTAGAAAAAATTCAAAAAATTTAATTGTGAATCAAACTTTAATTCAAGAAATTCTCGAAGTAGTCGAGCAAGCCGCAATCGCATCAGCGAAACTTACAGGTCTTGGTAAGAAAGATGAAGCTGATGCTGCAGCTGTTGAAGCAATGAGATTGCGAATGGGCAAAATTGAAATGAAAGGGAAAATAGTTATAGGAGAAGGTGAACGAGACGAAGCACCAATGCTATATATCGGTGAAGAGGTGGGAAGTGGTAATGGCCCAGGTGTAGACTTCGCTGTAGACCCTTGTGAAGGTACTAATCTCTGCGCTAATAATCAAAGGGGATCAATGGCAGTCTTAGCAGCCTCAGATACTGGTGGATTATTTAATGCACCTGATTTTTATATGAATAAATTAGCAGCACCTCCTGCTGCAAAAGGGAAAGTTGATATTAGAAATTCAGCTACAGAGAATTTAAAAATTTTAAGCGATTGCCTTGATCTTTCAATTAATGAACTTACGGTGGTTGTTATGGATAGAACCAGACATAAAGGTTTAATAAAAGAGATTAGAGAATGTGGAGCTAAAGTTCAACCTATTTCTGATGGAGATGTTCAAGCAGCAATTGCATGCGGATTTGCTGGTACTGGTACTCATTGCTTGATGGGAATTGGAGCAGCGCCAGAAGGTGTTATCTCAGCTGCTGCGATGAGAGCATTAGGAGGTCATTTTCAAGGTCAACTTGTTTATGATCCGGCTGTTGCTCAAACTACTGAGTGGGCTGACTATACAAAAGAGGGTAATATTAGACGCTTAAATGAAATGGGAATTACAGATATTGATAAAATATATGAGGCTAATGAACTTGCATCAGGAGATAATGTTGTTTTTGCAGGTAGCGGAATTACTGATGGATTGTTATTTAACGGAGTAAAATTTGAAAGTGACTGCATTAGAACAAGTAGTTTAGTAATAAGTACTTTAGATAGCACTGCCCGCTTCACTAATACAGTTCATATAAAAGATGGTGCTAAAAGTATCAGCCTCTAATCTCTCTAATTTGATTTCATGCATATTGTTGTCGTCGGACTAAGTCATCGCACGGCACCTGTGGAAGTGCGTGAGAAACTTAGTATTACTGATCAATCGATTCCAGAGTCACTTAAAACCTTGAAATCTTTTTCTGAGGTTTTAGAGGTTTGTATCTTAAGCACTTGTAATAGATTAGAAATTTATGCTCTTGTGAAGGATAAAAATATTGGTATTTCATCCATCAAAGAATTTATCGCAAATTATTCCAGATTAGATCTTAAAGAACTTGATCCTCATTTATTCGATTTTAAGCAAGAGGAGGCTGTTTTACATTTAATGAAGGTATCCGCCGGTTTAGATAGTCTCGTTTTGGGAGAAGGGCAAATTCTCTCACAAGTGAAAAAAATGATGAGATTAGGTCAAGATAATCAAGCTACGGGTCCAATTCTTAATAGATTATTAAGTCAATCTATTAGTGCAGGTAAAAAAGTTAGATCTGAGACAAATTTAGGCACTGGTGCTGTATCTATCAGCTCAGCAGCTGTAGAACTTGCTCAATTAAAAATTGGACAAGAAAATGGTATTGATGGTTTTGTTAGCTTGAAATCAGAAAAGGTTCTTGTCGTTGGTGCAGGGCGCATGAGCAGGCTTTTAATAACTCATTTAAAATCTAAAGGCTGTAATAAGCTAATTCTTGTAAATAGGAATGTTGATAGAGCATTTAATCTCGCAGGAGATTTCCCCGATATTGAAATTTCTTGTAAGAGTTTTAAAGAGTTGGATCAAAACATCTCAATATCCACTCTCGTTTTCACAAGTACCGCATCTGAAGAACCAATTATTGATTTGGCAAGAGTTGATAAAATTAATTTAACTAAACATCTTAAATTCATAGATATTGGAGTACCTAGAAATATATCTAATGATGTTAAAGAACATGATTTCGTTGAGTCTTTTGATGTTGATGACTTGCAGGAAGTTGTTTCTAGAAATCAAGAATTTAGACAAAAAATAGCTAAACAAGCAGAATTATTAGTTAAGGAAGAGCGAAGTGTTTTTCTCGAGTGGTGGGCAAGTTTAGAAGCTGTTCCAGTAATTAATAAATTAAGGTCAGACTTGGAATTGATAAGAAAAGAAGAATTACAGAAAGCCCTCAGCAGGATGGGACCTGATTTTTCTGCTAGAGAAAGGAAAGTTGTAGATGCTCTCACTAAAGGAATAATTAATAAAATTCTTCATACGCCAGTAACTAAATTAAGAAGTCCACAGTCAAGAGAAGAAAGACAAGCATCTTTAAAAACAGTTGAAAAATTGTTTTCTTTGGTTGAAGATGATAAAAATGACTAAATTTTCTGACTTTATATTAAGTTTTTCATGAAATTTATCGTAATACCTTTGTAAACTGACCATTTCCATTTTTAAATCTGCACATAATCAGTTACTTTAAATAGTTGTATCTACCTCCATTAGATTGAATGAAGCGTGTGTTGGCAATCATCCTCGGAGGAGGAAAAGGTTCTAGACTTTACCCCTTAACAAAAATGAGGGCGAAACCTGCTGTTCCATTAGCAGGAAAGTATCGTTTAATTGATATTCCAATTAGTAATTGTATTAATTCAGGTATTGAAAAAATGTATGTATTGACTCAGTTCAATAGTGCATCTTTAAACAGACACATAGGAAGAACTTATAATCTTAATGGCCCTTTTGGGCAAGGATTTGTAGAGGTTTTAGCCGCTCAACAAACTCCTGATAGTCCAAAGTGGTTTGAAGGTACTGCTGATGCAGTAAGAAAATACCAATGGTTATTTCAAGAATGGGATGTTGATGAGTATTTGATATTGTCTGGTGATCAACTGTATAGAATGGATTACAGTTTGTTTGTTCAACATCATAGAGATAATGGTGCTGATTTAACGGTCGCAGCGCTACCTGTTGATGAAGCTCAAGCAGAAGGATTTGGCCTCATGAGAACAGATGATTTAGGAAATATAAAAGAATTCAGTGAAAAACCTACAGGTGAGAAGTTGAAGGCAATGGCGGTAGATACTTCAAAATTCGGATTAACTAAAGAATCTGCTTCGGAAAAGCCTTATCTTGCATCAATGGGTATTTATGTTTTCAGTAGAAATACCCTTTTTGATCTTCTAAATAAATTTCCTAGTTATACAGATTTTGGTAAGGACATAATTCCTGAAGCACTTAATAGGGGAGATACTCTTAAAAGTTATGTATTCGATGATTATTGGGAAGACATCGGAACAATTGGCGCATTCTTTGAGTCAAACCTTGCATTAACTGAGCAACCAAAACCTCCATTTAGTTTTTATGATGAAAAATTTCCAATTTATACAAGACCTAGATTTCTCCCTCCTTCTAAGCTTGTAGATGCTCAAATTACTGATTCAATTGTCTGTGAAGGTACAATTTTGAAGTCATGCAGTATTTTGCACTGTGTTTTAGGTGTTAGAAGCAGGATTGAAAGTGATTCGGTTCTTGAGGACACTCTTGTTATGGGTGCCGATTTCTTTGAATCTCCTGAAGAAAGGATTGAATTAAGAAAAGGAGGGGGAACACCTCTTGGAGTAGGTGAAGGAACTACTGTTAAAAGAGCAATTCTTGATAAGAATACAAGGATTGGTGATAATGTAGTCATCATTAATAAAGATCGAGTAGAAGAGGCAGATAAGCCAGAATTAGGCTTCTATATAAGAAATGGAATTGTTGTAGTAGTTAAAAATGCAACTATTGCGAACGGAACTGTTATTTAAATCTTTTCGATCATTTTTCGCTGACATAAGTATTTTTTTTGAGCAATTTTGTTGAGTTGCAGGCAAACTATATTTATTGAGTTTATTAATTTTTTATGTCCAAGGCACATTTTGGTTTAATAGGTCTTGGTGTTATGGGCGAAAATTTAGTTCTTAACGCAGAGAGGAATGGATTTTCTAGTGTAGTTTTTAATAGAACTTACTCAAAAACTGAAGAATTTTTACAAGGTAGGGGCCTTGGGAAGAATATAGAGGGAGCTGAAACTCTACAAGAATTTGTTAATAAGCTAGAAAGACCTAGAAGAATTCTTATGATGGTAAAAGCTGGACCCGCAACAGATGCTGTAATAGACAATATTTCTGGATACCTCGAGGAAGGAGATTTATTAATAGATGGCGGTAATTCTCAATTTAAAGATACAGAAAGAAGGGTAAATACTCTTGAAAGTAAAAGTTTTGGATATATTGGAATGGGGGTCTCAGGTGGTGCTAAAGGAGCTCTAGAAGGGCCAAGTATGATGCCAGGCGGTACTAAGGCTTCATATGATGCAATAGAAAGTTTATTAACTAAGATGGCTGCGAAGGTTGAAGACGGACCGTGTGTTGCATATGTCGGACCAGGAGGCTCAGGTCATTTTGTAAAAACTGTTCATAACGGAATTGAATATGGAATTGAACAAATACTCGCTGAAGCTTATGACCTTATGAAGAGAGTCAAAGGTATGAATGGACAGCAGATGGCAGAGGTATTTGGTATTTGGAATAATACTGATGAATTAGCTTCTTATCTTGTTGAAATTACAGAGATTTGTTTAGATACAAAAGATGAGATAACTGGAGACGATATTGTTGAGAAAATATTAGATAAGGCTGGCCAAAAAGGTACTGGGTTATGGACTGTTGTGAGTGCTTTAGAACTTGGAGTATCAGTCCCAACTATTTATGCATCTTTAAATGCAAGAGTTATGAGTTCTTTAAAAGATCAACGCAGTGAGATTGAAAAAACTATTCCATTTAAAGAGATAGAGGATTTTGATTTAGGAAATATATCAGATGGAATGAAACCTTTATTTGATGCTGTAGTCCTTGCCACAATAGCTAGCTATGCCCAAGGTATGGATATTTTAAGAGAAGCATCCTCAGTATATAATTATGGTTTGAATATGCCGTCGATTGCTCAAATATGGAAAGGGGGTTGCATAATTAGATCAAAATTATTAAGCAAAATTCAAGACGCTTATAACAAAGACCCTAATCTAAAAAATTTAATCTTTGATGATTGGTTCAATAATGAAATTGCAACAAGGTTAGATAACTTGGCAAATGTAGTTTCTCTATCTACAAAATCTGGTATTCCAGTTCCTTGTTTATCTAGTACTTTAGATTATCTGAATAGTTACAGAACAAATAGACTCCCTCAGAACCTAGTTCAGGCTATGAGAGATTGTTTTGGTTCTCATACTTATGAAAGAATTGATAAGGAAGGTAGTTTTCATACTGAATGGATGAAATGATTGAAAAGGTTAAAAATGGATATAATCTTAAAATTTATAAAGACAAGTTAGAACTTTCATCAGCAGTTTTTAAGCTTATAGAAAGTCAAATTATTCATACTTTAAAAAACAAAAACAGATTCAAATTTTGTGTAAGTGGAGGTTCAACCCCTAAATCTGTTTATCAGCTTTTATCTAATAGCGATCTTCGATGGGAAATGGTGGATGTCTTTTTAGGAGATGAAAGATGTGTAGATCCAAATTCAGAATTAAGTAACTCGTTAATGTTGAAAAATTCTTTGTTAACTAATTTTGGATCTAAAGCTTATTTTTATGAAATTTTCAATGATTTAAACGCTGATGATGAAGCTATAAAAAAACATTTTATTTCTAAATTATTTGAAAAATGCGGATCAAACCCTCCCTCTTTTGATTTAACTTTATTAGGTCTTGGAGACGATGGCCATACAGCTTCACTATTTCCTTATCAAAAAAACAATAATGTAGATGATTTTGTGATTTTTAATGAAGGCAAAGGTTTAAAAAGAATTTCATTAACGCCAAAGGTCCTTTCAGCCTCATCAAAGATAGTATTTTTGGTTAGTGGAGCCAATAAAAGAATTGCTCTTGAGAGGTTATTAGATGAAAAAGAGCCACCAGATAGAACACCATCAAAATTAATAAAATCTATTAATCAAATTTCAATATTTTGTGATCAGGATTCAGCAAAAGAATTAGAAATTTAGTTAAAGTCTATTAATAATTCAAATTATTTAATGAGTAAGAAAAAATTTTTATTCCAGAAAAAGGAGTTCGATGGTTGGGAAACATTAAATGATACTGTTATGGGCGGATCAAGTTCAGCTTTTTGTGAAATTTCAAATTCTGGTTTGATATTAAAGGGTAATATTGTCGAGAAAGCAGGAGGATTTGTTAGTTGTAGATCATCTATATATAAACCTTATTTAGATGTATCTGAGTATTCATCCTTTGAATTAAATATTGATGGACAAGGAAGAACTTTTAAATTTGCTGTTGCTTGTGAAGATGACCTACTAGGACTAACCGAATTTATTCCGGGTGGACTTAGATGGATTAAATCATTCCCAACAAAAAAATTCGGCACAACAAATGTTCAAATTCCTTTAAGTGAGCTAAAACCTTCAGTAAGAGCTAATAAAGTACGTTTCCCATTTAAATTCAAGCCATCTAAAATTAAAAGATTGCAACTACTACACTCTAAATTCGGTGATGATGGATTACTTAATAATGAGTTTAAACAGGGTTCAATAAAAGTTTTAATTAAATCAATAAGTGTTATTTGAAAATCCACCTAATAATATAGAGAGCTTAATCGCTAAGTCGGCAGATTTAACAAATAAACCTTTTGTTCATTCTGTCGTAAAAATAAATGGTGAATACGAATTCGAAGAAGAAGATATTGATTTAACAGTTAATATCTTATGTCGAGATAAAGAAGGTAAAAGAATAGAAATTTATGATCTTGAATTAGAACTTTTTAAATCAAATAAAGAGTTGGTTTTAGTAATCTCTAAGCTTAATTTCCCTGATGAACCTATATTATGGTGTGGAGTTAAAACATTATGGATGGATAGCAATAATGGGAAAAAATGCAACTCACCAAAATACAGCGCTAGATTGGAAAATTTAGCAAATAGGATAAAAAGTTTTATTGATTAAGAAAATAAACCTTGAGTTGATTTATAAATCAGTAACAGCCCCTAAACTTGATGTGCTTACGATTCTCGAATATTTTGAAAGAATTCCTCTTTTGTATTTTTGTATAGGTTTCACCCAATCTTTTTTCCTTTTTTCTAATTCTTCGTCAGATAAATCAACTTCAATTAGTTGTTTTACAGCATCTACTGTAATTAAATCACCTTGTTTTATTAGAGCAATATTTCCGCCAACAGCAGCCTCTGGAGCTATGTGACCCACAACAAGACCATAGGTCCCACCGCTAAATCTGCCATCGGTAATTAAAGCCACCTTCTCTCCAAGGCCTTGACCAACAATCGCAGATGTTGGAGCTAACATCTCTCTCATGCCTGGACCTCCTACAGGCCCTTCGTTTCTAATAACGACAACATCACCAGCTTTGATATCGTTATTTAATATCGATTTTAAACAATCCTCTTCACTTTCAAAAATCTTTGCTGGACCTGTTAATACAGGGTTTTTTACTCCGCTAATTTTGGCTACAGAACCTTCGCTCGCCAAGTTACCTTTTAATATCGCTAGATGTCCTTTTTTATAAAGAGGGTCATCTATGTCTCTTATGACATTTTGATTTGTTGGAGGCTTATCTGGAATATTATGTAAGTATTCTGAGATGGTTTTGCCTTCAATGTTTTTGCAATCGCCATGAATTAATCCTGCATTCAAAAGTATTTTCATTACTTGTGGAATTCCACCTGCTTTGTGAAGATCCACCGTCACATATTTACCACTCGGCTTAAGGTCACAGATAACGGGTACTTTTTGCCTGATTCTCTCAAAATCATTAATGTTGATATCTATTCCTGCAGTATTCGCAATGGCTAAGATGTGCAATACCGCATTTGTTGATCCGCCAATTGCCATAATTACTGATATTGCATTTTCAAATGCTTTCTTAGTCATTAGGTCTAGAGGTCTTATGTCTTTTTCTATTGCAGAGACTAATATCTCAGCACTTTTATCTGCACTTAGTTCTTTTTCAAGATCTTCAGCAGCCATTGTGGAACTGTGAGGAAGACTAAACCCTAATACTTCAATAACCGCAGACATTGTATTAGCTGTAAACATTCCTCCACAGCTACCAGCTCCAGGAATACAATTTTTCTCAACTTGGATTAGCCTTTCTTCATTAATTTTGCCTGATGTTAATTGTCCAACAGCTTCAAATGCACTAACAACAGTAAGATCTTCTCCATGCAATTTCCCAGGCTTTATTGTCCCTCCATAAATAAAAATTGAGGGAATATTCATTCTTGCAATAGCAATCATGGCACCGGGCATATTTTTATCACATCCACCTATAGCAAGTACTCCATCCATACTCTGAGCATTGCATGCTGTTTCAATTGAATCAGCAATAACTTCTCTTGAAACTAGGGAATATTTCATGCCCTCTGTTCCCATAGAAATTCCATCACTTACTGTTATAGTCCCAAACATCTGAGGCATCCCACCTGATCTTTTTATTGATTCTTCAGCCTTTAGAGCTAACTTATTTAAACCCATATTGCATGGTGTTATGGTGCTGTATCCATTTGCAACTCCAATAATAGGTTTATTAAAATCTTCATCATTAAATCCAACAGCTCTTAACATCGATCTGTTAGGGGATCTTTGCACACCTTGGGTTATTGCAGATGATCTGAGTTTATTCATATTATTTGAGAACCTTTTTTATTCTATTGCCCCAACTCTTCAAGTTGCTTCCTCACATCAGCAATTGCAGAATTAAGTTGCTCAACTTTTTTCTCCAGATTCTCTCCCTCAACTTCATTTATATTTTCATTTGAATCAATTGCTTCAGAGCCGTCTTGAATTCTGGAGGAATACATCATTGCTTTTTGTTTTTTTTCCTCCTTTCTTTTGTCTGCTTCGGATATTAACCACCAGGCTAGACCTGCAGCTCCAATAAAAGCACCGCTTATTAATGATAAAAGATTATTTGAAGACGAATCTCTGTATTCAGACATTGGTAAAATATTTACTCCTATATTATATATTAGTTCTTATCTTGAAATATAGTACTTAAACGCGATATTGGATTCCCAATACCGGGTACTAATAATTGTGTTTTTTCGTCTTCCTCCTCTATGCAAGAGGTGTAAATTACCTGATTAGGGAATGATTTCGCAATTTCATTTAACCCTTTATTTGAGCAAATGGCAGTTATTAAAAGAATCCTATTTGAATCAACACCTAATTCCTTTAATTTAATTAAAGTTTCTAATGATGCTGATTTTGTCGTTATTTGTTCTGAATAAAATATAACTCCTTCATTTGATTCAATAGTTTTAGGAAGTTCTCCTAATGAGAGGGTTGAATTAGGAATTACTTCTTTGGATCCAAACCATAGAGATAACCCTTCGGGCAACATTGCTAGCACTTTTATAGGATAATCATTATTAATAAAGAATCCATCTGCATCGCCATTATCAGTATTTACTATTTCTTTTTTATATGGCAGCCAATTACGTAATGCTTCATATGTAAGCCATTTCCCTAATTGTTCATATCCTGTTGAGTACAAAATATTTGGAGTATTTTTTTCTCGCAATATTGAAAGCCAATGTTTTATTAATGGATGAGGAGGAACAATAACCTTTAGTGACATTGCCATATATTTTCCTTTAAGATACTTTTACAAACTTTAAATACTTAAGTTCTAAAATACAGTCTTATTATGATTAAATCAATTGTTTTCCCCTCACTAAAAAATGCATTTATTACTTTGTTGTTCGTTGGGATTTTATTTTTTAATTCAGTAAATTCTGCATGGGCTAAAAGACCTCCTGAGATTAGAAACCAGCAAGACCTTAATTTAGAGCCAGATATGCATGGTCAAGATTTAAGCGGTAACGAATACGTTAAATTTGATTTGAATGGGTTTAATTTTAGTGAAAGTAATTTAGAAGGCGCGGTTTTCAATAATAGTAAATTGCAAAATTCAAAGTTTAATGGAGCCAATTTAAGAGATGCACTAGCTTATGCAACAGATTTTACAGATGCAGATCTTTCGGATGTTAATTTTACAAATGCTTTATTAATGGAGAGTAATTTTGAAGGAGCAAAAATAGATGGTGCAGATTTTACTGATGCTGTTCTTAGTCGTACACAACAAAAACAATTATGTGCGATTGCTAATGGCACAAATAGTTCTACAGGAGAGAGTACAGAATATAGCTTAGGTTGTTAATCATCAAAGATGAAAAAAAAAATACCAGTTATGGTTGTTTCGGGTTTTCTTGGTTCAGGTAAAACAACTTTTCTAAGATATCTATTAAAAGAGAGTAATAAAAAATTTGGTTTAATAATTAATGAATTTGGTGATGTTGGAATTGACGGTGATTTGATTAAAAGTTGTGATAAATGCGATGAATCTTCAGACGACTGCGTAATCGAATTAAACAATGGATGTTTATGTTGTACTGTTCAAGATGATTTTGTTCCATCAATAAAAGCTCTCCTAGAATTTAATCCTCCTATCGAATCAATAATTATCGAAACAAGTGGCTTGGCACTACCAATTCCCTTAATTCAAGCACTTAACTGGCCTGAGATTAGGTCTTTAATCTACCTTGATGTTGTTGTTGGTATTGTTAATGGAGAATCAATGCTTAATGGTTCACCAATTAATGATTTAAATAAAATAACAAAACAATATAATGAAACAGATAAAATTGATCACAACGCCACTATAGATGAACTTTTTGAGGAGCAATTAGAAGTTTCTGATATCGTTTTAGTCTCTAGATCAGATATCTTAAATGATGATCAGTTTGACGTTGTAAAAAATAAAATTCAAGGAAGTCTAAACTCATCTGTGCCAGTCCTCAAATCCAAGAATGGCAAAATTGATTTGAAATATCTATTTGATTTTAATTTTAAAAAAGAGACTTATAAAGAATTTTTAACTGAAGAACATGACCATAATCATGTTGAACTTGTATCAGATTCAATTAAATTAAATTATTTCCTTGAAAAAAATGACCTTGAAAAGGAGATGTCAAAAATCTTGGATGAATTAAACATTCTTCGAATAAAAGGACGTATTTGGATACCAAACAAATCATTGCCTTTACAAATACAAATTGTTGGAAAGAAAATTAATACTTGGTTTGAAGAAGCTCCAGACAATTGTTGGAGACCAAATGATAATGCTGGGCTTGAATTAGTAATAATTTCCTTTGATGAAAAATCTATAAAAACTTTCAATAGAAAAATTAAAGAGAAATTTAAGATTTTAAGTGAACCAAAAAAAGCAATTTGACATTATAGTAATCAGTCGGGATACTTATCTAGGGGTAGAGAGCACTAAATGGAAAATCCAAAAATTGCTTTAAAACATATAATCTCTGACGAAGTTACATCAATTGATAAAATAAAATGTTCAAAATGTGGAGGGGCAGGAAATTTTAAAACACATGAAAATTCAAGAAGAACTTGCTTAGTATGTTTTGGTAGAGGCTACATAAACATCTAGCAACTCAGAAAACCTTAAGGTAAAAATATTTGTTTATTAATCAATAGTACTTTTTATTGAAATTTAAACTAATCTTCTAGTAGAAATTAATTTTTAATTGGACCAATTTGCTGTAAAAGTTTTTGTAAGACTAAGACCCTCAGTTTTAGATCCAGCAGGTGAAGCTACCAAATCTGCCTCTATAAAACTTGGAGGCGAGGGAATAAAATCATTACGTATAGGAAAAATGATTGAGGTAAAAATAGAAGGTAATGGTGAAAACGAAGTAAGAGAAAAAATTGATTTATTGTGTGATAGGTTATTCGCAAATACTGTTATTGAAGATTATGAGTATTCACTAGAAAAATTATAAGATGGATAATTTTACTGTAGGAGTTGTTGTCTTCCCTGGTTCTAATTGTGATCGTGATGTTTCATGGGCATTGGAAGGTTGTTTAGATATAAGAACAAAATACTTGTGGCATGAGTCTTCAGATTTAAGTGATGTAGATGCAATAGTTTTACCTGGAGGATTTAGCTATGGTGATTATTTAAGATGCGGAGCAATTGCGAGATTCTCTCCATTAATAAATGCCTTGTATGAGTTTGTTAAAAGCGGGAAAAGAGTTTTAGGAATTTGTAATGGGTTTCAAATTTTGACAGAATCAGGATTTTTGCCTGGTGCTCTTGTTGCAAATAAAAATCTTAATTTTATCTGTGATGACGTTGAACTGGATATCGTTTCTACAAAAGGAGGTTGGTTTAATAATGCAGATGAAAAACAAATTATTAAGTTGCCAATAGCGCATGGGGAAGGAAGATATCATTGTGATTCTGATACTTTAAAAAAACTTGTAGATAATGAATTGATCGCTTTAAGATATAAAAATAATCCCAATGGATCCTCATTCGATATCGCAGGTATAACTAATGAAAAGGGTAATGTTCTAGGTTTAATGCCTCATCCAGAGCGAGCATGTGACGAGATAATTGGTGGGACTGATGGTCTCTTTACATTGAAATCATTAATATTGAAATAAAAAAAAAGACCCCCAATTGTGGAGGTCGTTTCTTTTAATTTAGGAAGAAATTAAACAGTAGCTTTTACTTTTGGATCTAAATCGCCTTTTGCGTAAAGATTAGCAAAATAATTAGTGCTATTTTGTTTGATCTTACTTGCTTGACCTTCGCACCAGAACTGCTTGTATCTATCAAGACAAACTTGCTTCATATATTTTCTGGCAGGCTTGTTGAAATGTCTTGGGTCAAAGTTTGCTTTATCAGCAAATGCTGCCTCTCTCACCGCGGCAGTGAAAGCAAGTCTGTTATCGGTATCGATGTTGACTTTCCTAACTCCATTTCTTATTCCCTCTTGAATCTCTTCAACAGGAACTCCATATGTTTGAGGAATTTCACCACCATATTTGTTAATGATATCCAACCATTCTTGAGGAACTGAACTAGATCCATGCATTACAAGATGGGTATTTGGAAGTGCTTTATGAATTTCAGCAATTCTACTTATTGCAAGAACTTCTCCTGTAGGTTTCCTTGTGAATTTATAAGCACCATGACTTGTACCTATAGCAATAGCTAATGCATCAACTTTTGTTTTAGCAACAAAATCTGCAGCTTCTTCTGGATCAGTCAAAAGCATGTCAGTAGAAAGTTCACCTTCAAATCCATGACCATCTTCTGCTTCACCTTTCCCTGTTTCTAATGAACCTAAGCAACCTAATTCTCCTTCAACACTAACTCCAACTGAATGAGCAAAATCTACAACTTTTTTAGTAACTGCAACATTATATTCGTAACTAGCGGGTGTTTTTGCATCTGCCTCTAGAGAACCATCCATCATTACTGATGTGAAACCATTTATTGCTGCTGAATAGCATGTTGATGGCTCATTACCATGGTCTTGGTGCATTACCACTGGAATATTAGGATATGTTTCTGTAGCGGCAAGGATTAGATGACGTAAGAAAATTTCTCCTGCGTAATTTCTTGCCCCTCTTGAAGCTTGTAGGATAACTGGACTATCAGTTTCATGTGCTGCTTCCATGATTGCTTGAACCTGCTCAAGATTATTAACATTGAAAGCTGGAATACCGTAACCATTCTCAGCAGCGTGATCTAAAAGTAGTCTTAGTGGAACGAGGGCCATAATTAAAATAAGTTAGATGCTATACAAAGCACTTGTTTCCGCGAGTTTAGTACAAAGAGGTATCAAATGTCACGTCATTAGATATACAAAATACTAAATTAGAGAAACTAATTTTATGACCCAGAGTATATTTTTAAGGTTTTTTAGTTAATAAGTGTAGCCTGCTACAAACAATTGCTCATCAGATGAAGGTTGAGATCCTGCTACATAGGCTCCTTTTGAAGCTTCAGAGTTTGCTTGAGCTCTTGCTATTAATGCTTTCTGACCTCCTTCAACGTCACTTCCTTTCCAGGCCTTTAAGCATGAGTGCTGTAATGCTCTTCCATAGGAGAATGAGACATTCCATAAGGCTTTCCTGTAAAGAGTGTTCATATTATTTAAATAAACAGAAGCAGCCTCTTCGCTTAATCCTCCTGATAAGAAAACTATTCCAGGAACAGATGCAGGAACGCATCTTTCCATAGTTCTGATTGTCATTTCAGCAACTTTCATAGGATCAGCCTTTGTTGGACAATCTGCTCCATTGACAGTCATAGAGGGTTTTAATAGGGTTCCTTCTAGAAAAACTCCATTTGCTTGACAGGCAATATAGACCTGTTTTATTACTTCTTCTTGTACTTCGGCAGTCTTTTCAATAGTATGATCGCCGTCCATTAAAATTTCAGGTTCAATAATTGGTACTAAACCAGATTCTTGAACTGATCTTGCATACCTTGCTAATCCCCAAGCATTCTCTTGAATTGATAGTTTTGAAGGACAACCATCATTTGTAATTTGCAGAACTGCTCTCCACTTTGCAAATCTTGCACCTTGTTCATAATATTTTGCTGCTCTTTCAACTAACCCATCTAGGCCAGAGCAAAAAGTTTCTACATCTCCTCCTCCAGGAAGTGGATTTAGACCTTTATCGACCTTTATCCCTGGAATAATACCTAAATCATTTAGTTTCTTAACCATTGACTCACCATCTTGGTGATTCTGATAAAGAGTTTCTTCGAAGAGGATTGCTCCACTTATATATTTACCAAGACCTTCAGTAGTAAAAAGCATTCCTCTATATGCCTTCCTATTTTCTTCAGTATTCTCAACGCCAATTCCAGCGAGTCTCTTACCTACTGTTTTAGTGGATTCATCTACTGCTAATATGCCTTTCCCTTTAGAGGCTAGTAATTGAGCATTCTCTTTAAGCTCATTTTTGTAATAATTTAAAGCCATTCATAAATAATTCAGTTCAATTGATTTTTCCAGAATATGAAAAAAAAATAAAATCAATCCAATACTTTATCGAGTGATAATTGCTACTTATAAATGTATAACCTTAAATTTTGATTCTTAATCCATTTTTTGAAGATTCTCGTATAGCTTCGCAAACTTTATGACTAGCAAGGCCCTCACATAAACCTGGGATTACAGGTGTTCTATTAATAATACTCTCAGCCCATAAATTCTGAATTCTTAAAACTGGAGCTATCCTCCCATCAGTCCATGTTTTTTCAAAATTAAAACTTGAATCTGCAGTTAGATTTTGTATTTTATTTTCGCTGTTTGAATATTTCAAATTAAAACCATGAACGTAATCTTTTTGGTTTTCACTTTTAAGAATAAGTGAACCTTCGCTTCCATATATTTCTAAACTAAACCCTCTACCGTTTTTAGAAATCGATGATAAAGATACCTGACAAGGAATAAGATTCGAGTTATAGTTTGATATTTCAATATTGGCTAAACAAACATCTTCACTCGTAACATCATTTAAATCAGATGAATTAGGTAAAGGTCTTTTTTTTATTGATGTTGCTAACTTGCCAGATACGTTTATTGATTCTCCAAAAAACCAATTCAACATATCGAATGCATGAGTACCTAAGGCTCCAATAACTCCTCCACCTTTTTCTTCCAATGAATACCAATTCCAAGCTCTTTTTGGGTCGGATCTACTGCCCATTAACCAATCTAATTTGACTAGATAAATATCTCCTAGGATATTTTCATCAATAAGTTTTTTTGTCTGGAGAAAAAGGGGTACTGCTCTATATTCAAAATCAACGCATACGCTTAAATTCTTAATCAAAGATATTCTCTGAAGCTCTTCTATTTCAAAGGAAGTTATTGAAACGGGTTTTTCTAATAGCAGATTTTTATTATTCTCAAGCGCTTGTTTAGCTAATTTAAATCTTGATTCAGGAGGGGTAGAAATAATAATGCCATCAATTTCTGGAGATTTAACTAAGTCTTCCCAATTATGAAAAAACTCTAATCCAGTTTCTTTTTCTAGAATCGATTTTTGCTTTTTCTCATAATGATAAATAGCTACAGGCGTAAAATAATCCGATTCTTTTAATGCTTCTAAATGAACTTTTTTCCCAAAGCCTAGTCCAGCAATCGCTATTTTTAATTTATTTTTAGTATTCATTCTTATCTGTTAATTAACTCTGAACAGCTAGTTTCAATAACAACATCTATTAATTCATCATTATTGGAAGTTTGCCATTTTGAATTAAATTGAGGAATTCCATTTATGGAAGTATCTTTGAACTTTTTTTCATCGCAATTGATTCTCATTACATAAAGTGATAATTCTCCTTGATTATTGGAATTGGTTGGGTTTTTAAAGAACTTTGTTAAGACACTTATTTCACTATTTGGAAGCGGCTTAATACTCCCTTTGTCAAGCCATTCTTTCCCATCATCATTTTCTTTAAGGAGAACCCAATCAACATTTCCTAATCCATATGAATAGGAAGCAAAATTTAAAATAAACAATAAAAGGCTTAAAGAAAAATAAAATAAATTAAAAATCATTCTCATTTTAAATATTTGCTTTTGCAAGTTCTTTGACACCGTGGATTTTTAGAATTTTAGTCAAAGTTGTCTTGAGATCTTTCCTTTTCACTATTACATCAACAAAACCATGCTCAAGGAGGTATTCAGCTGTTTGAAAATTATCTGGTAATTTTTCTCTTAATGTTTGTTCAATTACTCTTCTTCCCGCAAAACCTATAAGAGCTTTTGGCTCGGCTAAAATTAAATCTCCTAACATTGCAAAGCTAGCAGTTACTCCTCCCGTGGTTGGATGGGTTAATAGAGGAATGTAGAGAAGATTTTTTTCTTTATGCCTTTTTAGTGCTCCTGATATTTTCGCCATTTGCATGAGACTTAACATCCCTTCTTGCATCCTGGCGCCACCAGAGGCACAGACAATCAATATAGGATATTTTTCTATAGTCGCTTTTTCAATAATCCTAGTAATTTTTTCGCCCACTACGGAACCCATCGAACCTCCCATGAATCTGAAATCCATTACAGCTAAAGCTAAAGGCATTGAATTGATAGAGCAAAAACCTGTGATCACTCCGTCCCTTAATCCAGTTCCTGCTTGACTCTCCTTGATGCGATCTGCATATGATCTCCTGTCCTTGAATCCTAATGGATCTGTGGGACTTAAGTATTTATCAAACTCTTTAAAAGAATTTTTATCCGCTATTATGTCAATTCTTTCATCACTATTTATTCTATTGTGATGACCACAATTATTACAAACATTAAAATTTGATACTAAATCTTTTCTATAAGCTACTTGGGAACATTCCGAGCATTTAACCCATAACCCATCGCTTTCATCAGTATCTTGAGAAACTTTCCCAACAAATTGATCTTTTCGCCTTGCAGCAAACCAGTCGATTAAAGACACAACATTCTCTTTTTTTCTATTTAAGTCTAAAAATGGTACTTTTATCAAGAAAGATATAAAAATATGAAAATCTTATATTTACGGCTTTCGAAATATTTTCATAAAAAGTTTTTAAAATATCTTTTTTTTAATAGTTCCAGAATCATAGAGTTATTTTTTATTTTGAATATTTCTTTATGAATTATTTTTTTCTTCTATCATCTTATGAATAATTGGAGTAAGTATCAATTCCATTGCAAACCCCATCTTTCCTCCATTCACAACTATACTCGTTGGACTAGACATAAATGAATCATGAATCATTCCTAATAGATATTGAAAGTCAATCCCCCATTTTTCTCTTGCTCCTTTTCTAAAGTGTATGATGACAAAACTTTCATCAGGAGTAGGAATATTTCTACATATAAATGGATTAGAGGTATCAATGGTAGGAATTCTTTGAAAATTAATATCCGTTTTACTAAATTGAGGACAAATATGATTTATGTAATCAGGCATTCTTCTTAATATAGTGTCAACAATAGTTTCTGCTGAATAACCTCTTTCAGCATTATCTCTATGAATTTTTTGTATCCATTCTAAATTTGTTATTGGAACAACACCCACAAGTAAGTCGGCGTAGGAAGCAACATTGTATCCATCGCCTTCAACTCCTCCATGTAACCCCTCGTAAAAAAGCACATCTGTACCTTCAGGAATATCTTCCCAGGGTGTGAATTGCCCTGGTTCGAGGGATGTGCCAAGTCTTGTATTATGTTCCTCGGCTTCTTCTGGACTATGAAGATAATATCTCTTTTTCCCTCCGCCGGTTTCGCCATAGATTTTAAATAATTCCTCTAGCTTGTCAAAAAGATTAGCTTCTGGTCCAAAGTGAGAAAAATTTTCTCCTTTTGAAAGTGCTTCTGCCATTGCTTTTTTCATAGGCATTCTTTCGAATCGGTGGTAACTATCTCCTTCAACAACAGCTGGAATAATATCTTCCCTAGCAAAAATATGCTCAAATGCTCTTTTTACTGTACTTGTTCCTGCTCCTGAAGATCCTGTTACAGCGACTACTGGATGACGTTTTGACATTTTTTAAAAACAATATTTAATAATTCTGACAGGTCATATACCAACTTTATGTTCAACTTAAAAATATTTTTTTAATTATTAATTTTTTTTTTAAATTTCGTCTATTATTTTATCTCCGATTTCACTGCAAGATAATACTTCGGAAGATCCATATGCTAAATCGGCTGTTCTAAATCCTTTTGATAAAACTTTATCAATAGCATTTTCTAAATTTTCTGCAGCTTCTTCTTCATTTAATCCAATTTTTAACATCATGGAAGCGGATAAAAGCATCGCAATAGGATTTGCTATGTTTTTACCCGCTATATCAGGAGCCGAACCATGAACGGGTTCAAAAACTCCTGGTCCATTATTGTTTAGAGATGCAGATGGAAGCATGCCAATAGAACCAGTTAATATTGCGGCTAAATCGCTTAAAATATCGCCAAATAAATTACTAGTTAAAATCACATCAAATTGACTAGGATCTCTAACTAATTGCATTGCTGCATTATCAACATACATATTGTTTATGGAAATATTCTTATTTTTTGAGGCGATATTTAAAACTGTATCTCTCCACAATTGACTAACTTCAAGAACATTTGATTTATCAACAGAACATATTTTTTTATTTCTTTGGTTAGCAATTTTTATTGCTATCTCAGTTATTCTTTCTATTTCGGCCGAATCATAAACCATCGTATTGAAAGCTTTTGGGATTTTTGTATTTGTAATATGTCCTCTTGGTTTCCCAAAATAAATACCTCCTATTAATTCTCTTACAACAATAAGATCTACATTCTCAACGATTTCTTTTTTCAGTGTACTTGCATCTAAAAGAGATTTTCTTATTTTGACAGGCCTGATATTTGCGAAAAGGTTTAGGGCAGATCTTAACTTAAGTAAACCACTTTCTGGTCTTAATTCTCTTGCAAGAGAGTCATATTTAGGATCTCCAACACAAGCTAAAAGTACTGCATCACTCTTTTTGCATTGATCTAGTGTCTGATCTGGAGCAGGGGTCCCATATTTTTCATAAGCTATACCTCCAAATAATTTTTCAATAATTTCAATATCGAAATTATAATTTTTTGAAAGCTTTTTTAAAACTTTTTTTGAAACTTCTGAAATCTCTGGTCCAATTCCGTCGCCTGACAATAGTACAATGTTATATTTTTTCATTTAAATTTTTATTTAATAGAAGAATAAATTATTGCTTGTCTAATTGTCTCAGTTTTTTTGCTAATTCTGGTAATTTTTTAAAAATACTTGAACTCCTTAGCCATGATTTATTATCCATCGCGGGGAAACCACTAATTACTTTTCCATCTTCTATGTCACAATGGATCCCGCTTTTTGAACTAGCTATAACATTATTCCCAACTTTTACTCTGTTATTGACTCCTACTTGCCCTGCCAGAATAACTCCATCACCAATTTTTGCTCCTCCAGCAATACCAACTTGAGCTGCAAATGCGCAATTCTTACCAATATGAACTCCATGACCTATTTGTACTAAATTATCCAATTTTGTTCCTTCATCAATAAAAGTAAAGCCTACTGCAGGTCTATCAATACAACAATTCGTTCCAATTTCTACAAAACTCATTATTTTTACACCACCTTTTTGAGGCATCTTTACCCATTTGCCATCTTTAGGAATAAAACCAAATCCCTCTGATCCAATAACAGAATTTGAATTAATTACACAATTATTTTTTAGGTTGGTATTTTCATAAATAACACAATTTGAATGAATTATATTATTATCTCCTATTCGAACATTTCCTAAAATTGATGATCCAGGCAGTATATGATTATTGTCACCAATTACAGTATTTTCTCCAATATAGACATTAGGTCCAATATGGCAATCTGCTCCAATTATTGCAGTTTTGTCTATAACGGCAGAAGAATGAATTCCTGGTTTGAAATTGATATTTTTATATAAATAATTCAATACTTCTGCAAATGCAATTCTTGGATTTTTAACGATTATGTTTGATATATTGAGTTTCTTAAGGGTATTAGCAATTTCATTGTTGTTAGAAGTTATTATTGCTGATGCTTTAGTTTGATTTAATTTTTCTTTAAGTATATTATTTTCTTCTAAAAAAGATATTTGATGGTTATCTGCTTCATCCAATGAGGCAGCATCATCTATATTTAAATCTTCGACAATATTAACACTAATAAAATTTGAATTTCCTTTTTTTATTAGATCAACTAAATCACTTAAAAGCATTTGCGGGTTTTAATTTTTTTCTAAGAGAGAGCAAGAACATCTCTGTGTACGACAATTATCGAGGAGTTGTTATTTTCTTTATTATTTAAGATACTTCTTAATTTGTCGCTACTTATTGATACTAAACCTTTTGCAACTTCTTTATCATCTGTATTTACGATTTTAACTGCCTGATTAACCGTAAAGTTTCCCTCTACATTTTTAACACCAACCGCTAAAAGTGAGGCACCTTTTTTTTTAATTGCAAAAGAAGCTCCATCATCTAAAGTCACTTTTCCTACTGTGTGTATGGCATGCGAAAGCCAACTTTTTTTGTTTCCAATAGGTTTTTCTACTGGATAAAATAAAGTTCCAATTTTATTATCATCAAAAATTTCAATTAAGTTATTTTTATTAGTTCCATCAACTAGTTGGACTTCAACTCCTCCTTTTGTTGCTATTTCCGCAGAAATTAGCTTTGTAGAAATTCCTCCTGTTCCCCATTCATTATTTCTATTGTGAGTATTTTTATTTTTAATTTCTTTTAATTCACTATTATGAACTTCTTTAATTGGATGTGCATCTTTATTATTACGTGGATCTTTAGAATATAGATTTTCAATATCGGTTAATAAAATAAGCTTGTTAGCATTTATGGCTAAGGCAACTAAGGCAGAGAGGGTATCATTATCTCCATATTTTAATTCTTCATTTGCTACGGTATCATTCTCATTTACTATTGGAATAACATTCAAATCGATTAATTTTTTTAAAGTTTTAGAAGCGTTATTGAATGATTCTCTTGAATTGAAATCAGCTTTTGTGATTAAAATTTGAGCAATATTTTGACCTAATTTACTAAATACCTTATCGTACAAAGACATTAAATTAACTTGGCCAACTGCAGCAGTAGCTTGAAGAGTAGTTAAATCATCTGGTCTCGTTTTAATATTTAATTTTTGGCATCCTAATCCAACTGCTCCACTAGTTACTAAAACCAATTTGTTTCCTTTTGAGAGAAAATTTGTAAAGGATCTACAAAGGGTTTCAATAACTTCTTCAGTAGATTTTTCCTCTGTTCCTCTTAAAATACTAGTACCAATTTTTATAACCCAAGTTTTCATTTTATAAAATAAGAAATTAATTTTTCTATTTTCAAAGTTAAATTAAATTTTATAGGCAAGCCATCTCTCTTTAATCGCTTAACTAAGATTGTTTTTATATTACATCTATTCCCAACAATAATATCTGTAAAAATTCTGTCGCCAATAATGGCTATATTTTGTGGCTCACTGCCAATTTCTTTTATAGCAGACAAAGTTACTTTTTTTCTTGGTTTTGATGCATTGTATTTATATCTTAAATTTAATTCTTTCGCTATTTTTTCGATTCTTTTTTTTGATGGATTATTACTTATTAAATATAAGGAGAAAAGTTTTTTGGATTCTATGATCCAATTTTTTACGACTTTTGGAATCATATTAGATTTTCTATTTACTAAAGTTCCATCCACGTCTAACAATAGAGACTGAATCCCTTTCTTTTGCAACTCAGATTGAGAAATCGCATATATTGGTAAGTTTGAATCCCAATTGACTTTTAGGATAGATCTCATTAATTTTAAGAACTACTTTTTTCAAGCTCAGTTTCAATCAAAGGTTGAATTTTATCGAACTCATCATCTTCAACTAATAAGGCACCTTTGTTTTTTAATTTACCCACAATAAAAAAAGGATCTAGTGGAATATATAAGCCATATTCTTGGTCAAAAAGATTAAAGTTAACAAGCAATTCATAACTCTCACTATCATCATCTACGTAATCTTCTTCTAATTCATCGTAAACTGGTTCTTCAAGTTCTCCTGATACTGTTAATGTAACTGCTGATCTGATAAGTCTCAAATCATGTTCTTGAAGAACCGCTTCAGCATTTTTTAGTATTTGTTCATTTTTATCTATTTTCTCAATTAGTTCAGGTTCATCTTTTTCATTTATCTTAAAAAGACTTACTGGAGTATCAACTGGTGTTAATAAAGCATATTCTTGGCCTTTAACACTTACTAATTGTTCAAGATAACAAAATAGTTCGTTTCCATTTGAGTCATTTAATATTAGAGTCTGAGCATCATAATTATCATTTGAATTTGCTTCTTTCATTTAAAAATTGTCTATTATTTCTAATACTAATATTTTATCTGACGTTTACCAGCTATTTCTTCTAATTCAGGACCTTCTTCGATCCATTGTTCAAGTATTATTTTTGCTGAAAAACTATCAATCATTCCGGATTTATCTTTTTTTATTCCAAATCTATCTGAAGATTCCCAAGTTGAACTATGTTCGTTAACGTAAGAAAATGGAAGCCTTAATTCATTTGAAAGTAATTGACCGTAATTTTTACAATCAATAGCTTGAGTGGTCATCTGACCTTCCTCATCAAGTGGAATACCCACAATAAAACCAGTCAAATTTAACTCATATATATAATTTCTAATGATTTTAATCTCTTGATTATTTTTAAACCTTTTTACTGCTGGAAGTATATTTGATGTTATGCATAAGGCATCACAATAAGCTAATCCTATTCTTTTGGTACCTACATCCAAACTCAAAATTGACTTGGGTTTGGGTTTGCAAAATTTCACTTTGTTTTTAATGGAAAAGGAGATGGATATGGATTACCTTGTGGACTTAATTTTTCAAAGATTGATTCCAAAGATTGATTTATTTTATTTACTTGTTTGGCTTCATTCTTAACTATTGTGTTCCTTATAAGAATAATTTCTTGATTATTTTCTTTGAGATTACATTTTTCGAGAAAAAGATTTAGTTGAATATTTTCTTTATAGGTTTTTAAATATGAAAATGGAGATTTTTCAAAAAATCTTTTTATAAATTCTTTTAAAATAGAATCGAATCTCTTATCCCAATATCTACTTATAGTTAAGGTATAAATTTCTTCGTTTTGATAATTTATATCTTTTAAAATTGTACATAAAACTGAATTTTCATTTATTAAGGCGCCACTTTTGGAGTTATTTCTTTTAAGGATATCATCTTGATCAAAATCTAAAATATTTCTTATTAAGGGCGATTGATTTGATCTTATGAAATTCACTATTTTCAATATATTTTGTTGATTAATTTTTTGGAATTCATTAATAGAGGCATAACTTTGGGCATTTTGTTTAGTAGATTTATTTAGATCACAACCATTCCAAAGTATTATTTCTCCTAACGGTTGAAAGCCTAATTCTCTTGAGGTTGATATAAGATCAACATTATTTATATCAGCGTTAATTATCCAACTTGAAGTTTTGATGTCTGTTATTGATATAGATTTTTTTATCAAACCTAAAGTTAATTGTTTATCTGTTAAAGAACACTTGCTGATTATAAGTTTGGGCTTAGATATTTTTAAGCAAGTCTCTTTTTTGTTTAAAGGAAAAATATTCAAATAACCAATAATTTCGTTTCCAGAAATAGCAATTATGCATTTATTTTTATTTTTTTTAAGATTATTTAAAAAAATTTTTAAGTCATCAAAGGTATTTATAATTGCCATCTTTAAGAACCAATTATTCAATTCCTTATTTTTAAAATCTATGAAAAGATTAAGGTGCCTTATATGGAGTTCTTCAAAAGTTACTTCAATTCCTTTTTTAGATTGAAAAGAATTAGAGGTATCTTTTTTCATTTACTTTTTTTCTCTTATTAACACTATAGGAGTTTTTTCATCTCCATTGCCAGCCGGATTAGATATTAGGTTTCTTTTTAGTATTATATTTATTCTCTTATTTGAACTAGCCAAAACTTTTACACCTCCAAGATCATTAACATCGACTACTGCAACATCTATATTTAGATATTTCGAGACCTCCTTACAAAATAAATCAGCATTGAGAGGTCCCATAACTATACTTTTGTCGTAAGGTGTGACTGTACCGCTTATATCATCAATAAGAGATGATTCTGTACCGGTTAATCTATAAAATATTCCCTTAATACCAAATAATTTAAAGAGAAATCCAACAATCAATGCAAATGTTATTCTTGTGACTCCAATTTTATTTATTAATAATTGGATGCCGCAAGCCGTTGCAAGACTGCTTGTGGGGTGAAAAAAATAACATAATGCTTTAGAAAATAAACTATATTCTAAATTTTGAGGAGAAACATATCTATTTTGCATAATCGCAAGTGGACTCTCACCGATTGTTAAAATATCATTTTTTTCTACAATTCCTTTACAGTATTCAATCACAGTATTTACTGGGTCATCAAAGCAACCAAGTAAATCAGTTTTAATAGCAAAAGCCTTATATTTATTATTAATTGGAATTTCAAAAACATCTTTCGGAATTTTTTTTGGACCTTCTAAATTAATTAAGAAACAATCCTTATTTTTTGATATACCAAAATGTCCATAGTTCTCCCAAAATACTTTAAGCCATAGATATTTAATTTTTTTTCTAAAATTATTATTGCTGTATTTATAGATGATTTTTACAAATAATTCTGAATTTGACTTGATAATTGTTGTTGGCCAATAATTGTTTAAATTCTTAATTTTATTATTATCGTATATATAGATATCTTCTTGATAATTTAAATTTCGGCAATATTCGTTACCTTTACTTTTAAAAAAATCTAATTCAAAATTTATATTAGATACCATAGTCTCCTTAGTTTTACTTGTATTAGTTATTTTTAAATTAATAATTAATTCGTTTAAACCATCCTTTTTTTTTATTTTGTAATTTATAGGTACTAGATTTAACTTTGATTTAGGTGAGTATTTAATATATAAATCTGAAAGAATTAAAAAAATTAAAAGAACTAAGAGGATATTTATTAATATCATTTTTTATTAATTTTTGCCTTTATCTTTTTTTTCAGAAATAATACTGTTGTATTCATTAAAACTTTCTACAGAAAATTCCGTATCTTTTATATCAATTCCTTTTAGTTCTCCTATAACTTTGTTTAATTCATCGATATTAATCATTCCATTTTGATCATATTTAACTTCACCATCACTGTTTATAACAACGGTTTGTGGAATTAAACCGTTCCAATAATAATTAGGTTCATTTTGAAGGCCAGACTTTTCTTTATCCTGTAATTCATCAGTAGTTAGAGCAATGATATCTATATTATTTCTCCATATCAAATCTAAACCAGATATTATCGGAGCCATAGCTTTACTATCAGAGCTGTCATCAAGATAAAAAAATAAAACTGCGACTCGTTTATTTTTTAATGATTCCTGAAGAGTTGTTTGGGGAGGAACTATAGCTCCATTCCCTGCATATATAGGAAAGATGTTGCCATCGTAACTATTAGAATCTCTAGAGGCATTTGCTTTATATGGACTTAAGAAAATTAATGCTATTAGGATCCATTGAATTATTTTCATTAAAGTTTTAAAACTTACTTTGAACTTGATCTTCCTAATCCTTGTAGGATCCCTTTACCCACTAAACCGATAGCTTTGCCAACTACCTTTGTAAGGAAAGTTACGAAAAGATTACCGATATATTTTACCGCAATTTCTAACTGTGGTGCTACGGCATCTCTTATCTCAACTAACAATGTAACTTGTTTTTGTAGCCATTCTAGATTCTCTAATTCTTTCTCTCTATTTTCATTTTTAAAATAACGGGTAAATTTTTTATCAATAATATCAATATATTCTCGTTTACTCTCGTACAAGTAGATAGGCAGATAAATGTAGTCATGCCAGCGATTATAGTTATTAATATTATTTCTAAATCTTTCAAAATTTCTTGTTGATTGTAATTCGGGATTTATAAGTACAGTTCTTAATTCAGGCCAAGAAGAACAAATATTAAATATTTCAGAAGCCAATAAATTACAGTTCCTTATTGTCCAATTTGAAATTATATTTTCAAGTATTAAAAATGATTCTGTTTCATATAGTGGTAGTAATTTTCCATCATAGTCAAGAGCTTCATTTTTAATAATTGGCTGAATAAACATTATTGATTCATGAGATTCTCTATCTATCTCTTCACAACTTACTTCACTATAAATAAAATCATTTATTGAAATAGATTCGCTTCCTTTTTTTAATCTAAAATAACTATCTGTTATATTTGAAATTGTATTAACTTTGAGTTCTTTTATAAGAGAATTTAAATCATCTTTAAAATCTTTCTCCTTATAGTTGTCCTTAATATTTTTCAATAAATTATCTAACTCATCTAACATTTTGCATATTAGACGTGAAATAAATTCTTTCTTTATCCCAGAGAGAATTATTGATGAGTTATTAAATTCAACTTGTAAGTTGGTTGAGCTATATCTTTCTTTAAGTCTGTCAAAAATTAAATTCCATATTTCTATAGTATTTTTATCTTTAATAAATACCGTATTTTTATATTCAAGATTAATTTTACTTTCAGTGTAAACTGCCTCTGTATAAAGTTCTAGTGAATTACCCCATAAGAAAATAAGAAAAGATTTAGCAGTAATAAGCTCTCTTAATCTACCTTTTAAAATAAATTTATAAAATTCTGGAGTTGATTCAGAGTTAACATATTTGAATATATAGTTAATTTCAGTGTCTATTTGTTTCAGACCTGAAGTAAGAATTTTTTGATTAAAAGAGAGAGGCTTATCTTTTTTTAGTTGAATACGGGAATTATTTTCAATATCAAATACCCTTCCTCCTTTCAAAATGGTATCGATAGATTCAAGAACTTTTTTTGGACTGGGATTTATAAGAAAACCTTCAGCATTTAACGATGGAGCTGTTTTCGCTTCATAAACAAGTTCGCCAGATAGTACTATAAGAAACTTTGACTCATCATATTTTTGTCTTAATTTTAATAATTCTAACCTTATTAGATCTTCTGATTGGAAATTAAGAACATTCCAAATAATCAAATCTGGAGTTTTATCATCTATTCCGTTATTAAAATTAATGTCTAAATTTTGGTCTAGTGATGTTAACTTAAGCGATAAAGATTCTGCTATTAAGCTTGGAGCAATAATCAATATCGATTTTTTTGAAATTAATTCCAAGACTAGAATTCTTATCTCTTATACAAAATTAACTAACAATTACTGCAAATACCAGCCTTAAATCAATATTTATACTCTTTTAAGCGTAGTAATTTCTATTTAAATCAAAGTCATTTAATCTATCTGATGACAATACATTATTCGCTTCGCTTATTTTAAATTTGTTTTCATAAAGAGCCTTACCTACAATTACGCCAAAGAGTCCAGAATTTTCAAATTTAACTAAGGATAATAAATCAGAAATCGAACCAACACCTCCTGATGCTATTACTGGAATATCTGTAATTTCAAGAATGCTTTTTATGTATTCTTCATTTGTTCCTTCTAACGTCCCATCTGTATTTATATCTGTAACAATAAAACTTGCGATCTTAAATGAAGAAAACTCCTTTACTAGATCTGTGGCTAAAATATTAGACTGCTCAAGCCACCCCCTTGTACTAACTTTTCCATCTTTTGCATCAATCCCAACAATTATCCTTCCAGGAAATTTATTCGATAAGTCTTTAACTAATTCTTTATTTTCTATTGCAGAGGTTCCCATGATAACTTTCTCAATACCATAAGAAAATAACTGTTCTATCCTTTCTTGAGACCTTATCCCCCCACCTATTTGTATAGGTATGTTAACTGTTTTTGCAATCTTTTTTATTGATTTATCGTTTGTTGGGGATCCAGTTTTTGCAGCATCCAAATCAACTATATGTATATATTTTGCACCTTCGCTTTCCCATATTTTAGCCTGCTCGTGAGGTTCTTTTGTGAAGTCTTTTCTTTTATTAAAGTCGCCCTTAAAAAGCCTTACACACTTACCATTCATTAAATCAATTGCTGGTATTAGTTCCATAGATTCATCCTTTTCATTAATTACTTCTTAGTAGTACTATTCAATATATAATTCTATTTAAGATTACTACTTCAGTTAAATATTTTTTGAATATGAAAATTCTTGTAATGGGTGGCACTAGATTTGTTGGCAAGTCTTTGGTTGGAAAGTTATTAAGTCAAAATAATGATATTGATATTTTTACGAGAGGTAATAAAGCTAATCCTAAAAAGACAAATTTAATTAAGGGTGATAGGAATAAATTAGAAAGTATTGTTAAGCTAAGAAATGAAAAATATGATGTTGTCTATGATATTTCTGGACGAGAGTTAGAACAAACGAAACTTCTTATAGAAAATTTAGATAACTCTTTTCAGAGATATATTTATGTCAGCTCTGCAGGGGTTTATAAAGATAATTGCGAACTGCCCTTATCTGAAAACGATCCCATTGATCCATATAGTCGGCACAAAGGAAAATTTGAGACAGAAAATTGGTTGATAAAACAGAAGATTCCTTTTACAAGTTTTAGACCTACTTATATTTATGGTCCAGGAAATTATAATAAAATTGAAAATTGGTTTTTTGAGAGATTATTTACCAATAAAGCTATCCCAATGCCCGGTGATGGGTCTTTAATTACTCAGCTAGGCCATGTTTCTGATCTGACTGATGTAATGATTAGATGCATAAATTTTGAAAATTCTAAAAATAATATTTACAATTGTTCAGGTGAAAAAGGAGTTACCATTAAGGGGCTAATTTATAACTGTGCAGAAGTTCTTGGATTAAACAAAAATGATATTACTCTAAAAACATTTGATTATCAAAAATTAGATCCTAAATCTCGAAAGGGATTTCCAATTAGATTAAATCATTATCAGACTGATATCTCTAAGATTAAAAGTGATTTAAAGTGGGTGCCAACTTTTGATTTGCTTAATGGTTTAAAGAATAGTTTTATTAACGATTTTAATTACAAAAAGAGTGAGGGGTTTGACGAAAATTCAGATAAGATTCTTTTTAATTTTTAAATATCCCAATAAAGTCACAAAAGTCAGTAAGAAACCTAACCAATAAAAAATTAAAGCCAAATTATTCAATAAGCTTATTTTTAATGGAGTAAAGAAGGTCATAACAGAAAGAAAAAAGAAGAATGTTTTAAATTTTCCTAACTGAGATGCTGGTAAACCGTCTTTTGCGGAGTTCCTCAGGCTAGAGATAATTAATTCTCTAAATAAAATTAATGTCAAAGACCAGAAAGGTATTAAATTATTTTTGCAAAGGAAAATCAAAGGAATTAAATAGAATACTTTATCGCTTAAGGGATCAAGGATGGCTCCTAATTTGGTTTTAAGATTAAATTTCCTTGCAATTAACCCGTCAAAATAATCAGTTAAACCTCCAATAATAATCAATATAAAAACATAAAAAGGTTTGTTAATTTCTAAAAAAAGTATTAATGGAAATACAAGTATTAGGCGAGATATAGATAATAAATTGGGAATATTCAATGCCAAACTTTTAAGATTTTTTTTAAATAACAAATTAGTTTTTGTATATAAAAAATATATTACACTCTCAACAAGCTTAAATTTTCAGTAAGTTTTTAAAATTATTTTAATACAAGATTCTAAAATTCAATTTAAATCTGAATCCTAAAAATTATAAACTCAACTTCTCTTTATGATTGATGATGTTTTATATTACAAAATTATTACTTATATCTAATGCAGCCTCATAGCATAAAGCTATCTCCAGAATCTGATTTGATAAATTCAATTAAAGAATATTCTTTATCGAATAATTTATACGGGTATGTTTCTGGAGTGGTTGGCAATCTTAGAACAGTTTGTATTCAATGCCCAGGAAATCAAGAGATAAATAAATTCGAGGGTAATCTAGAGATAGTTTCTTTAAATGGACATTTTAATAAAGGAGAGGTTCATTTACATTTAAGTTTTGCAGATGAGGGATGTAATGTCTTTGGCGGACATCTTGAGGAGGGATGTATTGTAAAAAAAGGTACTGATATATTATTACTTTCTTTTGAACAAAAAATTATTAATGTTTCAAGTAATGATTTATTAAAAAATGAATCACGTGTAAAAGCATATATTTTAAAGGATTGTCCTTGGTCTAAAAGAGCAATTAGGTTGCTCAATTCTTTATCTATCTCTCATGAAGTTACTTTAATAAATAATGATGAGAGCTTTCAAAAAATAAAAGCTCAAAGTGGCCATAATACTTTCCCTCAAATATTTTTGGATAATAAATTTTTTGGAGGATATGATGAGCTTTCAGAACAAGCAAAATTGGATAACTTAAGTTCATTCAAGTAATCTAAATTTTTTAACTATCACGATTAGTAAGCTTTTCAGCAACTAATTCGTCCTCTAACTGCTTTATTAACCTTGATACAAGATTTTGAAATTCTGGTTGACAACCTTTAAATGCAGCTTTATGTCTTATTGGTTCATTTCTAGTTCTTAAATCAGTAAGCATTAATTGTAATGCGTCAATTTTGGGATTTATTTTCATAGTTTTATTTTATATAGTTACATCTTTTAAATAATTTGCATAGCTTTTTTAAAAGATATCTTTTTATTATCATTCGAACTTGTTACTTCTATTAATTTATTTATGGATTCTTTGTTTTTTAAAGAATCTATACAACATTGAGCTACTAATCTTCTTGGAATTGATCCATTAATTTGAGTATCCTCTTTTGAATAATTTACATTTTCTGATTTTATATCTTCATTTTCCTTTAATCCTCCAGGTCTAATAATAGTCCATTCGAAATTTGAATTTCGTAGAAAGTTTTCACCTATTTTCTTCCAAATAAGAATTAAACCAAATAAGTTTAATGGGTGAAATAACTTTCCAGTACAAAGAGAACTTACTAAAATAACTCTCTTAATGCCAACTCTTTTACAACTCTCCAATTGCCTGTATACCCCTAATGCATCAACCTTTGCAGGACCGGTTAAATCTAATGATGCTCTCGCACCAGTAGCAATTACCAAAGCATCAATACCTTTAAAAGCTTTATCAAGTTCTTTTTTATTATCTAACGAAACTCTAATTGTTTCTAAACTCTCAAGACCTTCTGAAATTTTTGAATTCTTTCTAATAATTTGTCTTACTTTATATCCCTTCTTAACAGCCTCTTGAGAAATTCTATAACCTGTTTTACCAGATGCGCCAGTAATTGCTATTTTCATAATTAAAAACTAATTCAATTATTATATAAATTTCTTAGGGCTTTTTACATATAAATTTTTTTTTTCTTTTGGGATAAAGAGTACGACATAAATAACATTTTGTTCCATCACAGCCTCTAGCGGTGCAGTATTCTCTTCCATAAAAGATAATTTGCAAATGTAAATTATTCCATTCATTAATAGGAAATATTTTCTTGAGATCTTTTTCTGTCTGAACTACGCTATCTCCATTTGATAAACCCCATCTTTGAGACAATCTGTGTATATGAGTATCAACTGGGAATGAGGGAATTTTGAACACTTGTGACATTACAACTGATGCTGTTTTATGGCCTACCCCTGGAAGAGATTCAAGCTTCTCAAAAGTATTTGGAACTTTACTTTTATGTTTCTCAATCAAGAGTTTAGATAAGTTATAAATATTCTTTGATTTTTGATTAGAAAGACCTAAAAATTTTATGTATTTATAAATGCCATTAATACCTAGCTTTACCATGTTTTCTGGATTATCTGCGACCTTAAATAATTTTTTTGTTAATTCATTAACTTTCTTATCTGTTGATTGAGCACTTAAAACTACGGCCACAAGAAGTGTATATGCATTTGTATGATCAAGTGGTATTGGAGGCGATGGATATAACTTTTTCAGTTCATTGCTTATAATTTCTGCTCTTTCAGCCTTTCTCATTAAATTTGTTAGATTATTTGGTGTATAAAATTATACAAGAGAAATTTTAGGTTAATATTATCTGCTAATTTAATATACTAAAATATAAAAAATTTAGTGAAAAATGATGCGTTAATAATTGAAGATTTGCATCATAAATATGATAGGCGAGAATATTCAGATTTGATATTAAATAAAATTAACTTAAAAATTGAGAATGGCGAATTATTAGGTTTGCTTGGTCCCTCTGGGTGTGGAAAAACTACTCTTCTGAGATTAATCGCAGGCTTCGAATATCCTTATAAAGGAAGGATTTCTTTAAATGATAAGGAAATTTCAAGTAGGGAAAAAATTCTTAGCCCTGAGAAAAGAAATATTGGTATGGTTTTTCAAGACTATGCACTTTTCCCTCACTTAACTGTTATGGAAAATGTAATGTTTGGTTTGAAAAACAAAAAAGATAGATCTAGAGTTGATTATTTACTAAATATTGTTGGTCTTGAAAGTTTTGTTGGAAGGTATCCACATGAATTGTCTGGAGGCCAAAAACAAAGACTTGCAATTGCGAGGGCTCTTGCTCCAGGTACAAATTTTATTTTATTAGATGAACCCTTTTGTAGTCTTGATATGCATGTCAAACTTAAATTGAGAAGTGAACTCCCAAATATTCTAAAAGGTTGTAATGCAAGCGGATTGATGGTTACTCATGATCCTGAAGAGGCCATGTCGATTTGCGATAAAGTTGCAGTTATGAATGAAGGGAAAATTCATCAAATTGATACGCCAATTAAACTTTTAAATAATCCTAAGACTATATTTGTTAGTAGTTTTATTTTGGGAAATAATATTCTTAAAATAAAAAAAGAAGGCGATTCTTATTTCTCTTGCTTAGGTAGGTTAGATTCTTCAAGTTTATTAGTAAATAATGACTTTGAATATATGTCAATTTCTCCAAAATTTATTTCAATTAAGAATTCACAAAATGGTAATGGAATTGTTCTCTCTAGAGAGTTCCTTGGGGAATATTTTATTTATAAAGTATCTATTAATGGAGAAAAGTTAAGGGTAAAAACAAATAATAATAATCTTCTTAATATTGGTGATAAATGTTCTATTAATATTAATAAAAAAATTTTTTATTTTTTATATCCTGGTGCTAAAAAGATTAACTTATAGTTATTAAATTATAGGCAATTACACTTTCCACCTTTCCAATTTGAGCATTTTTTCTTTTTACATTTCTTCTTTTTATTATTGTACATTTTATTAATTAATACCAACTTATATTCTTCACATTCAAAATTCATTGCTTTGTATTGCTATTGATATTCATTATCATATTCTTCTATGTATTTTGTTTGAAGATATAATTACTAATTTATACAAAATGTTGTATTATTTATTTAGTTTCTTATCTGTAAAATGTCTGAGAATAATTTAAAAACAAAAAAATTAATTAATTATGGTCCCTCAGGAAGGGCGGTTGCTCAGCCAATGGACGATTTGTTGTTGGATAATTTTTTCGAGCACTTAACAATGGAAAGATACGCAAATGTACAATATTTTGCAATTTACTTATGGTTTCAAGAACATGATTTAAATGGATTCGCATCTTATTTTTTAAATGAATCTCAAGGAGAAATGGAACACGCTCATAAGTTTGCTAATTACTTAATTGCTCGTGGTCAAAACGTCAAACTTAAAGAATTAGCTGCTCCAATTCAGAAGTGGGATTCTATTGAAGAATTAATATCTTATTCTTTTAATATGGAAGCTGATCTTACTGCTTCTTTACAACAACTTTATTCTATTTCAGAACGGATTTCAGACACAAGGTCAAATGTATTTCTAGATCCCATTGTAGAGGCACAAACAAAATCAGAAGATGAATTTGCCAATATTCTTGGTAAGGTTAAATTCGCAGACAATCAGCCCTCTGCATTATTGTTAATAGATAGTGAATTAAATAAATAAATTTCTTTTTAATTTAGTATCTATAATTATCCTATTACATATTTCTAACAACATCTTAGAAAACGATAATTGTTCATTAGAGCTACTATTTAATAAATTTGCTATCGAGGATATTTCATTCACTCTTTCAATTATTGATTTGTTCTCAATAATTAACCTTTCTTTCAATCGGTCATTTGATGTATGTAGATAAGTTTGTTGTATATTTTTTATTCTGGAAGATAAGAAATCAATCTCCTGGAATAAGTTATTTACGATGCATTCGGATTCAGCCATATCAATTTAAATTAAAGAAGATTCAATAAAAGAAGGATCAACACTTACTGTTTGGGTCCCTACAGGAGCTATCAACAACTCTGAAGATCTTAATTTAGAAATCAATCTTGTTGATGTTACTCTTGTTGAACCTATTAATTCCCCTATTCTTTCATGTGTAAGTCTGAAAGGTAGTTCACACCAATTACCACATCTTCTACCAAGACGATTTACCAAAATAGAAAATAATGCTTGAAGTCTTTGTTCTGCATTACCTAAGTGTCTAATTCTAAGTAATTGAAGAGTCCATTCATTAACGGCATCAAAACCAACATTTTCAGCAATATTTACGTTACTGCGAAAAGATAGATCTGTTAAAGCTTCTACACAAACACCATCACTACATAATAAATCTGTTCTTAATTGATCACCTGACTGCAGAAAAGCAAGAGTCATCCCTTCTGTCTCTTCACATGGACAATATACTCTCGCTATTCCACTTTCTACCTCTAAACAGGTACCTTTTGGCCTTGAGGAAGGATCGATAAGTACAGATTGACCTGTAATTATTCTTACTGACTTTGTTGCGCATTCCCCGTAATTATGGAAGTTCATATATGGAATATATTTGATAATGAGAATTATTATCAATTATGGACTATTTAATTATTAATTGCAATAGATTCTCATTATCAAATATAATTTTGAATTTTTTCTTTACAAATAATTTCGAGAATATAATAGAAATAATGAGAATTTTATTTAAATAAAAGTATGAGCGGTATTAAGGTATGCAAAATTTGTGGCTGTACTGAACTTATTTCTGACAGATCATTGGGAGGTAAAATGATCTGTGCTAGATGTGGTAGTTCTATATTTGTAAATAAGACCCCCTTACCTTTAAGTAATAGAAAGATTATTTATTTATTTATTTTCTTTTTAATTTTATTGTTAGTTATTATTTAGTATTTCTATAAACATTCCATTGATCCCGATATTTAATAACATCAATATTAATATCAAATAAATTATTAATGTTGTCCCTGTTTATAACTTCTCTCTGAGTCCCGTCAGCGATTATTTTTCTATCTTTAATCATTATGATTCTGTCAAAAATGTTTGTAATCATAGATAGATCATGCGTAGTACATATTATTTTGGTGTTTATTTTTGATAATTTATTAATTTGATCAATTACATAAAATCTTGATTTTATGTCTAAATTTGCAATTGGTTCATCTAGAATTAGAATCTCGGGATTATTTATTAAGGCTCTCGCTATCAGGACTATTTGTTTTTGTCCTTCAGATAAATGAGAATAACATTTTTGGGATAAATCTATTAAATTCATGTTTTTTAAAAGTTCTTCTACTGATAAAAAATTTTTTTCTGATTTGCAGTTGACCTTACTATATGATCCATATAATCCACTAGTTATTAAATCAAAAACTTTTAATTTAGGGTTTATTCTCATTTTTATATCGTTATTAACTGTACTTATTTTTTCTCTCAGTTCCCATATATTTAAATGTTCCTTATTAAATATTCTTAGGCTAGTCTTTTCTTTTATAACTGGATAAATATTTCTATTTATAAGTTCTATAATTGATGACTTGCCTGCACCATTAGGACCAATTAATACAATATTCTCATCGGATCTTAAATCAAGATTTAAATTTTTTATAACTTCATAACCATTTTTAAAACAACTTATATTTCTAGCCTCAAACCAATGATAACTTGCCATCAAATTTTGCTACTCCAAAATATAAACAATTGTATTGAGCTTATTAAGAAAATTATGAGATAAAGCCAATTAAGCCAAACTGGTCTATTAACTTTTTTCATTATTAATTAGACAATTAGTAGAAATAATATTAGTGGGGCAGCATATCTTATAAATGTCTTTCTTATGATGTTTAAATTATTAATGAGTTCTAATTTTTTTATTTCTGGTGGATATTTAAATATAATCTTGTCATAAACATTGAGTTCTTTACTTTTTTTAATATGTTTCCAAGGATTATCTCTTTCTTCTGATTTTTTATACCATTTCCAAAAATAATTAATTATTCTATCCTCACCTAAAAGTTTTATTTCGTCACTTTTAATTAGGCCTAACTGATGATTGTATGTTTGAGTTTTAAGAATCATGTAATCCTCATCAAATATTTTATAAAATATCTTCTTTTGAATCTCTTTAAAAAGGATTAAATTATTAAGTAATTTGTTTTTAAGGAATTTTCTATAGTGCCTTACTACTACTCTTGCTTTATTTTCACCCAATGGTATGTGATCAAGAACTTGCAAATATCTAGAATCTTTTGGATCTCCTTTATAAATTAATATTCTTCCAGGAGGAATATACTTTATCCTTATAAATTCTTTAGAGGGGTTATTTTTGTAGAAATATATACTCTCAATATACTTTTTATTAATTTTTATTTTTTGGTTAAAACTTACAAGTATATTTTTGTTGACATCTTTATCTGGAATCGTATCTCCGTGAACCCAGAATATATGTAGGATATCTAAGTGATTTTCAATAATCCTAGACCAATCGCATTTGAAATCTACTAAAACTTCCTCAGATACTGAATCTGCTATTCTAAATCCATTATTGGCTAGTTCATAATCAGCAATCGGTGTTTCTTCATTTATTTTATTGAGATTTGTTTCTGCCTTATCAGAGAAGTAAATAAATACATATCCATCTATTTCTAATACTTTGTATTGAGACAAATGAATTCTTTTAGCATAATTATCGTAATTATTATCAACTATATGACTACAGGTTATTCTATCTATATTTTGACAACTTCCTTCTGAGGTAAATTTAGCTCCATGATATGGACAAGTAAGCACTCCATTTGAGATAGAACCTCCATAAAAAGAAGCCCCTCTATGAGGACAAATATTTTTAATACATCTTATGCTATTTTTTTCGTCTCGATATAAAAGAAGAGGTTCATCAAACAATGAGAAATAATGAATTTTATTTTTTTTAACCTCCCTTGAAGGGCAAATTGCATACCAACCATATAGACCAATGCTTAATTCATTTTGCTTTTCTCTTACTTCTAGGTTGTCAATTTTTACAACGGTACCTTTCTTAAAAGGCTTTAAAACAGAATTAAAGTCTTTCGGAGTAAAAAAATTAATTTGCTTATTTTCCATAAACTAATTTCTTTTTTTAATGGACCAGTTACCTTTCGGAACTATAACTCAAGTAAATAATCAATTTTTAATAAAAGGAAAATTCGCTATCATTTGTAGCAATATGCTAAAAATTATTGGTCAAATTAAATCTTTTTTTGGTTCAAGTATATTTTTGATTTATAGGTTGTATATTATGTTCCTTGACTTTTAGTTTTAAGGAATTCAGAAGCCTCTTCAATGTTTTTATAAAACCTACAACTTCCGAGGTAACAACAAATAAATCTTATAAATTCCCTTTTGCCTCCAGATAAATTGTATTTATGAATTGTACCCCCCTCTGGAGCTACATAAATTAATTCTGGTAATGCCATAAAATAATATTTATTTTCAAAATACTAATTTATTTTCATAATGCAAGGATAATAAGCAATTGCTAAGTTTAAAAAATTGTATTGAAGTTATTTATTCTATTTTTATAAATAAGTGTTATTTGAAATTATTTATCGTATCTGTTATAAATAAAAATATTAATTTAGAAAAAATATTTATCTTATGCCTAAATTTTTTAAACGTTTTTTAAGAAAATTACCCCCTAAAATTAAAAACTTAAAAAATTCAATTAGAGAATATATTGCATATAGATAAGTAAATTTTTAATCTAATCTTTGTTAAATATCATAATTTTGGATATAAATTAAAATATTGAATTATTAACAATAAATTATTCTACTTATGATAAGAAATGTTTTAATTATTATTTTATTGTTTTCAATTTTTATTCTTGATACACCCGTCTATTCGTACGATTCTTCAATGCAAGACATTAAAAACTACACCTTAAAGATTTCTAAGAAGTTTTCTAACACTTATTGCAATACTAAACAGTTTGGTATATCAAAAGATGGTGCTTTGAGATTTGCTATTGGCGAGACAAACAAGGAATTTTCAAAAAATAAATTAAATAAATACATAGATTATGAACTTCTAAAAAAAAATATTATTTTGAGTCTTGGAAAAAATTGTAAAACATATGATCTAACACAAGATCAATTGAAAAACATAGCATTTGATTAACTATTATTTTGGTTAAGGATTTTATTTCCTGCCAATCCAGTCTTTAGGTTTGTCCATCATCCATTCAAAAACACCTTTTGGATCAAGATTTTTCGATGCAATAATAAATAATATAGGAAATAAAAAAGAAACCATTCCAATAACAATTATTTCTAGTTTACCTATACCTATTTCATAGAACGATAACAAAAATATTTTAAACATTTTATTAGTATTAGCTTAATTTCTTATATGTAAATTTATTAGTTGACTATAACAGGGTTTTACTGTTTTTTTTAAATGTTTTATTATTGCTATATTAATAAAATTTATGTATAAAGTACCTATTTTAAAAAACTCAATATTTAAATAATTTAAAAAGAGATGAATATTACAAATGAGCTCTAATTGGGAAATACTATTTATTCCATTAATTGTTTTTACAACAATTCTTATAGGAATAAGTGTAAAGTTCTTTAAAAACCGAAAAAGATCAGCTGAAAGTATTTATAAATTAATTGCGGATTTAGAAAAAAAATATATTTATTAATATTTTAATTACCTCTTCAGAAAATTTTTATTGGGAAATGAATTACATTTTATATTAAATTACTCGAAATCAATTCCAACTTCTTCTTTTATATCTCTATCTAAATCAGGAAGATTAGACTCAACCCAATTATCTTTATTCTCAATTCCTGCATTTTTGACAAAACTTATAATTTGTTTATCAACTTGTTTGTATATGTCATGGAGATTTAAATTAATATGAATATTATGTGCAATTTCTGAAACTTGTTTTTCTGTAAAACAATTTTCTGGATGTTGGAGGTCACAACAAGGTATTCTTTTCTCTATTAAATCATTAATGTTGATCTTAATTTCGAAATCTGGATGAACAGTCATAGCTGCATTATATTTGTTTTTATTTTAATTATGTTTTGAATTTTGTATTGATTCGGTTTTGAAACGAAGTTGTTAATTTTTTGATTAAAATTATTTTTTTTTAACATTATTTAAATTTTAGTTTAAGAGATATCTTAAAAACACTTGCTTTATTTTATTTTATTTGTTTTTTTAAAGAAAAACAAAAAATTATGAAGTCTTTAAAGTTCTCATCGCAAAGAATCAGCTATATATCAAATTTATTTGAAAAGTTTCAAAAAAAAGATTCAACTAATATAGTTTTTATTAGATGGCTCCTTGTGTGGTACTTTGGTTCATCTATTTTATTAATGTTGAGCTTGCATTCTTACTATATGGGTTTTGGAAAATAAATATAAAACTATTTCAAAAAATTTTTTAAATAAATAGATCTTCTAAATCTTTATACAGGTCATCATCATTAATTTGGTTGCATTCAGAAGTATCACTATTTTTATCAACTAAAGTTATATCATCTTTTGTTTTATAGCAAAGATAACTTATTAAGAAAAAGAAGATTGTGACTGGTAATATCATTAGAAAAAAAAATTGACTTAATTTGAATATAGTGCTTCACTATTTATAGTCAAGTGCAGAACCAAAAATGCCTACCAAAAAGAGAAGAGTCGGCTTTATTCCTAGAGAAATAGTTTTGGAAATAATTAATAAATTAAGTTTTGAAAGTAATTTAAGTCAATCTAAAGTAATAAATATTTTAGTAGAAGAAGCACTTCATAGTAGAGGGATATTAGATTTAAGCATGATTAATTTAGATAAATATAGAGGGGAAAACATCAGTAATAATAATGAAAATAATATAGAAAGTAATTCAAAGGTCGAGTTATTAAAACTTGGTGCAATTAAAAACAAACTTAAAAAAGCAAAATCATCAAGATTTAATGAATTTAAAAATGAATTCATAGATTCAGAAATTTATGAAAAATTTTTAATGTTCTTGCAATTTCAAGAAAAAATGAAAAAAAATAACTTTTAGAAGTGTTGCAAAGTTCAATATAGTGCTGTACTATTTGTCTATAGATTTTCGCTTTAATAGATTTAATTTATTTAATCTAAACATCTAATGATTCTTAAATTGGAAAATGTATTTTTCATCTTCTGATTATTATTTTATTTTTGTAAAAAAAATGAATTCTTCTTCTTTAGTTTCGAATCTTTTACCCCCAGAGAGATTATTTTGCGACTTTAACTATTGGAGTAATTTCTTTTCTCAAGACATGCAATTAATCTGGGATAAAGGCCACGGTGTTCCTTTAAACAAACTTCCTGCAGGTGTGTCTGATATGATATTCCCTTATTTATTATTAGCACTGGCAGATTATAAAACTTCAAATAAAAAAATGCTTTCAGGAATTGGATTAGATAATTTGATAAATCTTTGGTTTGATAAATTTTCCCTAAACAAGAATGGTTATTTCGAACTTTTAGTCAAAATTTAAAACCATTTTACTGTAGATATAATAATATTTAATTTAATTTAAAAAAAAAATTGGCTTAATTAATTCTGGAAAGTGTCAGAATATATTTAAGAATTTCAAAGTTTTTTTAACTCGTTGAACTTTGTAGTTTTTCTCAACTTACTAAATAGCATTTTTGTTATTAATAGCTAAAGTTATAAATTAAAGCTCGAACTAATTCCATTAAGAATTGCTTTAATATAGCTCCTAAAATCTTTAATATCGATATAAGTTGGAAATTAGTAAACTAATAAATAAATATAAAAATAGATTATTAAAATTTTAAGAGCGGACTAAATCCTCGTGGAGTATTGGACTTTAGCCCGCTTTATATTTTTAGCAATGGATTTTTTGAGTGGCAAGTATTCTTAAACTAGTTAACCACAATTTCTAGTGTATAAATACTGATTATTTTCATGATTTCTTAATTTGTATCTTTAATAATAAATTAATCTTCAATATTTCTTTGATTTATAAAAACTTTACTTTAGTTTTGAATAAAATTTCTTAAGAAAATCTCTAGTTGAATATCAAAAAAATTTTTTATGTTATATCTTTTTTTAAAGAAAATTATTCTTTATTTTTTGTCTATCATAGAACTAAATTATAGTAAAATTATGGCTATCTAACAAAGGTTAATTTTTGGTGGCGGGGAGAAGATTTGAACTTCCGACCTTCGGGTTATGAGCCCGACGAGCTACCAGACTGCTCTACCCCGCGTCATATACCTAGCATACATCTTAAGGAGTCCATTTTCTCTTTTTTTAGGATTCTTGGAATTTTAGTTGACCTTTTACTTTTATTTGAACACTTTCAGGAAAGTTTAAAACCTTATCTTGAAGGTCTTGTAATCTTAATTCAGATATCCAATCTAGTTGTTTTAAGAGATGCAAACCAACAGCATGTTTTGCTCTTTTTGATCCGTCTTCTACTTTCAATGCTAAGCCAATACCTTCGTTTACATTACTAAAACATTGTATCCCTTCAGCTCCGCTTTTACTTATAACAAGACCATGTGACGCCTGAATAATTTCTGTGTCAAATCTATTTTCACCACTAATCATTATTGGAAATGTAGTCATTGCTCTACTTATTTGTTCTAATTCAGCTCTTTCAGAACTGCTAAGTATTGAATATAATTTTGCCATCTCTAATAACTTCATATAAAGTGTTGGAGCTCCGCAGTCATCCCTTTCAGCAACAATATTTGAATCTGGAATTTCAAGTAATTCTGATACAATACGGAATATTTCAGATTGGAGGGGATGATTACCTTTTAAGTAACTTACAAAAGGCCAATTTAACTTTTTGCAGGTTGCAAGAAAAGCTGCGTGCTTACCTGAGCAATTATGTTCCAGTGGACTAGTATTTTTTATTGGACACTTTAAATTATTAATATCGATGTCATATTCCCATAAAATTTTGAAAGCTTCTCTCGTATGCAATATTGATCCACAATGTGATCCACATGCTATGGCAATAGATTTTGAAGGTTCATTAATTTTTGAAGCGGCACCACTACTAATGAAAGGTATTACTTGAAAAGGTTTTAATGCAGACCTGATAAAGCTTTTATATTCTGGGTTACCAGCGCACATTAATACCCTTCCTTTTTTATCGCTCACTACTGCATGTACTTTATGAATGGATTCAATATTTGAACCTCTCATTAAAATTACCTCTACAGGAGGATTATTAGATGTATAAAGATTTTTAAAGTTTGAACTCATATTAGATATTGTTGTATTGGAAGAACAAGATACCGGATAATGCCATAATGAAAATAATTGAAGAAATTTGAATAATATTTTTTAAAATAGGTTTGACCTCTTGTAGAGCTATTAGTGATTCTTTTTCCTTCAAGTTAATTGGTTTAATCCAAACTTGACCGTCATACCATCCTGATTCTTCATATTCTACTTTTTCTGAGGTTAATCTTTTAAAAATATGATTCCATCCAAGGTATAACCTTATTGATAAAAGAAATGGAAGAGATAAACTACTAAAAAAGCTTAATAAAACGTATTTAATAATAGAGGTTTTGAAATATGCACTTCCAGAGGAAATAATAAGAAAAACAATAAATGTTGCTATCCAAAATTTTAACAATACCAATAAAAATAATTTTTTAGATTTTGGCCAAGAAAAGATTTTTGATTTTGATAATTCAATAAATTCATTTGTAGGCTGCTGCTCTTTTGGAACAGGACAAGTTGACTCTTTCATCAATAATATTTATGGAAAATTTAAATTCTCGCCGTTACCCCAGAATGATTCAAGATCATAAAATTTTCTTATTTCAGGTTGAAAGATATTTACTATTAAATCTCCATAATCAAGCAAAGCCCATTTTGCCTCATTTATGCCCTCTTTTCTTATAGGTTGTATATTTGCTTTTTGTCTTAATTCTCCTTCGACTGAATTACTAATTGATCTTACTTGTACATCTGACAAACCTTCAGCAATAAGTATCCATTCACTAATATATGAAACTTTATCAATATTAATTAACTTTATATCTCGAGCTTTCTTCTCATCACATGCTTTAGCTGCTATTAAAACTAACTTCTTATTGTCCATAGACATTTTCACTAGATACTGATTTCTCTGAACCTTCTTGTTGAGATAGTTCAGATCTCGCTTTCTCTGCACTTTTCCTTAAAGCCTCTAATCTATCTTCGTAATAACTTCTTTTTTTCTTTTTCCTTGTTTTATCTATAAGTTCTTTTAAAGCTCCACCAAGACTTTTATAGGCATTAGGAATACTGTATCCAAATCTACATGCAAGATCAATTGCTCTTTCATCTGCATAAATTGCGTCTTGTAGTTTCTTTTCAGAATTATTCTTAATGTAAAGTCTATATCCTGCAAAACTTGATAAACCAAGTGCCAGAAGTAAAAGTAATCCATCTTGAACCCATAATTCACCTATTGCTCCTCCAAGACCTATAGCTAAAGCAGCCATTTCCCAACCATCTCTTGGAATCGCGTCGTTTTGAATCTTTCCAACTTCGTGCCAGAACATTAAATTCCTGTGATCAATTGCAAAATTATCCCATTCTTCCAAATCTATCTGTATCTCAACCTCGTCGCGTCCTATTTCTTCAAGTGTAATCAATGGAGGATCTATAGCGGCAGCGGCTTCAATAAAAACCCAACTTTCATTCTCTGGTGGCAACAAACTTTTTAGTCGTTGAAGTTCGCTCATAAATAATATTTTTCTACCAATACTATAGAAACAAATGTTGCTTTTCAAGTAACTTGATTAACATCTGATGATTTATAAGTAGCATTAAATAAATGATGATTTTTAATTATGCCTCAAAGAGGTGACCTTAAAAGAATACTTATCCTTGGTTCAGGTCCCATTGTTATAGGACAAGCATGTGAATTTGATTATTCTGGTACACAAGCTTGTAAAGCATTAAGAAAAGCTGGATATGAAGTTATTTTAATTAATTCAAATCCAGCATCTATAATGACTGATCCAGAAATAGCAAATAAAACATATATTGAGCCTCTTACTCCAGAAATAGTCTCTCAAATAATTATTAAAGAAAAACCGGATGCTATGCTCCCAACGATGGGAGGCCAGACAGCTTTAAATTTAGCGGTAAAATTATCTGAATCTGATTTTTTAAAAATTAATAATGTTGAATTAATTGGGGCCGACTTACAAGCTATTAATAAGGCTGAAGATAGGAAGCTATTTAAAGAATCAATGGAAAGGATAAATGTAAATGTTTGTCCGTCAGGTATCGCTTCAACTTTGTTTGAAGCTAGAGAGGTATCTAAACAAATAAATTCATATCCGCTAATAATTAGACCCGCTTTTACTTTAGGAGGAGTAGGAGGAGGAATTGCGTATAATCTTGAGGAGTTTACTGATCTCTGTAAATCTGGTTTAGAGGAAAGTCCTTGTAATCAAATATTGATTGAAAAATCTTTAATTGGCTGGAAGGAATTTGAATTAGAAGTTATGAGAGATAAGGCTGATAATGTTGTCATTATTTGTAGTATTGAAAATCTAGACCCTATGGGTGTTCATACTGGTGATTCAATTACTGTTGCCCCCGCACAAACGTTAACGGACAAAGAGTATCAAAGACTTAGAGATCTATCTTTAAAAATTATTAGAGAAGTTGGTGTAGAGACAGGAGGTAGTAATATTCAATTTGCTGTAAATCCAAATAGTGGAGAAGTTATTGTTATTGAGATGAATCCTCGAGTAAGTAGATCTTCCGCTTTAGCTAGTAAAGCCACTGGATTTCCTATTGCAAAAATTGCAGCTTTATTATCGGTGGGATATACGCTTGATGAAATTATTAACGATATTACGAAGAAAACACCTGCTTGCTTTGAACCATCAATAGATTACGTTGTAACAAAGATACCTAGATTTGCCTTTGAAAAGTTTAAAGGATCATCAAACATCTTAAATACAGCTATGAAGTCTGTTGGAGAAGCAATGGCTATTGGTCGTTCGTTTGAAGAATCCTTTCAAAAAGCTCTTAGATCTTTAGAAATTGGCATTTCTGGATGGGAATGTGATGCTATTGAAGATTTTAATAACGAAAACGAATTACAAAATAGTTTAAGAAATCCCACTCCAGAAAGGATTCTTATCTTAAAAAAAGCAATGGAATCTGGAAAATCTGATAAATTTATAAATGAAATAACAAACATTGACTTGTGGTTTATAGAGAAATTACGAAATATTTTTAATTTCCAAGATAATTTTTTAAAAGGAAAAGAACTTAAAAATTTAGATAGGGATTTAATGCTAAAGGCAAAACAAATTGGCTTTTCTGACCAACAGATTGCCAATTTAACCGATTCTGATTTTTATGAAGTTAGAAATCATCGAAAGAATTTAAATATTTACCCAATTTTTAAAACCGTTGATACTTGTTCAGCTGAATTTTCTTCTCAAACTCCCTACCATTACTCTACATATGAAGAGTCTTTTTCAAATAAAAAAGTCCAAAAGTTTGACAATGAAGTTTTTACTGAAAAAGAAACTTTATTTAATAAAATTATGATTTTGGGAGGTGGACCCAACAGGATTGGTCAAGGCATTGAATTTGATTATTGCTGCTGCCATGCTTCGTATCAAGCCTCGGATAATGGTTATAAAACAATAATGGTAAATAGTAATCCTGAAACTGTTTCTACTGACTACGACACAAGTGACATTTTATATTTTGAACCGGTCACATTAGAAGATGTTCTCAACATAATTGAAGCTGAGAATCCTCAAGGATTAATAGTACAATTTGGGGGACAGACTCCTCTGAAATTATCATTACCTCTGCTTAAGTGGTTAGAATCTGAGGATGGAGTTAAATCAGGTTCTAAAATATTAGGAACATCACCTGTTTCTATTGATATAGCAGAAGATAGAGAGGAATTTACAAAAATACTTGATGAATTAAAAATCAGACAACCTCTCAATGGAATTGCACGTAATAAAGAACAAGCATTACAAGTCGCAAATAATATTGGTTTTCCATTAGTTGTTAGACCTTCTTACGTTTTAGGTGGAAGAGCTATGGAAATAGTTAAAGATAAAAATGAATTAACGAAATATATTTCAGAAGCAGTTAAGGTTTCTCCAGATCATCCTATTCTTCTTGATCAGTATTTAAGTAATGCAATTGAGATAGATGTTGATGCTCTATGTGACGCTTGTGGTTCTGTTGTTATCGCGGGTCTTATGGAACATGTAGAACCCGCTGGCATTCATTCTGGGGATTCAGCATGTTGCCTCCCCTCAATTTCTTTAACAAAATCCACATTAGTTACTGTCAAAAGATGGACACAATTAATAGCAAAAAGACTAGATGTCGTTGGTTTAATTAATTTGCAATTTGCAGTAAGAAAATTAAATAATGAAGAAAGTGAATTATTTATTCTTGAGGCAAATCCAAGAGCCTCAAGAACAATACCTTTTGTCTCTAAAGCGATTGGTAAACCTGTAGCCAAATTGGCTACTCAATTAATGCAAGGTAAAACACTAAGTGATATAGATTTTACAGAGGAATTAATCCCTAAATATCAGGCTGTAAAGGAAGCAGTACTACCTTTTAAAAGATTTCCTGGATCTGATACTTTATTAGGACCTGAGATGAGGTCTACAGGCGAAGTTATGGGTTTGGCAGAGGATTTTGGCCTTGCCTATGCTAAGTCTGAATTGGCAGCAGGTAACGGTGTTCCAGATGCAGGTATAGCTTTTTTATCAACAAATGATTTAGATAAGGATAATTTAGAATACATAGCGAAAGAACTTATCAATCTTGGTTTCAAGTTAATTGCTACTAGAGGTACTGCAAATTATCTTTCAAATCTCGGAATCCAAGTTGATGAAGTTTTAAAAGTTCATGAGGGTAGACCTAATATTGAGGATTCTATTCGATCTGGCCTGGTTCAATTAGTTATTAATACTCCTGTGGGTTCGCAAGCTTTACATGATGATGCTTATCTAAGAAGAGCAGCTTTAGAATACAATATACCTACTTTTACAACTATACCTGCTGCAAAAGCTGCCATACAGGCAATAAAATCTCTACGTTTAAATAAGTTTGATACTTTATCTCTTCAAGAAATTCATAAGTAATATGTGATTTATTCAAAAATTTTCAGCTTTTCTCTTAATTGATTTGCTAGTGAGTTTCTTCCTATTGAAAGCAATTTTAAAGTGTCTTCGTGCATTTTTAATTGCGTTTCTGCTATTTGCAATCCTTTTATAATTTCTTTAATATCATTAGATAGATCATTAATTTTATATTTTTTCCCCTCAAATGTTAGAACTGGGTTAACAGAATCATTTGTGTTTTCACTCATAGATTTAAGTTTTTAATATTTAAGATAGAGTTATAGTTCTTTAATCAATTGTTTTTCACATAATTCTTTATAAATTCCATTTTTATTTAATAGATTTATATGCTTACCAACCTCAATAATTTCGCCCTTATCGAAGACAACTATTTTATCTGCTTCTTGGGTAGTAGATAATCTATGTGCAATTACAATAACAGTTCTATTTCTCATGGCTCTATTTAGCCCTTCTTGAACTTCTGACTCTGATTCTGCATCTAATGCACTTGTAGCTTCATCCAAAAGAAGGATGGATGGATTCCCTAGTATTGCTCTTGCAATTGCTATTCTCTGAATCTGGCCCCCTGATAAATTTAATCCCCTTTCAGTTATCTTGGTTTCATATTTATTGGGCAGCTTTTGAATGAAGCTATGAGCATTTGCCTTTTTTGCTGATTCTATAACTTCTTCTTTAGTAAAACTCCTTCCCATTTTTATTACATCAATAACTTTTCCTGAAAATAAAAAAGGCTGTTGTTGTACTAATGCAATATTTTTTCTTATATCTTTTGTATTTAATAATTTTAGATTTTTATTATCAATATAAATGTCTCCATTATTTGGGGTTATGAATTTTAATATCAAGGCCATCATTGTACTTTTACCTGCCCCAGAAGATCCAACGAAAGCTGTTACTTGCCCTTTATTAATTTCCAAATTTATATTTTTAAGGACTTGATTATCTTTTTTGTATTCAAAATCAACTTTCTTAAAACTTATATTGCCTTCAATATTGGATATCCTTATTAAATTTTCTTTGTCATCTTCAATAGGTTCAAGATTTATGTTTCTCAATCTTTTTATTGATGCTTCTGCTTGTTTATAGTCATTGAAATTTGTACTGACATGACTTATTGGATCAATAAGCATCAATATTGCAGCAAAGAAACTGCTAAATTCTTCACTTGTTAGAAGGTCTAGGTTAATTCTTGCGGCTCCTAAACCTAATATTGCTAATATTCCAAATGCTTCTACAAAGCCAACTACTGGATGCTGAAATGCAAGTAATTTTAATGTTTTATATTTTGCTTTTTTATTTGCACTTAATCTTTTATAAAATCGATTCTCAATCCAATTTTCTGCAGCAAAAGCTCTTATGGTTTTCATTCCGTTTATAGATTCACCTATTAAACTTGCTAAGTTACTTGTTGATTCTTGACTTTTTTCTGATGCTAATAAAACTCTTCTACCAAAACTATTGACTGAAAGAATAATCAATGGAGCTAGTACAAAGGTGGATAATGTTAGTGACCAATCTAAATAAAACATATATATTACCACCGCAAATAATTGTAAGGTGCATGGAATAGTATCTTGAGCTGTTTTATAAATAACTTCGCTTACTCTATCCGCATCTTCAGTAAGCCTATATGTGATATCTCCGGCTGATATCTTTTCAACAGAATTCATATCTATTTTTTGAATTTTGCTAAATAAATTTCCCCTCATTACTTCACTAATTTCTAAAGAAGGTTTTGCTATGAATACATCCTGTCCAAATTGAGCAGTTTTTTGAATTAAAAATACTAATAATGATTTAAATATTATGCTCGAAACTTTTGAAAGATCACCAGATCCAATAGCTGGGATTAAGTTTCCAGCTAAATAAGCTAACAAAGGCCAACAAGCTACGTAGATAAGCATGCATAAAAAGCCTTTTATAAACCTATTTAGATATGGTCTGACTGGAGGTATTAATTTCAAGATATTATATATTTTATTACTTATCCTACTTTAATTAATATCCTTGGGTGTACAAAACAATGAAATTAGATCAATTCTTAAAATGGAAAAATTTGGTCGCATCAGGTGGAGAGGCAAAAATCCTTATAAAATCCGGATCTGTAAAAGTTAATGGTGAAACTGAAACTAGGAGAGGAAGGAAATTAAACAAGGGAGATAAAGTTATGTTTCTAAAAAATGAATTAATTTTTTAATAGTTGGCCTATTCCACTCAGTTTATATTAATATGATTTTCTTGGAGCTTGTATTTTGAGAAAATCTGTTATCGCTGGTAATTGGAAAATGCACATGACTTGCGCTGAAACTAAGTCTTACCTTGAACAGTTTATACCTTTAATAAAAAACATTAGTGATGATCGTAGAATAGTTATTGCACCACCTTTTACAGCTATTTCAACTTTCTCTAATAATTCTGATTTTAATCTTTTAGAAATTTCTAGTCAAAATATTCATTGGGAAGATGAAGGAGCATTTACAGCGGAAATATCTCCAAAAATGCTTCTTGAACATAGAGTCTCATATGCAATAGTTGGTCATAGTGAACCAAGGAAATACTTTAGTGAAAGTGATGAACAAATTAATAAAAGAGCGGTTTTCGCTCAGTCATGTGGGCTTACTCCAATTGTTTGTGTTGGAGAATCATTAGAACAAAGAGAGAGAGGTGAAGCAGATAGAGTTATTACTAGACAAGTTGAACAAGGACTGGAAAATACAGATCCATCAAATCTCATAGTTGCCTATGAACCAATTTGGGCTATAGGTACAGGTAAAACATGTGAGGCTATCGACGCTAATAAGATTTGTTCTTTGATTCGAAAATTAATTGGTTTTGAAGATGTGATAATTCAATATGGAGGATCTGTTAAACCTAATAATATTGACGAAATTATGTCGATGAGTGATATAGATGGGGTTTTAGTTGGAGGGGCATCATTAGACCCTAACAGTTTCGCAAGAATTGCAAATTACCAATAAGACAAACCCATGGCCTAAAGGCTGGAGACAAAAAACTTCGATTATGGGGGTTATTAATTTAACTCCAGATTCTTTTAGTGATGGAGGAGATTTAAATTCTACAAAAAAAGTATTGGATCAAGTTATTCATTTTTTGCGTAATGGTGTTGATGTTATTGATCTTGGTGCTCAGAGCACAAGGCCTGGGGCTGAAGAAGTTGGATCTAATATAGAAATAAAAAGATTGATACCTTATCTGAAATTAATAAAATCTGAATTTCCAGAGATCTTAATTTCTATTGATACATTTAATTCTGAAGTAGCTCATGAAGCTCTTTTAAATGGGGCTAACTGGATAAATGATGTTACAGGAGGAAGAAGGGATAAGAAAATATTGGATGTTGTTTCAAAATTTAAATGCCCATTCGTCATAACTCATAGTCGTGGAAATAGTCAAAATATGAATGAACTTTCAAAATACAAAAATGTACTGAGTGAGGTAAAGTGCTCTCTTGAGACTTTAATAAATAATTCTTTAGAGAAAAACATTTCTAAAAAAAATATAATTTTGGATCCTGGAATAGGGTTTTCAAAAGATTTAGATCAAAATTTGGAAATTTTAAGAAATCTGGATGGATTTAAAAAATTAAATTTCCCAATCTTAATTGGTGCATCAAGGAAAAGATTTATAGGGGAAATTCTAAATGAAATAAATCCTAAAGAAAGAGATATTGGAACGCTTGCAATTAGTTGTCTCTGTTCACATTTTAATGTCGATATTGTGAGAGTTCATAATGTAAAAATGAACTCTCAAATATTAAAAGTTGCTGATAAGATTTACAGAAAATAGAAGGATTATTATTCTTTTACACCTTCAATTTTATCCTCTACCTCTTGGTAAAGTTCTTTTAACTGTTCTATATTTTCCTCTGAAGTTTCCCAATATCCTCGTCCATTAACTTCTAATAAAGTACCTACTATCCTTCTAAAACTATTAGGATTTAATTCCATTAGTCTTTTCCTCATCTCTTCGTCATTTATAAATGTTTCATTAGTTTCTTCGTATACAAAATTATCTACTTGACCACTTGTCGCACTCCAACCAAGAGTGTAATTAAGTCTGTTAGAAAGCTCCCTCACTCCCTCATAACCAGATTTAAGCATACCTTCATACCATTTAGGATTTAAAAGTTTAGTTCTTGAGTCTAATCTAATAGTCTCTCCAAGTGTTCTTACTTGAGCATTAGAAGTAGTTGTATCTGCTATGTAGCTACTTGGTTCTTTGCCGTCATCTCTAAGAGTTTTAATTAATTTGGTTGGATCTGAATCAAAATAATGACTTACATCTGTAAGTGAAATTTCTGAGGAATCAAGGTTTTGGAAGGTAACATCAGCTGTTTTCATGACAGATTCAAATACATCTCTTTTTTGATTCATTTCACCAGGATTATCAGCATTGAAAGCATATGTCTTCCTAGATAAATACATTTCTTGTAGTTCATTTTCTTCCTCCCATGTTGAATTTTCAACGGCTAAATTTACATTCGAACTATAGCTGCCACTAGCATTAGAGAATACTCTAGAGGAAGCTTCTCTAATTGAACTGCCTTCTTTTTCTGCTTGTTCTAATGAATGCTTTCTTACAAAATTTGAATCCAAAGGCTCATCAGCCTCTGCAGCTAATTTGACGGCCTGATCTATTAATGCCATTTGATTTATAAATAAATCTCTAAATACTCCAGAACAGTTGACTACTACATCTATTCTTGGTCTCCCTAATTCTTCTAGTGAGATTAATTCTAATTTGTTAATTCTTCCAACAGAGTCTGGTTTTGGCTTTACTCCCACAAACCATAAAATTTGCGCTAGTGATTCTCCATAAGTTTTGATATTGTCAGTACCCCATAAAACGCATGCAATTGTTTCAGGCCAAGTACCTTGTTCTTCCTTTTGCCTTTGAATTAATTTATCAACAACAGATTTTGCTGCAGCGACTGCTGCTGTAGTTGGTATTGATTGAGGATCAAGTGCATGGATGTTTTTGCCGCTAGGTAAAACACCTGGGTTTCTTATTGGATCTCCACCGGGGCCTGGTAAAACATAATTACCATCTAATGCTTTAATAAGACTATCCATTTCTTTATCTGCACAGACCTGTTCCAAGCAGAAAAGTAAATAATCAAATAATTTGTTTAATTCTTTCTGATTAACTTCATTAAATCCATTTAATCTACAAACCCTAAGCCATGGAGTAGGTAAATTTAGACCAAATATTTTAAGAAACTCAAAAAGTTTTGAAAGAAGTGATTTTTCTAAATAAACCCTGCCATCTACAATTTTTAAGGAATTAACCATTGCAAATATTGATTCTCTTGCTGTCTTTATAATTTTTTCGTTTAATTCTACAAATTTAAGTTCACCTTTATTATTGCCATTATAAATTTGGTCAATAGTCAGACCTATCGATTCTGAAAGTAGTCCAGGAAGAGATCTTAGCCCCTCTTGTTCTCTCTCTAAAGATGCGATGTTAACAAGAGTTGCTACAGCTTCTTCTGCAGTTGGAGCTTCTCCAATCGTATGAAGACCGCAAGGTAATAATCTACTCTCTATCTCCATTAATTGTTTGTAGATATTACCAACAAATAAATCTCTTTCATCTAAAGAAAGTTCTCCTATTTCTTTTGAAGGGAGCTCAACATCTTTATCAAGATTACATTGCTTAGAAGTCTCAACTATTGCATTAACAATTTGAATACCTCTACTATTTTCTCTTAATTGTTGATATGAACCAACAAGTTCACTTAGTTCTTTAAGTCCTTTGTAAAGTCCTGCATTTTCTGCGGGGGGAGTCAGATAGCTAATGGTTGAAGCGTAACCTCTCCTCTTTGCAATTGTTGCTTCAGAAGGATTATTCGCTGCATAGTAATACAAATTAGGCAATGATCCAATTAGAGAATCTGGATAACATGTGTCACTCATGCCCATCTGTTTACCCGGCATAAATTCTAGTGATCCGTGAGTTCCAAAATGAAGAACAGCGTCAGCACCCCAGATTTTTTCTACATAAGTGTAATAAGCAGCAAAACCATGATGAGGACTTGCACTTCTTGAATAAAGTAGTCTCATTGGATCACCTTCATAACCAAATGTGGGTTGAACACCTATAAAAACATTTCCAAAATGTTTTCCATAGATGAGAAGGTTCTGTCCATCACTATTTAGATTTCCAGGGGGTTTACCCCAATTTTCTTCAAGTCTTTGTGAATATGGTGTGAACTCTTCGTATTCTTTTACTGACATCTTATGAGCAATATTTAATTCTGGAGAACCATCCATTGCTTCAGGATTATTGATTACCTTTTCCATTAATTCTTTTGAATTACTTGGAAGTCCTTCTATTTCATATCCTTTTGATTTCATTTCAAGTAGTACCCTGTATATCGAACCAAAAACATTTAAATATGCTGCAGTACCTACATTTCCCTTATCTGGAGGAAAACTAAATACTGTAATAGCTAATTTTTTGTCTTTTCTTTGCTTAACTCTTAAATTTGACCATTTTATTGCTCTTTCAGCGATCACATCTACTCGATCTTGGAGTGTATGTGCCTTCCCTGTAGCATCATCTCGCCCTGAAAGAATTATAGGTTCAATAGCTCCATCCAACTCTGGAATTGCAATTTGAAGTGCTACCTGAACTGGGTGAAGTCCTAAGTCGCTATCTTCCCATTCTTGAGTGGTCTGAAAAACTAATGGGAGTGCAACCATATAAGGTCTGTTTAACCTTTTGAGAGCATCAATTGCTTTAGGATGATCTTGCCTTGCCGGACCTCCAACTAAAGCAAATCCTGTTAAAGATACAACTCCATCAACAATAGGTACATCTTTATTAATTGAATCATAATAAAATTCATTGACTGGCTTAGAAAAATCTAAACCTCCACAGAAGATAGGAAGTACTCTTGCTCCTCTATATTCAAGTTCTTGAATAACAGCAACATAATGAGCATCATCTCCTGTAACTATATGACTCCTTTGAAGTACTAATCCTATTGTGGGTGTTTTTTCATTTTTAGTGTTTATATCTTTCCTGTTATTTTCCCAATTTTGATATTCTTTAAGACTTTCAAACATACAGGGAGCTAGAGGATGCCAAATTCCTAAATCTGGGAAAGTTTCAGGGTCTTGAATTTTGAATTCTTCTAATTGATCTTTTATGTTTTCTGATACTGCATACTTTTCAGAAATCATTAATAAGAAGTTTTTTAAGTTCTCAGTTGTACCACCTAACCAGTACTGAAAACTAAGAATAAATGTTCTAGCATCTTGAGCTTTCTCTACAGGTAGATATTTAAGTATTGAAGGTAATGTATTTAATAATTTCAACATTGAATCTTGGAAGCTTGCTCCATCAGATTCTTTTTTCTTTTTTATTAAATCACCAATAATACTTTTTGATTGTCCAAGTTGGGACATACTAAATGAACCTAACTTATTTAATCTCATTACCTCTGGCATAGAGGGGAAGATAATTGAAGCTTTAAGTTTATCTTTGTATGGAGAAACTGCATCAACTACTTTTTGAGCAAGATCTTCTATAAAAATTAGGGAAGCAATAAATATATCTGCATTAGCTATGTCTTCTTTAAAATCCTCAAAATTACTTTCATTTCTTAATTCTTCGATAAGATAGCCGCTGAGGTCTATACCTATTGGCCCATTCATCTCATTTATTGACTTTGCAGCTTCCGTTAAGGAATTTTGGTATTGTGGCTCAAGGACAACATAAACTGCTTTTATTACAGCTTTATGTTTGTTATCCTCAACAGGAGATACTCTGCGGTTTGCTGAGCGGACCTGCGTAAACATTGATTTTTTTAAGTATTTCTACCAGACTACGAACGAAATGGCATTATTGTGTGCATTATAAATAGCGTGTAACAACCTTTAAAAAAAAATTTATTAAAAAAATGATCAAAAATCCGATAAAAACCATACCAGTACTAGTTTCTGGAGCTTTAGGTAGAATGGGGAGCGAAGTTATTAATTCTGTATTAAATTCGCAAGATTGTGAACTTGTTGCAGCAATTGACAAAAATGAAAAGAATAATGGTGTAAATATTTCAGATATATTGAAGGTAAAAAGTTGTGATGTTACTGTTTCAAATGATTTAGAAGGAACTTTATGTTCAATTAGTCAAAAATATAGAAATATTGATATAAAACCTGTTTTAGTAGACTTTACTCATCCTGATTCTGTGTATGAAAATACTAGATCAGCAATTGCTTATGGGATCGCACCAGTTGTTGGAACAACAGGCCTCACAACTGCTCAAATTAATGACTTGTCAGTTTTTGCTGAGAAGGCTTCTATAGGCTGTGCGATAATTCCTAATTTTTCTGTTGGCATGGTTCTTCTTCAACAGGCTGCTTCTGTTGCAGCAAGGTTTTATGACAATATTGAGTTGGTAGAAATGCACCATAATCAAAAAGCTGACTCTCCCAGTGGAACTTGCATTAAAACTGCTGAAATGATTGAAGAGTCTCATAAGAATTTTAATAAAAGTTTGTTAAAAGAAACTGAATCATTAAAAGGTGTTAGAGGGGGTCTCAGGGATTCTGGTTTAAATATTCATTCTGTAAGATTACCTGGACTTTTAGCTCATCAAGTTGTGATTATGGGTTCTCCTGGAGAAACTTATACTATTAAACACGATACCATTGATAGAAAAGCCTACATGCCTGGCGTTTTAAAAGCAATAAAAAAAATAGGGAATTACGAATCATTAGTTTATGGACTAGAAAAATTGGTTTTTTAGATGCTCATACCTTTAAAATTAAATCAGATCTCAAGATTGATTCCAGCTGTTGGCACTGGAGGTCAATTTAAATACACCTTGGGTAATGGAAGAAAAATCCTCCAAAGATTAATCATTTCTTCTATTGGAGGTATTATTAATTTCTTGATAAGTATTAGTCAAACTGGAAATCAAACTTATAATTTGTGGCTTATACTTTGCGTTATTTTCTTTTTATATATCATTTGGGGCCCAATTCTTGAATCAAGTAGAAAAAATTTGCAATTTAGAAAAAATAAATTTTACTCTATCTTTGATGGTTTCGTATCTGATATTTATAAAACAGAGAAAGTAGAGAGTTCTAGAGAACAATCGAACAGAGAAGGTAGATTAGAAATTGTAGAGAGTAAGAGGACTTGGTTAGTTCTCGAATTAGAGGATGAAGATGGCTATTTAGAGAAAATAAGTTTTCCAATGGAAAATAAACATAGTCAAATTAGAATTGGTTCAAATATTAGATGTTTAGTCACATCTAATAGTAGGAATTTTGATAGAAATATCTTTTTAACAGATGCTTGGTTACCTGATTTGAATTTATGGGTTGGTGAATACCCTTATCTATTAAGACCTGCTTTTGAGGAGATTTGCTATATTTATTTAAAATAATTTGAAGAAAATTAATATTTTTAAATGAAAAAGATTTCTAATTTTAAAATAGTTGGCTCTGGACCTACTGGTATACTTTTATCTTTAGCATTATCAAAACTAAATTGTAATATCTTCCTAACGGATTTACTGACAAAGGAAAGTCTTATAAATAAAGATAAAACTTACGCAATAACTCATTCAACTAGAAAAATTCTTATAAAATTTCATCTTTGGAATAAGTTAAAACCATTTTTATATGGTTTTAATACACTTTCAATTTCAGATAGTGTATCTTCTTCATTTACAAATTTAACTATCTCAGACTTAGATGAAGACATAAGAGTTGTAAATAACATTGGTTGGGTTATTAAACATTGTGATCTAATGAAGGTTTGTTTTGAGGAGATTGACAAATGTAAAAATATATTTTTTAAATCATCTAAAGAATTATCACAAGAGAGAATTTTATATGATTATAGATTTATTTCAACTGGAGCTAATTCTGTAGATAAAAGATTCTTTAAGTTTCTTTCTTTAAAGAAATCATATAAGCAGTCTTGTCTGACTTTTAAGATAACAATAAGAGGCAATACAGAGAGACGTGCTTATGAAATATTCAGAAAAGAGGGACCATTGGCATTATTACCATTAGATAAAAATTTATATCAAATTATATGGACATCAAGTACTAAAAAATCTCTTGATAGATTGAAATATGATAAGAACTTACTAATAGATAACTTGTCAACAGTTTTGCCGGCTCAATTTAAACTAGATCAAATTATTGGTGAAGTTAGTATATTTCCTGTTTCATTGTCTTTGAATCTTCCAATTTTTAAATTAAATAGATCTATATTAGTTGGTGATTCGTTTCATACTTTTCATCCCGTTGGTGGGCAAGGTTTAAATACTTGTTGGCGTGATGTTAATAAAATTTTTGATATGTTTAATAACGATTTATCCTTCAGTGATTTAAATTTTAAGCTAATTAAATTTAAATATTATTTCACAAGATTTTTAGATATTTTTACTATTATTTTTATCACTGATTTTTTAATTAGATTTTTTGCTAATAGAAATTTAATATTGGTTCCATTCAAAAAATTATCTTTTTTACTTCTGAATAATTTTCTTATTATTAGAAAAATTGTATTAAATCAAATGACTAAATCTATTATTTTTTTAACTATAAAGTAATTCTTATGTATAAAAACTTTTCTGAAAATATTATTTTTTATCTTAAGAACGAGATGGGTTTAGATCAATCATCAATAGATCTTGGAATCAAGTTATCAAAAAGAGATAACGCACCCCTACCAATTTTATTATGGAGTTATGGAATCTTGACTATTGAGGAGTTAGACAAGTTATATTCATTTTTATTTCAAAACATGAAATGAAAATTCTGTTATACTTCTTTCATTTAGAAAATTAAAAGCTATTACTTTTTTATTTAAAAAAAATCGTATTCCTAGAGAATCAATACAAAGACTTGATCTACTTTTGTTAACCTTGGAAACTATTGATTTAAATGGTATTCAATCACTATATTCTCTATCTAATAGACTAAAATTAAATAATATTTTACCAACAGAAATTGCTATTTGGAAATTGAGAAATAATAATCCAATGAGAAAATCACATATCAATAACAACATCAAATTAAAAGAATTTGATGCTTTGATTAAATTAGCTTTTGAAATGTCCAAATATTTATACCCTTATATAAGAAATATTCTTCAATCAAGGGATGATTTCGAAAAAAACCCTTCAATATGGAATGATTTTAAAAAAAGATTCACAGAGTTGATAAATGAAAGGTTTAATGTTGATAGTATGAAAGTAAAAAAGTTGCTTGATCCAAAAGAAAATGACAAAATTTTAATTCATTCTTTGCTCACTTTAGCTCTATGTAATTCAGATGAAGGTTATCAAAAGTTAAGAAATTACTTGATCGATTTTTAATATGCTGCAAAACAAATTACTTTTTAATCAATCTTCTGTAAGCTTTGAAATAATTGGTTTACCAGATTACTCTAATGATGAAAATAAAGAACAAATATCAATAATTTCACAATGGAAATTAATGATAATTGATAAGCCATTAATTGAAGGTAATTTTGAACATTTAAGTTCAATTATGGAAGCATTTTATAATTATTCAAATTTTCTAATAAATAACGAGATTGCCTTTTATCAATCTAATTTGATTGATATTAGACTTGATAATTTTTTAACACATAATATTCTTCTTAAAAGTGCAAAGAAGGATGTTAAACCCTTAAATATAATAATTGGTAACTCAGTCCTCTCGGATATTATCAATTGTTTTGATCAATTTAATTCTTCCAATAAAGTAAGAAATGTAAATTTAAAACTTTTAAAAAATAACCAGAAAAAGAGCCTTTTAAAATTATTTAATAAATCAAAAATATCTAGTATTCTTTTCCCTCCACTTATATCAATATTTTCTTTATTTATCTTTTCTTCGATCTATTTTTACTTATATGATGCCGATGGATATAAAGAAAAGAATGTATTTTTAAACTCTTTAAAAATTTCTCATAGCATCAACTCGATAAACACGATACTATAGGTTAATTTCTACTCAGAATAATTGTAAATTCATTACTTAAATTTTGATGTATGGCAGATTTACAGATACCAAATTTAAATAAAAAAAATGGTAAATATTTATTTAAAAGAAAGTTAACACTGAGAAGAAAATCAAAAAGAAAATTATTAAGTGAATCTTTTTTAATGTTTTTGTCCGGTTCCTTTTTAGTATATTTAAATTATCTAATACCTAATAAGATAGTACTTTTTAACAACTTAATAGGAAATATAGAAAAATCATTTGAATTAATACTTGAAACTATAATTTATATTTGGGAAATATTTTTAGTAATTTTTATTATAAGTTCATTAATTATCATGTTAATTTTAACAATAGGTTGTTTTTATAGACTTTTTAAGGTTCTTAGACGTAAAACTAAGCAGATATCTTTCAAGTGAATTTCAAATAGGTTGCATTAATCCACCGCTTCCTGAATCTGAATCATCGTCATCATTTTCTGTTTCTACTCCAAATAAAGCATAAATCCCTATAACTATTGAAGAAATTACAAGAGTAAAAGGTAATAGAGAGGATTGTATTCCTATGTCTACATAATCACCCATATCAAAGTTAAATTTTTATAAACCTAACCGAAATAAAAGTCTTTTGGGGATATTAAACATTTATTTAATAATTTACTTTTTTATAATTTGTTGTTCTTTGTCAAAGTTTTTAATTTCTTTAACAAATAATTTAAACCAAAATGTTAATTGCTCTATTTGTGTTTGGATATCTGTAATTCCTAGACCTCTTATAGTTATTTTTGAATATGGATCTCCTTCTTCATAATTAAATTTACTTTGGACATTCGTAGAAAGTGTATTCCTTAATAATTTATATGTAGACTTTTTTAATCTAGTTTCTATTAGAACATTTGGTTTTTTGAGTTTAATCCGATCAAATCCGCATTTTTTAGCAAGTAATTTTAATCTCATTAATACGATTAATGACTCAACTGGTTTAGGTAAAATCCCATATCTATTTGTCCAGTCAGTGGCTAATTCAGTAATTTCTTTATCATTTGAGCATTCTGTAGCTGATTTATAAGCATCAAGTTTTTCCTCTCTGTTTAATATCCATGTTGCCGGTATAAATGCATTTATTGGTAAATCGATCTGTGTATCGTTAACCTCAGGTATTTCTTGGCCGCTTATTTCGGAGATGGCTTCATGGAGCATATCAATATATAAGTCGTATCCAATAGCGTTAATTTTTCCACTTTGCTCTTCTCCTAACAAACTTCCAACACCTCTTATTTCCATATCTTTCATTGCAAGTTGGTATCCACTACCTAGTTCTGAAAAGTCTTTTATAGCTTTCAATCTATGTTTTGCTGTATCGTTAATTTTATTAATATTTGGATAAAATAACCAGGCATATGCTTGTATACCACTTCTGCCAACTCTGCCTCTTAATTGATAAAGTTGTGAAAGTCCAAATTTATGAGAATCTTCAATAATAATTGTATTTACTTTCGGGATGTCTAATCCACTTTCAATTATTGTTGTACATATCAATAGGTCTACTTCCCCGTTATTAAAAGCAATCATTGCATTTTCAAGCTCTGTTTCATTCATTTGTCCGTGAGCAACAATAAATTTTAAGTTAGAAAACATATTTTTTAATTTGTTTATAGCTTGATCAATATCAGAAATCCTTGGAAGAACATAAAATATTTGACCTCCTCTATCTAGTTCCTGACTAATAGCTGTTCTTATTACATCCATATCTATTTCAGATAAATATGTTTTTATTGACCTTCTAGAAGGAGGTGGTGTATTTAATAAACTCATTTGTCTTAGTCCAGATAGACTCATATAAAGAGTCCTCGGGATAGGAGTTGCAGAGAGAGTCAAAACGTCGATGTTATTTTTTATTTTTTTAATTTTCTCCTTTTGCCTTACTCCAAATCTTTGTTCTTCATCAATAACGAGTAGTCCTATATTTTGTATTTCTATTTCTTTTCCTAATATTTGATGTGTTGCAACTACTAAATCAATGTTGTTATTTTTCAAACCTTTATAAATTTCATTTCTTTCCTTAATAGTTTTGAATCTATTGAGTAGTGAAATTTTTATTGGGTAAGGTGAAAATCTATTACTTATTGTTCTCCAATGTTGCTGAGCTAGGATTGTTGTTGGAGCTAATAAAATTACTTGCTTTCCAGATGTAATCGCCTTAAATATAGCCCTAATAGCAACCTCTGTTTTGCCAAAACCTACATCTCCACAAACAAGTCTATCCATTGGCTTCTCGCTTTCCATATCAGATTTTATTTCTTTTACAGCAGTAATTTGGTCAGGCGTTGGTTGATAAGGGAATGATTCCTCTAATTCGTTTTGCCATGGTCCATCTTCTGGATATATATGTCCCTTAAGTTTTTCTCTCTTTGCATAAAGTTTCAAAATATCAACAGCAACTTTTTTAATTAGTTTCTTATTTTTATTCTTTATACGTTCCCATTCTGTGCCTCCTAATTTATTTATTTTGGGCTTTATATTTCCGCTAGATCTATATCTATTAACGCTACTAAGTTGATCCGCTGCAACACTTATCTTCCCATCTTGATACTTAATAACTAAATAATCTCTTGAATCTCCTGTTATATTTATTTTTTCTATTTTTATAAATTGTCCTATTCCATGATTTTTATGAACTATATAGTCTCCTGGATTAATTTTATTAACATTTATATTTGAATTGACACTTCTTTTTTTTCTTCTTATAAATACATTATTAAATAGAGTTTGTTGTGAAAATAGTTCTTTATCTGTTATCAGAACAACTTTAAAGATTGGAAGATAAAAACCCTCGATTTCATAATCATTTTTATTTTTTAGAATTAATGGAGTTGATCTGTTAATTGAATTAAATGCTTCATCTATATCATTAGGATTGTTTAAAAAGTTTGTATTACATTCGTGCTCAAAAAGTAAGGTTCTAGTTCTTAATGGCTGTGCAGATAATATCCATATTTTGTCTTTATTTTTGATTTTTTCATTAATATCATTAGATAATTTTCCTATATTTTTAGAATATGAATTAATTCTTTTATCTTTTAATAAAAACCTATTATTCATATTATCTCTTGATTCAAATTCATATAATTTAATTAAATTTAAATTTCGTAATGAATTTAATATATAGTCAAACTTTAAATGCAAATTACCTTTAGTCTTGTAATTAATATCATTATTTTTTAAATTTTGGTTTATTTCATTTTTACAATTATCAAAATTACTTTCTGTATCTAGATACCAATTATTGGAAAATTTTTTACAATTTTCTAATTCATCAATAACAACTACGGTTTCCTTACTTATGTAATCTATTATGTTTGACGGATTTTTTTCTATTACCCCTAAATAACGATTAAGATTCTTTTTATTTAAATCTTCAGAATCGAAGATATTATTTTTAGATAAGTTATTTAACTTATCTTTAATTATTAAATCAAATCCAACCATTATTATCTCAATCTTATTAATACTTTCTAGTGTTTTTTGTGTTTGTGGATCATACTCCCTAATTTTTTCAATTACATTATCAAAAAATTCTAATCTCACAGGAAACTCATTATTAATAGGATAAATATCTATTATTTCTCCCCTCCTACTCCAAAACCCTTCTGAAGAAGTTATATTTTCCTTTTTATAACCAAGAAAGGTAAGTTTATATGTTAATTCTTCTATCTCAATTTTAACTCCTTTTCTCAACTCTAAATTGTTATCAATTAATATATTTTTGTTTGGTAAATGAGGTTGTAGAGATCTCTCTGTTGTTATAACAATATTAGGTTTCTTTCGTTCTTTTTTTGTTAATTTGGATAAAACAGTAAGTTGAGTAAATTCAATTTCTTTAGATTTATTAATTGATGAGTATGGTAGATGATCTATTGGGGGATAATATAAGACTTCTTTATTATTTATACTTTCGAAATAACCAATCCATTTATATGCAATTTCTATATTAGGACATATTAGTAAAATATTTTTATTTTCTTTTTTTGCAATACTATCTATGATTATAGACTTTGCATATCTACTTGAACCAACAATATTTAGTCCGTTATTCTTTGAAATTTTTTTTATTAATTCAGAAGTGATTTGTGAGTTTGAAATATAATTAACTAAGGTAGTTAAACTCATTTATTAGTTATCAATCTTGATTACTCATATTCAAAGTATTATATTAGATTTTATACAAAAGTGAAAAATATTTAATGGATTCAGCCGCAATAAATTCTTTTATACCCACTTTAGATCAGGTAGACAGTTGGTATGAAGTCTTTACACTTTTACCAATATTAATTGCACTAGAATTATTATTATCAGCAGATAATGCTGTTGCACTAGCTTCTCTTACTAAATCTCTAAATAGTTCGGAATTAAGATCAAGAGCTTTAAATATTGGCATAACGATATCTCTAATATTCAGAATAATTCTAATCATATTGTCAAATGTTCTTCTTAAGTTTATTTTCATAAGAGTTTTTGCTGGTTTGTATTTAGTATATTTATTCATTTCTAATGTTTTTTATAATTCCGAAATCGAAAATGATAATGAAGGAAAAGACAATAGTAAAAATTTTAGGTTCTTTAGGGTAGTTGCTCTTCTCTCAATAACTGATTTTGCATTTTCCATAGATAGTATTACTACCGCTGTAGCAATAAGTGATCAATACATATTAATAATATTTGGAGCAGTAATTGGTGTATTAGCCTTAAGATTTACATCTGGGATTTTTCTAAAACTACTGTATATATTTTCTAGATTAGAAACGGCTGGTTACATAGCAATTTTAATTATAGGGATTAAACTTTTATTAAATACCTTAATTAAAGAATCTATTCTGCCAGACTATTATTTTTATATTTTGATTCTTTTTGCTTTCATTTGGGGATTCTCTAAAAAAGATTGTGAAACTTAACCTGAGAAATATTCACCTACTGACGGATTTAATTGTTGTATTAATTGCTTTTTGCTAGATATGTTTTTGCCTTCAAGTTTTGCTTCTAACAAAATTATCGGATCAGTTTTAGTTGAAATTATTATTCCTTCATTGTCTACAAGAGCCAGAATAATACCTGGTTCTGAATAATTATTCTTGAAACAGTATTTCTCATTATTTTTTTCATCATTTCTCAAAACTTTTATTTTAATTATTTTTAGGTTCTTGCCTCTAAAAGTTGTATATGATCTAGGGTATAGTGCTTTTATTTTTCGAAAAATTTTAATTGCCTCATTGCTCCAATCCAATTTATAGTCTGCTTTTTCAATCATTCTTGCGTATGTAATTTCTCTTCCAAAGGTATTTTGATTTGTTAATTGATAATTAGTATTTTTATTAATATTTTCCTCGAGTAAATATATGGCATTTAAAAATAATTTTGCAGATAATATACTGAGTTTTTCCGTCAACGTATTTAAATTATCGTTATTATCAATTTTTATTTTTTCTTCCAACAATAAGTCGCCAGTATCTAATCCTTCATTCATTTTCATAATTCCTACACCAGTAAATTCATCACCTTTCATTAAAGCCCATTGTATTGGAGCTGCACCACGCCATCTTGGAAGTAATGAAGCATGTGCGTTCCAACAACCAAATCTTGGGATTTCTAATATCTCTTTGGGTAATATTTTTCCATATGCTATGACAATAAATAAATCGCAAGATAGGGATTTAAGTTCATTCATAAAAGTTATATTTCCCTTGATAGTTTCTGGAGTAAAAATTTTTATAGATTCTTTCTTGGCAAAATTCTTAACAGGTGAAGATATTAATTTATTTCCCCTAGATCTTTTCTTATCTGGTTGGCTAACTACTGCAATTACTTCGTGTTTAGATTTAATAAAAATATCAAGGCTCGCAAGTGAATATTCAGGTGTACCCCAGAATATTATTCTCACGCGTCACCAGTTATTGATAATTCATCTACCCATATATGTGGAGATATACCACTTGTTGTTACTTCTTGGTTTGACTCAATGTTTACAATATTTTTCAAAAGATATTTAATATCACCTGCGACAGTTGCAGATTCTATTGAGATTTTTGTACCGTTTTTATAAAGCCATCCATCAAATGGAAGAGAAAACGAACCTTGACTTGCTCTTACTCCTGCATGAATTGCGTTTAGTTCTTCAATATAAACAAATTCTCCATCATAATTAGTGTGTTTTAATGATGTTTTTAGATCGTAGTCTTCCTTTGATTTTTCAACTACTATCCAATCAGGAGATACTGAGACTTTTGATCCAAGTCCTGCATGGCCAGTTGGACTTGTTTTAAATATTCTTGCAGTTGATTCAGAATGTATAAAATTTTTAATTTTCCCTTTGTTAATTAAACATAGTCTTTTAGTGGGGGTTCCTTCTCCATCGAATGGAGATGATGAAATATTTTTTTCGTGAAGTCCATCATCATAAATATTAAGTGCTTCTGTAGATAATTTCTCTCCAATAGATTGTTTATTAGATAAGCTCACTCCATCCAAAATGCTTCTAGCATTAAACATTGAGCTAAATGCATTTATCAAAGTTAAAAAAGATTCTGGGGAAAAACATATTAAATATTTATCCGTTTTAATGGATGAATAATTTAGATGGGATATTGTTTTATTTGAGGCCTCTTTAACACATGATTCTATATCTATATCATCAACACCATATCCAAGTTTTACAGAACCTGAGCTTCTAGGTTTTCTATCTTTCTCTTCTGCTCTTGCATATAAATATAGAGCAGCTTGACTTTTAGTATAACTTCGAAAAGCGCCCTCACTATTGGCATAAACTCTCTCAAAGAAACTTTCGGATAAACCATTATATGGAACAGATTTTATGGATTCGTGGCTATTTATTAGTTTTACTTCAGCTTCTCTTAAAAGTGCGAGTAATTTTTTTATTCCAACAGGATTTCTCTTTTTTGCTTCCTTTATTTCAATAGGATCTTTCGCTAGTGGTGAAAATTCAGTACTTTCATTCTTATTACCAAAGTCAGAGGCAATATTTGCTTGATTTAGTGCCTTTTTAATACCAGATTCACTAACATCACTTGTTGTAGTAATACCAACTAGATTAGATTCGTTCCAAACTCTTATAGTTATTACTTGCTTTTGTGATGCCTTGAGTTGTTTAGCATCCCCTTTATCTACTTGAACAGAATAATCATTAGAAAAGCTTGCACCATAATCCCATTTTTTAAGATTTAGAAAATCTGCAGCTTTGGAAATTTGAGTTGCAATTTCTCTTGAATTCATATCCTATCTCCCACCAACAGTTATTGAATCAACCTTAATATGAGGTTGGCCAACCGTTACGTTGACACTTCCGCTAATGGATCCACAGAATCCAGGTGCTAGTTCTAAATCATTTCCGCACATTGATATTTTTGGCATGACTTCTTTAGCCTCGCCAATCAAAGTTGCTCCTTTAACTGGTTTCGTTAATTTTCCATTTTTAATTATGTAACCTTCTTCAACAGCAAAATTAAATTGGCCTGTAGCACCTACACTTCCTCCACCCATTGATTTGCAGTAAAGACCATCGCTAATACTATTTATTAAGTCTTCTCTAGAGTATTGACCTTTAGCTATATAAGTATTTCTCATTCTTGAAGCTGCCGCAAACGAATAATTTTGTCTTCTTCCACTCCCTGTTCTCTTATGGCCAGTTCTTAATTCACCTGCTCTGTCTGAGATGAATTTTTTTAGAATCCCATCCTTTATTAGAACTGATTTCTCTGGTTCCATTCCTTCATCATCTATTGATAATGAGCCAAAAGATCCTTCTGATATCCCTTCATCTATAGCTGTTACAGATTCATGTGCAATTTTTTCATCTAATTTATTCTCAAAAGGTGTTGTACCTCTCTCTATTTGCGTAGTTTCAAGTAAATGTCCACAGGCTTCATGAAATATAACTCCACCAAATTTATTAGCTAATACAACAGGCATTTGTCCAGCATCAACATAATCCGCATACAACATATTCATTGAACTTTCAAACACATCATTTGCAGCTTTTTCATGATCCCATAATCTGAAGTCATTAGGCATACCTGAAGATCCAAATCTTCTACTTCCATTAGATCTATGTTGGGCATCACTAGCAATTACGTTAAGACCAACTGTTTGATGCAACCTGATATCAGAAGCATATGTTCCATCGCTTGATGCAATAATAACTTCTTGCAGATTTCTTGAGTAACTTCCTTTTCGGGTTATTATTTTGTTATTTTTTTTAAGAGACTTTGTGCTCACTAAAAGTTTTTCACTTATCTCATGAATCGATGGAACTTCATCAATCCATGTTTTTTTAGATAAAGTATAATCTCTATGTTCATTTAAACCGTTAAAAACTTCAAAATTTTTTTTGTCATTTATATCTAACATCTCAATAGCTTGAGATACTGATCTCATCAACCCATGTTTTGATAAATCATTTGTACTTACAAATCCGTCCCTTTTGTCTTTGAAGATTCTAATACCTGCACCCCTGCCGAATGATGGACTTACATTTGTAATGAAATCCTCTTCAGCCAGTACGCTTGCTGTATCTGTGTTTTCTATAAATATTTCTATAAAATCAGCACCAAGTCCGATTCCGTAGAAAATAATTTCTTCTAATAAATCTTTATTGCAACTACCAAATTCGATTTCATTTGATTTGATTTGTGACGAAAGCATATGAATTTTAATGTTACTCTATAAAAGATTATTTAATCGATGGTTGAAAATCTTTGCTATTTAGAGGTTTTAATAAGTATAGTCTTAAAAGTTGGTAACCGTTTAATAGATAGGTAGGTAATTTTTTTAAAGTTTTGGATACTTTGTTTGCATCGCTGTCAGCAATATCAGAAAGGACCTTATTATTTTCAACAATTTTATCTAATCTTCCATAAAATGATTTATCATAAACGTCTAGTACAACAGGAAAAACTCTAGCAGCAGTTTCATTTGTTTTATTGATAACGTACTGGTCGTAATCTCTAGCATCTAACCCTAATGAACTGTAGAAATCTTTTTTGATTCCAAGATCCCTAGCGTACATAGTAGCGAATACAGCTAGTAGAAAAAACCTTGACCATAACTTAGATGTCAATGGAAGATTGTTCAAAAAGTATCTAAATCTATGGAAATAATCAAATAGGGGATGTGTAAAGGTAGAGCCCCCAATGGTAATTTTTTGACTTAATGATTTGACAGTTCTTGGTTGTGCTTTCATTAGTGCATCGAAGAAATCGCCATGTCTATTTTCATCTTGACACCAATTTTCAAAGTAATTAAATAGTGGAAAAATCTTGTTATCTGGATTCTTTTCGAGATGCCTATAAATTGCGATGTATCTCCAATAGCCAATTTTTTCAGATAAATAGGTAGCGTAAAAAATACTTCTAGGTGGAAAATAGGTGTAGTCTTTATTGGCAGTTAAAAAACCTAAATCTAACTGTAATCCAAAGTCACTCATTGATTTATTCAAAAAACCTGCATGTCTAGCTTCGTCTCTAGCCATATGAGCAAAACATTCAGCGAGAAGAGGGTTTTTGGCTTTAATCCTTTTGCTAAGCTCCTTATAAAGTAAAAAACCTGAAAATTCTGAAGTACAACTCCCTTCAAGAAAATCAATAAAGAGCTCTCTTGTTTCAGGATCTAATTTTTCTGCAGCTCCTTCAAATTCAATATTTCTTACAAAATGATGCCTATTATAGTCTTTTCTAAATTCCTCACATATAGCCTCCAATTCCTCCTCATTTATGGATAAATCCATATTTTCCATTGCCTCGAAGTCTGTTGTATAAAACCTTGGAGACAATATTGTTTCCTTAGCGGGTACCTTTCCATTATTAACTTCTTTTTTATTTTTTGATTCAACAGTAGATTGAGTCATTTTTTATTTGATTTATTAATACTATTATTTACCATTATTTGTATTTTCGAGGGAAAAGTTAACTTGGTGTTATTGTTTATTTAATTAACTCCTATTAATTTTTGTCCATTTAATCTTTGCAGTACTCTTGAAATAATTAATTTAAGGGTTATTCTTTTTTCGTCAATAAGAAATGATTCAATAATACTTGGTTTTTGTTTTGGCTTGGATAAAGAAATACTTTTCGTAGAGCTAATATCTTCTTTCTCAAATGATAGCCAAAAGTTGCAAATATCTTTTATTTCGCAATAAATAACCCAACATTCGTCTCCTGCGATCGGTCTTGTAGTGTTTTTGAGATTTATATCCTCTACTTTAAACCCTTTTGTTTTAAATTCCTGTACAAGAGATGGAATTAGATGATCATTTATAAATTCTTTAAAAGGTTTTTTTTCAATAGGAATTTCTTTTTTTGGTTTTATTGTTGGATTGTTTGATTGTGTATTAATTTCTTTATCTTTATCTATACTCGACCTCAAATTATTGTTATTTTGATTCTCATTATTCGAATTATCAGCATTTAAATTATTTTTAGTAAAGTTTGGTTGAATATCATTTTTTTTGGCGGTACCAGAGTCTATTTTTAAAGGCTCTGTAGCATCATTATTATCTGTATTTTGTAGATTTTTATTATCTTGCATAAAAGTAAATCGAATTAGAAACACATTATAGATAAATTTTCGAACAATTTTATCAGTTTTTATTTATAACCTCATTTTTACCAATCGGTGTTATTTTTTTCCCAATCATCTTGATATCGTTCATTGTAAAAATCCTCATTTGATTGTTCTATATCTTTCCCCTCATTATTCCTGATAACTCTATAGTTTACTGAAATTGTAGGTTGAGGATCTCTTACATCTCTTTGAGGAGGAATATCAAAGGATTCATTATTTTCATCTTTAAAAGTTGAATTATAATCAGCATCTGTATTTTTATCTTCATCTTTATATTTATTATTTTTTAGATTTCTTATTAAAAATTTATTTAATAATGCACTTATTATGAATCCTGAAAAAAAAGAAATACTAATTAACTTACCAACACTTATATCTTGAGTATTCCAGATAAAATATCTAAATGTACTTTTTTGCTTGTTATTTAAAAACAATATAGATTGTATAGTAAGGATTAATGCAAATATTATTATTAATATCTTTTTCTTATAATTCATATTTTAGTTTTAATCATATTTAAATATATTAAATTGAGTTTTTTTAAACTACTCATTTATTTACTAATTCAAGATCGATCTGATATTTAAGTATATCAACTTTCATTATTTTTATTTCAATTACATCGCCTATTTTATAAGATTTTTTGGACTTTCTACCAATAAGTAAATTCTGCCTTGATCTGTATTCATACCAATCATTATTTAGTGTACTTACATGAACTAGACCTTCAACTTGAAGCTCAGTAATTTCTACAAAAAAACCATAACTTTGTACAGTGGTTATTAATCCACTATAGGAATTATTGATAAGTTTCTCAGCTTGTCTAACTTGTTTTATATTTATAATATTAGATTTATACTGCCTTACTTTGTTTTTGTAATCATTAATCTTACTTATAAGTAATTCATTAAATAATAACGCCATATTCTTTGTTATTGATGAATTATAGATATTCCATTTAACTTTTTCCCAACTGTCTTTTTCCATTATATTAATTACTTCTGAGTTACTTTTATTATTTCTTTTGCCATTTATAATCATATTATAAATATTGTGTTGGTTCATTAAATTAATAAAATCAAATGAAGGTAAAGTCCATGGTGAAATATAGATTTTTTCAGATTTAGTTATTTGCGATTCTTTTGTGATTAATTTTGCTTGATTATGTCGTAATAAATTAATAAGTAGCTTGTTAAGTATTCTTTTTTTATCTTGGTCGTTACAAGACTCAATTAATTCTTTAAATGTTAATGAACCACTTTCATTAAGTTGTATATTGCTATCTATTAGTTCTGAATGCTTGATAAGATCACTTGTATTTATATAGTCTAAATCCTGCGAAATGAATGATGCATTATTGAGGCCATATTCTCTTGAATGTTTGAACCATAATCTATTTGCTTCATAAAGTAAAGGTGAAATAAAAGTTTGTATATCGTAAGGATTTAGTGGTTCGAAATATTCATTTGAAAAATCAACAGGATTATGAATAAATAGTTCATTCAATGAATCAATATTATTATTGGGCGTTTTTATTTCAATTCTTCCATTAGATGTTTGGATTTTTCTAAATTCTTTTGAAATTTCTAATATTGTTTCTAAATCTTCAATGTGCTCTTTAATAGGTTTTAATATTCTAGAAGTAATTCTGGCATTGCTCTTTTTGGATAATAATGCTTCTATTTGTTTATTTCCAACGATAAGAACACATTTTACTTTTGTTAAGTGAAAGGACCAATTCACTATTTTGAAATTACTATTTATTTCTATACATAAACTTAAGGCTTCATTTACTTCATTCAATTTAAATTCCGAAGTATTAACTATATTTTCATTGAGGTAGTTTTGCCAACCATTTAATAGTGGAAAAGATTCAAATCTGTCAATGAATATATCTATATTTTTCTTAGATCCAATATCTAGTCTTTCTGCAATAGAATTTGTATGTATCCAAAGTTTAAATCCTTTATTTCTACTTTTTTCTATTTGAAAGATAGGGAGTAATGGCGCATTTTGGCTATTCCAACTTTTAAGCATATATGAGTTGCTACCAGTTAAATCAATCCTTTGATCTTGATTAATATTTTCTAATTTTATTTCTTCATTCTTATTAGATATATTTAAATTTGTTTTAGACAACACAAATTCTATATCAAAATTTTCATTATTGTTTAATTTTAATTCTTTTATTACATGCCCGACCCCCTCATTTTGTCCAATAGGAAATCTATCTATTTTTACCTTAACGATATTTTTATCATCTGCTATGAATTTATATTTTTCATCTTCTTTTGGCAATTTTATTTTAGCTAATATTCTGTCATCAATCGGTATCCCATAAACCTCTCCATTAAGGATATCAACTTTAGCTAAAAGGATTTGATTTGTTCTTTCAAGAATACAATCTATGATTCCTTCAGGCGATCTTCTTCGGACTCCTTCTTTTAATATCCTTACTAAAACCTTATCTCCATTCCAAGCATGGTTAAGTAAATTTTCTTTTATGTAAATATCTTCTGTATTATTATCTCTAACTGCAAAACAATAACCTTTACTACTACATCTTATTTTAGCAACTATATGTTTTTTATCTTTTACGTTTGAATACTCGTTATTTGAATTCTTATTAATTATTTCTAATTTTTCCAGAGCACTCAATGCTATAAGTAATTTATCCTTATCAGATTTTTTTGTTAATTTTAGTAATCTGCATAATTTCTTGTATTCTAAACTGTCTTCTTGTTTTAATTTATCAATTATCGAAGAGGTTGAAAACATAGCAGATAATATCTTAAAACAATATCTATATTTTATATTATTACTTAAAACTTATATTTTTACATCTTTATAATATGGCATAAAACTATTTAACCCCTTAGTTTTGATTATCATTACTTTCCGCTGAAAATGTATTTATTAAAAGCTTTATGCCAATAATTAGAAAGGTTACTGATGCTATAGATTTTAAAATTACTTCAGGTATGAAATTTGATATAGATCCTCCTGCTAAGGCACCTAATAAGCTAGCCAATACAAGAGCAAATGCTGATCCTAAAAAAACAGCTAATGGTCTATTTGATGTCCCACTTATTGTTAAAGTTGCCAATTGAGTTTTATCTCCTAATTCGGCAATAAAAACTGTTATAAATGTCGATATTAATAAACTTATAATCATTTATATATAATTTTTAAAAATGTCATAATCTATAAATACACTAATTATTATCATCAATAAACCAGTAAAAAATGCAAATTTATTAGGAGATATTTTTCTTGATAACCATTTCCCAATTAAGACTCCGACAACACTAGAACTTATTAATGCTAATGAACTGCCTATAAAAACAATTATCGGCTTTCCTGATTCGGCTGATAACATTAAAGTTGCTATTTGAGTTTTATCTCCTAATTCAGCTATGAATATTGTAGTAAAAGAAGTTATAAGAATATTTGAAAAACTTTTTTCTTCTTCACTCTTTTTATTTATTTGATTGTTCATTTTCTTGATATAGCGATATTAAAGTTACGCATTTGTTGACTTCTTACTCCATGGATCGATGATATATGTTGTTTGCAGCAATCTATTAGAAATTTATCACCCTTTTTTTTATATTCTTTAAAGGAGCTAGAAAATTTTTCAACTTGACAGAAATGCGGTCTATTTTCATAAATCGTACACTTTTTATTTTCTCTATCTAAAAATTTACACCAACCATCCTTAGAGGTCATTGAATTAATTAATGCAATATCATCTTTATTCAATTTGTCACTTAAATCAGCTCTATCAGTTAAGTCAAACTTACAACAAGCTCCACAATTTTCTATACAACTCCATGTTTTCATGATTTAATTCAATCTTGTAACGTATCAGTACAGTTGATTACTTTATTTGTAAAAATAGTATCACATTACTTATTTAAATTATGGCAACACTAATACCCCTAGCAGTAGTAGCTCTAGCTGGTCCAGCAATAATTGCTCTTGTATTTTATCGTAAATAAATATTAATATTAAATTTGGTGTCTTTACTCAAAGGTGTTTATTGGGATTTAGATGGAACTATAGCAAATACTGAATTAGAAGCTCACTTACCTGCCTTTAATAATGCTTTTAATGATTTTGATTTGGGATGGCACTGGAACAAATCAACTTATATTAAATTATTAAAAATAAACGGTGGGAAAAATAGAATTGAGTATTATTCAAAAACAAGAAATGATTCAATAACCCTTGATTTAATAAAAAGAATTCATCAAAGAAAACAATATCATTATTTAAAAAAAATTAAAGATAAATCGATTAAACTCAAAACGGGCGTCTATAGATTAGTTAACGAACTTTATGAAAATAAAGTAAGACAATTTATAGTTACTTCAAGCTCGAAAATTCAGGCCAATTTAATTATTAAATATCTATTTCAGAAATATAGTCCATTTGAGTTTATAATTTCGAGTGATGACGTTCTATCACATAAACCGAATCCATTACCCTATTTACAAGCGATGAAAATAAGTGGCATTGAAAAAAAAAAATCAATAGTTTTTGAAGATTCATCTCCAGGCTTAAGATCCTCTTTAGCAGCAGAAATACCAACAATCTATATTCCATCTAATATACCTTTATCTATTGATAGAGATATAGTTTTTGATGGACATTTAGATACCCTAGGTAATGAAAGTTTAAAAACTAATGTTATTAAAGGACCTCATTTGGAAAACCAATTTGTTGACCATTCATATTTAGAAAAATTCTTACATTCACTTTTTTATGCAAAAAACTAATTTCTCAAAGGTTAATGATCAATTCAATAATTTATTATTTGGCTTTTTGAGTTCATCTTGGAAAACAAAATCCATTAATATGATTTCAATATTGATAGGTTATTTTTTATTTGCTAATTTTGTAACCAAATTTATATCTGAGGGTAGGAACGAGTTGGTAATGGTTCCAATAATTATCTTAATTATAGAAATAATAGTTCGTATTAGACCTTCATCAAAATCAAATTTTTTTAGTCTTTGGTCAATAATTGATAAGGTTAGAATTGGTTCGACATATGCAATAATACTCGAGGCATTTAAGTTGGGTTCATAATTTAAACTTATTCTTCGCTTTCCTCTTCGTCAATAGGGTAAACGAAGCCTTGAGCTTTCCCGGTTAAAACTGATTTTCCTAACGATATGGCTTTTTCAGCTGCTAATGCTGCTTTCCCTTTCCAAACAGCATGTCTGTGATTCCTTTTACTTTTTGATTTTTTCTTTTTTGGTACTGCCATTCTTTTTTTTGATAACCATTTAATAATATAACCTTTTAATGGTTATCTCCCAAATTTTGAGTATATTTTATATAACTACGACGTTTTTTCAATTAAGCTTATAAGCTTTATAAATAATATCTTATCTAAGATTAGTGATCTTTAAATCAAAATTTACATATTCTAATTCTAATTCAAGTTATTCTGATTTACTCTTTCAAATAGACTCTGGAAATATTCAATCAATTTATTTTTATCCCAGGAAGAGAGAAATTGATGTTTTGTATAAAAATGGTAAGAAAGAAAAGATACCAATTCTTTATAATGACCAATTAGTTATTGAAAAGGCAACTGAAAATAATGTAGATCTAACAATAAATAATAGCCAAAAACAATCTTCTACAGCAAATTTATTCGTTTCAGGCAGTCTTTTTCTTATATTCATTTTAGCTTTAGTTTTAATTTTAAGAAGCACTTCCAAATTTGCTTCTAGAGCTTTAGGTTTTGGTAAAAGTAAAGCTAAATTTATTACTATTGATGAAGTCGAAACAAGATTTAATGATGTAGCAGGGGTTCCTGAGGCCGCTCAGGAATTAAAAGAAGTAATTACATTTTTAAAGTCACCAAATAAACTTACTAACCTTGGAGCCAAGGTACCCAAAGGAGTTTTGTTGATTGGCCCCCCTGGTACTGGAAAAACATTATTGGCCAAAGCTATTGCAGGAGAGTCAGGTGTCCCTTTCATTTCTATTGCTGCATCAGAATTTGTTGAACTTTTCGTTGGGGTTGGTGCTAGTAGGGTCAGAGATTTGTTTGAAAAAGCAAAGGAAAAGTCTCCTTGTATAATTTTTATAGATGAAATTGACTCTATTGGAAGACAAAGAGGATATGGGATAGGAGGAGGAAATGATGAAAGAGAGCAAACTCTTAATCAGTTACTTACTGAATTAGATGGTTTTGCAGATAACTCAGGAATAATTGTTCTTGCAGCTACTAATAGAGCAGATATTTTAGATTCTGCCCTCCTAAGACCCGGACGTTTTGATAGAAAAATAGAAATTATGTTACCTGATTTAAATGGAAGAAAGAAAATACTTTCTGTACATTCACTTTCAAAGCCTCTCGAAAATAATGTTGATTTATCATATTGGGCTAAAAGAACTGTTGGATTTTCTGGAGCAGAGCTGGCAAATTTAATGAATGAGAGTGCTATTCATTGTGCCAGAGATAAATCTAAATTTATAAATGATATTCATATAGAAAGTGCTTTAGATAAACTCACACTTGGGTTAAGAACTTCTATAGTATCTTCACCAAATATGAAAAAAATTGTTGCATATAATGAGGTAGGCAGAGCTATTGTATCTGCAGTTAAAAATGGTATAGATTCTGTAGATAAAATTACAATTTTGCCTAGATCTGGTTATGTTGGTGGCTATACAAAAATTAATCCTGATGAAGATATTGTTAGTAGTGGTTTAATTTCAAAGAAATTATTATTATCAAAAATTGAAATTGCTTTAGCAGGTAGGGCTGCCGAGACTATAGTTTTTGGCAAAAATGAAATTACTCAATGTTCTATAAATGATATAAATTATGCAACAAATATTGTTAGGGAAATGGTAACAAAATATGGCTTTTCAATTATAGGTCCAGTAACAATTGATGCTCATAATAATGATAGTTTAATTGGAGATGGATTAATTAGAAATAAGGCACTTATAGCCGAAAATACTTATTCAAAAATAGATAATGAAATTATCAATATTTCAAAACTTTCTTTAAATAATTCTATTAATATTATTCGTAAAAATAGATTGCTTCTTGAAAAGTTAGTTGAGATTTTAATTGAGTCAGAAACTATCGAAAACGATATTTTTAAAAAAATATCTTTTGATTTGTTAAAAGTATGATTTAATAAACTTGAATTGTAATCGATACCTTGTTATTTGATTTCGGCTTGTTCAAGCTAAGTGGTGTTTTTTTGTTAGTAATAATTTTTCCTTTGGTACAAAACCAATGGCTTAATTTATATTTATTTGATTCTAATAATTTATCTTTTTATAGGTTTTTATATAATTTTAGCGGAATATTATTCTCGCTTATAGTTAGTACATATTCTTATAAAAACTTTTCTAATTACAATTTTTTAAACCCTAATTTGAGATGTAGAAAGTTAATTAGTGGCAAAATCTTATTTGTTACTGTAACGATTCTATTAATTACGCTATCTTTATTAATCTCTAACTATCTATTTTTAAATATAGAACTTGTAACTGGTTTATTTTTTAATATTAATCATAACTTTAATTTAGCTTTAGATAATCAATTATTTATGATATTAGTCTTTTCAGTTTTATTTATATTTAAAAAAACAAGACAATATATGAAGGGATTTATAATATTAAACTTCTTTATAAGTTCATCAATCTTTTGGTACACCAAAGTAAACAATTTACAAATTATAGATAAGACCTTATTCAAGAATTTCATTGAACTTGAAAATATTAATTATTCTAATATTCTTTTATTCGGTTCTCTTGAAATAATATTCTATTTATGGTCTTACGTATCATACAAAACAAATTTAAGTGACTGGATTGTCTATAAACCAATCAAAAAAGATATATTATTTATTATGAAAATTTTGTTTTTTTATTTGTTAATTGCTGTTTATTATACTTTGCTTGAATAATAGATAATTATTCAAAGAAACTTACTTTTTATTATAGTGCAGAAAAGTATTCCTTACTTCCTTTTGGATCTTCTAACATTGTTTTATCTCCTGGAGTCCAGTTTGCTGGGCAAACTTCATCAGGATTAGCGGCAACATACTGGTAACCCTGAAGAATTCTTAATGTTTCATCTACGTTTCTTCCTACAGGAGCCTTGTTAACAGTGGTATGCATAACAATACCTTCTGGGTTAATAAGAAATAAACCTCTATCAGCTTCACCATCATCATTTAGTACATTGTAAGCCTGACAAATCTCTCTTTTAAGGTCAGATACTAAGGGATAATTGATATCTCCAATCCCGCCTTCATTTCTTGGAGTTTGTATCCAAGCCAAATGACAATTTTTACTATCAACAGATACTCCAAGTATTTCAGTATTTAAATTAGAGAATTTATCATAATTATCGCTGAAAGCTGTAATTTCTGTGGGACAAACGAAAGTAAAATCTAGTGGGTAGAAAAATAAAACCACCCACTTACCTCTATAGCTTGAAAGTGATACATCTTTAAATTCTTGATCAAATACTGCTGTAGCAGTGAAATCTGGTGCTTCTTGACCGACTCTTAAACTCATGGAACTTGTAATACTTAATTTAAATTTTAAACCTGAATAGGTTTAATAATTATAATTTTAACCTTTATAATATAGCAAGTATTTCGAGAAATTGATTTATGAAATGGCATCATACTTTCACAAGAAAATTTACGATTATGAATTATTCTAAATTATTGAAAAATCTTAAATCGGAATTAATAAAGTATCCAATTGATAGAAATACTGGAAATAAATTAAATTAAAGAATTTTTTGTTTTATAGCAGATATTTTTTTACGTTTATACTAATATCAAATCAAATGAGCAAATTTTTTAATAATTAAATTTCTATAGAAATGACTAATTACATTGAAAGACTGAAAAATAAACTTAAAATTAAAAAATTTGATTCAAATCAACCTATTAAAGCTTGGCTCTTTGTTTTGATTTTAAATTTAGTTGGATTTGCAGGATACTTTTATTTAAAAGTCAATGATATAAGTTTAGGGGATTAATTATTTTAATTAATTTCTTTTTTTATTGATCTACAAAAGTTGTCTAATCTCTCAGATCGTGTCAGATCAGGCAATGTCCATATTTTTTCTATCTTAGTTTGATCCCATTCTTTAAATTCTTGAGTTATTGAAATTTTATTCAATTTGGAAACTTTTTTCTTTCTTAATTTCAGATGATTTTTGATTATTTTTATATTTTTATCAATATATTCACTCATAGATTTTTTTTAACTTAATTCAATCTAACATTTGAAGTGTAGATATTCCTATGATATTTATTTATACGTTTTGTACAGCTTGAAATAATCCAAAAGAGTAACCACCAATTAAGATCCAACCTAAAATGCTCGAAATAATTGTAGACCTTCTATTGTGCCTTCGAAGAGCATCTTCTATCATGTCTTTGGCTTCATCTCTAGTTATAAATTCAGTTTTTAATTTCTTGTCCATAATTTTTTATTAACACAATAAACGAATAATTCTTAAAGTGAGTAAATAATATGCTTATTTTTTTACCAACAATATCTTAATATTAAAATTTAGAATTTTTGGTGTAAATTATTTTTAAATAAAATATATCTTTAATTTTATATAATCGTTATTTAATTAAATATAAATTTTCTGCTAAAAAATAATTATAATTAAAATAATTTACATAATATATTAAGTAAAATTTAGTGATGAACATTAATGATGATTCTGTACTAGAAATGATCAACACATATATTGCTTACAATAGATTAAGTAAAATACAAATTCTTCAACTTATTAAACTAGCCCCAATATCAAATGACATTAAAGAATTAAAAGATAATATAAATTGGGAATATATTAAATCAAAACATTAACTTAAAATAAATAATTCTTAAATTTTAAATTAGTAAAAAAGTCATTTCTCCAAATCAATTCTTTAAAAAAAAACTACTGCAAAGTGATATAGATTAAAAAGAATAAGATGATTATACTTTTTATTAATAAAGTAAATAGAATATCCTTACTGAGAAATTTAAGTTATTTTAATTATCTCTTCAATAAAAGGTAATTTGTTAAATTGTTGTTGATCTTCATTACCTTTGAATTTATTAATTATAAAGATGGTTATTAAAATAAGTATTATAGCAATTAATAAATCTCCAACAGTTACTCCTCTATCTTTAAAATTCATAACAACTTTTTTTCCAATTATAGCTAAACTATCTATTTATTAATTATAAAGTTTAAAACAAATAAAAAAATATTTAATATTTTTTTTTATTAAGCAATTATTAATTAAATATGAAAAATATCATTATTTTAACTAAAGATATTTTAGGAAAGAGTGGTACTTGTATAATTCAAGATGATTTTCATAAAAAATAAAAAATCTAATAATCTAAATTTTTATTCAGATGAAATGTACATTACCAAGGAATCTTTAACAGAACATCACCTTAAGCTAATTTATCAAAAGCAACTAATTGCAAATTTAGATACAAAACACAGAGAGTGGTCAAAAATAATTGAAAAATAATCATATTTAATTTTTAAAAAGTCTCTTTTAGGATATCCATAAGCTTTATCCTTTTTGCAAAGTTTTTTTCCTCCCATATTGTTGTAGCCTCATCATTTATAGGTTTCGCTTCGTATGCTAGATACCAGAGGATTAAGCCTATAGGGATTACAATAAAATGCATGAAATTATGTTGACTTAATTTAAATATAGTGCAACACTATTTATGTGCAAGTGTCACATTAATATTATTTTTATGCCCTCTTCAAGGAAAAGAATCGGGTTTTTACCTAGTGCAGAAGTCCAGGTATTAATAGATAAACTATGTAAGCTTCATAAATTAAGCCAATCAAAAGTTACTGGAATACTAGTTGAAGAAGCTCTCATATCCAGGGGTTATCTTTTAATTAACAAATCTATTACTAAAAATTTTGATAAAACAAATGTTTTAGAAAGCGATCAAGAATACAACTACGAGAATAATAATGATTACTTAAAAAAGCTTTCTATTAAGAAAGATGTAAGTATGATCAATGAGTTTATTGAATATAAATTATTTAAACAAATTATGTCTCAAAACAATGATAATGAGAGTTTATAGTGTCACACTTTTATTTCTTTTTTAATATTTTTATATTTATGTCTCGAGCGTGACTTGAACACGCGACCTGCGGGCTATGAATCCGCCGCTCTAACCAGCTGAGCTACCGAGACATTATTTTATTTTAAAACATTACTTGTCTTAATTGCCATTTTGAAAATATATTTGTTTATTAGCCTCATATATTGCTATTCCGCATGCCACTGATAAATTAAGGCTTCTTACTCCTTTATCAGCTTTGGTTGATACTTCTAAATTTGGCATAAAAATAGAAATTAATTCATCACTTTTTTCTATCACCTCTTCTGGTAAACCAGTATCTTCTCTACCAAACAATAAGATGTCGTTTGGATCAAATTTAAAATCTTTTAAATAGATTCCGTTTTTTTTACTAAAAGATATTATTTTATGATGTCCCTTTGATTCTTTGAATTTATTGAAATTAGGATAATTTTTAATTTTAACTAAAGGCCAATAATCTAAACCTGCTCTTTTTAAATATTTATCTTCTAATTTAAAACCTAAGGGTTCAATAAGGTTTAGCTCTATATTATAAGCAGCACAAGTTCTTGCTATATTTCCTGTATTTTGAGGAATTCTTGGTTCGAATAAAGCAACTTCCAATTCTTAAATAGGGATTTCGAAACTTATATTATCTAATTTTATTGCTCTACCATTTATTGTTAACCAATTTTCTTGCGATATTTTAGTTATTTCTTTTTGAAGGACACCTATCCTTTCTATATATTTATTACCAATTTCATATTCTGAAACCAAGCTCCATCCGACTTGCTCTCCAACAATAAGTGTAATATTTATTCGCTTTTTTAATAGATCTAAAAGCAATGAAATCTTATCATTCCACTCTTCATCATCATTATTTATGTTTTCCATAATAAATCCCCCAATAGAATCAATTAATATTGAGTCTTCCTCCCTTTCTAATGTCCTTATAAGATTATTAGTCTCAACTAATTTCCACTCTTTTGGCCTTCTCAAACGATGTTTTATAATTTTTTTTTGCCAAGCTATATCTTCAAGTCTTTCATCTGATAGTGCAATGTATGTGAGCTTTTTAATCTTTGTGCCTAGATATTCTGCAAACTCACTTTTACCGCTCTTCATACCTCCTGTAATAAATATTATTTTATCTAAATTACATCCTATTTTCATTAAAAAACTATTTTGAGAAGTACCACCAAGTTGCTAGAGGGATAATTGTAGCAGCAATTAATAATCCAACAACAATATATGTGGCTACTGAACTTTCTGTATCTTGAGCTCTCATCTTATTAAAGTTTGGATCAACAACAGGATTATCAATTGAAGAAGGTTGACTTTTTTCGTAGTTTATTATTGTTTTTTGTTGACTAACTATAAATATTTCTTGGAATTTATTTAAACTCTCTGCATATGCTCTTACAGGAACTGCAATGAAAAGATAAACTATCATTACAAGTGATAAAAAGGATTTATAGAAAAGATTAAACATTTTAGTTTTAGATCAATTATATATTAAATTCTATATTTATGAGTTCTTTGATATTTAGGTCTAATATAATAATTAATTGTTATTAAGTTTTAATCCGAAATATTTATATGAATTTCAATGGAAAAACATTAGTCATAATTGGATCTATACTTTTTATGTTTCAATTAGCCAATTTCTTTTCAATTGATTATATATCGCCCTCTTTAGAAAGAGCACAGGTTTTGTCAGCAATATCATCGGTTATAATTATTTTAATCGGTTTTTTATTTACTCAATTCAATCAAAAAGTTGGAGAAAAAGTTGAATTGATTGGAGAAAATAAATTTACATTTGATCCTGATATTTCTGAAGATGTTATGAGTGAGCTTGCATGGGGTTCAGAAGCAATCTTAACTTCTACTGCTGCAGCGACAATACTAATCCATAATAATGGCAAAAATATCCTTAAAAGGGGAATTACCTCTAATGATATTTTTACGCCTGGAGAAACATGCCTAAGTTCTATGAAAGGTATGAAATTAATTTCTCTCGCTAATACAAAATTTTATCCTGGACGAAATGAATTCTCTGGTCTATGTCAAAATTTACCATCGATATTAATTGTTCCAATTAATGAGAAATCATTTATTATAGTTGGAGGTTGGAGTAGTAGATGTTTTACTAAATCAGATGAGAAATGGATTAAAAATTGGTCAATGAAATTGAGAAATATATTTTTGCAAAATAAAATTTAAAAGTAAATTTTAGTACGAACTTTCTTTTTAAATGACTTAAAACTTACTGATTTAGTCTCAATATTGTAGAAAGCATTTTCGGAATTAATTTCATAACTATTATCATTATTTTTTATTGAATATTTTACCGGGTTAAAAAATTCAATTATATTTTTACTATTATTAAATATTGCCTTATTTGAACTTAATGATATTGAATCATTTTCAAATTTAACATTGCCGTTTAAAAAACATTTTGAATTATTAATATCCCATTTGAAATTATCAGCATATAATTTATCATCTCGATTAAGTATTGCTTTTACTAAAATTTTTCCTTTTAGTTCTAATAATTTATTATTATTGGATAAATATGACTCTTCTGAATTAATTATATATTCAGGCATATTATTTTTAAATAGTTGAATAGTTGTTCTTGTAAGTTTAAAATTATTAGTTTCTTTATTATATTTTGAAGATGGACTTTTTATAGAGTATATTTTCTCTCCTTGGTTTGTATATACACTCATATCAAAACTATCAATATTTTGACTAAGACTTTTATGGTTTGACTGATTTGTCTTACACCCAGATATTAATATAGGAATCAATATTATTAATTTATAGACCTTATTCATAATCAAGTTTATTTATTATAGGAGATGGAGTTGGCAATTCAGAATTATTAGGTAATTTTCCCCATTTTAATTCTTCTTTCCAAGTTAATTTATCGTTATATAAAGATCCAAGTTGTATATTTATTTTTGATGATAAATCTGGTAAAAGAGGTAATAATAGTAATCCGATTATCCTTGTACTTTCTAAAACATTATAGATAACATTACATACAAGAGGTATATTTTTCTCTTCTTTAATTAAAACCCAAGGTTGTTTTTCATTAAGATATAAATTTGTATTTATTGCGAAGTTGAGAATTTCATTAGCTGCCAAATCAATTTTATAGTAATTAAAGTAATTAATATAATTTTCAACTACTTTCTTTGAAATAGATTCTAACTTAAAATCATTTACTAGTTCATGATTTTGTGGAACTTTATTGTTAAACCATTTTCTTGACATTGATGAAGTTCTATTTAATAAGTTTCCTATTGTGTTTGCTAAATCATTATTAATAATTTCGACAAATCGTTTATTTTGAAAATCACCATCATTTCCGAGTGATATATCTTTAAGAAGAAACCATCTTACAGCTTCTTTTCCATACTTAGTAAGCAAAATATTAGGATCTAAAACATTTCCGAGACTTTTCCCCATTTTTTGACCTTCTCTTGTTAGAAAGCCGTGACCAAGAACTTTTTTTGGAACATTCATTCCTGCAGAAAGGAGCATAGCGGGCCAATAGACTGCGTGAAATCTAAGAATATCCTTGCCAATAATGTGTATATCAGCAGGCCAACCTTTATCCATTAATTGATCTAATGATGCATCATCCAGATCTAGTCCCAAAGCACTTACATATCCAAGCAAAGCATCAAACCATACATAAAATGTATGTTTACTAATATCAGGAACAGAAATACCCCATGTTACATTTGTTCTTGAAATGGAGAAATCTTTTAAGCCTTTAGAAACAAATTTGATAATCTCATTTCTCCTTTCTTTGGGTTCAATAAATAATGGATTATTTATTAGATTTTCAATTTGGGCTTGATATTTTGATAATCTAAAAAAGAGGTTTTCTTCATTCTTCCACTCTAAATTTTTTTGATGTATTGGGCATTTAAAATTAGGGGAATTTTCTGGATTATCTTTAAATTCTTCACAACCTACGCAATACCAACCCTTTTGAATTCCCATGTAGATATCGCCAGATTTTTTTACCCTTTTATAAAAATCATTAACAATAGATTCATGTTTATTAGAACTTGTTCTTATGAATTTATCGTGACTTATGTCCCAATTTTTCCAGTTTTCAATAAAAACATTTGATATTTCATCACAATGTCGTCTTGGATCTACCCCTTTATCAATTGCTGTTCTTTGAATTTTTAAACCATGTTCATCAACTCCAGTTATAAATATTACTTTTTCACCACACAATCTTTTAAATCTTGCTATCGAGTCACAAATTAAAGTAGTGTAAATACTTCCTAAATGAGGTTTGTCATTAACGTAATATAAAGGTGTAGTAATAACAAAACTCATTGTAAAAATATTTTAATTTTTATACTAACAAAGAATATTTCTACAAATGAATTTTGATATTGATATTAGTTTTCTTTAATGAATAAACTCTAAAAGATTATTATCATTTTTATTGTATTTCACTTTATATATTTTATTTGTGTATGTTTCTATTGAAATATATAAATTAATAAGTATTTCTAGAGAAAATTCTGGAAAATAAACTAATGCAATATTTTTCTTATTATTAATCCACCTGATGAAAATTATTCTATAAGTTTCTTTATTGTTATTAGAAAAAAATAAATTTAAATATTTTGTTTTGTCATTTTTATAAATATTGTTATTTTCTAGTTGTCTTTTTTTTGTATAATCTATTAATTGATTAATCTTGTCATCATCTAATAATTTATAGTTATTAAGATTATTAAATACTTGTCTTTGAACAATCAAATCTAAATATCTTCTTAATGGAGAGGTTGATTGAGTATATCTTGATAATCCTAATGATTCATGAGCACTTGGTTTTGTTGTAATGAAACTTTTACCCATATATTGTTTTAATATTGAAAATTTTATTTCGCTATCATTATATTTGGAAAGTATTTCCAGATAATCACAATTTATTTTTTGAGTCCTGTAAGGCGAGGATATTTTATTCTCAAATAAATATAAACTTGTTACATATCCCATAAGAATCATAGATTCAGCCACAATTTGTTGGGAAATAGTTTTTTCTTCCTTAATTATTTCAACACTTTGATTTCTTATTACTATTTTATTAGTAGGCATGTCAAAAATAATCGCTCCATTTCTTTTTCGAAAATTTATGCTTTTACATAACAATTTCTTTATTTCATTTAATTCAATTTCCTCTTTCGGTTCTAATTCAATTATTTCTTCTGTATCCTCATAAGTTAATTGATATTTAGGTTTAATAATTGCTTCTTCAATTTCATACTTTTTTATTGAACCATCATCATTAAAAATCAATGATGCACTTATTGTTTCGGAAATTTTATTTTGTTTTAAATTTGCAATATCAAGTATTTCTTGTGGCAACATTGGAATATAATTTTCTACTAAATATAAACTTTGATTATTTCTTCTTGCATCTAGATCAATTTGAGAATCTTGTTGAAATAATCTACATGGATTACTGATATGAATCCATAACTTTTTAATATTTCCCTGTATTGATTCTAGGGAAAAAGCGTCATCAACTTCTTTGGGATCATTTGAATCAACTATATAAGTTTTTAAGTAAGTTAAATCCCTCAAATATCAAAAATATTAATTGAATTTTATTCTCAATTTATCCTTCTGGATTAACAAAAGGTAATAACGCAACTATCCTTGCTCTTTTTACAGCCAATGTGAGATCTCTTTGTTGTTTTGATGTTAATCCGGTCATTCTTCTAGGTAATATTTTTCCTCTTTCTGTAATAAATTTCTTTAAAAGCTCCACATCTTTGTAATCAATAGGATCTCCAGGTTTTATTGGAGATAGTTGTTTTTTGAAAATTGAATTAGGCATAATTTAATTTACTTTATTTCTTTGTGAATAGTCATTTTATTTAAATGAGGGTTAAACTTTTTAAGTTCTAACCTCTCAGTAGTATTTCTACGGTTTTTTTCAGTGGTATATCTTGAAATACCATTAGATCTTTTAGGATCTGTGCTAGTTCTAGCTTCAGTACATTCTAAGGTTACTACGACTCTTGTACCTTTTTTTGCCATTTTAATTAATACGTTGATGTATAATTTTCTATTGTACAACTTCAACAAACCATTTTGAAGATATTTACTTTTGTTTTACTATCAATAAAGATAAAATAAAATATGAAGGTTTCTCATAATTGGTTAACAAAATTAGTAGATATTAATTCTACTCCAGAAGATCTTTCCGAAAAGCTATCTATTGGTGGCTTTGAGGTCGATTCTCTTCATGATTGCTCAAAAAATGTTAATGGCGTAGTTCTTGGAAAAGTCTTAACAGTTGTAAAACATAATGATTCTGAAAAATTATCTATTTGTCATGTTGATATTGGCAAAAATAAAAATTTACAAATAATTTGTGGAGCAAAGAACGTTAAGGCTAATGTTTATGTTTATGTAGCTACTGTAGGTGCGTATCTAAATGCAATTAATTTAACTATCAAAAAGAGTGAGATAAGAGGAGTCCTTAGTGAGGGAATGATATGTTCTTTACATGAATTGGGTTTGGAAGACTCAAGTGAGGGGATAGCAATAGTTGATGATAATATTGCAAATAAGCATGAATTAGGAACTCCTGGAGCTAATTTGTTAGATCTCAACGATTTTATTTATGATTTAGCAATAACAGCTAATAGACCTGATGGGATGTCTGTTGTAGGTATTTCAAGAGAGATATCTGCACTTTTGGAAACAAATCTACATTTTCCGAAAATCTACCACAATTACAAAATAAAAAAAATAGAAAATATTGAACTTTGTTCTGATGCTATTAACTCAAATTGCTTATACACAATAACTCCAATTGATGGAGTAAATGGAATTGAACCATCTCCTTCATGGATCAAAGATCGAATAGAAAAGTCAGGTATTAACTCTATTAATTTACTTGTGGATTTAACAAACTATATACTTTTAGAGCAGGGCCAACCCTTACATGCTTTTGATAAAGATAAATTATCAGATTTAATAGGTAAAGAAGCCTTACCAGAACACTTTTCTGTAAGAAAGGCAAGGGATAATGAAAGCTTAGTTTGCTTAGATGGTAAAAAATATATATTGAATTCAAATATAACTATTATTGCTTGCTGTGATATACCGGTGGCGATTGCAGGTGTTATAGGAGGTTTAGAAACTTCTGTAAATGATAAAACATCTTCTATTTATCTAGAAGGAGCAGTTTTTAATCCTGTTTCTATAAGAAAATCATCAAAAGAAATGGGAATCAGGACTGAATCTAGTAGTAGATTTGAAAAAGGTATTTCTCATAAAAATACAATAGATTCTGTTACCCGAGCTATTAATCTCATAGAAGAATTCTTTGGTAAAAAGAATGTAATTATCAACACTTCTAATGAATTAGAAAAGCAAGAAACATTAATAAAATTAAGGAGAGACCGTATTCATAAAATACTTGGTCCAATATTAGTAGATAAAGATAAATCTATTTATAATAATTGTCTTGAGAAGAGGAACTTATCTGATAGAGAAATAGAAGATAAGTTGGAGTTAATTGGTTGTAATTTAATAATTAAAGATTATGGATGGGATGTAAATGTGATTCCAAATAGATCACAAGATTTAATAAGAGAAATAGATTTAATTGAAGAAATCTCAAGATTAATAGGATACGATAGGTTTGATTTGAATCTCCCTAATCCAATTAAGCCAGGAAAGCTATCTCCCTCTCAATTAGCTCTAAGGAAATTAAAAAATGGTTTTACTGAGAATGGATTTAACGAAGTATTATCTTATTCACTTGTTCCAGAGGAAAATAATGATTTAATTAAGATTGCAAATCCATTATTGTTAGAAACAAGTTGTCTTAGAGATAATATCTGGCAAGAACATATAAGAATAATTAACCAGAATATAAAATTTGGTCAAAAAAGCTGTTGGATTTTCGAGGTTGGCAATATTTTTTATAATAATTCTGATTACGTAGAGGAAGAAATTCTTAATGGAGGTATTTATGGTAAGAGTAAATTTGAGCAATGGGTTGGATCAGAAAAAGAAAATGATCTAAATTATTATGAAGCTAGAGGAAAGTTGAAGGAAGCCTTATCAAATTTAAATATAAAGATCGAAGACAAACCAAATGATTCATATGATTTCCTTCATCCAGGGAAAACCTCAAAATTATTTATAGAAGGAAAAGAAGCAGGTTTTTTTGGGGAAATTCATCCAAAATTACTTGTTGAAAAAAAAGCTTTAAGAAAACTATATTTATTTAGTTTAAAAGTTTCTAATATTTTGGATGCAAGTACAAGAAAAAATAAATGGATTCCTATATATAAAAAATATCCACTTGTTCCAAAAATAGAAAGAGATATTAATTTTATTTTTAGTAAAAAATATTTAATTAATGAAATTATTAATCAGATCAAGAAAGCAGGTAAAAATTTATTAGAGGATGTAAATTTAATTGATGTTTTTGAAGATGAATCTTTAGGGAATGAATTTATAAGTTATACGTTTCGATTATCCTACAGAGATTCTCAAAAAACTTTACTTGATGCAGATATAACTTTGCTTCATAATAATATAATTTCAATAATTGAAAAAAAATATAAAACAAAATTGAGATAGATATTATCATTAGTCTAGTATGAGACTATATATGAGTCTAGTATTAATTCTTATATAAGACTTTTAATAATCATATAAATACATTGGATAGTTTATAATAGTATTTATGTATAGTTTATTTTCGTTTATCCTTTCATCATTGTTTTGGGTTCAAGTTCCTCAATGGTCAGATGATTGGTCTAAATGTTCCGTTGATGTTCCAGATGCTTCATGTCATTGGTATGTGACTGCGCCTGATAATACTTTTGGAGAAGGCTTTGACTGGACTAGCGCACCCTGGTTTGACGCAAATGGACTAAATGACGTACCTAGTATAGACAGAAAAACAGCTATTCAGAAATTGCAAGATAAGTAGTACTGTCTTAAAGGCAGTACAGGCAGATATAAAATGGAGTTATATCAATACTTTTTAAGCATTATTATTTTTATGGACATTGAAAGGACATAATTTATAGATTTATTAATCAATTTGTAATTTTTTTAATAATCATTAAGTAATTTGAGGATGGTTTATTAAAATTAAAATTACTATATCTTATTTATCTCGAATAAGACTTTATAATAGACTTATTATAAGTCTTATATGAGATTTAATATACAAAGAAATTTCTTTCATTATTCAAAGTAATTTATTTTTTATTTTTTTATTCATTCAAAATAATTTTATCCATAAATATTGCTAACAAATAATTAATAAAAAAAGGAAATTCATAACTCTCAGTTATCTTATCATAGACTATATATTAGACTAATTATAAGTCTTATATGAGATTATGTATACTAATTTCTATATAGATTTTTTAGCAGTTGATATGCTTCATTTAATTTTCTCATTTGATCTGTTGATCCTCCAGCATCTGGATGCGTCTCTAAAGCTATTGATTTATAGGCCTCCCTAATTTTTCGTAATGAATGAGCTGATCCTGCGGATGTTGATAAATTCAATAATTTAAGTGCTCCATGTACAGTCATCGTTGAGTCCAATGTTTCAAATGAATTGGATCTGTTATTTCGTTTAAATCTACTTACAAATCTCCTCATTAGTGTTGGTATCCTATTAATTAAATCTGATGTAGCAAAAGGGTCTTCTAAAACGCCAATCATTAATAAAACAATTTCAAGGGATGGATTTTTCTTTATCCAAAATGGGCATAATTCAGACATAAATTTATTGGCTGCACTCCACGTAAAGGGTAGATTTTCTGTTCCATCAAGGTTTGGCCATATATCCCTTCCAAACCAATCCATCGAGGCTTCTACTACATGATCGTTAGGAACTGTTCCATATAAGGTTTTCCAATGACTAATTATCGCTATTCGACATTTCATTAATTCACTTTCTTTAATTGTATTAATTTGAATATCATTAATATTCTCCTTTAATTTTTCACTATTAATACTTCTTCTTAGATTCTTTACTTTTTTTTCAACAAAATTGGGAAGGCTTATATTTGAGTTGGCTTTTTCTTTATATTGATCGTTATTAGAAAATCTTTTATTTAAAGATATTTCATTAACTTCTTTTTTAATTTCTGATTTAATTAATACCAATGAAGTATTTTCATCAATATTTAAATTTTCATTATTATTATTTTTCTCGCTAAAGTCTATTTCTTGCTGTTGGTTCTTAGGTAGTAAATCATCTTCTTGAAGAAGTTCTTTAAGTATTTTTTCAATTACAGGGCCTCTTGCTCTAAATCCCCATTCTTTTCGTAATTGATCAAACCTGGAAATTAGTTCCTCAGGTAAATCAATTGAAATTCTTTTTGTATTTGAATTTTCAGGAATATTCAATAATATTTTTCTTTAATATGTAGGAATTTATTTAATTTTATTCAAAAAAAATTGAAAGTCCATATAGAATAATGTTTTTAAATTAAAACCAACTTATTTTTATGTCACAAGTTAATTAAGTATTTTTTTATAATAATAATAAAAATGTTTAATTGTTATTTCAAGTCATCCAAAGAAAAAAAGAGTTTTTATCAACATAAGAAGTTAGAAATGCTCAATTATATTAAGGACTCACTTGAACGTAAAATTGCCTCTGTAACAGCTTCTATAGAGGTTTTAGAAAGCCAAATAAGCAGAGATAAAGAAGTTGAATTAACTAACTAGTATTTAAACAAAACTTTCTAGAAGTTTTTCAGGGCCAAGTTTCTTTAAATAATTAATATTCGATTTTTCAGTTACTAATAAATATCCTGCAAACCCTAAACCATTAATACTGAAACCATGAATTTTATCATTTTTTCTTTTTATAATAGCTATCCACTTATTAGTTATTAAAATATTGTAAGGATATATCGGTTTCTTATCACTAATAGGGTCCCCAAGTCCTAATTTCTTGCATAATTCTAAATAAAATTCAAAAATAGAAGATGAATTTTCTAAAAAATTAAATTTAGATACAATTATATTTTTTCTAAGCTTACTATTTATATCTTGATATGAGTTCATTTCTAAAAACCACTTTTCTCTTGGGCATGATATCTCACCTTTAGATCTACGCAGAAGTTGAAAATGTCTGTGAGGTTGACTTGCACCCGCAATTGGAGAACTATTGAAAAACCATAATCCACTAGTATCTTTATTAACTTGTTGGATTGCTCTCCAATCTTTAATATCTAACCATCCATTTTGAGGTTTCCATTCATTCGTAATCAGTAAAATATGTCCTTTTTGTACAGGGTACTTATTTAATATTAGTTGATGATTATCACCAATTTTATCAATTTCTAGAATCTTTTCCCATGGACAAAATGGATTCTGCTTAGGACCATAAATTTTTTTTTTAATAAATTTTGAAGTATCTAGTTTCCTAATTATGAAGTCGTCTTTTTCATATAAATCTCTTGTAATTATATGAGTTTTGAGAGGATATAATGATTCATCATCAATTGATAATCGAGTTTGCTCTAGTGCTTTTTTCCAATATATTTCTAAACTCATTTAAAAAAAATTATCATAATCATTCTAAAAAAAATAATAAATTTGTAATTACTTTTTATTAAATTGATATTCTTTCAATTTTTCTAGAGGTACTGATTCTAAGACTACAATATTCGTTGATTCTAATATTACTTTTGGTGCAAGACCGTCTAATAATGCTTGCTTCCACCTTTCAAGACAAATACACCAATGATCACCATCCTTTAATCCTGGGAAGGAATAAATAGGCATGGGAGTTATTAAATCATTACCTTGTGATTTACTATATTTCAGGAAATTATCATCCATTACACAACATATAGAATGATTACCTCCATCATTTTTGTCATAGTTGCAAAATCCATCTCTGAACCACCCTGTCATAGGTGCGCAACTACAAACCTCAATTTTTTTTCCTAGGACATTCAATTGATCTTGATTATTTATGGTCATAGATTTTTTTAATAATAATAAAATACCAACATTTCTTTAAAAAAGGTTGACGAGTATGGGGGGTAAGGAGGTAATAATTCTAATAAGGTTTTTTTCATTATGGATTGGGACTTTACTGAAAACATAGCATTTAAAGCTCTTTATGATGCCTTTAAAGATAGTGATGAAACTTCCGCATTAGAATTTTTATCTAGTGATGGTGCTTCATATTATCTTGAGTTAACACAGGACGCAGCGGGTGAGGGACTTGATCTGGGTGATAATGAAACGATGGAGGAACTTCAGGAAGAAATTATTGAATATTTAGAAAACAACTAAAGATTCAGCTTAAGCACTGAAATATTTAGCTTTTGAGTGTAATGAAATTATAGCTGTAGTACTTTGTTCAGGATGTAATTGTTCAGATTCATCCATTGTCAAGTTAATTCTTTTGGCATCCAACAATGATAATTGTATGTTTGAATCAGATACTTTTGGACATGCAGGATATCCAAATGAATATCTAGCACCTCTATATTTTTGAGCTAGTATTTCTCTATTTTTGTCTGGTTCTTCAGTCCTAAAACCACATTCAATACGAATTAATGCATGTACATACTCAGCTAGAGCTTCTGCTAATTGCACTGTAAGTCCATGGAATAATAAATAATCGCTATATTTATCTTCTTTAAATAGTTTTTGAGAATATTCACTTGAGATGTCACCCATAGTTACTGCCTGCATAGGAAATATATCTATTGGTTTATCATTTTTTAAATCACAATAGAAATCAGCTATGCAAAGATTATTCCCAGATTTTTGTCTTGGAAAATTGAATTGGGAAATTTTATTTAAAGATTTATCATCAAATAAAAATACACTATTATCTTTTCTACCACATCTGAAATATCCATAAACTGCTTTGGGTGAAATCAGTTTTTTTTCTAGAATTATCTCTAACCATTTATCTAACAACGGTTTAGCATATGAATCCAAATAGTAATTGTATTCATCTACGCTTTGGTTTTTTCCTTTTTTTATTTGCCATTGTCCGCTGAATAGAGCTTTCTTATCTAAATAAAAAATTAACTTGTTTAAATCTATATCAACGTCGTATAAGACCTTTGTTCCCAAAAAAGGAGCTTGAATTGGTTCTTCTTCATTTATAAATTTAGATCTTGTAAGATTTTCTTTTAGATTTAATTTGGAGGTCTCAGGATCTATGGATATTGATTTATTAACCAATTCAGAGTTGGTTTTTGATGAGGCTAAATTAATATTAATACCTTCCTTATTAATAAATCCCTGTGTATTAGACCAATTTCCCTTTTTTTTATTATCCATATATTCATTCATGAATTTAAGATCAGTGAACGCATCTTTTCCGTACAATATTTTCCCTTTATATATTTTGCTGCAGTCCTCATTTACAAATTTTGGTGTTAAGGCTGCGCCTCCTAATATTACTGGTACACTGATATTCTCTTTGTTAAAAGCCTCTAAATTATCTTTCATAAAAGCAGTTGATTTAACAAGTAATCCGCTCATAGCGATGCAATCTGCTTTGTGCTTCTTTTGTGCATCAATAATTGCTGAAACATCTTGCTTTATTCCAAGATTTATTACGTCATAACCATTATTTGTAAGTATTATGTCAACCAAATTTTTTCCAATATCATGAACATCACCTTTTACAGTTGCAATTAAGAGTTTTCCATTTGATATGTTTTCATCTACAGTTTCCATATATGGTTCTAAAATTGAAACAGCAAATTTCATTGTTTCAGCGGATTGAAGTACAAATGGCAATTGCATTTGACCTGAGCCAAATAAATCTCCTACAACTTTCATCCCATCTAGTAGAAAGGTATTAATTATTTCAAGAGGTTTATATTTTTCTAACGCTTTATTTAATTGATCCTCTAAACCTATTTTTTCTCCATCAATAATATGATTTTTAAGACTTTCTTCCAGAGTTAGGTTTTTATTTTCTAAAGATGCTTTTTTGAAATCTTGAATAGATAAATCTTGAAAAGCCTTTGTTAATTCTACTAATGGATCATAAATACATATATCATCTTCAAATTCTCTTTTGTCATATATCAAATCTAAGCAAAGCTTTTTAGTTTCTTCAGAAATTTTAGATAATGGCAAAATTTTATTTGGTGCGATGATAGCAGAATCCAATCCTGCTTTAATACATTCATCTAAAAATATTGAATTTAGATTAATTCTAGATAATGGTGAAAGACCAAAACTAATATTTGATATTCCAAGTATGATATGAATATCTGGGAAATTTTCACGAATTTTTGATATAGCAGTAATTGTTTCTTTAGCGTTTAATCTATCTTCTTCTATCCCAGTAGATATTGGCAAGGCTAATGGATCAAAAAAGAGCTCATAATCTGACAAACCACATTCTCTGGTTCTATTAATCGCTCGTTTAACAATCTTATATTTTTTATTTGCATTCCTTGCCATTCCATCTTCATCAATAGTTCCGACAACAAGACCTGAACCATACCCCAAGGCTAAATTTAGAACTTGATCAAATCTTTGATCACCATCTTCATAATTGGTTGAATTTATAATACATTTACCGCCAGCTGACTTTAATCCACTTTCCATTTTGTCAGCATCTGTAGAATCAATCATTAAAGGTAAATTTATGTTGGTAACTAGTCTTGAAGTTATTTCTTTCATATCTTTCACACCGTCCCTTCCTACATAGTCAACATTTACATCAAGAACGTGTGCATTTTCTTTTTGTTGTTGCTTGGCAATTGAAACTAGACCATCCCAATCGTCTTTATTTAGCAACTCCCTTACCTTTTTAGATCCACTTGCATTTAATCTTTCTCCTACTATCAAAATTGAATTGTCTTGTTTGTATGGCACAGAATTATATATTGATGATGCAGAAGGAATATATCCACTTGAATTATTCTTACCTTTTTCGTTAGATCTTTCGTTATCAATAATTTCATCAATTATTGAAGAAAGATATTTAATATGATCAGGTGTCGTCCCACAACATCCGCCTATTAATTGAACATTAAAATCATATATAAAATTCATTAACTGCATTTTTAATTCTATTGGCTTTAATCTGTAGTGAGCCACACCACCAATATTTTCAGGTAGTCCTGCATTGGGAATACAACTTATAGCGAAGGGTGAATTTTCAGATAAATATTTAATATGCTCCTTCATTTGTTCTGGACCAGTTGCACAATTAAGTCCCAGGATATCTATATTAAATGGCTCTAATATTGTTAGTGCAGATGCGATATCAGATCCAACAAGCATAGTACCTGTTGTTTCCATTGTTATAGATACCATTATAGGGATATCTAAATTTTTACTATTAAGTACTTCTTTTGATGCTAATAAGGCAGATTTAATTTGCAATACATCTTGGCAAGTTTCAATTAAAAGAAGATCAACTCCTCCATCTATAAGACCATATATTTGTTCTTTATATGATTGCTTTAATTCATCAAAATCTATATGTCCTAATGTGGGTAATTTAGTGGTTGGTCCAATTGAACCAGCAACAAACCTTGGTTTGTTAACTGATGCATATTTGGAAGCAGCATTTTTTGCTATTAATGCAGCATTTTTATTTATTTCATATGCTTTATCTGCAATATCATATTCTTCAAGAACTATGGATGAGGCTCCAAAAGTATTAGTTTCTATAACATGACAACCTGCTTCTAAAAATGAATTATGAACCTTTTCAACTACTTTTGGTGATGACAAAACAAGGTTTTCATTACAACCTTCTAATTCTTTTCCTCCAAAGTCATCTGAAGAAAGATTTAAGTTCTGAAAAGATGTTCCAGTACCTCCGTCAAAAATAATTAATGGCTTTTCTTCTCTATTTAAAAAGGTTCTGAAAGATTCCATTTATTGCAAATCGATTTTTATATTGAGATTCTGGTTACCCAATTATCATAGTCTTGAGAACGTCCTTCTGTTATTTCTATAAGCTTATTTTTTAATTTATTCATTATCGGTCTTTCAACATTTAATTCTGTTGATTCAATTTTTTTAACTGGTGTAATTTTTGCTGCTGTACCAGTTAGAAATACTTCATCTGCGATTAATAATTCTGTTTTATCAACAGGCCTTTCAATTACATTTATTCCAAATGATTTTGCTAATTCAATTACACTAGCTCTAGTAATACCCTCAAGGATATCTTGATCAACACCTGGAGTGATTAAGTCTCCATTTCTTACAATAAATAAATTCATACCACTAGCTTCGCTGACTTTACCACTTGAATTTAAGAGTAACGCTTCATCAAACCCCGATAAACTAGCCTCTGTTTTAGCTAATGAACTAGTAATATAAGCTCCACTTATTTTTCCTCGCAATGGGAGGGATCTATCTTCTTGCCTAGTCCAACTACTCATTCTACAAGAAACACCATCTGGGGATAGATAATCACCAAGTTCAATACAGTAAACAAAGAAATCTGTTTCAATATTGTGTAACCTTGGAGCTATACCTAAATCGCTTGTATATACAAATGGTCTTATATAAATAGGTTTTTTTGGCTTGTTTCTTTTTATAATTGCTTCTAAAGCTTTAAAAATATATTCTTCAGAAATATCGGTTAAGAGTAATTTTGCACTTTGAGATAATCTTTTTATGTGTTTATCAGTTCTAAACAATAGGAATTCTTCTTTATTCGAAGGGTTAGGTATCGCTCTCATTCCTCCAAATGCAGCAGTACCATAATGTAAAGCATGAGTAGCTATTGATATTTTTGCATCTTTAAATGGAATACATTTACCTTCGAACCAGGCGTATGGAAGAAATTCATGCATATTCAATTTATTTAATTAAGGTAAACTTGTTTTATCTTACTTAAGTATTCTAAACCTTATTTATATATAAAAATGCACAGGATATTAAATATAGCAGGAAATGAAAAGAATAAGGATGATTTAATTGAGCAACCAGCGGCAGATTTTATTTTTATAACAAGTGTCAAAGCTGATTTAAATCTTATATCAAACTTATTGTTAGAAAAGGAATTTTCTTCATTAAAAAATAATATAAGAGCTTTAGAAATTTCTAATTTAAATTCCTCAGCTCAAATAGATAATTATTTATTAAAAACAATTAATTATGCAAAAGTTGTCGTACTAAGAATTTTTGGAGATAAAGGTACATGGAACTATGGAATTGAACAACTTTTAAATTGGCAAGCAGTCAATAAAAAAAGGAAGTTAGTAATCCTATCAGGCACTGTTGATCAGGAAGTTTCTTTATGTGAAATAAGTAGTATAGATAAAAATATTGCATTAAATATTTCTAGATTACTAAGATCAGGAGGACAGGATAATTATAGAAAATTTCTTAATTGTTTAAATTATCTACAGGTAAATGAAAAATTAATTCCTGATAAGTTTTTGAATATTACTTTTTATGCAGATCCTTATTTATATGATTGGAAAATTGAAAAAGGCGAAAAGATTGGAATAATATCCTATAAATCACTTTTTTTGGCTAATGAAATTGAAGTAAACGAAAAACTTAACTTACAGTTAAGAAAATGCGGACTTTCGCCTAAAACATTTTTTATTTCAACACTAAAAGATCATATTATTCAAAAGAAATTAATAGACATTTTTAAAAAAGAAGATATTAAACTAATAATTACCACAACTTCATTTTCTTCATCTCAAATCAAAAATAACGAATTAATTGAAAATTCTACCAATATTTTTACTACTCTTAAAATTCCAATTTTACAGCTTCTTTCTTCCAATATTTCAAGAAGAAATTGGTTAAATTCATCCATTGGAATGAATTCATCTGATTTATTGATGCAAATAATTATTCCTGAATTTGATGGAAGAATTACTACCTGTCCTTCAGCATTTAAAGAAATAATTTCTGAAAAAAATACACTCTACAGTGAAATAAGCAGTTACAAAGCTTATCAAGAAGGTATTAAATGGATTTCAAAATTCGCAACAAATTATGTGAAACTTCAAAAACTTAATAATTTTGATAAAAAAATTTGTTTAGTAATAAGTAATTATCCAGTAAAGAATGGAAGAATTGGTAATGGTGTTGGTCTTAATACACCATCTTCGATAATAAATATTCTTAACTGGTTAAAAGAAGAAGGTTATGATCTTGGATCTTGTAATTATCCTCAAGATTCATCGGAATTAATGTCAATACTTATAAAAACAAGAACTAATGATCTTGAATCTCAAAATAATAAACCATTAGATTACTTACCACTTAGTGAATATTTACAATATTGGAATTATTTAGAACTTGAACCAAAAAATACTATTGTTAATCGTTGGGGCAAACCATCAGAAGCGATCGATCTTGATAATGAAGGCTTCTCAATAAATGGTCTTAGATTTGGAAAAATAACATTATTGATTCAACCTCAACGAGGATACGATGCTTACACTGATAAAGATATTCATTCTCCTGATCTTCCACCTCCTCATAGATATTTAGCTCAATATTATTGGATAGAAAAAGTTTTTAGTGCAAATGCTATATGCCATATTGGTAAACATGGGACTGTTGAATGGTTACCTGGCAAATCTATAGGTCTCAGCAATAAATGTTTCCCAAATATTATTTGCCCCGCTATACCTAATATATATCCCTTTATCGTAAATGATCCTGGTGAAGGCTCCCAGGCTAAAAGAAGAACTGCTGCCACAATTATTGATCATTTAACCCCTCCTTTGGATAGGTCAGAATTATATGGAAAATATTCAATTTTGGAGAAATATTTAGATGAATATTTTGAGGCAAAATTATTAAATTCTAATCGTATTGAAATTATAGAAAAGGCCATTTTTGATTTAATTAATAATGATTTTAGCGAAATTACTTTAAATTTTAAAAATAATCAAATTGAAGAGATTGATTCCTTTCTTTGCAAAATTAAAGAATCTCAAATTAGGACAGGTTTGCATGTTTTTGGCAATAGGCAGAATGACATTAATGAAATAAATTTATTCTTGTGTATTGCTAGAGTGCCAAATGCCAATCGAATTGGTGTTGTTCAATATATAGCAAAACATTTAAAACTAGATTTGGATCCCTGGACAAATAAATATGATCAAAAGTTATCAGAAAAGGATAAAAAAATATTATTTACTTTTTCTAACAAAAATATTTTAAACTTTAGAATGGCTATTGAGTTTTTGGAACAACAAGCAAAATACATAATATATTTGTTTTTTTATAAAAATATTGCCAATATAAAAAATCTAGAAAAATATAAAAATCAAAAAATTATAGACTATTTCTTTAATGAAAAAAAGCACAATAAGTATTTTTTATTATTAAAAAATGAAATCCTATATCCAATTATTAATTCTTCAATTAATGAGAAATTATCATTTATTAATTCATTAAATGGACAATATGTAAAAAGTGGCCCATCTGGAGCCCCTACGAGAGGTAAAACTGAAGCATTACCTACTGGTAAAAATTTCTTTTCAGTTGATTCTAGAGGATTGCCAACTGAATCGGCATGGAGTGTTGGTTGTCAATCCGCGTCTCAAATACTTGATTTATACAAGCAAGAAAATGGAGAAGATTTAAAAAATATAGCAATATCTGTATGGGCAACATCTACAATGAGAAATGGTGGTGAAGACATTTGTCAAATACTATATCTATTAGGAGTACAACCTATTTGGGATGGACCTTCAAGAAGAGTAATAGATTTAGAAATCATACCTTTATCTATACTCGAAAGACCAAGGGTTGATGTTACTTTAAGGATTTCGGGAATGTTTAGAGATGCATTTCCCCAGTTAGTTAAATTAACTTTTAAAGCAATAAATCTTATTTCCAATCTTAATGAGAATGTTGAATTTAACCCTCTTGCTAGAGCATTAAAGGATGGTGAACCAATTAATCGTATATTTGGGTCCGCGCCAGGTTCATATGGAGCTGGTCTACAAGAACTAATTTCAAATTCAAATTGGGAAAATATTGATGATTTTGGAGAATCTTTTCTTAATTGGAGTAAGTGGATTTACAGTGATAATCTTGAACCTATAGAGGACAAAAAATCATTAGAAAACGCTCTAAAAAATGTTCAGCTAGTTGTTCATAACCAAGATAATAAGGAACATGATATTTTAGATTCTGATGACTATTATCAGTTTCAGGGTGGTTTATCTTCAGCAGTAAAAAAGTTGAGAGGTAAATTACCTGAAATGTATCATGGTGATTTATCTAAATTTGGATTATCTAAAATTTCAAAATTACAAGATGAAATTAATAAGGTTGTTATATCAAGAATTCTTAACCCTAAATGGATAAACGGAATGAAGGAAAATGGTTATAAAGGAGCGTTTGAATTTTCAGCGACACTTGATTACTTATATGCTTTTGATGCTTCTACTGAAGTAGTGTCAGATTGGTGTTATGAGGATGTTTATAAATCATGGTTGTGTGATCGGGATCTTAGGAATTTCTTTCTTGAGAATAATCCATGGGCTTTAAGAGATATTGCACAAAGATTTCTTGAAATTGTCAATAGAAAAATGTGGAATAATTGTTCTTCTGATGTTATTGAAAATTTAAAGAACATAATTATTAATACTGATTCAATAATTGAAAAGAATGAATTCTGAATTATCTGCCTAATAGTGAAAGTCCATGACTATCTGTTCCGCATGTTTTTAGCATTGAATATTTATCTGCTAATTTATCTATTTCTGAACAGACAAATAAACTAGGATTCCATACTTCATTAAGTTCATAATCGTACCAAACCTCTATTCCATCAATACCTTGTATTTTGGCCTCTGGAATTAATTTATAAAAGGGAATCCTGTACCTCGCTGGATGAGCAAGAAATGATAATCCACCAGCTAAATTTATTGCTTTAACAACAGATTTAATATTTAAATCATTACCTATTGGAGATTCTCCATGGATGTAGGGATTAAGGTATCTACTTTTTATATCTATTCCCAATCCAATTACATGCACTAAACATCCTAGAATTAAACAATTAATTTCTATTCCTGAAATTAATGTAAAAGAATCTTTAGGATACTTTTTGAGTATATTATTTTTTTTTATATATTCATGAGCTTTAATTGTATGATGATCGGTTATTGATAAAAATTTCAAGTTATTTTTATAAGCTTGTTCTAAAAGATCATAAGGTTCTAGACTTCCATCACTAAATTTTGTATGACAGTGAAAATTAATATTTTTGGGACAACTATATTTATTAATATTGGAAGTTAATTTTATTAAATCTGCCCTATTCATTACTTAATGAATTCTCATTTTTCTTTCTAATCTTTGCATATAATTGTATTGAAGCCAACATGAAAATAACAAGTCCAACTAGACTCCATGTCGCAACACTGGTTGGAAAATTATTTTTAAAAATAACTAAAAGAACAATTATAAATAATAATAAAGTAGGCAATTCATTTAATAATCTTAGGTTTTTTGCTGAAATGGTTGAGGTACCATTTTGTAATGAATACATTATTTTGTAACAATAAGAATGATAAATTACTAAACCCAAAACAAAAGAGATTTTAATTTGCAACCACTTCTCATTTAACCAACTTGGTTGCATAATAACCATACATATAGCCATACTTAAAGCTAATATCATCCCAGGAGTGGTGATTATATTCGCCAACCTTTTTTCCATCAAGGTGTATTGTTTATTAAAGGCAATCTTTAATTCATTATCCATATTTTTAGATTCTTCATGATATATAAAAAGTCTTACTAAATAAAAAAGTCCCGAAAACCAAACAATTACACCAATAATGTGAAGTGATTTAAACCAGAGATATGCTTCAGCTGCCAAATTACTAGATTAATTTTTAAATATATATTTTTAATATAGTTATATTTAACAATATCAAGAAATCTATTTTTCAAAAATTAATTAATATTTATAACTCGTGAAAATATTCATATATATCATTTACTGAATTTTTTCCAAGTCCTTTAACTTTTGATAAATCCTCTTTACTGGCTATTCTTATCGCGTCTATTGATTTGAAATGCTCAAGCAATTCTCTTATTCTTGATGGCCCTAATCCACTGATTTGGGACAGTTGTGACCTATTCATTCTTTTGGATCTTTTGTCTCTATGAAAAGATAATGCAAATCTATGTGCTTCATCTCTTATCCTTCTTAATAGAAGGACTCCTTTTTGATTTTCATCAGTATCAAGAGACTTTGTAAAGCCTGGAATAAATATTTCTTCATTTTTTTTTGCCAATGAACATATAGTAACTTCTTCCTCAAGATTTAATTCTTTTAATGCTTTAATAGCTGCATTTAACTGCCCTTTACCTCCGTCAATCATTATTAAATCAGGCCAATCTGATAGAAGTTCATTGTCTAATTTGCTATTAGTTTTATCATTTAATATTGAAAAATCTCCTCCGCTTTTTTTAAATTTTGACCATTTTTTAAACCTTCTATGTATTACCTCATATATCGAAGCAAAATCATCACTATGACCTATAAAAATGTTTGGATCTTTAATTTTATATTTCCTATAGTGCTGTTTAGAAGGAATACCATCAATAAAAACGACTTGTGATGCTACAGGATCTGTACCTTGAATATGGCTTATATCATAACCTTCAATTCTTTTTGGTTGTTCGCTTAATTCAAGTATTTGGGCAAGATCCTCAATTGATGATTCATTGTCTTGTATCCCATTTAATATTCTATCTAATTCCAATTTCGCATTTTTTAAAACCATCTCTACAGTTTCATGTTTTTTATTTCTTTTTGGGATTATAATTTTTACTTTCTTTTTTCTTAGCTCCGTTAACCAATCTTCTATGGTTGTTTGTTTTGGAATTTTATCTTGGATAAGAATTTCTGATGGTATTTCTACGCCTTCAACATTCATATAATGCTCTTCTAATACTCGTTGTAGAATAAGATTCTCATTTTCATTATTTAATTTTTGACTATATCCAATTCTCCCAATGAGCTTACCAGACCTCATTTGGAAAATTTGTATACTAGCTACATTTTTTTCTGAAACTATTCCAAAGATATCTCTATTAATCGATGAATCTGGTATTGATATTTTTTGTGATTCAGTTAATAATTTTAAACCTGAAATTTGGTCCCTTATTTTCGCTGCATTCTCATAATCTAAATCATTTGAAAATTGCAGCATTTTTTTTTGTAAAAATATTTCTAAGTCATCATTTCTTCCCTGAAATATCATAGATACCTGTTTCATTATTTTTTTATAATCATCAGATGATATTACTTCTTGGCAAACACCTGGACATCTTCCTATTGAATAATTCAAACAAGTTCTATCTTTATAGACTGGCCTTGGTCTTTGTCTGAGTGGAAATATTTTTTTAATCGTAAATAATGTTCTCCTTAATAATCCGACATCAACATAAGGTCCATAATATCTATCTAAATTATTTCTATTTCTTCTTCTTCTTGTAATAAATATTCGAGGATATTTTTCACTCCAAGTTATGCAAAGATATGGATATTTCTTATCATCCTTTAAAAGAATATTAAAGTATGGTTTGTTTGTTTTTATTAAATTTGACTCTAAATTTAGTGCTTCATATTCGCTATCTGTGATAATAATTTCTATTTCAGTTATTTGACGAACCATCAAACTTAATCTTGGTGTTAAATCTGAAAAATTATTGAAATAACTACTTACTCTACTGCGAAGTTTTTTAGATTTACCAATATAAAGCAAATTATTATCTATATCTTTAAAAAGATAACAACCAGATGATTTTGGAATTTCGGACAGTCTTGATTTTAAAAGCTCCTTATTGTGAATTAATTTATATTCAATTTTAAAATTATATTTATTATCTATTTTTTCGATAGAGGAATTAATCATTTATGAAAGTCAACCTCCATAATTCCAGCCAGTTGAAGATAAATTAAGTGAGTCAACATCATTATTCAAATAAGCAGATTTAACTTCTCCTACAAAAACTGTATGGTCTCCATGAATAACATTTCCAATAACATGACATTCAACTCCACCCACACTATCAACTAAAATAGGTAAACCAAGCTGACCTAAATTAAATTCTACAGATTCAAATCTACCTCCTAATGCCTTTTGGGGTTTAAAGAAAACAGCTGCTAGATCCTTTTGATCGCTCTTGAGCACATTTAATGAGAACTTATTTGTGGATTTTATTATTTCATGACTAGAACCCTCTGCTCTAACAGCCATTACGACTAATGGGGGGTTAAAGGAACCTTGAGTCACCCAACTAGCAGTAAATCCATTTACTTCATTTGTATCCTCGTCTCTAACTCCACAAATAAATAAACCGTGAGGTATTTTTCTTAATAAGATTTTTTTTGCTTCTAGATTTAATGTCATAATTGATTTATCTAATAAACTTATTTTAACTAAATTTCTTATTCGTTTATAGAAAATTCATGAAAATTCTTTATCCAGGTACATTTGATCCACTAACAAACGGGCATATTGATTTAATAGAAAGGGCTGAAAAATTATTTGGCAATCTAGTTGTTGCTGTTCTAGAAAATTCCACTAAAACGCCAACATTTAATCTTCAAAAAAGAATATTACAAATAAAAAATTCTCTTTGTCATTTACCCAATGTTGAAGTTATTTCTTACTCAGGCCTCACAGTCGATTGTGCAAAGGATTTAAAGGCTAATCTTATTTTAAGAGGCCTAAGAGCAATGAGTGATTTTGAGTATGAACTTCAGATTGCACATACAAATAAATCTCTAAATAATGAAATTGAAACTATATTTTTATCAACAAATACAAATTTTAGTTTTCTTAGTAGCTCTTTAGTAAAAGAAGTAGCAAAATTTGGTGGTGAAATTAATCACATGGTACCCCCCTCTGTTGAAAGGGATTTAAAAGAATATTTTAAATAATTTTTATTTACATGATTTCATGTAATAAACATCATGTAATAATTTAAAAGCTTTTTCTTTATCAATATTATTAGAGTTTTGGATAATGCTAATAATTAATGGCTCATCATTTTTATATAAAAAGCCAGATAATGAAAAGACATTTGAAAGCGTACCAGTTTTTCCAAAAAACTTTCCAGATAATTCACTATTTACAAATCGTTTAGCTAATGTTCCTCTTACTCCCATAATTGAAAGTGTAGATTGATAAGCCTTAAAATCATTAGAATATCTCATTTTATCTAAAAATAATACAACTAACTTTGTTGTAAGTTTATTTTTTCTAGACAATCCACTAGCATCTGCAAAGTATGAATTTGATACTGGTAGACCTTTATTTTCTAACCAATTATTTAATATAATATAGTCATTATCGTTCCATGTATTTGAGGCATTTTTGAAGAGAGATTCTGCAGTAAAATTATGGCTTTCAGAGTTTATTAATGTTAATAATGAAAGAATTGGAGTAGAATATATTTTATATATCTCATTAATATCTTTTAAATAAAATCTTTTTTCTGAATCAAGAAAATTAATATTTATAGTTGAATTTATAAACTTATTTTGTAAATAGTTTTTAATAAAATTTTTTAAAAAATAAATATCTTCATATTTATTGTGATTACTTTCTATTGCCAGAGATGTAATTGGAGATCCATATTCGTAAAGTTTATCAGTATTTGTCCAACCTTTAGGCCAATATAATTTTGAATCAATTTCTACAATATTTAAGTTAATAATTTTATTTTCTTTAACATTAGAAATTAGTTCGATTATATGTTGATAATTCAGATCTGGATCACCTTCACCAAGCAAATAATAATTGTTTTTATTTTCTTTTAATAAAGAAGTTTTTAAATTATTGTAAATTTTATATTTACTTAAAACATAGGCTGATGAGAATAATTTTTGATTTGATGCTGGCATCCTTGGAACTTCATCATTATAGGAACTAATTATTGTCCCTTTATTATTTATAATTGATACGCTAAATGAATTATCAAGAGTTCTATTCAATAATTCATCATAGTTAGGACATGTTTTATTTTTAGTAATTATTAAAGGGAAATTAAAATAGATACTATTTAAAATACTAATTTTTTGATTTATTAGTAAATATCTTATTAATAAAGGGCATGTTACTAATAAAAGAACTATTAGGAAAAATAAATAAATTTTTTTTATCACTTTCAATCTATAAATTTATATAAATAGATTCATTGTCGGGTTTAATTTCAAATTCTTTTTTGAAAAAATATTTTTTGTTTTCTTCTTTGAATAGTAGCCAGTTATTTGGATAAATATGCATAAGAGCTGCTTTATTTAAAGGCTGAAGAAAATAAATATTTTTCCAAGTTTTAACAAAGTTTTTACGTCTCTTTCTAATAACATTTCCTATACCAATATTTGCATCTTCAAATTTTGGATTTAATGAATAATGAGTTCCTTGATAATTATCAGACATAGGTTCAAACAAATCGAAATCATAAGGCTGAGGAAGCATAGATATCATTGCAGTATCAATATTATTTATATTATTTGATTCATTAAATGATTTAAAAGTAAAGATTTTATCTTTGATATCTGGATAGTCTCTTTGAGCCAAAGCAACCGCACCTTGATCAGCAAAGGTTATGAATACATTATTATTTTTAGCTAATATCTTGTAAATATTTATTCCAATTCTGTTAAATTTCAACCCTTCAAAATTAAATTCTATAGTAAATCTTTTATTTGAATCTGATAAAGTTGGAATAATTGCATCCTCCATATTTTTAAGAGATTCGTTTAAATCTTTAGGTAGTTTGTAATTGGTTTTCATTAAAATTTGTCAATGCATTTTTGAATAAGTTCTAAAAATTTATTTATTTCTGACTTATTATTTATTGAACCTAAAGTAACACGAATATTTGAATATAGTTCTTCATCTTTAAAACCGATATTTTGAAGTGTTGAACTTGGTTTGCCAGATGAGCTTGAACATGCACTCCCACTACTTATTGCTACATTATTTTCTGACATAAAATTAACAATCTTATAGGCCCTTATAGGTTCAAATCGTTTATTTAATACTAGAAATGAAATATGATTGGGAAGCCTATGGTTTATACTTCCAGTAATCTTTATGTGATTATTATCCTTAATTTTTTGAAAAAAATAATTTTTTAGTTTTTTAATATTATTTGAAGGAAATTCAGTTTTATAATCAAATAATTTGATTTTTCCACTAATATTCTTTAATGATTCATGCATTCCAGCTATTAATGGTAAAGCTTGTGTACCTTGTCTAATTGAATATTCCTGAGTAAGTGATATATCTTTATTTTTTAAAATTAGTCTAGACTTTTCCTTTGTAAAAAGAATTCCGATACCTTTTGGACCTCCAAATTTATGAGCAGATAAACTTAAAAAGTCACATTTAAGATCATTCCAACTGAATATTCCATTACTTAATATTTGAGTTCCATCCAAATGAAACATTATATTTAATTCTTCACATTTTGAACCTATAAATTGAACAGGTTGTATTGTCCCTATTTCACTTTGACCCCAAATAATTGATACAAGCTTAGTTTCATTAGTTAATGTTTTATCAATATTAGAAATATTTAAAATTCCATCATTATTGACGGACCATTTACATATATCCCAACTATGTTTTCTTAGTTTATTAGCACATATATTTGTTGCCTGATGTTCAATATTTGAAATAACAACTCGACCTTTCTTAAAGGTGTCATAAATATTACTAAATACAATATTTGTCGATTCCGAAGAACCAGATGTAAAAATTATATCCTCTGGTTCTGCATCAAATAAATAAGCAATTTTAGATCTAATTTTTTCAAGATACATAGAGCATTTTATCCCTAGCTCATATGTAGATGATGGATTATGCCAATAATTCCTATAAGTGGAATTTATTATATTTAAAACATTGTCAGATAATGGAGTTGTAGATGCATAATCAAAATAGATAAAATTATTTTCCATTATTTTAGTAAAATTGATCCTGAGAAAACCTTTTTAGCATTTCCTGTCATCATGACTTCACAATCGTCACTCGACCAATTAATCTTAAGATTACCTCCTGGTAAAGTTACTATGGTTTCTGCATTACAAAGGCCTAATTTGTAGGCTGCTACATGTATAGCACAAGCTCCTGTTCCACAGGCAAGGGTTGCGCCTGCTCCTCTTTCCCAGACTTTTACTTCGATATTATCTCTATTTAGAATTTGACAAAAATGAACATTAGTTTTTTCTGGAAATAATTCATTTTTTTCAAATATAGGACCAAGTCTAGAAAGGGAAATTGAACCTAAGTCTTGTACAAAGAATATTAAATGAGGGTTTCCCATCCCTACTGCATAACCTTTAGTATTAAAATTTTTTTCAATGAAATCATGTGAAGGAACCGAATTGATTTTTTTTTCAATTTTTGTTGGAATATTTTGACTATCTAATATTGGAACTCCCATTTTTACTGTAATTTCGTCATTTATATAATTTGCAATTTTTAAACCTGCTTTTGTTTCAATTTTATATTCAATATTTTTATTCTTAATTGAATCATTTTCATGAAGATACTCAACTAAACACCTAATTCCGTTTCCACACATTTGTGCCTCAGAACCATCAGAATTAAAGATTATCATTTTTGCATAATTATCTTCATTAGGTTCTTCTATAAAAATTACACCATCTGCTCCAATACCAAAATTCCTGTTACAAATTTTTTTTATATCAAAAAATCTATTTGTCATATAGTTTTTATAAAAATCATTACCTCTAGAATCAATTACTACAAAATCATTACCGTTTCCTTGATATTTTGCAAAAGTTATATTTTTCATTTGTAGATAATATATTTTAGATTTTAATTATAAAATATTCCTTTTAACAATCTATTTCTATTTTATAGAATGAATATTAAAATAAAAATCTAATAATTAAGAATTAAGTGAATCCTCCTGATAAACAATATGAATCTGATACAAATTTATATAATCCTGCTGAAATAGAAAAAAAATGGCAGTCAACATGGACAGAAAAAAATTTATATAAAACCGATGAATTAACTGAAAACAGTCAAAAATTTTATGCCTTATCAATGTTCCCATACCCATCAGGCAATCTTCATATGGGACATGTTAGGAATTATGTAATTACAGATTTAATAGCTCGATTTCAAAGATTTAAGGGAAAATCTGTTTTGCATCCAATGGGTTGGGATGCATTTGGTTTGCCTGCAGAGAATGCTGCGATTGAGAGAGGAATTAGTCCAAGTGTCTGGACTAAAAAAAATATTTCTCATATGAAGTCACAACTTAAGCTTTTGGGACTATCTGTTGATTGGGATAGAGAATTTGCAACCTGTGATGAAAATTATTATATTTGGACACAATATCTATTTTTAGAGTTATACAAGGCAGGTCTTGTATATCAAAAGAAATCTGAAGTTAATTGGGATCCTATAGATAATACAGTCTTAGCTAATGAACAAGTTGACTCAGAGGGTAAATCTTGGAGATCTGGAGCGATAGTTGAAAAGAAATTATTAAAGCAATGGTTTTTAAGGATTACTAATTATGCAGAGGAGTTATTAAAGGATTTAGAAAAATTAGATAATTGGCCAGAGAGAGTAAAAATAATGCAAGATAATTGGATTGGAAAGTCAATTGGTACAAATATTAATTTCAGTATTACTAACAATCCAAAAGAGAAAATTACTGTATTCACAACAAGACCAGATACTTTATTTGGAGTTACCTATTTGGCTATTTCAGTTAATCATTCATTAATTAATAATATTTCTGATCAGTCAACTTTACGAGATATAGAAAAACTAAAACAATATTTGAAAATAAATAAAAATAATGAACTTGATAAAATTGGAATAAAAACTAGTTTAATAGCTATAAATCCAGTAAATCATGAACCTATACCTATTTGGGTGGCAAGTTATGTTCTTGATGAATACGGTACAGGCGCTGTCATGGGTGTACCTGCTCATGATATTAGGGATTTTGAATTTGCTAAGAAAAACAATATTGATATTAAACAGGTAATAATTAAAGAAAAAGGTGAATCAACTAGCAAGCTTGATAATGCTTATGTAGAAAATGGATATCTTATTAATTCAAATCAATATGATGGGATAGAAAATACCATTGCTAAATTAAAAATTTCAACAGAGGGAGAAAATAATGGATGGGCTAAAAATAAGATTCAATATCGTCTAAGAGATTGGTTAATATCTAGACAAAGATATTGGGGATGTCCCATACCAATAGTTAATTGTAAGGTCTGTGGCTCTGTTCCTTTAAACCAATCAGAATTACCTGTTTCATTGCCAAAAGATATAGATATTTTAGCTAATAAGATTAATGCTTTAGGTGATAATAATATTTGGATCAATACAACATGTCCAAAATGTGGAAAACCTGCAACAAAAGAAACTGATACGATGGATACTTTCATGTGTTCATCTTGGTATTTTTTAAGATATCCATCGTCAAAATGTTCAATAAAGCCATTTGAAAAGAATGAAATAAATAATTGGCTGCCTGTAGATCAATATGTAGGAGGTGTTGAGCACGCTATATTACATTTGTTATATGCCAGATTTTTTACTAAGGCTTTGCGAGATAATAAACTATTTGAAATTGATGAACCATTTAAAAATCTATTAACGCAAGGAATGGTTCAGGCCGCAGCTTATAAAAATAACAAAACCGGTAAATATGTTTCTCCTGCAGATATAACTGACTTATCAAATCCTACAGATCCAATTGACAATTCTAAACTCGAGGTTCTTTTCGAAAAGATGTCCAAGTCAAAATACAATGGAATAGACCCTGAATCAGTAATTAAAAAATATGGAGCAGATACAGCAAGAATGTTTATATTATTTAAAGCACCACCAGAAAAAGATTTGGAATGGGGAGATACTGATGTTGAAGGACAATTTAGATTTTTAAGCAGGATTTGGAAGCTTTATATAAATTGTGCAAAAGATTTAAATAGTAAAAGTAAGTCATATCCAGATAAAGAAAAAACTTTAATAAAGTCAATGAACATTGCTATAAAAGAGATTTCTAATGACATATTAAATAACCAATTTAATACTGCGATTTCAGAACTAATGAAGTTTTATAATTCATTATCAAATTCTATTAATGAAGTAAACAATAATTTAAAAAAAGATTCTTTAAAAACATTTTGTATTTTGTTAGCTCCTTTTGCACCTCATATTGCGGAAGAAATATGGCATCTTATAGGATTTAAAAATTCTGTTCATTTAGAACACTGGCCTTCATTTAACGCAGAAGCACTAAAAGAAGATTCATATGAACTAGTAATACAAGTTAATGGAAAACTTAGAGACAAAATAAATATTAATAATGAAATGGATGAGGATCAAATTAAGGAATTGACTCTTAAAAGACCTAACATATTAAAATGGACTCAAGATAAGGAAATAAGAAAGATAATTATTGTTAAAGGTAAAATTATAAATATTGTTGTTTAAGTATTTGTTTTTTGAATAACTAATGAGTTTGGATTTGACCAATCGCCCTTAACTAAAAAATCATCATTACCGAAACACATTTCACGAAGTATGAAAAATATAGGTTCATTTACTGAATGATCAAATAATGATGTTATGTCATTAATGGAATATTCTCCTCCTTGGTCTAATAAATTTCTTACTTTTTGTTGATACTCAATAATATCTGCTGCTGCTTTCTTTCCAGCTTCAACTCCAGGTTGATCATATGCATTTATATTTACTAATTCAGCGTAGAAAGATACAGCTCTTTCAAATAAAGCTATTAAGGCACCTAGGGAAAAACAATTTAACTTTTCTAATGTAATGGTTATGCTTTGTCTATTTTCACTAGCAAGTGCGGATCTGGTTCCTTGTAAAAAACCAGAAAGATATTCTTTAGGATTTTCTTTGTTATCAAAAATATTAGTTGATGGAGAATCTAATAATTCAATAAATATACAAAAGAAGTTATCAAGACCATCTCTCAACTGTTGAACATAAGCATGTTGATCTGTAGATCCTTTATTACCATAAACTGAAATACCTTGATTAACTACTTCACCATTCCTATTAAATTTTTTACCTAATGATTCCATTACTAATTGCTGAAGATATTTACTAAATACTTGTAACCTATCTCTATAAGGTAAAACGACCATATCTCTTTTTCCAACTCCGTCCCCAGTTAAATACCATGCAGATGATAATAATGCTGCAGGATTATGTTTAAAATTACTTGTACGTGTGGCCTCATCCATTAATGATGCACCCCTAATAAATTCAAATATATTTTCATTAATAAGAGCTAATGGAAGTAATCCCACAGAGCTTGTAATACTAGTTCTTCCTCCAACCCAATCTTGTAAATTAAATATTTTTAACCAATTTTCAGAAGTAGCTTTTTTAAATAACTTACTATCTTTCATAGTTATAGCTATAGCATTAGAATTCCATTCATGAGAATTGTTTTCGAGATGACTTTTAATAATTTCAAAAGCAATTCTAGGTTCAGGTGTACCACCTGATTTGCTTACTACTACAAATAATGTTGTGGATAATTTTTCAGATAATTCTTCTAACTTTTCGCTAATTAAAAAAGGGTCAACATTATCTATATAAGAAAAATTTAATCCTATGGAGCATTTCTTAAGTGATTCTGTAATAAGTAATGGGCCTAATCCACTTCCACCAATTCCTATCCATAGAACATCAGTATAGTTCTGATTATTCTTATTCTTAATAGTACCATTTAAAATTTGTTCTCCAAATTCAGAAATTTCATTAATATCTGCACTAATCTCTTCTTCTATTTTGAAAGATGGAGAAATTGATGGATTTCTTAGCCAATAATGTCCCACTTGTCTATTTTCATCAATATTTGAGATTGCACCATTTTCTAATTCCTTTATTGATGAAAAAACATCTACAAATTTCTTTTCTAAAGTTTTTATATCTTTATTTGTGAAATTAATTTTGCTTATGTCTAACCAAATTTTTAATTTTTTATCAAACCAAAGATAATTACAAAATTTATCCCAAGAGTTTAAATCTCCATTCATTTTATATATTTGTTTCTTATGTTTATTTCTTAATTATATCTATACTAATAGGACATAGATTTGAATAATTTAAAATTGTATAAATTTTTATTTTCAAATAAAAATGTTTTTGAATATAAACAATTAAAATAGATGTTTTTTTTTATTTCATATGAATTTATCATTGGATAAAATAAAAAAATTTGGATAAATCATTTAATTACATAATTTCGCCAGAAATATCTGCATTTAGAAGATTTTCACCAAAATTAAAAATAGGTGTACTTGCTTCTGGTAATGGAACAAACTTTCAGGAATTAATTAATCTCTCAGAAAAAGGAGAATTAGATATTGATATTAAAGTACTCATAACTAACAAAGATGATGCAGGTTGTATAAAAAGAGCTGAAAATGTAAAAATACCACACAAAATAATAAGAGATAAAGATTTTCTTCAAAAAAAGCTCTTTGAATTAGCAATTATAGATACTTTGATTAATTACGATGTTGAACTTGTTGTAATGGCAGGCTGGATGAAAATTGTCACTCCCTTCTTTATTAATAAATTTAAGAATAAAATTATTAATATTCACCCATCATTACTTCCTGCATACAAAGGTGGCTCTGCGATAAAGGACTCTTTATTAAATGGTTCAAAAATAACAGGTTGTTCAGTACATTTTGTTGATGAGGAGGTAGATAGTGGTTCTTTGATTATGCAAGCTGCATTGTCAATTAGAGATGAGGATGATATTGATTCACTAACCAAAAGAATACATATGCTTGAGCATAAAATTTTACCTCACTCAATCTCTCATGCAGGGTTTTTGATAAGAAGTAATTTTATGGAAAATTATTAGTTAACTCAAGACCATCATCCATTGAAAATCCACTCATAATATTTAAATTTTGAATTGCTTGCCCAGTTTGACCTTTTAACAAATTATCAATTACAGATAAAATAATAATCCTTCCATTTCGAATATCAACTTTAACAGAAAGGAAAATTTGGTTTGTGTTTTTAACCCATTTTGTTGATGGGAAAGTATCTACAGGTAAGACTTTAATATTTTTGAAATTTCTATAGTAATTATCCAAAAGAATTCTGCAATCATCAGAAGTTAATCCTGGATCTCTTAATGTCCCATAGATAGTCGAATGCATACCCCTTGAAATTGGAACCAAATGAGGAGTAAAAAGTAGTTCAATTTTATTCCCAGAAATTAAAGATGCTACTTGCTCGATCTCTGAGGTATGTCTATGGTTTATTAATCCATATGCTGATAGGCCTTCTCCACATTCTGATAAGAGTAGCTTTTGATTTGGTTCTCGACCACCTCCAGAGGTTCCACTTTTGGAATCAATTACTATACCTTCATTTTCAATGATTCCTTGCGAGATATAAGGAGCTAGTGGAATAAGAGCAGATGTTGGATAACATCCAGGACATGCAATTAATCTTCCTTTTGAAATGGCTTCTTTATTTATTTCTGGAAGACCATAGACTGCTTCTTTACATAAATCATCATCATCCCTTTTATAAGTAGCAGCTTCTTTAGAATATACTTTTTTCCATTCATCTAAGGACTTATATCTGTAATCAGCAGATAAATCAATAACTTTAACCCCTCTATCTAATAATTTCCTTGTCAATGTTGAAGATAGGCCATTAGGTAAACAAAGTAAAGCAACATCTGCATTATTAGAAATATTATCTACTGATATTTCTTCTATATAAGGATCATTATCTAGATAAATAAAAGGGAAATTATCATTCCACTTTGATCCAGAAGTTTTTTTACCTCCTAAATAAGAAAGTTTGTAGTTTTTATTTTTCCTTAAATGATTTACTGCTTGAATACCGCCGTAACCAGTAGCACCTACTATTGCAACATTCATTTTCTTGAATTGGCATACTTTGAGATAGGATTATAAAGTGTTGAATTAAAGGTAATTTAAACACTATTTTTCTATATTGATAGGAATAATGAAAGAAACAAGTCCCAAATCAAATAATGGAACAATTTTGGATATAAATGAGTCTTTTAAAATTGAATTTGATCCTATCAGTGATGCGTTAGCAGCGATAAGGAATGGTGAATGCATAATTGTAGTAGATGATGAAAGAAGAGAAAATGAAGGAGATTTAATTTGTGCGGCTCAGTTTGCTACTCCTCAGCAAATTAATTTTATGGCTACTGAGGGACGTGGTCTTATATGCCTGGCCATGCAAGGTGAAAAACTTGACTCTTTAGATTTACCATTAATGGTAGACAGAAATACAGATGAAAATCAAACAGCTTTTACTATATCTATTGATGCCGGACCTGAAAATAACGTTTCTACAGGAATTTCTGCCGAAGACAGGGCTAAGACTATTCAAGTTGCTATTAACCCAAATACAAAACCTGAAGATTTAAGGAGGCCAGGTCATATTTTTCCATTAAGAGCTAAAAAAGGAGGAGTTCTAAAAAGGGCAGGTCATACCGAAGCAGCAGTTGATATTGCAGCAATGTCAGGCCTTTATCCCGCTGGAGTGATTTGTGAAATACAGAATCCCGACGGATCCATGTCACGTCTTCCACAACTTAAGGAGTATGCTAAACAGTGGGGAATGAAATTAATATCTATAGCTGATTTAATAAGCTATCGATTTCAAACTGAGAGATTTGTTTTTAGAAAATCCGATGCGGTTCTTCCAAGTATTTTTGGTAATTTCAAAGCCTATGGATACATTAATGAACTTGATGGTTCAGAACACGTTGCATTAGTTAAACAAAAATCATCAAAATTAAGCGAACCTGTATTAGTGAGAATGCATTCAGAATGCTTAACTGGTGATGCTTTTGGTTCATTACGTTGTGATTGCAGACCTCAATTAGAGGCTGCTTTATCAAGGATAGAAAAGGAAGAAGAGGGTGTTGTTGTTTACTTAAGACAAGAAGGCAGAGGTATTGGTCTTATAAATAAACTAAAAGCTTACAGCTTACAGGATGGAGGATTAGACACAGTTGAAGCTAATGAAAAATTAGGCTTTCCTGCAGATCTTAGAAATTATGGAGTTGGAGCGCAAATATTAACAGATCTTGGTATAAAAAAATTAAAATTACTAACAAATAATCCTAGAAAGATTGCTGGATTAGGCGGTTATGGAATAGAAGTTATTGAGAGAGTTCCATTAGTTATTTGTCCTAATGATAATAATGCTGAATATTTGAGTGTTAAGAAAACAAAGCTTGGCCATATGATTGACGAAGATAATTCTAATTACAGGAATATCGATCCATTTATATCTATTTTTCTTGATGGAAATTATAAATCCATAGATCTAGTTCCAATAAGAAATAATGTAATAAATTTTTGTAATGATCAAAACATTAATATTAAACTGGAAAGTACACCAAGATTATTGGCTTTTTGGAATCGACCAAAATTAGTATGGCGAATATTACATGACCGTAATAGAACTAATTCAAACATTACTGATGAAGAAATAAAAAATATAGAATTATTTATTCAGTTTTTATACAAATACGATGAAAGTACAAAGATTGGAATTATTGTTTCTAGAAATATTGAACAGGCATTACATCCAAAAAGTAGTATCAAACTTATAAATACGAAATTTACTCTCAATAATGAAATTTTATATTCATCAACAAGAAAATTTAATCTAGATAAAGAGACATTTAGTATTGTTTTTGAAGACTAAAATTATTATTTTAAAGTTGCTTTAAATATTTTTGAACCGTTTTTAAGCTTTAGCACGACGTCCATATCATCTGTCTTTCCAAAAACAGTATGTACTCCATCTAGATGAGGTTGTGGTTCATAAACTATAAAAAATTGACTACCCCCTGTATCCTTTCCTGCATGAGCCATTGAAAGTGACCCTTTTAGATGTTTATTTGAATTGATTTCACACTTAATATTATATCCAGGACCACCAGTTCCAGGCATACCAGATGCTCCATCACGTGTATTTGGACAACCACCCTGAGCCATAAATCCAGGAATAACTCTGTGAAATGCTAGACCATCGTAAAATCCTTCACTTATCAACTTGGTGAAATTGTTAACGGTATTAGGCGCATCGTCTGAGAAAAAATCAATATTAATATTTCCAACTTCTGTTTCAAATAAAGCACTTTTCATTTTGTTTTTTTTTAATATTTATTACTTTAAACCTTATAGTAGCTTTTCAAGGTTTTTCTTAATGGAATTTAAATCAGTATTGCTTAATTTTTCGTCAGCTTTATTCCAATCATCAATTTCAAGATTTTTTTGTGGAGGAGATATCAAAAGCCTATCTTCAGGAGTTTTTGGGACGAAATTTTTTTCTACAAGCTTACATTCATAATCTAATTTTTTGCAGAAATTTCGAATGTCATCGATATTAATACATTCAACTGTAGGCATTGGAAAATCTTGAGCCTCTAAAAGTCCACAATATCTTGTTGCATCATCTTTATTCTCGAACATAAGTACAATAGTTCTCCCTTTTAGTTCGATTGAGTGAATCCCTTCCTTATCTGTACCTGAGTTATAAAGTAAGACAAATATGTTCATAGCTTTTATTTTTATTTTATTTGATTTAGGTATCAGATAGTGATAATTCTTGTAACCTTGTATATAAAGCAATTTCTTCATCATTAATATCCGCTGGAATTACAACCAGTATTTCTACATATTGATCCCCAATCTTATCTCCAGAAGCTAAACCTCTTCCTTTTAATCTAAGCATTCTTCCTGTAGATGATTTTGGTGGGACTTGAAGAGTTACATTTCCATCAAGAGTTGGGACTTCAACAGCACATCCAAGAAGAGCATCATGAGGGAATAATTCTAATTTATACAAAACTCGTAAACCATCAATTCTTAGTCCAGTGTCAGTTTGAACTTTTAATTGTAAATAGTGATCCTTTCCCCCTCTTGCTATATTTTCAAGCCTTAATCTCCATCCATCTCCTGCAAATGGTGGCGTATCAACCTCTACAATTGTTTGATCTTCTAATTCTATTAAAATTGAAGCACCACTTAATGCTTCTTCAGGAGTTAATTCAATAATAGTTTCAATATCCTGATGAAGTTTTACTGGAGGAGGTTCTTCTGGTGATCTTGTTGGATATTCGTAATTATCATTTATATTATTTTCAAAATTATCTTCGTAATTATCTTTATATTTTTCATCATTGTTATAAAATGTTGATTCATATTCATACCCGAATAATGAATTAAGATAATCTTTAAAATTTGGAAATCCAGTAGAGAAATTTATATTTGAATCATTATTAATATCATTATCATCTAAATTTTCTCTATTTTGGTCATCTCTTAGAAATTCATAAGCTTCATTAATTAATTTAAATCTATCCTCGGCATTTAAATCATTTTTATTTAAATCTGGATGCCATTTTCTAGCTTCTCTCCGAAAAGCCTTCTTAAGTTCTTTATCGTCAAATTTGTTAGATAAACCTAAAATTGACAAATAGTCTTTTTTAGAGGAAGTAGTCATTGTCCCATGGATCATCGTCCCTAGAGTTACGATAACTCGAATTTCTATAATTACTATTCATTTCATTATCCCATGGGTCTTCATCCCAGTAATCATCAGAAAATAATTCATCTTTTAATGATCCAAATGTATTTTTAATTCCTTGAAATGGGTTATTATCATTTTTTTTCTCTGCTGCAAATCTTCTATTCAAACCAAAGAGTGCTTCTTGCAATGCACTAACAGATAACTCTAATTCCTGAGGATCGTCATCATCTATAAATTCTTCAACATCCTGAATAGCTAATTCTACTGCTCTTTGTTGACGCTCTGCTCCGTATGGACCAAATTCTAATGATGCATCTCTTAATCTTCTCTCAGCTTGAGCTATTAAAGTGAGCGCATTATTTTTTCTATCAATTACAGATCTTTTCTTTCTATCTTCATTCGCTTTAGATTTTGCCTCAGAAATAATTGAGTTTATTTCTTGCTCATTTAAATTAGAACCTCCAGATATACTTACAGTCTGCTTTCTTCCTGTAGTTTTATCTGTAGCACTAACTTCTAATAAACCATTTGCATCAATATCAAATGCAACTTGAACTTGTGGTATTCCACGAGGTGCAGGAGGTATTCCTGACAATCTAAATTTTCCGAGTGATTTATTTTCTGCTGCTAAAGGCCTCTCGCCTTGTCTTACTTGTACTACCACTGATGATTGATTAGACTCTGAGGTACTAAAGACATCTGATTGCCTAACGGGTATTGGTGTATTTCTAGGAATAAGAACTTTCATAAGCCCACCAATAGTCTCTAATCCTAAAGATAATGGTGTTACGTCATTTAGTAATAAATCTCGTAAATCTCCACTTATAATTCCTGATTGAATTGCAGCGCCAATAGCAACTACTTCATCAGGATTTACTGACTGACAAGGTTCATTTGGCACAAGTGTTTTTACCAATTGTTGTACCATTGGAATCCTCGTACTGCCACCAACGAGAACTACCTCGTCTATCTCATCAGGTTCCCATCCAGAGTCATCCAATGCTATTTGTACAGGTTCTAATAATCTATCTAGCAGATCTTGACATAATGATTCAAATAATTTCCTATTAATATCTTCTTCTATATGCAAAGGACCATCATCGTTAGTAGTTATAAAAGGTAAAGATATTTTTGTTTTTTGTAAACCTGACAATTCACATTTTGCTTTTTCTGCAGCTTCAGTTAATCTTTGAAGCGCTTGCCTATCTCGCCTTAAATCTATCTTATGTTCAGCAAGAAATCTTTCCGCTAGCCAATCTACAATCTTCGAATCAAAATTATTACCGCCGAGTTGAGTATCTCCACATGTCGCTTTGACATCAAAAACACCATTAGAGATTTTCAATAGAGAAACATCGAAGGTGCCACCACCAAGATCAAAAACCAATACATTATTTGAAGAGCTTTTTTCAAAGCCATATGCTAATGCTGCTGCTGTTGGTTCGTTTAAAATTCTATCAACTTTAATTCCAGCTAATAATGCTGAATCCTTAGTAGCTTGTCTTTGAGACTCATTAAAGTATGCAGGAACTGTAATAACAGCTGAATCAATCGTGTCTCCCAAGTATGTTTCTGCATCGTTAATTAGTTTGCGAATTAAAGAACTAATTAATTCCTCTGAAGCATACTCTCGCCCAGTATTTGGACTTAGAATTCTGACGCTGCCAGATTCATTTGATTTGACATTATAGGGAACTGAAATACTTATTTCATCAAGCTCATCCCATTCTCTACCAATAAACCTCTTCAGATTATAAAAAGTATTTTTTGGATTTAAAACTAATTGTCTTCTAGCTTGATCTCCTATTACTATTTCTGAATCTTTAGTAAAGCCAACAATAGAAGGTGTAGTCCTTGTTCCCTCTGAATTTGCAATAACAATTGGGCGTCCAGCTTCTATTACACCAACAACGGAGTTTGTAGTACCTAAATCAATTCCAACTATTTGGCCCATGTTTTTTAATGGTTATCTAAAACTTATCTTCAAGTAATGATTTAATCAATTTTTTTTAGTGAATATATATAAATAATAGTAAAAAATATTAGATTAAATTTAAATTTATCTAAAAAAAATTTAAAAAATTTATTTTCTTTTTAGTAAAGATGAAATACACCTTTTTTGTTAATATTAAGGATAAATATAAAAAATTTACGGAGAGAGAGGGATTCGAACCCTCGATAAAGTTGCCCCTATACAGCATTTCCAGTGCTGCGCCTTCAACCACTCGGCCACCTCTCCTCAGGATTCTATTTTAACCTTTTATCATCACATTTTAGAGGAAACTTATTTGAAAAAGACTTTTACAGTCACGATTAAAAATAAGGAAACTGGAAAGGTCTACCAAGAGCAGGTTAATAGTGATGATTACATACTTAAGGAATTTGAAAAGAAAGGTTTCAAACTTGCATTTTCGTGTAGAAATGGTTGCTGTACAAGTTGTGCAGTTAAAATTAAATCTGGTACCTTAGAACAACCTGAAGCCATGGGTGTATCTCAGGCTTTAAAAGACAAAGGCTATGCACTTCTTTGTGTCGCTAAAGCAACTTCAGATCTTGAGGTAGAAACTACATATGAAGATGAAGTTTACGATTTACAATTTGGACAATATTTTGGGAGGGGAAAAACAAGAGTTGCGCCACCTTGGGAATTTGAGGAAGATTAACGATCATGTTTGAATTAAGCGAAATAGAGGATCATGCAAATCAAGTAAACTTATCCAATTTGTATGAAATAGCTAAGAAATCAGCACAAATTGGCAATGAAATTATAAAGGTTAATTATAATAAAATTCAGAAAATATCATCAAAGGGTAGGAAGGGTGATCTAGTTACCAATGTAGATTTGGAAGTTGAAAATAAAATAAAAGAATATTTATTAGAAGAGACACCAAACATATCTATAAATGCAGAGGAATCAGGTAAATTAACTAAATCATCGAATTTAACGTGGTGTATAGATCCTTTAGATGGTACAACAAATTATTCCCATGGATATCCTTTTTTTGGGACTTCTATTGGTCTTGTATATAAAAATAAACCAATTATAGGCGCTATATCAGTGCCTTATTTAAATGAACTATATTCAGCCTGTACAGGTTTAGGCTCATACTGCAATGATAGTGAAATTAAAGTATCGAATCCCTCTAATCTTTCTGAAAGTCTACTTGTAACTGGTTTCTCTTATGACAGATTTGAGACAGAGGATAATAATTATGCTGAATTTTGTTATTTAACACATAAAACTAGAGGTGTTAGAAGAGGAGGAGCAGCAGCAGTTGATCTAGCATTTGTTGCTGCAGGTAAGGTAGATGGATACTGGGAAAGAGGATTGGAAGTATGGGACCTAGCGGCCGGTGCTATTATTGTAAAAGAAGCTGGTGGTATTATTTCTGATTATCCATCAGGCGAATTTAATTTAAGTTCAGGAAGAATTTTAGCTTGTTCTCCCAGCCTTGAGAATGAATTAAAAAATGAACTAGATAATGTCTCTCCATTTAAAAAAAATCTCTATACCTAAAATTAGTTAAATATTAAAATGACAGATATAAAGGAAATTAAATTAGTCGATGTAAAAAACAACTCAAATATCATAAATAATTTAAATAGTATTTATAAACTATGGGGATATGAAGAGGTTTCACCCTCATTTATAAATACTTTAGAGACCATAAAAGGCCGTGGCGTTATTGATGAAAATCAGGTTGTAGGAATAGTAAGTAATAATTCATTATGTCTTAGGCCAGAAATGACAACATCAATTGTTAAATTGTCATCTACTAGATTAATAAATAAGAAAAGACCTATAAGATTATTCACCAATGGAATGGTCTTTGATAAAAAAAATAATAAAAACTCTATTAAGTTACAAGAGAAACTGCAGAGTGGAATTGAATTAATTGGATATGATACAAAATGCCCAGAAATTGAAGTTATTAATATATTGTTTGATGCAATCGACAATATTAATTTGAAGGATGGTTGTGATTTATTTCTACTAGTCAGTACCACAAAAATAATGGACTTGATACTCAACAAATATAAGAATAATAATTTTGAAGAAATTAAGAAAAGTCTGGTTAATTTTGATCAAGATAATTTAACTAAATTAGGAATAGATGAAGATGATAAATATATTCTTAAAGATCTTTTATTCACAAGAGGAGAGCCACTTGCGATATTAAAAAAATTAAAAACTATATATGGTACTAGTAAAACATTAGATGACTTAAATTTTTTATTTGAAACATTATCAAAAATATCAAATAAATATGGTGTTAAATTACAACTTGATCCCACTTTTCAACCTCATTTGAATTTATATGAAGGAATAGTTTTTCAACTAATAGGGGATAATGGTAAAAATAAAAGCATCATCGCAAAAGGCGGAAGATATGACGAATTAGTAAGATCATTTAGTCCTAATGAGAACATTTTTAATGGGATTGGATTTACAATTTCAGTTGACATTTTACGAAATTTAATTAAAGAAGAAAAGACTGAGAAAAAAAAGATTTTATTAATGTTTAAAGATTCTTATTTATTAGAAAAAGGAATGAATGAACAGAAAATACAACAGAAAAAAGGAAATATTGCAGTCTTATATTTAAATCCATGTGATGACTTGGCTAAAGCCAATCAAATTATGAAAGAAAATAATTGTAGTGAGATTTTGTGGGTTAAATAAAACCAACTAAAAATTTATTTAAGATTTAAATTCATATGTTGTTCGGTCAATACTCCTAATTAAACTTGATTAACTAGTTTTTACGAAATAAGATTTAATATGTTTGATTTTTTTTTAAATGGAAAAAGGCGAAATTCGTATTAATACCGAAAATATTTTCCCAATTATAAAGAAGGCAGTATATTCTGACCATGAAATCTTTTTAAGAGAACTTGTTAGTAATGGTGTTGACGCAATTAGTAAAAGAAGAATGGCCTCTATGGCAGGAGATTGCGAGAATAATGAGGAGGCTCAAGTAAAAATAACAATTAACCGTGAAAAAAATACGTTAACAATTTCCGATAATGGAATTGGAATGAATGATGAAGAAATTAAGAAGTACATTAACCAAGTAGCATTCTCTAGCGCAGAAGAATTCCTAACAAAATACAAAAAAGATAATGATGAATTTATAGGTCATTTTGGATTAGGTTTTTATTCAAGTTTCATGGTTGCAGATAGAGTTGATATATTAACTAAATCAGCAATTGGAGAATCAAAAGCTTTCAAATGGTCTTGTGATGGATCTCCAAATTTTACGTTAGAGGAGTCAGAAAGAGAGACAATTGGTACAGATGTAATACTTCACCTACTTGACGAAGAAAAAGAGTTTATTGAGCCTGAAAGGATTAAATCATTAATAAAAAAATATTGTGATTTTATGCCAATAGATGTCTTACTAGAAGGTGAAACAATTAATAAGAAAAATCCACCTTGGAGAAAACAACCTAGTGAATTAAAAGATGAAGATTATATTGAATTATATAAATATCTTTATCCTTTTCAGGGGGATCCACTGTTATGGATACACCTAAATACCGATTATCCATATGACATACAAGGAATATTGTATTTTCCTAAATTGTCTGGTAGAGCTGATTGGGAGAAGGGAGAGATTAAACTATTTTGTAATCAAGTATTCGTAAGCGATTCTATAAAAGAGATTGTCCCAAAATACCTTTTACCTCTAAGAGGAGTAATTGACTCTACTGATATACCTTTAAATGTTAGTAGAAGCGCATTACAAACAGATAGAAAAGTAAGATCTATATCATCATTTATTTCAAAAAAAATCGCTAATAAACTCAAGGATTTAATAAAAAATTCTCCAGAATTTTATGCAGAAATTTGGGATTCTATCTCTGCTTTTATTAAAATTGGAGCGATCGAGGATGATAAATTTGCTGAATTAGTAAATAACAGTATAATTTTTGAAACAATAATAAATTCTGAGAAGGACGTCACTAAAGATATCGAAAATAAAACTCTTATTAAATCCAACGATAAATATTTCACGACTCTCGCAAATTACAAAGAACGAAATAACTTAACTGATTCTAAAAAAATAATTTACTGTTCAGATTCGATTGCTCAGTCAAGCGCATTAAATATCTGCTTATCTGATAACAAGGAAGTTATTAAATCAGATCCCTTAATTGATGCACAATTTCTTCCTTGGTTAGAAAGTAAAAACGAAGATTATCAGTTTCAAAGAGTTGATTCAGAAATAAATGAACTTGAAGATAAAGATTCTAAAGAAATTGTAGATAAGGATGGCAAATCAAATACAGAAAATCTTAGAGATATTATTGTAAAAGCACTAAACAACGAAAAAGTAACAGTTAAAGTTCAGTCACTTTCAAGTAAAGATGCACCACCAGCGATGATCTTGCTTCCAGAACAAATGAGAAGAATTAATGATATGGGTGCTTACATGGAACAAAAGATGCCTGGCTTACCTGAATATCATGTGCTTTTAATTAACAAGGAACATCCTCTTATTGTTGGTCTTAATAAAATTACAGGCAATAAAATAATTATTGATAAAAAAGACCCTGTAGAAAATCCATTGGCATCTAAAATTGCAAATCATGTTTACGATATGGCTAAACTATCTGTTGGTGGATTAGATCAAGAACAGATTATTAATTTACAAAATAATAACGCCGACTTAATTTCAGAATTGCTTAATTCAACAAATTGAGTCGTGTGTTAGAATTTTTAAAGATATAACTCAAAAAATATGTCAAGAGTATGCGAACTGACTGGAGCAAAAGCTAATAATGGGATGGCAGTAAGTCACTCACATATTCGTACAAAAAAATTGCAACAAGTTAATCTCCAAAAAAGGAGACTATGGTGGGAAGAAGGGAAAAAATGGGTAAATATAAAGATTAGTACCAAAGCACTAAAATCTATACAAAAAGTTGGATTAGATAAATTTGCTAAATCAAATGGAGTTGATTTAAAGAAATTCTAAATTTGATGAGAAATTTAGTTTTAAGTATATTAATATCATTTATTCTTTTAATTAATTGTTATGAGGCAATAGCTTTCGACTTTGCGCCAGAAGTAGGTGATATCGCTCCAAACTTTCAATTAGAAGGTTTTAATAAAAACATAAAATCAAAAAAAATATGGGAATTAAATGATTTTCAAGGTAAGTGGCTTGTTATGTATTTTTATCCAAAGGACTTTACAGCAGGTTGCACTCTTGAAGCTAAAGGTTTTTCTGAATTAAAAAAGGATTTTTCAAAAAATAATGCCGAAATTGTTGGCATTAGTGCCGATAATCAAGATTCTCATGAAAGTTTCTGCAGCGAGAAGTCCATAAACTACACTTTATTATCTGATCCTGAAGGAATTATTAGTGATAAATATGGTTCCTGGATTCCTCCATTCTCAGATAGAAATACTTTTTTGATTTCTCCAGATGGAAAAATTTCTTATAGATGGATAAGTGTTTTACCTATTAACCATGCTAAGGAAGTACTTAACGTAATAAAGAAAAAAATATAAATTTTGCACGAACTATCATTTGGAACTTGGTTAATACATATCTCATCAGTCATTGAATGGATATTTGCCATATTTATCATATACAAAATATCTACATATAAAAAATATAATTTATATTATTATTTAAGCTTAGCTATGGTCCCAAACTTAATAGGAGCTATGTGTGCTATAACCTGGCATATCTATGATAATCAAGATGCATTATATGGATTAGTAACACTTCAAGGAATATTTACATTCATTGGAAATTCAACATTAGCTCTAGCATCGTTCACTATTTTTAAAAAATCAGAGACTTATGAATGATTTATTTATAAAATTTATAGAGAAATTAGGTTTAATAGACAACACAGCTTTGTTCGCTGCATCTATAGTCCCATATGCAATTTTTTTGTTTTACTTATATAAAATTAAATCTGTGAATATAGTTGTAAAAACAGGTTTTTCTTTAACAGTTTTATTTGTTTTTATTACTATAATAGTATCTATATTTACTTTAAATCATTACGATAAAACACTTGTTGAAGTTGATTTCCTGCATGGTTCAGCAGAATTTTTCTTAACATTGAGCGATTTTGTTATATTGTTTGGATTTATAAGGATGTTAAATAAGTTAGAAGTAAACAACTCTTAAGACCTTTAACAATTTTGTGTTTTTTTGGTAAAAGTATTAGAGAATATATAAAAATAACGAATTTTTATGCTTACTACATTATTTGCATCTGCTTCTGCTCCAGCAACATTCCAATGGTCTCCAAAGTGCGCCGTTGTAATGATTGCATGTAATGTTTTTGCTTATGCAATTGCAAGAGCAACAATAAGAAAACCTAATGAGGGTTTTGAAATTCCAAATTCAAAATTCTATGGTGGTTTAAGTCATGCTTCAGTTGTTGGGGCTAATTGTCTAGGTCACATTTTTGGAATTGGTGCCATTCTAGGCTTAGCCTCACGTGGTGTTTTATAAAATATTTATTAAACTTTTAATTATTTAATTTAAATTTTTCAATAATTTTATCTGCCATCTGATCAGGCATAAGTCCTAATTTTTCTTTACTCTGATCAGGTGATGCATGATCAACTAAAACATCAGGTATACCTATTCTTAAGACAGGTATATTTACATCATTATCGTTAAATAATTCAACGATAGCTGACCCAAATCCACCTATTAAGGTACCTTCTTCCATTGTTACTACTTTTTGAATCCTTCTTGATAAAGGTAAAATAAGATTTTTATCTAGAGGTTTTACAAACCTTGCATTTACAATACAAGCATTAATGTTCATATCTTTTAGTATTTTTGATGTTTTGCTAGCTGAAGCTACCATTGAACCATAAGCAATAATTAAAATGTCATTTCCTTCTTCTAATATTTCTGCTTCACCAATATTTATAGGTTCCCATCCCTCATCCATTACAGCTACACCTAATCCAGAACCTCTTGGAATTCTAAGCGCTGTTGGTCCTTTATGATTAATAGATGTTATTAACATTCTCTGTAATTCAGACTCATCCTTTGGTGCCATTAAAACAAAATTAGGAATGGATCTCATATAGCTAATATCGTACTGACCTTGATGAGTAGGACCGTCAGCTCCGACAATTCCTGCCCTATCAAGTACAAAAGATACAGGTAGATTTTGTATCCCTACATCATGAATAAGTTGATCGAAGGCGCGTTGAAGGAAAGTGCTATAGATTGCTACAACAGGTTTAAGACCATCACAAGACATTCCAGCTGCAAGAGTAACTGCGTGTTGCTCAGCTATTCCTACATCAACATATTGATCTGGAATGTTTTTTTGCAATAAATCTAATCCAGTACCAGTAGCCATTGCTGCAGTAATACCAATAACTTTACTATCTTGTTCACATATTTTTAATAATGTCTGACCAAAAATTTTACTGTAACTAACAGGCTTTGGTTTATTTGATGGGATAGATTTCCCTGTTGTGAGATCAAAAGCAGACTGCGCATGATACCCAACTTGATCAGCCTCAGCGTAAGGGTAGCCTTTACCTTTAGTAGTAACAACATGTACAAGTACAGGTTTTTTAAGTCTATGAGCAGCATTAAATGTATTAATTAAATTTCCAATATCATGACCGTCAATTGGACCCATATATGTAAATCCAAGTTCTTCAAAAACAGCTCCCACCTTAGGTACCGCTAATCGTCTTACGCTACCTTTAATATTTTTTAGTTCTTCTGGTATATCTTTTCCAATTAAGGGAATATTCTTAACACTTTCTTGAACACTATCGGATAAAAATTGTAATGGGGGACTTAGTCTAACCTTATTTAAATAAGATGAAAGTGCTCCAACTGGGGGTGATATTGACATATCATTATCGTTTAATATTACAACTAAAGGAGTATTAGGAAGGTGACCTGCATGATTTATAGCTTCTAAAGCCATACCTCCAGTCAATGCTCCATCTCCTATAACAGCAACACATTTATAATTTTCACCCTTTCTATCTCTTGCTATTGCCATTCCTAAAGCAGCTGAAATAGATGTGCTTGCATGACCCGCACCAAAATGGTCAAATTTACTCTCACTTCTTTTAAGATAACCGGCAACTCCATTTTGCTGTCTAAGAGAATCAAATTGACTGAAACGACCTGTTATTAATTTATGAGGATAACCTTGATGTCCAACATCCCATACAACCTTATCAAAATCAAGATCGAGAGTTTGATATAAAGCCAAAGTTAACTCAACCACACCTAAACCAGGACCAAGATGTCCTCCACTAGTAGATACTACTTGAAGATGTCTTTCTCTAATTTGGCAAGCAATTTCCTCTAATTGTGAAACTGTTAAGCCATGTAATTGATTTGGATGACTTAACTCACTTAAAAGCATCAGTTAAAAAGAAATATCTATATAATCTAAAACGTCAAGGTGCAAAATGAGTACTTTTTTTTAAATAGATCATGTAATGTTTTATTAGATTAATAATTAATGCTAAAAATATATATATGAATGATTATTTAGAAAAAATACTTCAAGCGGAAGTCTATGAAGTAGCAAAAAAAACACCGCTAGAAAAAGCTCATAATTTAAGTAAGACGCTTAATAATGAGATTTTCTTAAAAAGAGAAGATCTTCAAGATGTATTTTCATTCAAAATTAGAGGAGCATATAACAAAATGAGTAAGCTTAATAAATCTCAGCTTGCTAAAGGGGTAATTACATCAAGTGCTGGTAATCATGCTCAAGGAGTAGCACTTAGTGCTCTCAAGTTGAATTGCCAAGCAACAATATTAATGCCCATTACTACACCTCTCGTAAAAGTAAACGCAGTAAAAAATTTAAAGGCAAAAGTTATACTATTTGGTGATAATTATGATGAAACTTATAGAGAAGCAATAAGGATCAGTCAAGAACAAAATTTATGTTTTATTCATCCTTTTGATGATCCAGATGTAATAGCAGGACAAGGAACAATAGCCATTGAGCTTGAACAACAATTGAAAGAAAAGCCACATGCAATATATATTGCTGTTGGCGGTGGTGGATTGATATCAGGAATATCCTTATATATTAAGAACATATGGCCTGAAGTAAAAATTATAGGAATAGAACCAGAAGATGCAGATGCTATGGCAAAATCCTTGGAAGCATCAGAAATTATAGAATTATCTTCCATAGGTCAGTTTGCTGACGGAGTAGCAGTTAAAAAAGTTGGTAAAAATACATTTGAAATAGGAAAAATGTATATTGACAAAATGATCACTGTATCTACTGATGAAATCTGTGCTGCTATAAAAGATGTTTTTGAAGATACTAGATCGATATTAGAACCTGCAGGAGCATTATCAATTGCTGGAATGAAAAAAGATATTTACGAATCCAATTACACAAATAAAAAAATGGTTGCAATTGCATGTGGAGCAAATATGAATTTCGAAAGACTTAGATTTGTTGCAGAACGAGCTGAACTAGGAGAGTGCAAGGAGGTAATGATGGCTGTTGAGATACCTGAAAGAGCTGGAAGTTTAATTGACTTTTGTAAGTTACTTGATAATAGAAATCTAACTGAATTTAGCTACAGAATGTCTAATTCTATAAATGCACAAATTTTCGTAGGCATACAAGTTTATGGAACAACAGATAAACAAAAACTCTTAAAAGTATTTACAAATTCTAAATACCCATTTATTGATATAAGTGATGATGAATTGTCTAAAAACCATCTTAGGCATATGGTTGGTGGAAGATTGCCTCAAAACATAAAAGAATTAAATAGTAAAAATTTTGTTGAATTACTATATAGATTTGAATTTCCCGAGCGACCTGGAGCACTTATAAAATTCCTAAAAAATATGAAATCAAATTGGACAATAAGTGTTTTTCACTATAGAAATTATGGTGCAGACGTCGGAAAAATTGTTATTGGAGTTTTAATCAATAAAAATGAAATTAACGATTGGGACAAATTTATTAAATTTCTCGGATACAAATACTGGGATGAAACTAACAACAATACATACAAATTATTTTTAGGTGCATCAGATTAAAAATAAGGTAAATTAAGAGAGAATTTGGTAATTAAAATTAATCCAACTGACCTTATTAAAAAACAATCATCTGACATAGAGTTAATAACTATGATTGAAGCGGTCTTGTATTTGAAGGGTAAGCCTATATCAAAAAAAGAAATCTCTGAAATTACCAATTCTGATTTCAAAAATATTAATAATGCTCTTGAGGAATTAAAAATTAAATATTCTAGCCCTAAATCAGCTATTGACTTAATTGAAATAAATAATACATATTGTCTCGAGCTAAAGTCTTCACTTAATGAATTTTTGGAGGATTTATTGCCATCCGAATTAAGAACTTCAGAATTAAGGACACTAGCTACAATTGCTATCAAAAAAAAGATATTACAATCAGACCTTATACTTTTAAGAGGATCAGGAGCTTATGATCATATAAAAGAGTTATTAAACAAAGATTTTATAGTAAGGCGTAAACAAAAAGATGGAAGATCGTATTGGATATCTTTATCTGAAAAGTTTTTTAAAACATTTGCAATTAGCAATGAATATTTATCTCAAATAGGCGGCAATAAAAAGTAAATGTTAAGATATTAGAAATATTTTGAAAAGATGTTATCAGAAATTTTCGCCGTCATAGGACAAACATTGTCAATTTACTCTTTTATATTAATTATCAGAATTTTACTTACTTGGTTTCCTGGCATTGATTGGAGTAATGGCATTCTCTCAGCTTTAACATCAATAACAGATCCCTATTTAAATATATTTAGAGGTATAATTCCCCCAATAGGTGGTTTTGATATTTCATCTTTATTAGCGTTCCTTTTACTTAATGTTGTTCAGAACTTAATTACAAATCTTCAATATGCAAGTCTAGGTTATGCATAATGATTTTAACGATTATCCCCGGAACCAGATATAAGTCCCTTTTCCACCCTATGCCTTAATTTCTCTAAATTAACCAAAGCAACTTCATCCAAACTAAATTTAAATTCAGTGCAAAGGTTTGATAAATACCACAATACGTCTCCAAGTTCTTTTTTTATAGCCTCCTTTGATTCTTCATCAAAAATACCATTTTTGTCCCTTAAAACTTTTTTTACTTTTTCCGCCACTTCACCTGTTTCTCCAACTAATCCAAGAGTTGGATAAATATTATTAGATCCCAGATTTGGGTATTGAGCCGATTCTCTTGCTTTTTTCTGATAAGTTTTAAAATCCATAGCTTAATTAACTAACTTTATGTATGTTAAATTTACTTATATCTAGCAATATTATTTATATATGTCGAATATTGATTTAAAAAGAAGAACAAAAATTGTCGCTACTATAGGACCAGCTACCCAATCTGAAGATGTTATTTGCGAACTTATTAAAGCAGGTGTTACTACATTCAGATTAAATTTTTCTCATGGTGATCATAAGGATCATGCTGAAAGAATAAAATCAATTAGGGATGTATCAAAAAAATTAGATATAGATGTGGGTATTCTTCAAGATTTACAAGGACCTAAGATAAGATTAGGAAGATTTAAAGATGGTCCAGTAAGAGTAAAAAAAGGAGATAAATTTACATTAACCTCTAATGCAGTTGAATGTACTAACTCAATCGCGAATGTAACCTACGATAAACTGGCTCAAGAAGTAACTCCTGGGAAAAGAATATTACTGGATGATGGGAAAATTGAAATGATTGTAGAAAATGTAGATTCAACTAATAACTTATTAGAATGCAGGGTTACTGTAGGAGGAGTCCTTTCAAATAATAAGGGAGTAAATTTCCCTGATGTGCAACTATCTGTGAAAGCATTGACAGATAAAGATAAAGAAGATCTTGAATTTGGATTATCTGCTGGAGTTGATTGGATAGCCTTAAGTTTTGTTAGAAATCCTTCAGATCTTAATGATATAAAAGATTTGATCAACAAAAATGGACAATCCATACCTGTTGTTGCAAAAATTGAAAAATTTGAAGCTATAGATCAAATAGATTCTGTATTACCACTTTGCGATGGTGTTATGGTTGCCAGAGGAGATTTAGGTGTTGAGATGCCTGCAGAAGAAGTCCCACTATTGCAAAAAGAATTAATAAGAAAGGCTAATACATTAGGTATTCCTATTATTACAGCAACTCAAATGCTAGATTCCATGGCTAGCAATCCTAGACCCACTCGAGCTGAAGTCAGTGATGTGGCGAATGCGATACTTGATGGAACTGATGCTGTAATGCTTTCAAATGAAACTGCTGTTGGAGATTATCCTGTTGAGGCTGTAAAAACTATGGCAACTATCGCAAGAAGAATTGAAAGAGATTATCCTTTAAAAGCAATAGAAAGTCATCTACCAAGTACTATTCCCAATGCTATAAGTGCTGCAGTTAGTAATATTGCTAGGCAACTTGAAGCAGGAGCAATAATACCTTTAACAAAATCAGGTTCTACAGCTAGAAATGTCAGTAAATTCAGACCGCCTACTCCAATACTTGCAACAACAACAGAAATAAATGTTGCAAGAAGGTTACAACTTGTGTGGGGAGTTACTCCTTTATTAGTTAAAGATGACGAACGACCTGCAAGAACCTTTAGTATTGCAATGCAAATTGCACAAGAAATGGGGATTCTCAAACAGGGGGATTTAGTGGTACAGACTGCAGGCACTTTGACAGGTATAAGTGGTTCAACGGATCTTATTAAAGTTGGGCTAGTTAGAAAAGTTATAACAAGAGGTATATCAATAGGAGAAATTGGTGTTACGGGTAAAGCCCGAAATATAAATAATGAACTAGATTTATCTTTAATCTGTTCTGGGGAAATTATTTTTATTTCAAAAAATCTTTTAGATAAATTACCATTTTCCAAATCTATTGCTGGTATTGTTACTGATGAAACAGTTGATGAATGCTATAAATTATTCAAGCGAAATAATATTAAAATTTCCACTATAAGCAATATTAATACAATAGATAATATAGTTAATGATGGAGATCTTATAACTCTTCAATTAAATGAAGGGGTTATATATATGGGTCAAATTGAAGATGATGAAGAAGCACTAGACAAATATAAATATGTCTAGAAATATTTCTCTAAAAGAGGCCTTTAAAATGGCTGGTAAGACATTAATTTCTAATAAGTTAAGAAGTTCTCTTACTATGCTAGGCATAATAATTGGAAACGCCTCCGTTATAACACTTGTTGGTTTGGGAAGAGGAGCTCAAACACTTGCTAAAAATCAATTAAGTAATCTTGGAGCTAATGTACTTTTCATTGTTCCAGGAAATAATGATACTCGAAGAAGAGGAATTTCATTTCCCAAAAATCTTGTATTAGAAGATTCCATAGCAATTAAAAATCAAGTTCCAAGTGTAAAAAAAGTTGCTCCACAGATTTCAGCTAATGAAATAGTTCAATCAAACTCTAAAAGTTTAAGTATTTCAATCGCAGGGATTACACCAGAATTTCTTGAGGTTAGAAGTTTTGAAGTCGACAAAGGTAGATTTATATCAGAGAGTGATGTTAAATCTGCTCGTAGCTTTGTTGTAATTGGACCTGATCTAAAAGATGAGTTCTTTAAAGGTGGAAAAGTATTAGGAAAAAAAATTAGAATAAAAGACCATAACTATGAAATAATTGGTCTACTTAAACCAAAAGGAGCTGTATTTGGTAGTAATCAAGATAAGAATGCATATATTCCTCTCACGACAATGGTTAATAGAATAAGCGGTAAAGATCCAACTTATGGCGTTAGTTTAAGTTTTATTAGTGTAGAAGCTATTAACAAAAACAAAACAGGTGCAGCCAAATTTCAGATTACAAATTTATTACGGCAAAGACACAATATTACTAGAGATGATGATTTTGCCGTTAGATCCCAAGAAGATGCTCTTAACATAGTAACCAATATAACAAGTGGTCTTACATATCTTTTAGCAGGTATTGGAGCAGTTTCATTAATAGTGGGAGGAATTGGAATAATGAATATAATGCTCGTATCTGTTAGCGAAAGAACTGAGGAAATTGGTCTTAGAAAAGCAATAGGTGCTAAACAATCGGACATATTAATACAATTTTTGTTCGAGGCTTTAATATTATCGAGTATCGGAGGTTTGATAGGAACCACCGTAGGTTTATCAGGAGTATTTATTTTAGGAGTAATAACGCCACTTCCAGCCTCAGTAGGTTTAATTACAACAACTTCAACTATGGTTATTTCAGGCTCTATTGGTTTGATATTTGGTGTATTACCAGCAAAAAGAGCATCTAAATTAGACCCAATTGTTGCATTAAGGAGTTTATAAAAAAATTTTTTAAATGCCTAATTTTAATAAATTTTTTGCAATTTTAATAAGCTTGCAAACTATTATATTTACAACAATGCTTCCAGTTTTTATAGCTTTGCCTTTAAAAGATAAATTATTCAAAATATTTGAAATTCCAATAACATGGCAAATACCTTCAATAATATTATTATCAATAGTATTTACTAAGGAAGTAGTAATAAAATCATTTAGCATTTATCTATTATTAGGTTTATTTTTTATACCAGTTTTTCATCAAGGTGGATCTTTAGGATATATAAATACCCCTA
>QCIL01000003.1 GCA_003216725.1 Prochlorococcus sp. AG-402-L18
TAGTAAATTTTGAAAGTTCTGAATAAAAATTAATATGAAGTTTAGATAAATTATTATCGGAAAGAATATAAATTTGATTTGGGATCTTACCCTGCAATTCTCTAGATTTTCTTAAATTCTTTATTAATTCAAACATATATAAACATGAAGGTTTTTCAGATATCTTTTTCTCTAATAATTTATATAAAATAGGTTGCCAAAATTGTTCTGAATTTAAATTCTTAAATAGATTAAGTGACTTAATTTCATATCTATTCCATTCCGCAATCATTTCAGGTCTAAAAATTAGATAATTAATAAAATTATTCGTGATCTTTTTTGCCAGATTATATAGATCTCCATCTATTGTCTTTTTATTATCCAAATATTTATTAATCCAATTTCTAAGCGGAAATGATTCTTTAAAACTATTTAATTCTTCTAATGAATCAATAATGCCCCATTTAATTGAATCAAAATTCCACAAACCCATATCAGTTCCTGGAAAAAAATTTGTCAATAATGATTCGGTGTAACTTGATATTGTCTTTAATTCATAAAGAGCACTTATTTTATTTTTTATAGTTATTTGTTCACTTAACCACTTACCCAAAAAATAATTAGGAACTGCTATTTCTAAATTTTTATTTATAAGAGGAGGACATATTTTTAATTCTTCTGCCAAAAGCTCACTAATTACTTCAATTCTGTTTGACTTATATAGATTGAGCAATTTACTTGTTAGTTATATTAATCAACTTTAAATGGATCAGTTATTTCTGCACTAGGACATTCGAATTCCCCCACAGCAACAAATTCTAAACGAAGCTTTAAGAAAGTAATAAATTTTTTATCTGTTGATAAAACCGCCGCCGGTGGCACTGGGATCTTTGCTCTTAAATCATTAAATTTATTACTTTTTAAAAAGGTTGGATTTTTTAAAAGCCAAAAATCTATTTCTTTATTATTTTCCTTATAGTTCCTCACTCTCTCTTTCAAAATTTCTTCAAGAGGTTCTTCTACTGTTAAAAATTTTTCACTTGCCGCGACGAAAAAATATGTTGTCATTTTTAAATTTAATTTGATGTAATAAGGGACTTCATTTGACGAACAGACTTTTCTAAACCTACCGCTAAAGCCCTTGCAACAATACTATGGCCTATGTTTAACTCATTCATATTGTTAATTGATGCAATTTTTTTTACATTTTGATAATTTAACCCATGCCCTGCATTAACAACTAATCCAATATCATTTGCTAAATAGGTAGATTCAATGATCTTTTGCAGTTCTTCATATTGAGCATCACCCTTTAAGTCAGCATATCTGCCAGTATGTAATTCTATGAAATCAAAACCTACTTCTTTTGAATAATTTATTTGATTGCTTTCAGGATCAATAAATGCACTAACTTTTATATTTGAATTTTTTAAAATTTTAACAAAATTTTTGAGATTTTTCTCATTTTTTTTAACATCTAAACCTCCTTCTGTTGTAACTTCTTCTCTTTTTTCAGGTACAAGTGTTACGTAATCTGGAAGAAGTTTTTTAGATATACCTAACATTTCATCTGTGGCAGCCATTTCTAAATTTAGTTGCGTTTTTATAGTATCTTTTAGAAGAAATACATCTCTATCCTGTATATGTCTTCTATCTTCTCTTAAATGCACTGTGATTGAATCTGCACCCCCTAATTCAGCTAAAAAGGCAAATTGAACAGGATCTGGTTCCACAGTTTTCCTAGCCTGTCTAACATTCGCGATATGATCAATGTTTACTCCTAGAGTGGTCATAATTTAAATTTTAGTTTCTAGACAATCTAGTAACCGCCCAATGATAGCTAATAAAAAATTACAAAGATATAAATTATTAATATCATATAAATTATTAATATATAGTTAACTAAATTTGAAAAAAAATAATATAGATTTTAGATATGGCATTAACCCTTTATTGGGAAATATTGCAATGTTTGTTACTCAAGACATTGTAATTAAATATTTTTTTTGCGAAAAAAATATAATAAATAGTCCTTTTCAAATTCCTCAAAATACATCAGTTATACTTGCCCCTACTCATAGATCAAGATGGGATGGATTAATTCTTACAATGGCTATGGGAAGAAGGGTAACAAAAAAAGATTGTCGATTTATGGTTACAAAATCAGAAATGAAAGGGATTCAAGGTTGGTTTTTAAAGAGGCTTGGTTGTTTCCCAGTTAACCAAGAATCACCCTCCCTTTCAGTTTTAAGATATGCAGTTAATCTTATTGTGCAAAAGAGACAATTAGTTGTCTTCCCTGAAGGAAGAATAAATAAATTTAGAAAAAAAATAATCCTCAAAGAAGGTCTTTACAGGTTAGCCAAATTAGCAATAAAAAAATCTGAATCTATAACTATTCTTCCAATAGGTATAGCATACAGTGAAGTTTCTCCAAAATTTAGAAGTAAAGTCTCAATATGTTTTGGGAAACCTTTATTTATAGACCACAATCAAAATTTATCAATTGATAGATTTAACACCAAATTGCATATTAGGATGATGAAAGCGGAAGAAATTGCATTAAAAAAAGTCGGCCGATGAAACCTTAATAAGTTACTATTAAAACTATTAATTACGAGAAAATGAAATTTTTAAAATTAATTCCAATTCTTTTAATATTTTTAGGTACTATCCCAAATTCAAATATAGTTTATGCTGAGGATAAAGATCCATCAAAATATAAAGTCCTCTCAGGCGACAATAAAAGGCTTTCTATAAATAAAGTTAAAAATTTTTTAGAAGAGGGTGATGCATTTGTTAAGGATGGTGATTTCGAAAAAGCTAAAGAATCTTTTGACAAAGCAAGAACTCTGTCAAAACAATTAGCAGGTTTTTATTCAGACTTAAAAGTTTCATTTAACAAACTAGATGCCAGAATTCCAGCAGAAATGTCAGAGAAAGGTAAAAAATCATTGCAAATATGGGCACAATCTAATTCAAGATTATCAGCAGTTTATATAAGAAAAAAACAACCTGAAGTAGCAGTCCCTTTACTTGTAGAAATAATCAGATTAATGACACCTTCAAGCCCTGAGGGTAAAGAAGCCTATGATAATTTAATTAAGCTTGGATTTGTTGAAACTCCATATAGAGGCTTCTAGAGGTAATTATGTCTACAAAAAATGAAGTAATTAACCTAATAAAAAAGAAAATTGCAAATTCTGAAGTTTTGGTTGAAACTTTAAAAGGTGATGATCATTTGCAAGTTACTGTAATTTCATCTCAATTTAATGGATTATCATTAGTTAAACAACATCAGCTTGTCTATTCCGCTTTAAAGGAAAAATTAGCTTCAGAAGCAATCCATGCTCTCGCACTTAAAACAAGCACACCCAATTAAATTTATGGAAAATTCAACTAAAGATAGAATTCAAAAACTTATTGAATCCAATCCTGTAATGGTCTTTATGAAAGGCACAAAGCTCATGCCTCAGTGCGGTTTCTCAAATAATGTTGTTCAAATCCTTAATTCCCTCGGAGTAGAATTTAATACTTTTGATGTTTTAAGTGATTACGAAATAAGAGAAGGCATTAAACAATACTCAGATTGGCCAACAATACCCCAAGTTTATTTAAAAGGAGAATTTTTGGGAGGTTCAGACATTCTTATCGAAATGTACAATTCTGGAACATTAAAAGAAAAGATAGAAATTGAACTAGCGTCTTAAATTTATTACTAAGTATAAATACTAATAATTTAATAAAAATTAATATTTTGAATCTTTTTTTACTTGAAAAAACCTTTATTTTCCTCGCTATCTGGATTAATAAAACTTGATGAATCAAGTATCCATCTTTCTATTAATCGTTCCAGTTTTTCTTGATCTTTTAGCTCTAAAGCATTGCAATTCCTTAAAGCTTGAAGGTAACCATCACTGTATAATTTCAAGTCTGAAGGAGAATGAAATCTAGTTACTAAGTCCTGACAACTATCGCAAATGGATTGAAAATGACGTATCGCTATTGGATTTTCAAATGATGTCATAATTTGATAAATTCTGATTTTTAATTAGCTTTTGTTATACCTTATTAAGGATGATAAAAAATTGCCTGGTCAAACAGTAATTAAGAATGCAATCAACTGAGCATTTAGCTTCAACTCCTGGCAATTCAAAATTGCCATCAACCTCTCAGACCCCCTCGAGAGTACTTGTTGTTGAACCTCACCCCACATTAAGAACAGTCTTAGTACAAAGACTTCGTCAAGACGGTCATTTGGCTGCCGCAGTTGGTTCTGCGTTAGAAGCTGTTGATCTGTGTAGAGAACAATCTCCTGACTTATTAGTTAGTGCTGAAATATTAGAACAAAATACAGCGATGAAATTAGCTCATCAAATGGGATGTTCTGTAATAGTTCTAACTGCAAGATCAGGAGTAGAAGCACTAGTAACGCTGTTCGACGAAGGAGCCGATGATGTTCTTAGAAAACCATTTGGCCTTGAAGAACTAGCAGCAAGATGTAGAACACTTCTCAAAAGGGGTAGGATAGGATTGCAAGAAAAAGTTTCTGTTGGTCCTCTAGAAGTTCATCTACTTTTAAGACAAGTTACTTTGAGTGAGAAGCCAGTAGAACTAAGCCCAAGAGAATTTGCTTTGCTTTGTGCTCTTCTTATGCCTCCAGGGATGGTTAGAAGCCGTCAGGAGCTTCTAAGAATGGCTTGGCCCCCTTTCAGCGGTGGTCCAAGATCAGTCGATACTCAAGTTTTAACATTACGTAGAAAATTAGAACAGGCCGGATTAGGTGAAGGAGGAGGTATAACTACAGTTCGTCAACAAGGATATAGATTTAGTATTGATAATATTTGATAAATAAAAAGAGTTCCCCTAAAATCATAACAATTGACAAAAATGTCAGTAATTTATAAGTCCATAAAGGAGAAATATACGACAAATCTCCAAATTCAAAGTTAGTTTTTTTCGAAATAATGCTTATAAATTTTTCGAATTTCTCTACCCTTTGTGGAACTAAAAAACTCTCACCATTACTTGTTATAAAATAATAGACCTTACTTCCCTGACTAGTTGGACAAGATTTTATTAACTTAATATCTTTCCAAGAAATTTCCCAACTTTTCCTTCCAAAAATTCTAGAAACAAAGTTTGAGTTGTACGATACTTTTTCATCACAAGTTATTAGGCAATCGTTTGTTATAGAAACTATCAAAAACATTCCAAATAAGAACGCAATCATTGAAAATATTCTTAATTCTTCAATAGACATAATTGGTATTGGAATTGTAAGTGCCAAATACAATGTAATTAAAGAACTTTTAACAGAAAAAAGAGTTTTAAATTTTTCTACCATTTGCATAAGAAATATTCTAGTCTGGTAAATTAATACTATTAATTTTTAATTTTGATCCTATTTTATGAGCACAGGCATAACCACTGAAGGCAACCGCATTAAGACCTTGCCCAGGGAAACATGAATCACCTACACAATAGAGATTTTTAATTTTTGTAGTATTAAATGGCATAGGTAGTAAACCAAGTAACTTTTTCTTAGGAATTGGCCCATAACTACCCTCAAATCTACCAAGGAATTTTTTATGTGTTCTTGGAGTACCAATTTCCTTATGATCAATGTTTTTGTCTAAATTTGGGATTATTTTAGTGATCTTTTTAATAAGAAATGAGTAATAAATTTCTTTCTTAATGAGGTATTCTTCTCTTGAAAGGTTCTCCCATTCATCTATTGATGATGGAGTAAAAGCGTGAATAATATGTTTTCCCTCAGGAGCCAAAGATGAATCAAGCAGAGTAGGTATTGAGATAAAAATTACCCCTTTTTCATCTTCTAGCTCATCCCAATTCTCCACAATTATATGATGACAATTAAATTCGTTATCTATTACATCTTTAGTAACTCCAAGATGAATCGAAACGAATGATGGAGAGGGTTTATAAGTTTCTGACCACCTGTATTCACTTTTAGGTACATACTCTTTTTTAATTAATCCTTTTTTATTTTCATTTAGACCAAAAGTATCCCATCTAGTGGAATTAGAAACAATAATATCTGCGTGAAGTTCTTCCCCATTTGAAAGCTTCACTCCAAATGCTATTCCATCTTTTAAAAGTATCTCGGTTACATTAGCTTTATAACGAATCTTACTTCCTAATCTCTCAATACCAGAGACTAATTTTTCTGCAATTTTGCCTACACCACCTTTTGGATAATTTATACCTCCTACATGACGATCAGTAAAAACCATCCCAGCATTTATCATAGGAGTTTTAAGGGCAGGCATTACAGACCAACAAAAACATTCAATATCGATAAACTTTAAAAGTTCAGGATCTTTTATGAACTTTCTTGCAACATCACCAGCATTTACTGGCAACCATCTAGCCAACCCCAAGCATGCTAATGGAGCTTTAAAGAAAACCTTATAAAGGTAATTAATATCTTCTATTGACAAAAGAGGCATTGAATCTAAACAATTAAAAACTTTTTCACATGTTCCGTAAAATTTCTCAATACCTTCTTTCTCATGCGGAAAGAGTTTAGCTAATTTACTAATAAATTTTTCATATTCTCTATCAACAGAAATATTAAGGTTATTGGGAAGGTGATATTCCAGTTGAACAGGATCAGGAATAGTTTCACAATTCTCATTTACATCCCTTAGAGCTCGAGTTAATAAATTTGTATAACCTTTCTTACCAAATCCAAAAATCATTGAGGCTCCAACATCAAAGGTATAACCTTTTCTAGTAAAGGAACCTCCACTTCCTCCAGGAATTATATATTTCTCAAGAACAAGAACTCTGGCACCCTTAGCAGCTAATTGCGATGCTGTTACTAATCCCCCTATTCCTGAGCCAATAATTATTGCATCAAATTTTTCTTTAAAGTCTTTCATTTTCAATTTCAGATATCTTATTTTAATTAATCTCAAGAAGTAATTGATCCTTTTCAAAATATGAATCCAAAAATTTTTTAAAATTTTGTGATGCTTCTAAGGATCTCTTCTGGTAGTTATGATATCTCAGTTTTTTATCTCTTATTTTATTTGCTAATTCAGGAACCAAGCCAAATGAAGCCGGCATTGGTTGAAATTTATTTTTTTGATTAGACATTATTTTATTTTTATTACTTATAAAGTTCATTAAAGAACCGATCATCGATTCGTCAGGAAAAGTTACTGGACTTTTATTTTTTGCCAAAAGTGAAGCATTAATTCCAGCCAACAACCCCCCTGCTGCGGCTGCTGCATATCCTTCTGTACCAGTTATTTGCCCTGCGGCAAGAAGTGTATCTCTCTTCAAAAATTGAAGTGTTGGCAAAAGTAATTTAGGAGATTCCAAAAATGTATTTCTATGCATTACGCCAAAACGTACAAATTCAGCTTTTTCCAAACCAGGAATCATCCTAAATATTCTTTTTTGTTCTGACCATTTGAGATTAGTTTGAAACCCAACCATATTAAGTAATTTACCTTCAAGATCTTCCTTCCTTAATTGCACAATTGCATGTGGTCTTTTCTTTAATCTATTTTCCTTATCAAATAAATCTCCCCAATCTGGATTCCATAGACCAATAGATTTCAAAGGGCCATATCTCATAGTGTCAACTCCTCTTCTAGCCAACTCCTCAATTGGCAAACAAGCTTCAAAAAAATTTGCAGACTCTTTATCAAAATCCTTTAAAGAAGCTTGATGACCTTCAATCAATTCGTTCCTAAAATTAATATATTCATTTTTATTCATCGGACAATTTAAATAGGCCGGATCACCTTTGTCATATCTACTTGCCTTAAAAACTAATTCATGATCAACACTTTCTCCATATAAAATTGGGCTTGCCGCATCAAAGAAATGGCAAGAATCGATTCCTGTGAATGTTTTAATTTTGGAAGCTAGTGAATCTGAAGTCAGTGGACCACTAGCAAGTATGGTAATAGTATCTTTTTGTGGAATATCTAATTGTTCAAACCTCTTGATTTCAATTAAAGGATGATCAGATAAAAGTTCTGTTAGATATTTGCTGAATTTTGATCTATCTACAGCAAGGGCTCCTCCCGCCGGTACAGAGAATTTATCTGCTGTATTTATTATCAAAGAATTAAAAGTCCTTAATTCTTCCTGTAGAAGGCCTGCAGCCCGATCAGGGCTCAAAGCACCGAAACTATTACTGCAAACTAATTCTCCAAAATCACTTGTATGGTGAGCAAGGGTCGAATGAAAAGGTCTCATTTCAACTAATTTAACAGCTATTCCTGAATTTGCTATTTGCCATGCAGCTTCTGAGCCTGCGAGACCAGCTCCTATAACTATTACTTTTTTATTTATCAAATTTAATTAATCCTTACCCAAAAAGTCTCTATTAAATTGTTCTCTGGCAGGCTTTTGAATATTAAAAATAACCCAAGCAAGAGCCGCAATAATCGGAGCAAACACTACAATAGTTCTCAACATTTTAGTAATTTAATAATTCAATCAATATTTTAGCTTTCATCTTCTCATAAAGAGAGAATTTTTAATTTTTTATCTTATAAGTTAAGAATTGTATTTCAATTGTTCAAGTTAAAATAATAAGTTGTTTTTTTTACCTTTAAAAGGGATAATTTTTAAGTACTCAATTTTACAAAATGGGTCGCTAGCTCAGCGGTAGAGCATCCGGCTTTTAACCGGCTGGTCCTGAGTTCGAATCTCAGGCGACCCACATTTAAAAGATATTGAGTCAATTTTATTCAATTAATTAAATTTTAAAAAAAATCTAAAATTGAGTTAAAAATAGTTCTTTATTAAATATGCAATTATACGTTATTGATTGGTTATTCAAGAATTCTGAAGATCAGCTCTTTGCAACTAAAAAATTTTGTAAATTTTTAAAAGAAGATGGTCTGCATAAATTTATTGAAGGTTTCGAGTTAAAATTCATAGTCCATACCCCGCAAAATGGATCAGGTATTATCATTTGTTCAGCTCAAAATACTTCCACTCTATTCAGGATTATAAATTCATGGAGGGAGAATTATAATATTTCATTCAATATAAAACCTGCTTTATCAAATGAGGAATTACTTGGTTTAACATCATCGGAAGATTATTAAAAAATTTCTATACAAATTTGTGTTCAAAATATGTGTTTTTAAGAAAAAAAATTAAATTCAAAGACTTTTAAGCAAAAATTAGACAATTAGCTTTACAAAGCTTCATAAAAGCTGTTACAATAATTTACATAACTTACTTACTTTTATCATGACTCCTGAAGCAGAACGTTTTAATGGTTGGGCAGCAATGTTAGGTTTCGTTGCAGCTGTTGGTGCTTATGTTACTACTGGCCAAATCATCCCAGGTTGGTTCTAAGCTTTTTTTCAATACATTTTTAGTATTGACTAAATTCAAACATTCACTAAATTATTAACTATTAATTTAAAATTTTAGAGTTAAATTTTCTATAAATATTCGTAGATTCTAACTCTAACAATTTGATGAATTAAATTCACACCAAACCTTAAACCTTGAATTATTCAAGGTTTTTTTTATTATTTAAATAAAAAACAAATTAGAGATTTTTTTCTGTATTTTTGTCAATTGTATCTAAACATGTTGAACATAATAAATGTCCTTTTTTTATCCAAAATGTTTTAGTTGACCTTTCTATATCCTTTCTACATATCAAACATTTAAATATTGGAGACATTATGATTTTAGAAATTTTTGATTAGATTTTTCTATTAATTATTATCTATTAATGTAGGATTTTGTTAAATTTTTATTGTTTTTTAATGCCTGTCAAATAATCACAGATATCAATTTAATAGAAAAGGTAAAAATATAACCATATAATTGTTCCCATATGTTCAAATAATCCTAACGTCATTTTTTTATTTAAGTATTATTTGTCATTTAAAAAAGGCCTGCAATTATGCAGACCTTTTTGTGTGTTGGAGATTATCTAAACTAAATTAATAAATTTAGAAGCTGAATGAAGTTTTAACCATTACACCTGTTTCGTCATCTACTCCAGTAGTTGCCTTTTCCTTAACGAAGAATAATGGTGTAACTGTCATACCATCGTTGATTGGATAAGAGTAATATGCTTCATACATATACTCTTCATCTGCATCCTCTAGGATATCACTGTAACCTAAAGCTACTCCAGCTGTTCCTGGTCCTACGTCTCCGCTAACACCAACGAAGAAACTTGTTGACTCATCTGCACTAGGTGTAGCACCACCAAGATCAGCAACTTCGTAACCAACACTTATTGAAGGTAAACCTTCTGGTGTGTAGTAAGCATTAAGAGCTGTATACTTGTTAACTGAGAAAACATTGTCATCAGCACCATTAGGTACTTCATCATTGTCAACGATACCGTATGTTACTGAAACACCGTAGTTATCAGCTGTGTAAGCTGCGTTGAAACCATAAGCATCTTTGCTTTCTAAAGTTGCTAGACCACTTTCAGGACCTGCGTAACCAAAGGCAGTAGTAAGTCCGTTTCCGAAGTCATAAGCAGCACCTATCATTGCACCACCGTTAGTGATACCAGCATTTACATTAGCGCAGTCATCAAGAGTATTTGATGGTCCGCCGTATGCGCAAGCTGTTGTGAAAAGTGCACTACCATCTGTGTTATCACCAACAATAACAGTTGTTGAAGAACCAACAGGGAAAGTGTAAGATACGCCATCAACTCTTAGGCCGTCACCACTTGAGTTACCATCAAATTCAGCAACTCCAAGACCTGATGCATTACCAGCGTCTAAAGAAATATCAAGTGAATCTTCACCAGTAAAACTTGTATTAAGATCGATCTGGAAGCTATAACCTGCCATTACAGCACTGTCTTCCTGAACTCCAGCGAGGGTGCTATCTTGGTCTCCACCATCAACTGAACCGACATACATGTCAGCGCTGAATGAAGCAGTTGTAGTTTCTGAAAAACTACCATCATGACTATCATCAACAAGACCTTCTCCTCCGGCAAGAAGAGGATTTATATCTGAATCGTCATTATTGAAAGAATTAGCAAATTCTATACTCTCAACATCAGAGTAATTTGAAATTTCAACTAAATCTACTTCAGAAGCATTTGCAGTAATAGGTGCTAAAAGACCTAATGCTGCAGGTGCTATAAGCAAACGTTGGAAAATCTTCATAAAAATTCCTCACACAGAAATTAAACATACTTAAAGATAGTTCAAAATATTTTTATTTACAAGTTTATGTAGACAAAAAGAAATTTGTCATTTAAAAAAGGCCTGCAATTATGCAGACCTTTTTGTGTGTTGGAGATTATCTAAACTAAATTAATAAATTTAGAAGCTGAATGAAGTTTTAACCATTACACCTGTTTCGTCATCTACTCCAGTAGTTGCCTTTTCCTTAACGAAGAATAATGGTGTAACTGTCATACCATCGTTGATTGGATAAGAGTAATATGCTTCATACATATACTCTTCATCTGCATCCTCTAGGATATCACTGTAACCTAAAGCTACTCCAGCTGTTCCTGGTCCTACGTCTCCGCTAACACCAACGAAGAAACTTGTTGACTCATCTGCACTAGGTGTAGCACCACCAAGATCAGCAACTTCGTAACCAACACTTATTGAAGGTAAACCTTCTGGTGTGTAGTAAGCATTAAGAGCTGTATACTTGTTAACTGAGAAAACATTGTCATCAGCACCATTAGGTACTTCATCATTGTCAACGATACCGTATGTTACTGAAACACCGTAGTTATCAGCTGTGTAAGCTGCGTTGAAACCATAAGCATCTTTGCTTTCTAAAGTTGCTAGACCACTTTCAGGACCTGCGTAACCAAAGGCAGTAGTAAGTCCGTTTCCGAAGTCATAAGCAGCACCTATCATTGCACCACCGTTAGTGATACCAGCATTTACATTAGCGCAGTCATCAAGAGTATTTGATGGTCCGCCGTATGCGCAAGCTGTTGTGAAAAGTGCACTACCATCTGTGTTATCACCAACAATAACAGTTGTTGAAGAACCAACAGGGAAAGTGTAAGATACGCCATCAACTTTTAGGCCGTCACCACTTGAGTTACCATCAAATTCAGCAACTCCAAGACCTGATGCATTACCAGCGTCTAAAGAAATATCAAGTGAATCTTCACCAGTAAAACTTGTATTAAGATCGATCTGGAAGCTATAACCTGCCATTACAGCACTGTCTTCCTGAACTCCAGCGAGGGTGCTATCTTGGTCTCCACCATCAACTGAACCGACATACATGTCAGCACTGAATGAAGCAGTTGTAGTTTCTGAAAAACTACCAGCTTCAAAGTTATTCATTCTTGCTTCTAATCCGTCAACACGGCTATTAGTTACAGCAAGTTCTTTTGGGTAAAATTCGCTGATGTTTTCAACTTCTTCTGATGAAGAATAGTTGGAGACTTCAGCAAGGTTAAGCTCATTAGCTGTTGCAGACATTGGTGCAAGTAGACCTAATGTTGCAGGAGCTATAAGCAAGCTTTTGAAAAGCTTCATAAATTTCCTCACACGAAATTTAAAGGACACCCTAATATAAGGCATATAGCACTAAAAAATCAAGTATCAACGCACACAAATCTGAATCTCGTGACACTTTATAAAGCTAAACATAGAATTAATTTTATTGATTCAAAGAATTAATAGGTCAAAATAAAATTTAATTTAATTTGATTTTGATTTCTTTGCAATTTTGAAAGAAACTTCTTTTGTTTTATATTTCTTTTTTTTATTAATTCCAAAAGAATCTACATACCATCCAGAAGCTAGTCTAGTATCAATTTCCTCGTAACATTCATTACGATTTAATTTATTTAGAGATTTTTTTTTGTAATCCATGTTCTTGGACTGTAGTTATCCATATTACGAATATTAAAAATATAGCATCAAAACTATAAATATCATTTATTTAAATCAATCTTGTTTAACAGTACGGAAAAATAAATTAAATATATTTTGATATTAAAAAAAATATTATTTGAAATCTGAAGAAAAAAGAAAAAAACATTTAATTTTCCTCAACAAAAAAAATTATCAGTTAGATTTTCCGAAAATATATACCTGAGGAGCACAAGGTAAAATGACTCAAATTAATTTACTTGTAAATTCTTTGCCAAGAGATTTGTTAGAATTTTCTTTCTTTTTAGCAGTTGGTTTCACTGCAGGTTCAATAGGGTTAATCTGAAATAACGTTCAATTTCTTAAAGTTTCTCCAACAATGTAAGAATATGCCACTTGAAAGTAAAAACTCAAATATTTCCTGATCATTCCTTATTTGTTGAGTTGTGGAAGCCCAAGAAATATCAAAGTAAAAATAAAATAAAGCAACAAACAAAAAATATAATGATAAATCTTTTGGTGGAAATGCTTTTACTTTATTGAATTTTTTCCATCCAAACCACCCGAGAAAAATGCAACTTAATTCAAAAAGAGGATCTAAAAGATAATTATGAAAAAAAGGTAGATTATGAAAATTAGTTTCACCTTGGACGTTTAAATTTGATATTGCATCAATTCCTACTCCTGTTAATCTTTCCCCCCAACTAATTTCTTCACCTGCGATTAGAAATGTAAATATTGCTATTAGTAACCAAATTTTACTATTAAAGTCTTTTTTATTATTAAGTTTAAAAAAAACCAAAAAAGCCAAAATAGACGATCCTGTGTATTCAATAAACTGAATCCACTCTAAAGGGCCATCTTCACTTCTAAGCCAATCAAACCAACTAATTCCAATAAAAAATTTTCCATAAGGAAGAATATATACAAAACAATATATAAACAATAAATAATAAACAGGAAATAAACTTACTTCAGGAGTTATTTTTCCCCATGGGGTTTTTATGTCTTTAGCCATTCAAAAAGAATTTAGATGTAATTGGAATTTTCTTAGAAAGATCTTTTCCATTATAAATTATCTATAGATTCATATTGAAATAAAAAAAATTTCAAGTTTTTGCATTTGAAGGAAATTCCAGACTTCAAATCGATTAATAAAAATAATAAATTATCAAAAGATTGGGAATGATAGTAAAGCTTACTTTACTTCTAAATTTCAATCTTGATTCATGAAGAAATCTTTTAATCTCGATCGTATATTTTTTATCGACAAAAAAGTAATAAAAACTTTTTTCAGACAAAAAGTTCATTTTTATAAAATATTCACAAATAAAGTCTTTTATAGATACCTTTTATAGACTAAGATCTAATAATCGGGGCGTGGCGCAGCTTGGTAGCGCGGGTGCTTTGGGAGCACTAGGTCGCAGGTTCGAATCCTGTCGCCCCGACTCTTAAAAACCAAGTCATACTAGCGAGTCTTCCAACTCGCTTTTTTATTGCTTACTGTCTCATATTGCGAAAGGGTAGCTCTAGGGGTAGCTCATACGAAGTACTTTGATCTACTTTGCGCCTATTTTTCTATATACATGGAAAGAATTTAAATATCTACAAATCTTGTTGGATTAACCTCTAGTGCTTCTATTGATTTAAATAATTCTCTGATTTTAGATTTAGTCCTTTTCGCTTTTATTGGTTAAAGTTTTATTTTCTTCTTTTTTTAAGTAAACATCCTTAAACTTAATTTTTTAAAAAAAATTTTTCTTTAACTTTACTTAACCATAGGTGAATATTATTTATTAAATTGAAATTGTGGGGATGTTTAAATACAGGGAATTCATTGCTCAAATCAAATATAAAGAATTAATATCTTCACCTGTATATTTTATTCCTGTTTTGCTTTTATCCATAATGATTATTATTGAAGGTTTTCACATCTTTAATCACAAACAAAATTGCAAAACTAAAGCTGAGTGGATGGAACAATCAGGAATGACTTATGACAGGGAATCAGAAGTTAATTAATAAAATATAAAATATAATTTATTCACAGCAACGTTTTCTTTTTGAGGAATAATCTGTCAAAGAAGTTATCCATTCCTTGATCAAAAAAAGAGATTCTTTATTTAGGCTGTAGTACACCCATCTACCTTCTTGTCTGTCTGCGATAAGACCAGCTTCCTTCAAAATTTTCATGTGATATGAAATTCTTGATTGAGACAATTTAGTTAATTTCATAATATCGCAAACACAAATTTCTCCATCCATCATTAGGTCAATTATTTCTAACCTAAAAGGATCAGAAAATGAAACCATCAACTTAGATATATTTTCTTTTTTTAATTTGCTACTCTCTTTTAACAATTTTAAAGTAATTAAATTCTCCTAAATATAGCTTAAATAAAAAAGATTTCATTTATAAAAATAATTTGATGCATCAAAATATTTTGATCTATAATTTCAATAGAGAATTTCAAAGTGATGAAAATTGGAATTAATGGTTTTGGAAGAATTGGCAGATTAGTTTTCAGAGCATTATGGGATAGAGCTGATATAGAAATAACTCACATTAATGAGATAGCAGGAGATTCGAATGCCGCAACGCATCTACTCGAATTCGATTCAGTCCATGGCAGATGGGGGAAAGATATAAAGGTTAAAGAAGAAGAAATAATAATTGATGGAAAGAAATTAACCTACACATCTTTTAAAAATTACCTTGATGTTCCTTGGGAAAAATCTTCTGTAGATATTATTTTGGAATGTACGGGAAAGAATAAAAAGCCAGACAAACTAAATCCCTATTTTGATTCTCTAGGGATGAAAAGAGTAATAGTTGCTTGTCCAGTCAAAGGAATTGTTGCAGAAGCTGAATCACTTAATGTAGTTTATGGCATAAATCAAAGTCTTTATGACCCTTCCAAACATAAATTAGTAACTGCAGCATCCTGTACCACAAATTGTTTAGCTCCGATAGTAAAGGTAATTAATGAAAATTTTTCAATTAAACACGGTGCTATTACAACTATTCACGATGTCACGAACACTCAAGTTCCTGTAGATTTTTATAAAAGTGATTTGAGGAGAGCAAGAGGATGTATGCAAAGTTTAATACCTACTACCACTGGATCTGCTAAAGCTATCGCTGAGATCTTTCCAGAATTAAAAGGAAAATTAAATGGACATGCAGTAAGAGTTCCTCTACTTAATGGTTCTTTAACAGATGCAGTTTTTGAATTAAATAATGAAGTGACAACTGAACAAGTAAATATTGCACTAAAGGAAGCTTCAGAAACCTATTTAAAAGGAATTCTTGGCTACGAGGAAAGACCTTTAGTTTCTTCAGATTATGTAAATGACTCTAGGAGTTCAATAGTGGATAGTTTATCAACGATGGTTGTTAATTCAAATTTATTAAAGATATACGCTTGGTATGACAATGAGTGGGGTTACAGCTGCAGACTTGCAGATCTTACTGAATATGTAATCAAAAAAGAAATTTGATTTATGTCTTTATGAAGTTATCTAATATTCAACAATATAATGTTGTAACAGCAAACTATTGGGCATTCACTCTCACTGACGGCGCATTAAGATTATTAGTTGTTGGTCACTTTCATGAGCTAGGTTACACAACTCTACAAATTGCTTTACTTTTCCTTTTTTATGAGTTTTTTGGAATAATCACTAATCTTTATGGTGGCTGGATAGGAGCAAGATATGGTTTAAGGCTTACTTTATGGATTGGGACTATCCTGCAAATCATCGCTCTTTTTATGCTTATTCCAGTTAAGGAAGATTGGCCAGTAATTTTTAGTGTCGCATACGTTATGGTTGCTCAAGCAGTTAGTGGGATAGCAAAAGATTTAAACAAAATGAGTGCTAAAAGTGCTGTTAAGACAGTAGTTCCAGAGACAAATGATGGCAATGATACTGGCCAAAAACAACTTTTTAAATGGGTTGCTATTTTAACTGGATCTAAAAATGCTCTTAAGGGAGTTGGCTTTTTCTTGGGTGGATTTTTATATAAGTTATTTGGATTCAATAATGCTGTAGCAATTATGGGTTTTGGACTCTGCTTAGCCTTTTTATTGACATTAATTTTGCCTGGAGAAATTGGCAAGATGAAAACCAAACCAGCTTTTAATGATCTTTTTTCAAAATCAAATGCAATAAATATTCTTTCAGCAGCAAGATTCTTTCTTTTTGGAGCAAGAGATGTTTGGTTTGTTGTAGCTCTTCCAGTATTCCTAGATATGGCATTTGGTTGGGACTACATGGAAATAGGATTATTTCTTGGGGCCTGGGTAATAGGTTATGGAATTGTTCAGGCATCGGCTCCAGCAATTAGAAAGATGTGGGGCCAGAAAGAAAGTCCAGATCGTAAAGCTATCCAATTTTGGAGTGCTGTATTAATGGTCATACCATTTTTGATAGGAGTCGCATTATGGAGAGAAAGTTCTCCATCGATAGCAATAATTTTAGGACTTACAATTTTTGGATTTGTTTTTGCAATGAATTCCTCTACACATTCTTATATGATTTTGGCCTACTCTGATAATGAAAAAATCAGTTTAAATGTTGGCTTCTATTACATGGCAAATGCTGCTGGAAGACTAGTTGGAACATTACTATCTGGCTTACTATTTATGATTGGGAAAAATCCGAGTATTGGTCTTCAATATTGTCTTTATTTTTCATCACTTCTAATATTATTTTCTTGGATTTCGAGTCTTAAATTACCATCAATCAAACAAAGCTTATCATCACCATAAAAACTAATTTTTAGAAATTAGAATATTTAAATGGCAAAAATATCCTTAATTGAACTTGCAAAAATTTTTCTAAAAATTGGTATTTTCAGTTTTGGAGGACCATATGCTCATATTTCTTTATTCGAAGATGAACTTATAAATAATAAAAAATTAATCTCAACCCAATCTTTTGAAAAAGGTATTGGTTTATGTCAATTGCTTCCAGGGCCAATATCCACTCAATTGGCAATATATATAGGTCTTAAAATTAATGGTTATCTTGGTGGATTGATATCCGGTATATGTTTCATTATCCCAGGATTCATTTCGGTATTAGTTCTTAGCTTTTTTTGGCAAATTTATTCAGGATCAAAATTTCTAAATGATTTAATTTATTTTAATCCTCCTATTATTGCAGGAATAATTTTTTCATTTTCATTAGTTCTTTTAAAAAAAAGATTAAAGTTAGATCGATTATTATTCTCTAGCTCAATCTTATTTCTACTTATATTTGCAAAATATAATAGTATTCAATTTCCTCTCATAACAATTCTAACTATTGCAGGTTTGATAAATATTTTCTTACAGAAATGGAAAAATATTTTTTATAGCTTGGTTCCTTTATCTATGTTTTCAACAACCTCATTTTTAACTAGCTCAATCTTTTTGGATATTGCCAAGTTTTATAATTTTTTAAAGCACTCTACAAACTCAAAGTTTTTAATTGATTATCTTAATCTGTTTTTTTTCTTCTTGAAATCGGGACTTTTTATTTTTGGAGGGGGATTAGTAATCATTCCTCTAATGAGTGATTATGTTGTCTCACAAGGATGGTTAACAAATAATGAATTTATAGATGGGATAATGATTGGCCAGATAACACCTGGTCCTGTCTTATTAACTACAAGTTTTATTGGATACAAAGCTGGGTATTCGGTCGGAGGAATAAATGAAGCTTTAAAGTATTCATTTATATCAACTTTTGCAATTTTTTTACCAAGTTTTTTATTGATTTTTGTTTTTGGAAAAGGCTTCATAAAAAACAGAATTAAATCGATTAATTACTTTATCGAAGGAGTAATCAATACAATTCCAGGCGCAGTTATTTTCTCTGGCTTTAATTTAATTGAAGATAGTTTTTCATCAAAATACTTTTTAATTGGCTCTATTTTTATAGTTTTAATCTCCACACTATTATCTTTTTTTAAAATATTTCCAGCCTACATACTTATTCTTTTTTCTTTAATATTAGGTTTATCAAAATATTTTTTTGCATAAAAAAAGGAGGAAATAAATTCCTCCTTTTAATGTTTGTCTTACGATTTATTTACCGATTCTTTTTACCGCAGCTCTTGACTTCTCAAGAATATCTCCTTTTAAGGGGACAAATCCAAGTGATGGGGCTTTATCTTGATACTCATCACTTAACAATGTATTAAAGGCTTGTTTGATTGCTTTAGTGTTTTTACCATTACCCTCTTCATAGGCGAGTATCCATGTCAATGAAGCGATAGGGTAAGCTCCTCTAGCTGAAGGATTAGGATTCTTACCAGCAAGATTTTCATCTAAAGTAATACCATTGAGAGCCTTAGCTCCTGCTTCTACAGATGGTTTTAGAAACTGACCTGAGAGATTTTGAAGTGCAGCAGCTTTAACATTACCCTTAATGTAGGACTGGTTAACATAACCAATTGAGCCATAAGTGTTTTGAATAACACCTGCTACTCCAGAATTACCTTTGGCCCCAACACCAGAAGGCCATTTTACAGACTTACCTGTGCCTAATGTCCAAGTTTTCGAAAACGCTTCCATGGAGTTTGTAAAGGCTTTAGTTGTACCTGATCCATCAGAACGATGAGTCCAAGTCAATTTTCCAGGAGCGCATCCAACTTCCTTCCAATCTTTTATAATACCCATTGCAACTTGTACAGCCTGCTCTTGAGTAAGTTTCAAATCACAATCGTAGTTATATCCAAAAGCAATAGTTCCACCAACCATGGGGATCTGAACTAAACCTCTAGTAACTTTTGCTATGTCCTTGTCTTTCATAGGATCGTCAGAAGCACCAAAGTTTACTGTCTCATCAATAAATGCTTTTCTTCCGGAACCAGAACCAACAGCTTGATAATTTACTTTTGGGCCTCCATCATTTGATAAATCTTTAAACCATCTAGTATAAATCTTGGCAGGGAAAGATGCTCCTGCTCCACTTAACCTCACTGAAGAAGTTGAGGTTCCGCAAGAAGCAACAAGAGTCATTGTTGAAGCTAATAAAAATGCTTTTTTAGCTAATTTCATTGTTGAAATGATCAAATGATAGACTTCATATTTATAGCACTTAATTTGAACACCAATGCTCTTTAACTTTAAATTTATCTTTTAATTAATTAGCTCTTAACCTTCTCTTAAACCAAATCTTGATTAGAGCTTTTTTCGTTTGGTTTTCAGAATATTTAAAAATAAACTTAGATTAATTTTTAACTTTTATTGATAAAAATTTTGAAATTTGCAGACAATTCTCCTTTTAATTTAAAAAGAGTTTAAGGTCTATTTAAATTTTTCTTGTTGAGTTTACTTCTTACTCATTTCTTAACCTTAACTCGTTTTCATATACATGGATACATATCCAATTTCACGTGTTGAGTTAATTTATGAAGCTTTTTAAAAGCTTGCTAGTAGCTCCTGCAACATTAGGTCTTCTAGCACCTATGTCTGCTACAGCAAATGAAGTTACTATTAGTGACTTCACTCCTGCAGAACAACTTGCTATCACTAACAGTCGTGTAGAAGGTTTAGAAGCAAGATTTAATAATTTCGAAGCTGGTGGTTTCTCAGAAACAACTACTATGAAAGGTTCAGCTGAATTTTTGATCGGTGCTAAGGAACATGGTAACGCTGCTGATGGTGAAGAAGCTTTTATGAGTTCCTATCACTTTACATTCGACTTAGATACAAGTTTTACGGGTGAAGATAACTTAAATATTGAGATATCAACTGGTAACCAAACAGGTTCTAAAACAGTTGCAAAAGATCTTGATTTCGGAGAGCCAGCAGGTGATGAATTAAGAATCGAAGATGTTAACTACACTTTTCCTCTTGGAGAATGGGAAATTTCTGTTGGTGAATCAATGGACGCATCCAAAAACTGGCCAAATGCATGTGCAGTAGAGAACACCTTTGATGCATTAGCCGATTGTGGAGCTGAAAATTCCGTCGATCTATCAGGAGATGTTTCTTTAAGTGTTGGCAGAAGTTTTGGAGATGGATGGGATATTGGTTTCGGAATTTCAGCAAATGATGGCGAAGTTGCTACAAAAGGAATGTTCACTGAAGAAGGTGCTGATTACTACGGGGCTGCTGTCGGATACACATCAGATAATTATGCCGTAACTATGGCATTCTCTGATAAAGACAGTGGTTCATACTATGGGGTTACAGCTGCTTATACTCCAGAAGATTTTCCAACTATAAGTGGAGGTATTGAATTTGGAAGTCCAGATTTCAGTACTGAAGACACTACTCAATACGTAGTTGGTATTTCTTCTGATCTTGGCGAAGGTACCATTGCAGCAGCATATGGAACAAAAGCTGCTTACAAGCCTTCAGAAACAGAATTATTTGCTTACGACCTTAGTTACTCTTATCCACTAAACGATTCAATGTCTATTAAGCCATTTGTTTATGTTGTTGAGCAAACTGGTGATGATGATACTGGATTTGGTGTAATTACAAAATTCAAATTCTAATCAGAATAACAATGTTTAAAAGACCTCCAATCTGGAGGTCTTTTTTTTTTAAACTATAAATCTTCATTAATGCAAGGAAAGATAGTTTCAATAATTGCTCCACCATCCTTATGATTAAAAGCCTTTATAAAACCTTTATTGTTATTGATTATTTTTTTTGTTATTGAAAGACCTAAACCACTTCCACTTTTCTTGAATTTAGTCCTTGATGGATCACCTCTATAAAAACGAGAAAAAATATCATTAAATTCATTTTCTTCTAATCCAATACCTTTATCTCTAACTCTCATAACAACAGAGCTATCTCTTTTAAAAATTTCAATTTGAATTTCTTCATTAGCTGGGGAATAACGAATAGCATTATCCAAAATATTTATAAAAGCTCTTTTTAAATTTTCAATATCTGCAGATATAAAATATTTTGTTGGTATCAGTAGTTTTATTTTTATATCTTTTTTTTCTGCAAGTGGTTTTAAGGTTTGCCAAGATTCCATCACTAAATCTGAAATAGATATTTTTTTATTGTTATTAAAAGCCTCGTTACTTTCTAGCTTAGAAAGTTCTAAAGTTTCTTCGACCATTTTTCTTAATCTTTTAGATTCTTTCTTAAGTCTTTTAACAAGATATCTATCTTTCTTTGATACTACTGCTTCCAGTCTTTCGCCTATCAAAATAAGACTTGTAAGAGGTGTTTTCAGTTCATGAGACACATCATTGATTAATTGATTCTGTCTTTTTTTTAAGGATTCAATTGATAATTTACTCTCCAACAATATTAAATAATTTTTTTTCCTTGCTCTAACAATATTTACAGAAATGGGTTCCCCCGAAATATTGCAATCTAGGCTGATTGGGAAATCTTTTTTTCTTGAATATAAAATCTTATTTCTTAGTACTTCGAGCTCATTAATATCATTAATTGCTTTTCCAATAACATCTTTATATTTAATAAACTTAATGAGAGATAAACCTTTCTGATTGATAAATTTTATTGTTAGATCAGATGACAAAATCATCCATCCTTGAGATGAATAATCTAACCAAGATAAAAGTTGCTGTGGTTTAACTTTATTAAATGGAAAATCAAAAATTTGTTGGTTCTTATTTTTAGTTAATTCAATATTTTTATTATTTTTTGAAAATCCTATAACCTTGGTTTTCCATTTCTCATAAAAGAAAGTTAATACCTCTTGTAGCGTTTTCATTTTCATCCAAACTTATATCCAAAGCCTCTAACAGTTTTAAGAAACTTTGGAGCTGAGGGATCTTCTTCTAATTTCTCTCTGAGCCACCTAACATGCACATCTACAGTTTTAGTATCACCGATAAAATCAATTTCCCATATTTTTTCAAGTATTAAATCTCTTGACCATACCCTTTTAGGATTTTTCATAAATAATTCTAATAATTTAAATTCTTTTGGAGATAATGTTATTTCTCTATCGAAAGAAGTTACTCTGCATTCTTCTAAAAACATTTTTATATGATTAAATTCGATGATAGATTGCGTTTTTTCAATATATTTTTTATTACGTTTAGATCTTCTTATTAATGCTCTTGATCTGGCAATTAATTCATTTAAACCAAAAGGTTTTGTTAAATAATCATCAGCACCAACCTCTAAACCAAGAACCCTGTCTGATTCATTATCTTTAGCACTCAAAATTAGTATGGGCGTATAATTTTCTTCATTTCTAATATTTCTGCATAACTCTAATCCATTTAACCCTGGCAACATTAAATCGAGAATTATAAGGTCAATATCATTTTTAGAATCATTAGTAATAAAATCAAATGCAGTTAAACCATCTTTGAAACTTAATACTCTAAAACCTTCGCTATTTAATGTCTCACTGACTGTCAACCTAATACTCTTATCATCCTCTACAAGAAGAATTTTTGAGTCTTGCAAACTTTTATGATCTTTAATAGCCATTTGAAAACCCAACAAATTAATTTTATATAATCAAATTTATTTGATGTAATTATTTCACATTTACTTTACATTCAATGCTTATTTTTTATTCGATCTTATTAGCTTTTTAATGTTCCCTTAAACCTTTTTACTTATTTTTAGATTGTCTCCAATAATGTATCGCCTTGAATCTTGGAGACATATTTCATGGAAGGCCCTAGGTCGCTCAGGGGGTAGCTGTAGGGGTAGCTGAGCGTATGTATTTAGTATATAGTGGTATGTACTTTGTGCTAGATTGAGACTCAAACCCATTTGCACCACTTAACTAAACCCTAGCTATAGCTTGAAAATATTGATAAATCTCATTTCATAGACCGAGTGCTTTGGGAGCACTAGGTCGCAGGTTCGAATCCTGTCGCCCCGACTCTTAGAATATAAGTCATAGACAGGTTTCCTAGCCTGTCTTTTTTATTGGGTAAAATTTGTCCACGCATAAAGTGGACAGATAGTGGACAAATTTATTGGAAATCAATCTAAACTGGATGGTAAAACCATCTTCATTAATGGAAGCAAATAAGAACAAGAATCTAGGGAATGCCGGTGAGTTTTATGTATTAGCCCAATTAGCTCAAAGGGGATACATAGCTGGAAAAACAGATGATGGAACAACTTTGATAGATATCATCGCAACAAATCCAGATGACTTAAGTACAGTAAATATTCAAGTTAAAACCAGAACAATTGATGGTAGAAAAAGTTCATGGATGATGGGAAGAAAAAATGAGCAAATACATAAAAATCTTTGGTACGTAGTTGTAGAAATAGGTTCAAACGATGTATTACCTAACTTCTTTATTTTTGAAAGTTCTGAAGTAAGTGAATGTATAAAAGATACACTCGAAGAATATATGAATACCCTAAAAAGAGATGGTAGTAAAAGGATTGATAAAGGTATAAGACATTTCGAACCAAGTGAAAAATTTAAAGCAGAGAGAAAAGATAATTGGGATATTATGTTTAATTGAAATGCTTTTTACTTGCATAAAAAGAGAGTGATAGGTCTAATGTTTGGTTTGAAAAGGCTTTTTTTAGTAAACCTTATATATAAGTATTAAATCCATGCAACATAATCAAGCTACTTTTGAAAAAGCAATTGCTTTAGTAAAAGAAGGCTTGCGTCCATACGAAATAGCAAGAAAAATAGATATTAATCCAAGTACTGCTTGTACATGGGTTAAAAAAATTAAAGCAGGACATAAACGTATTCAGAAAAGGCAAACTGATCATACAAATGCTGTTTATGGTGAGTGGACAGTAATAAAAGAATTAGATAGAAGACCTCAATATGGAAGTAAAGCAAATTCTGGGGAAACTATTCCTAATTGGGAAGTTAAATGTAGTTGCGGATATAAGACTGAAAAAACAGGTACTGTTTTAAATCAAATTAAACGAAAATTTGAAGCCTCTGAAAAAGGAGAAGGTAAAGATTCCTGGAGATTTCACTGTGAGAGTAATCCTATTCATGTTATGCCTTGTTCAATAGGTGAAAAGATTGGAGACTTAGAAGTTGTAAGTTTTCCTCTTAATGTAGGTCAGAGGAAAAGGTATAAAACTTATAAAGGGGAAAAACCCTCCTACACAAAATCTGGGAAATGGTTTATTGGTTGTCTGTGTAATGCGTGCAATAAATACACTGCTAAAGATCCGTATTTAGTAACTATGAAAGAATGGAGAGAGAGAAAAGATAGGTTAAAAAAAGATAAAAATGCAACTTGTGCTTGTGGCTGTAACCGAAGTGTTACTCATGGATTATGCAGACCTCAAAAGGATGGAAGAGATCAAACGTTCACATATAGTATGTGGCAAAATGCTAAAAAAAATGCAAGAAGAAAAAAAGTTCCATTTGATTTAACGCCTGAATTTGTTGCGTCTTTAAAAGTTCCAGAATATTGCCCTGTCTTAGGAATCAAAATTATCTCCCAACCATCTGGTGAACAAAGGAATGATAATACACCTTCAATAGATAAATTTTATCCTGATCTTGGATATGTAGAAGGAAATGTTCAAATAATTAGCTGGAAAGCTAATGCCTTAAAGAGGGATGGGTCTCCCGAAGAATGGGAGAAAATCGCTGAATGGTGCAAAAAAGAAGATATTAAAAAAAGACTTGAAGGTAAGCATCCTGATCAGCAAAAAATTTAAGAAATAAAGAGAATTATGAGTAGTGCTTTTCCAAAATATGGACAAATTATGGACAACTTCAATTCTGCTTAACGGTAATTTTCTTGCTTTTTCCTTATTTTTTCGTAAGTATGCGTATATAGCCTTTAATTTGGGGTTGACGATTATGGAAATTCCAGACGAAATGTTGAAAGAAATTAGAGAAAGTGGATACGATCAAGAGCTTGTATATAACTACATAAGAGAGCTATTAGACAGCGAGAAAAGAAAATTTCCTAAAGAAAATAACAATCTAGAGCTTATAGACAATTACTTATTAGACCAAGATGTACAAGAACCTGCTGCTGAGATACTGATGGCATCAGAGCTTATAGACAACTACTTATTAGATAAAAGATTTATGAGAGAGCTTGAAGATAGAGATGAATATGATGCGGCTTAAAAATAACTAATTTTTTATGCTGCTAGTTTTTGTCTAGCTTGTCGTATTTTTAAAATTGAATAAGTTTTTGAAGCCCATTTTTGAGAATTATTAGATTCAGTAACTAATATCTTTCTAGTTAATTTGCCTATTTTAAATACTTCTACTAAGCCAAAATAAATTATTGCCAGAACCTTAGTTATGTTTACTGCGACTGCTGCCATCTTTTCAATTCTTTGATCTTGCATTTGAACTTATTAAAGCCAACCAAAATTACCAGTTGTTAGAAATTATGCAATGACAAAAAAAAGAGAGGTAAAGCTCCACGTGATTTTGAAAAAGTGGACAAATAGTGGACAAATGTTGCTTAAATTCTCAGGACAAACTACGCAGAACTAAGCAAAAAAATAGTCATAGCTTGAAAACCTAGTGCTGCACTAGAGCTGTTAAGTGCTTTGGGAGCACTAGGTCGCAGGTTCGAATCCTGTCGCCCCGACCATTTAAAAACCAAGTCATACTAGCGAGTCTCCCAACTCGCTTTTTTATTGGAAATTATGACGGTATCTTTATCCGTCAAAAATCCGTCAAAAAATTTTTGTACCCTTTAAGTCTTTTTTGATGAGATGACTTAAAATTAAAACAATGAAAATAAATATGGTGAAAAAATTTTTTTTAATATGTACATATATTTTTAATCTTCTAATATTTGTTGAGATTCCAAGATCATTCGCCGTTGAAATAAATTGTGATTCACCTGTTTTTAAAAAAAAACCAATTTGTATAAAAAAAAGAGAAAAATTAAAAAAGCTGAATGAATGCAAACTTTTAAAAAATATTCAAAATTCAGAAATTCGCTTATACAAAGGGAATAAGCTTTTTGAATCTTTAGATTGTTTACCTAATGAAGAACCCCTTGTCTTTTTAAATAAAAAAGGCCAAAAAAAATATATTCTCACTTCAAGAGTAAGATCATTTGCAGGAAGTACATATCTAGTTTTTGAAAACCAATCAGCTTTTTATATTCATTTTTCTAGTCCTATTGCAAGCTTTCCCTTTAAAATTATTGGAATTGATGGTGAAGAATACGAGTTAAATCCTAAAAGAGTAAGCCCATACACCAATAAATACGTGTTAAACAGAAAACAAATAAAAGCTTTCAAAAGTCTTGAAGGATCTTTTGATATTGCATTAGATCCAGGATATAGAAAATGGTCTGTTGTAAGGGAAGTTCCAGTTATCAAAAAATACTTTAGAACGAAGAAGTCCGAATGGAAAAGTAGATCGCCGGCATTAATTGGAAGGAAGTTACCATCGATAAAGGTTTCACAAAAACCGCAAGATGGTTCTTCAATTTTCAAAAATTCAATTGAGAGTTTAGCGACAATTGAGCTTGGGAATGGCTCATCTGGTTCTGGATTTTTTGTTGATAATGATTTAATAGCAACTAATAGTCATGTAGTTAGCGGAGAAAAGGATATTTCTGTAATAACTTATGACAAAGGAAGTCATGAAGGTGAAGTTGTTTATGATGATGAATTATATGATTTCGCGCTAGTAAAGATTAATACTCAAAATGAATATAAACCATTACCTGTTTGCAGAAACAGTAGTTTAAAAACAGGAGACCCAGTATACGTTTTAGGAAGTCCAGGAGCAGCAATTGTTGATAAAGGATACTTAGAAAATTCAATTACAGGTGGTTTGGTTAGTAGTGTTAGATATGTTGATGAGCAATTATTTATTCAAACCGATGCAGCAATGAATCCCGGTAATAGTGGAGGCCCTTTGCTGAATAAATTTGGAGCAGTAGTAGGAATATCAACTTTTATCCTCAGTGATCAAAGAATACAGGGGATATATTTTGCAGGTGAAATATCTAATATAATCTCTGAAAGTGGTTTAATCAAATTGGACACTTCGATCAACACTGAATATTGCGGTCTTGAGAAAGATGCTAATAATATTTTTGATAGATTTTTTTAAAATGTTTATTTGATTTCTTAATATAATTCCGTCAAAATTCCGTCAAAAGTTTCGTCTTTAGTCTGAACAAATCACGAAAAACTAAGCAGAAAAAAAGATATAGCTTGAAAACCTAGTGCCTCACTTACCCCATCAAGTGCTTTGGGAGCACTAGGTCGCAGGTTCGAATCCTGTCGCCCCGATGCAGTTATAGCATTAAGTCTCAGCTAGTAATAATTTTCCCTCAAAAAAGCGTTCCCTCATATTTCCATCAAATGGGACTTGGTTCTACTTATTTTTTATACTCAGGCAAGAGTTCTCTAGTGATCGAGTCTTTAATAAAATCCCAGTCTTTATAAACTGTTTTCCATGCTTTTACAGTTTCTTTCCCAATTTCATTTATTCTCAAACCTGTTGATCCATAACTAGAAATCATAAGAAATGCTTTGCCATTAATTATTGGATAATTAGCTAGTGCTTCGGCAATTTCTTTATTTACATCAAAAACACCATCACAGCCATTAACAACAAGATATTCTCCATTACCTGTTAGTAAAGCAAGAGAAGTTACTTCATTCGAACCAGTTGCTGATCTTCCTCCCAACCTACCCTGACGAATAGTTTGTTCCATTATTTTGATTTCACTTCTACCAAAAAAAGATGCCACTCTAAAAGTCTTATTATAATTACGATCAAATACACCAATAGTCTTTCCAGTAATTGGATTTTCAATAATTATTGGCTCAGATAATGGGAATTCATCACTATCTAAACCTTGGGTTCTCCAATCTTCTTTGATAACAAATTTTTTAATATTCGGAAATTTCTGATTTAGTTTAGTTTTTTTTATTTTTATGTATTCCTCCCTCCTTGTAGGCCTACAAAGCACTAAATCATTATCTTTACCAAAAATATCTGGGCCCGTTTCAAAAGAGATAGGATAAGCAAAAACTTTTGGGATAAAAGCGTTTAATGCCAATATGAATAATAATCTTAGCCTCATAATTCTAAAAAATTTTTTCAATTATAAATTGCCATTTAAAACTTTAAAGCCTGTTAATTTAGTATTTAAAAAACTGATAAATAGTTAAATTGCATACTTCAAAAAAGTCTTTTAAACTAATATGAATAATTTTCTCGCTAGATGTATTGCGAAAATCTTGAAAATCTTGTACTCAAAAGACATCACTCCAATCGAGCCGATGAGCTTTTAATACTTGGTGGATACATTGGATTTAAACCCTTAGAGAGGATATCAAAAGAAGAAATAAATACAACAATAATTTATGGTTGTATGGCAAAATCAAATTTGAATAAAGAAGGACATAAGAAATATTTAGAACTTACAAAAAACTCAAATAATCTTGAAGTCTTCTATCAAAGAAAATACAATCACTCAAAAATTTATTGTTGGTTAAGAAATAAAAAAGTTGTTCAGATTTTTGCAGGCTCTGCTAACTTTTCCACTGAAGGTCTCTGCAATGATTATCAAGAAGTACTATTTGATATCGACAATAAATACTTCGAAGAAACCTACACTTTTGTAGAAAATGCTTTAAGTGATAGCCAAAATTGTAAAGAATTCATTTTGCCCCCCAAGAAGGAAAAAAAGTCATCCAAGGAAAAAACTTCTTTGGATCAAATCATTTCATATTCACCACCTAAGGCGAAACTTTCATTAAGAAGCAGTCTTGGATGTTTCGAAAAGTCAGGAATAAATATTAATAAAACAGGCAAAAAAAGAATTAATCAAAAAGGCAAAAAAGTATCTCATGTGAATATTAATGATTGTTATGTACCAATAAGATCCTCGTTAATTGACAAGTTACCAGATCTTTTCCCTAATAAAGGTATTAATGTGAATATTGGCTCTGGTTGGGGAAGAGACAAAAAAAAATCAACTACTAATGCAGAATTTTTATTTGATGATGGAGAGGTCATAGAAATCAATTTTCAACAAAAAGGGCCAGAGCGAAAAAAAGGGCAATTTCTATATAAAGGATTTAGATCATCTCGATCTAACGCTATACTTGGCAAGTATTTGAGAAAAAGAATGAATATTAAAGACGGTGCTCCTTTTACTGAGTTAGATTTTAAAAATTATGGTAGAGATAACATCGAACTCACCCTTTTAGCAGAGGGGCAATATTTTGCCGACTTTGGAGTTAAAAAACAATAGTTTTTATTTGATAATTTAAAGTTGTTTGACAAGTGAATAAGATAGCCGACAAATCGCCGATAAATATATCTGAGTTTGTCATGTCAAACCCTGCAATCCCCCCAACTATTTATTCATGGTCTGTAGACATAGTGTTCAACTAGGCTTGTTAAGTGCTTTGGGAACACTAGGTCGCAGGTTCGAATCGTGTCGCCCCGAATCATAAAAACCGATTCATAATAGAGAGTTTCCCATGCTCTCTTTTTTATTACTTTCTCTTAGAACAATGCGACTGAGAGAGCTTTGAGCGAGGATTTGCTAAACCTTGCATAACTTTGCTGCCTGACCTCGCTCAAGCTAATTGTGACATCCACAATATATTCCTATTAATTCTTAAGATAAGAAAAACAATAATTAAAATGAAATCACTGCTTTCGAGTAGAAGATCAAAAGCAATATTAGGTATTGGTTTAATAGCTATTAGTATTGGTGCTATTTCAAAAAAGTTTATCAGCTACCCAACTGGAGGCTGTATGAAAGGTAATCAAGAATTGACTTTAAATAAAGGGATAAACAAGTTCTTTATTTAACGATTAAGCGTTTCATTTACGCAACAAGTTCAATCGAATATACAGTATCCTTACAGTTATTTTTTTTATCCCATTCTTTTGCGAAAGGAGATTCCATTTCTGCACCTAATTTTTCCAAGTCAGTACAGTTCATTAATAAATGAGATTTGTATTCATTGACTTTTACAAACTCATAATCAGTTACAAAATCTTTGCACATTTCTTCAAGAAATAATGTTGTTACATCATTTTTAAATTCTTCAAATGTACAGCTAAAAGTTGAGATAATTAAAGTATTCATTAAAAAAGGGGCTAATTGCCCCTTATTGTATATTGACTGTCAATCTCATTCTAAGAGTAGACTTTAGCAACTATTGGACCAGCTTCTTCATCGGTAAATACAGGTGTAGTTTCCCAATTTAGAAATTCCCCCCATTCTGCAACATGTTGATATATTGCTTTTGGATCATCAGTCTTTAAAACTATCCAACCCTCTAAAGAACCGGGTGCATGATATCTTCCAATCATCTCAACTCCAGGATAATCTCCCCCACCACCAAGAAATTTTTCTGCACCTTTTTGATGATATCCGGCCTTAAATGACCAATGCTGCACATAAAGCATTTTATTTTTTAATTTTTATTGGCTTTCTATTACTAGCAAAAAAAATTATTCCTGAAAATAAATATTGTTAATTACAATTTATTGTAGAACGACTTTAAAAAAACTATCAAATCTCAGGCCTAGTTTACAGAGAGCGCTATGTGATAGCAATTTGATTTAAAAGTGAGCAAATCAGTGGAGCGAGGTATCTTTTTATTGTTGGAACTTCTGGCTTTATAGATATTTGATTTTTATTCGAAATTCGTTTCTATATATTTAGTTAATTATTTTTTTAATTTTTTCTAAATTCCACTTATTAAATATTAATTTCATTTCTCTTTCGTAGTATCTTACTTTCTTTGAGAAAGGTAGTTGTTGAATAATTATCCCAAAGGGAAATTTAAAGAAAGAAGAAACATAAACAATATAAAACTCTGCAAAAGATGGTTTTATTGGGAGAGGTAAATTTTTTAAATATGCCCAATCAATGCATGGTTTTAGTTGCTTATCACTAGCAGCAATATTTTTTTTACATCTCCAATACGAGAATAGATAGACGCAAATGAAGAAAGGTATAGGGAGAAGTCGCAACATTAAATATCAAGGATTATTTTTTCAAATTAATTTTATAAATATTAGTTTAGTTATTTTTAAAATTTTTGCTATAAATTAACTGAGGCCAAACCTCGTAAGCACACTCTACGTTTGCTGCAAGACATAGATTGATTCAATATAGTTGCGAGTCGATTTAATAACCTTTTCAGTAGTTGGAATTTCTGGAGGGGTTTCTTGTTTAATACCCAATATCGTTTTTTGGATTTGTTATAAAAATAATCAATTTAAGGACTAGGTTTGCAGGTAAATCTAAAGGCTTCAATAGTAGTAAAGCCAAACCCTGGGTTACATTAAAACCTTTCTCTTCCATTTAACTAGGTAGTTGATGGGTGGGCGGTGCATGAAACTTTCTTTTCTTTCTTTTTGATCTCTTATAAACAACAAATACTCCTAAACCTAATAAAGGCATCAATAGACCTTCTACAAAAATTGGGAAATTAAACATCATATTCTTTATCGCTGTCTAATAGCTCTCTTATGTAGGTGTATAGAGGCTCTTGATCATATCCGCTTTCTCTAATTTCTTTGATGATTTCGTCTGGAATTTCCATAGTCGTTAACCCCCATGTGAAAATTTTTTAGTGAAAAATAAGCCTAAATAAGCAATTAATAGTAATATTTAGAGCAAATTAGAGCCTATAAACGCATACTTACGAAGATATAAGAAAAAAGCAAGAAAATCACCGTTAAGCTGAATTGGATTCTGTAGCTTATTGCCCTCGACCTTATACTTATATTGATTGACAGTCGATCTAAAATAGAGTGTGTAAAATCCCTCTTTATTTATGTCCTCTTCAATGAAAGATTTCTTAGATAAATTTTTTGATTTATGTAGAGAATATCAAGAAGAAATTCCACCTCAAAAGATGGCTGAAGTTTTAAGAAATTACGCAGATAGGCTAGATGGATAAGTTAAGGTTGGGTAAGAGATAAAGAATTAGATCCAAATTAGATTAGAAAAAAAGAAATACCAAAAAAATGCTATTGCATTAAGTCCAAATATTATTCCAAAAAAAATATATGCAAATTTTTTACCTATAAAAGCTGAATCAGGTTCAAGTTTTACTCTCATTTTGTGCCCTAAATTTGGTGGTAAATCTAGCACCTTTTACAATAAAATTTTCTTCTTTAGATTAATATTTACAGGCATCAAAAAATTTGAACATGGACTGGCATATCCTCCTTGAATAATTAACTCATCTGCCCTATTTTTTTCTCTTTCTGAAATTATCTTTAGTAGGTCTTTAGTAAAATAAAAAAAAAGAGCTAATGGCCCCTTATTGTAGATCGAATGTCAAATAAAAACTCACGCAAAATTCACGCAAATCAACTTTAGATAGTCCTAATTAGTCTACAATTTTTTCTCTAAAAGCACTTATATCATAATAAGTCTCAGGTATAGATTCAATCTTACGGATTTTTTGGGAATGCTAGGTCGCAGATTCTAATCCTGTCTCATCGACTCTAAAAAACAAAGTCCTAGATAGATTTCCCAACCTGTATTTTTTATTACTTATATTCTGTCCTCATCAATGATTGCGGACAAATTCCGGACAAAAGATGCTTAATTGAAAGGGAAAATATTCTTAGTAGGAGATATAAAAAGTACTTCAAAAACAATTCCAGTCAAAGCAATAGGCAATACCCAAATAGCGATAAACCTATGATCAAAAAATCTTAAATTGTCTTCTCCTTTAAAAACACCTTTTAAAGAGGTGTGCAAAGTTTCGGGTCTTTTATAAGAAGGGCCATTTTTAATTGGAGAATATGGTTTTATAAATGCAGAGGAAGCTGCAAACTTTGCAATTTTTCTAATCAAATAAATAGGTAATACCCAAAGGGCTACATATCTTCCACCTAACCACTGTCTAGCATTAGGGAGCGCATATTCTTTAATAGATTTATTCTCTGGCATTCCAGATTCCAAATTCTTGTAGATATTTTCTATTGAGGATACTTTTTGTGATTTATTGATCATTTGTTTTTAAGAAAAAATTTACCTTAAAATAAAAATATTCCTAACTACTAAAATAACTAAAACGTAGTTAAGAATATTTTTGTTGGCTAGGTTCATAAGGACGGAATCAATACCGTTGCAGATTCGCCAAATATCTACATAATATTTATAAATAAAAAACTCTTTTTTAAAAAGTAAATAATATACATAACCATGAATAAAATTTAATGACTGGATTTAAATTGAATATTAACTTGAATGTTTCTGACTATTAAAAATTATTTAAACCTCATTTTCTAAGATTGCGAAAAAGAAAATGAGGTCAAAGGGAGGTTCTCATTATGAACCGCTTTATCAAAGCTTGCGGTTAGTAGATTGCCCTAATATCTACTTATATATTTATATAATGAAATTTAAAATACAGGAAGCTTAATTTTATACAAATAAGTGTTTAATATTTATATAATTATTGTTTAAGAAAACCTAATTAATACGCTTACTATGGTTATTGAAAGATAAAAAAAGGAATAAAGAGAAACTGCAAAAAATAAATACTGTTCTATTGGAATCATGACAAGGTGTTAATTAAAGAATAAGTAAAATTTGATTAATTTTTTGTTAAAGAGATATTTTCTAAAATATAACTTTGTTCTATTGATTCATTTTTAAGAGTCATTTTTTTTTGGAAATTATTATTAGGAGAATTAAAAGCACCCCATTTTTTTAGCCAAAATAAGGTATAAAAAAATGCAATCAAAAATGGTGCTCCAACAATTAAAAATCTTATATCCATTTGAATTTAGAAATTAATAACCTTTAAACTGCATTGCCAAAATTGCTCCAAGAAAGAAAACCGTTGGAATACCTAGGGCATTAACAGCTGCGGTTCTTACAGTAAATACTGGATAACCTTCTACTGGTCTGCCAGTATCAGGAACTAATGCTGAATCTTCCCATACTTGATAATTTTTGAAAGGAGCTACTCCCTTCTTTGGTAATCCTAGTGGCGTTAATCTAAATACATCCCATTTACCTAACCAAAAGACTGTAAATATCCATGAGAATATTATTGGTGTAACAACAAGTACAATCCTGAAATCCATTTCTATAAAGTAATAATAAATTTGATTATTATTCTGTCTTTTTTACTTAAATAAATGATTTGATCATTAACTTATATTTAAAGAAAAACACTTAATAACATTGATCCTAATCATTAGTAACATCAAGAAATGATTAATTAATTTACTTAAAGTATATTTTTTGAATTGCGATATTTTGATATTTTTTTTGATGTAAATTTTAGTTAATTAGAAAACACAAATATGGAAACCTTTAGATTTTTACTTTTTGGTTTTGCAGGAGTTAGTGTAGTTTTTTGGGTAGCAATAATAGCTTTATGGCATGCATACATGTTTCCAAGATTCTTCAATGAAGATAAAGGTCTAAATTCAGTAATTAATGAAGAAATTAGTTATCCAAAAAAACCAATCTTAGGAAATTTAGTTAAGAGCAATAATTTCAGAAATAGAGATAAATATTCAATGAAAAGTCTGGTTATTGCTGACTTTTCATCTGTAAGTAATAATTTCAAACTAAATAAACTCTACACAACAGTAATGATTGGAGTCACTTTTGCAAGTTTTATTTTTCTCACTTATGGATTAAGCAGTTCAATAACAACGGTAAGTTAAATGGAATCTATATATGTAATTATTTTTATTACTTGCTTTGTATATTTAATTTTTGACTCATTCAAAAATATAAATATTAATAGATAGCTAATGTTTTTTGGAAGCTAATAAAAATTTTCTTCTTATATAAAAGAATACCAATGTAGTTATTATCATTACAGGTGGATGAAATGATATTGAATTTAGATATTCGAAGTAATCAAATGATTCCAAAATTTTTTGCTCATAAATATCCTAAAACTATATTTCATCTCTCAAATTTTTATTGATTTAAATAGATCAATATCTTGTATAAAATGCTATTTAAATTTTTATCAACTAATATTTTATGGAAAATTGCGGAAAAATATTACTTTATTTGTCACGGCACACCTCCCAGAACTAAGCAAAAAATTAGATATCGCTAGAGAACCTTCTTTAGCACTATAGCTGTTAAGTACTTTGGGAGCACTAGGTAGCAGGTTCTAATTTTTGTTTCTTTTTTTTATTTAGGAATTCAAAATAAATTAATCTTCTCTTTACATATTCGAAGTAAATTAATCATTAATATTAATATTTTTATGACTGACAAAGAAACAATCGAGTCAATGTTATATGAGCTAGCTACACCAAAAAAAATGGGCTCATTTTTTATAAATAACGCTACTTCAGATTTTCTACTTATCAGGCCTAGTGGGAATCCAATAAGTGCTAAGGGATTCGAGGAAATGATGAGTTCTGGCGATGTGGTTCAGGAAAAAGCGGAAATTACAAAAATACATAAGTTTGAATTTCTCTCTTCTGATGTAGCAATGTGTGTTTTTACACTTGGGTCAAAATTCTCTTACAAAGGAACTCCTAATGATGATTTGCCTACTGTCACTTCTATCTTCAAAAAGATTGATGGAATTTGGAAAATTCATTGGATGCAAAGATCAACAGGAGATTCAGATTTGTCCTTATGGGATTAGCTAATAGGTATTAGAAATTGAAAGTAGATCGATAAAGGGCCTTAAAAAGCTCCCTTTTTTATAGAAATACAAATAAAATAAAATAAAATGTTTATTATTTATGACAAATTTTGGAGCAGATACTCCTTTTATTCTTCTAGCAAAAATCACAGTAAAAGAAGATAAAGTTTCTGAGTATTTAGAACTTGCAGATAAAACAGATAAAGCCGTTGAGGCTTATGAGCCAGGAATGTTACATCATACTTTTGATCAGGATCCAGAAAATCCTCTGATCTTTGTATGGTCCGAGGCTTATAAAAATGATGAAGCTTTTATCGCTCACTTGGCTAATCCAGCAATTGGTGAATATTTACAAGAGCATCCAAAACTTGCTGATGATTTTACTGTTGAAGTATATGGAACAGTTGGGGATAAATGTCTCGAAGTAATGAAAGAAACTGGTGTTCCCTTTAAGGTTTTTCAGTCAAAATTAGGCTACAGCAGACTCTAATAGAAATTTTTGATAGTATATCTACAATAAAGGGCAATTATCTTCATTTATTTATGTCAATTGAAACAACTGTTTTAGACTTCAAATTAAGCAATACTTTTGAGGAATATGAGGCTCACATGAATGCTCCTGAACAGCAAGCCATGTTTAAAGAGATGGGAGTAAAAACCTTCTATATTGGTAAATCATTAGAAGACCCTAAAAGAGCAACTGTTATGTTTCAAGGACCACTAAATACTTGTTACGACATTTTTATTGATCCAGAAACAAAACCAATAGTTGAAGCATCAGGTCATATTTATGAAGGAACAATTATTAATCGTTGGATTTCTGAATAATTTTGAAACGCTTACAAATTACACCGATTGATTAAATTAAATTGGAAGAACGGGACTGTATACTTTTTAATTTTTTGAAGAAAATTTAACCAAAATTTAAAGTGAAGTAATTGCTTTTAAAGAAAATACAAAGAATATAAAGAAAAAGGTAATTCCCACGAAAACAGAAACTTTAACTACCGTAAATATTCAAGATTAAATAAATACTTTTCACCATCATCATTACTATCATCGTCATCATCATTGAAGGATGCAATCAGCACGTAAACACCTCCCAGTCCTAGGATCATTGAAATATAGAGAATAGGATCAGTCATTACCTAATTTTGGCCAATCCAGAATGAATCTGAGGAAAATTTTTTATATCTCCATGATCTTTTAATTATTAAGTTCAACCTTTAAAAATTAATTCCCTATTGCTACGTATATGTATCAAAATTGCTCATAATACACTAGATTTCTCGTATATATATTCTTTTTCTTTACAAAAATTAATAATAGTGTTACGTTTATTAACAATTAAATAATTCCTGGTGTCTTCTAATGTCTTCCCTTTCATATTTTTTAGCAGTAATCGTATTCTTAACAGCTATCCTTGTTGCTTATCTAACAAAGCAGTTTCAAAACGAAAACTCAAACTATCTAACTTCAAATACAATGACAAATTCGAAAACTAAATTAAAAACAATCGAAAAAGAAAAAGTTGTTGCAGAAACTCTTAATGGCAGATTTGCAATGATTGGATTAATTGCTGCTGTCGGAGCTTACTTAACAACAGGTCAAATAATTCCAGGTTTTGTTTAAAAATTTCTAAAAACCAAGCAATATAATGGATAATTCAAAATCAACTTACTGGCAAAACGTCGAGAGAACTAATGGAAGAATGGCAATGATAGGTTTAATTACCCTAATTGTAAACTATGTCCTTTTGGATTGGATTATTCCGGGTATCTTTTAAATGCATTTACTCTCTGTACCATTTTACGATTTTCCATCCTCGCCAATACTGATAATTGGTGCGATAGGAATTGTTGTAGCTCTGGCTGTATTTTTTCTTGCTTACCAAAAATACTTTAATTCCCCATTTAACAAAGAACTTCGATTAAAGAAAAAAGTACTGTTGAATGAGAAAAAAGAACTTAATAAAAAACTTGAAAAAATAGAACAAGATTTAAAAAATCTTTAGTGAAACTAATATATATAGTCATTTTTTATTTCTTTCATTACTTATCACCTAGTATCAGTATTAATGAGAGCTAAAGGTAAAAAGCAACAAAGTAAAAAGATTAAGGCAGCCAAAATATGAATTTAAACTCTATGCAAAGTCCTTTGGTATTGAATCTATTTTTTATGAAGATGAAAATAAGTACTTATTTTATCTAACAAAATAAATAATTCCGCCAACAAAAGTGCTCCCTATGAGAAGAAAAACCATGAGAAGTGCAATTAGTTTTGGTAAACTTCCAATCATCTATCTAGAAAATCATTTTTTTTTTATAAAAGTATATCCCAATTTTCTTTTCAATATTTCCTATCTATTTAGTTTAAATCAGCTGTCAACCAAATAAAAGATAGAATTAGCCCATATTACTCTTGGCAGCAGGTTCTAATCCTGTCTGACCTACTCTAGATAATTCATTGAAGGAAAGATTTCCTTACCTTTTTTTATTGATCAACATCTGTCTGCAGCAAGAGCCGCCAAAATGCAGTCAAAAATTCATTAATAAAAAATATGTTTTAAAGACATCCCATAAAAAATGCAATTGTTTTTGATTAATTTCTTATAATTGCCTAAATAATAATTGCTATCCTTACCTTTAGATGGTAACAAAGTATTTATGAAGGAATTAGAAGAAAATACTATTGAACAAATAAGAACTCTTCTGCATTATTTGGAGCAAACAGATCTATTAAAAAGGAAGGAAATTCTAAGATGTTTAGATGTAATAGCTAGGGAGTATGGAGGAGAAGTAGTAGATAAAAATTAAATGGCTAATCCTGATCAAAAAACAATATTACTAGAGCAAGCTTATGATGAACTTAAATCAGTTTGTTCTAAATTCCAAGAAGAATCTGGAGCTTCAGATATGGAAGTAAAAACTTTACTAGGAGAACTTTCTAGGGTTTGGGGAAAAGATATTGATGACGATTACGACATAGATTGGGAAGTTTAAACTTTTTTTGCTCTATTAGCTCTATTCATTACTTTTCTCAAAATATTATTTTTTATTGATAAATCAGAAATACAATAAATAGCTAAAAACAAAACTAGTTTTACAAAAAATGAGATTTGCATAAAAAATCCTTTTACTTATAGAACCAAATTTCATTTTAAAATGCCAATTTTTTAATAATTACCTTTGTTCTAACTCGAAAAAAATAGTTAATTTTTCTATAATTTTTTTATGGGAAAAATAGAGAAATTTACATTAATAAATAAAGACAAATCAAGAATAAAAGTATTTGAACCATTCGAAGATGTTTCCAAGCCCTCCCCATCTATAAATGTAATAATGATTTCTTATGGGTGTATTTATAAAAGATCAAGCAGACCAATAATGAAAGGTAGCAGAGTAGAGACTATAGAAAGTGCACGAAAAGAATATAAACAGCTATTAGAAGAGGGTTGGAAGAGGACCAGTATTTTTAGAAGTTATTTTTAAGGATAAAAGTCTACCTTCCAACGCATCACGCAATATCTTAAAGGGTTATATCCATTGCAATTCCAAAACTTAAATATTTTTACAACGAAATAATGGAAACTAGCATCATTGAAAAATGCCCAGCCAAGATAAATAGCAAATGCAGTCAAAACAAAAGCAGCATATTGAAGCCAATGCGTTCCTGACTTATCTAAACCATTTTTGTCAAAATTAGAATTACTCATTTAAAGGATTGGATATGCTATCCAACCAAATAAGGTATAGTTAATAATGACAGCCATGAAGCCTATCATTGCTAACCTCCCATTTGTTCTTTCCGCAATAAACCAATAGCTATTTGGCCATTCAAAATTTTCTCCTATATTTGATATTTGAGCTTTTGATAGTGGAGTCTCTTTAGGGGTATTATTGTCCTGATCAAGATAATAATTGCTATCAGGGTAATAGCTTTCGCTTCGAATATTGTCTTCTTTTTTAATCATTTTATTAGAAATTTGAACTTTAAATATCTTAAAGAATAAAAAAGCTAAATAGGTTAAAAAGGTATTTCATAAACTTCATATTTTTTGTTCAGGATATTGCATAGGAACCAATTCAATGGCCTGAAACTCAGTTAAATGTTTTAGAAGACTTTTCGAGTAATCTTTTTAATTCTAAGAGTTCTTCTTTAGATAATTCACGATATTTTCCTATTGGCACGTCTAACTTAATATTCATAATTCTTATACGCTTTAATGTTTTTACTCTGTAACCTAAGGACTCACACATTCTCCTGATCTGACGGTTAAGTCCTTGAGTGAGTATTATCTTAAATTTTTTTAGTCCTAGTTGTGTTACTAAACAAGGCTTAGTTATAGTATCTAATATTTCAACTCCATTACTCATACTTTTAATAAAGTCTCTATTAATTGGACGATTAAGGCTAACGATATACTCTTTTTCATGATTATTTTTTGCTCTGAGTATCTTATTTACAATATCTCCATCATTAGTTAAAAAAATTAATCCCTCACTGGGCTTATCCAATCTTCCAATAGGAAAAATTCTTGTAGGGTATTTAATAAAATCTATGATATTGTCAGGTTCTACACTTCTATCGGTAGTGCAAACAATTCCTACAGGTTTATTAAAAGCTAAGTAGATATTTTTTTGTTTTGTTGATTTATCTATTATTTGCCCTTCAACTTCTACTTTATCACCTTCCTCTATCTTGGTACCTATCTCTGGACTTTTACCATTTATTGTTACTTTTCCTTCTTCAATTAATTTATCTGCGACTCTTCTAGAACAGTAACCGGCCTCACTTAAATATTTATTTATTCTGATAGCCATTTTTGATATTTCTTTTTATATACCCTGAGATCAATTAATTGACCTTTATTCTAAAGTAACTGTCAATAAAAAAATTATTATAAGTTGTTTTTATTACATTAAATATCGAGAAATTCTCATCAAAAAATAACAGCTGTTTCGGCAAGGTCATTGTTATCGCTCAGGACTTTTGCCATACTTAAGTTCTTAAAAGATTAGCCAACACTAAGAAGAGGTACTGAATAAAATTTTTATAAAAATTGAACCATACTAGATAGGTTTTTTTATTTATCTAGAATTTTCAAATATTAATTCTTTGTATTTGTTTTTTATGCTGAAAAATAATATTGTTCCAAATAAGAAAGAGCAGGAAAAAACTAACTCAATAACTTCCATAGTCGATTCTTTTTATGAAATTTTATTCCAAGCTTAAAAAGTATTTAAATTCTCGATATGAGTATTCTTTTTCATCTCTATTATCTAAAGACTCTCTAAATAAAAGAAATATCATATAAGTACGGGTTCCAATTACACAAAAAGTAAAAAAAGCAAGAGCTACACAAATCGGACAATGTGGAAATCCCATTTTTAATTTTCCAGGATAAATCTTAATTGAGTCTCTGATTTAAAAATATCGATTTTTCTTGTAAGGGTTTTCAAAAATCTAATCATTTAAGAGTAAAACAAATATAAATATCGATAATGAATATAACTCTTTGAATTGATTATTATCAATAAGCAAATATACTGAAGCGATGGATACTACTAAGTTCTAGTAACAAATCTAAACAAAAAAATAACTCTAATCATGCTTAAATAACCCGAATCTTATTTGTTTATAAATGGCTTATTCTTAAATAAGAATTGTAAAAGGTGGTCTAGCACATATCCCTGTTCTTATTTTTATAGCTGATTTTATTAAGGGAAAGCTTGACGTAAAAACTGAAGTCAAAAAAAGAAACTTTAGTTAAAGAAATAAAAGATAAAAAGTGATTAACTGATCGCAAAAGAATGAAGTAAAAATATTCTTCAAATAAACCTAAATAGCCGTAAAATATATCTCATTTTTTCATATCAAATTAAGTAATAATAACTAACTATTATTACGGTCTTTAAAACATTAAATTAAGCTAGGTTTGATCAAGTTTTTGCCGCATCCTGCATAACCTTCCTGTCTGATCTCGCAAAGTTTAACTACCATTTTGGCTCAGTAACCTGCCAACCAGCAGTAATTAATTTTTGATACTCTTTGCGAGCATCATCTATTTTTATCTCTCTTCTTGTTTTCATAAGCGGTGGTGATTCACCATTAGAACCAACAACAATCCCGCTATCAACAAACATATAGTCAAAAAACTTATCCTTGTTGTTCCTATTTTTTATAAATCTTCTTACCTCAGTCCAATTAGGACATATTAACCATGCTTCTTCAGTTACTTTCTTTGAGTCTTTATCCATATAGTTTTCTTTTAATTTGGTAAGTAGTCGATAATAATATTTGAAATATAAAACATTTTTCTATTTTTTCTGGCTCTTAAGAATTTAGTGCAACCATATCAGAATTTTTTATTAGTCATAAAATCAGAATTTTTCATTATTAAATAGCCTTTTTTTGAAATATTTCACTACATTCACAATCAGTATTTTTGCTCTAGTAAATTTACATCATCACATCTATGTTAGATCCACTGATTGAGGTTTAACTTCATGAGTACATACATAAAGAAATACTTTAAAAATACAAAAAAGATAAACAACACTATTTGGCTAGACAAATTAATTAATCAACTTGAAAAAAAGCAAAGGGGGGGCATTTATGAATACCTTTAGGAATAAACAATTCAAAAATGAATTGGATCCCAAGTTTGCCTTTTATGATTGTTTAAGAAGTTGTGAACTTAAAAGTTCTTCAAAAAAAACCTTAGAAGATTGTATAGAATTTTGTGATTGCACTTCCTCATCAGAGGATTTAGGTACCCAAAAATAAAGACAACAAATACCTCTAAATTTCATCATCTTCCCCGAAAGGGCTATATCTAATATCCCAAATTAATACAACAGCTATTGAAAGTAGCAGTAAACCAAAAACAACCTGTGGTGGTGGAAATATCATTGATGATAATCTAACAATAATTTTAGTAATTAAAAGTCAAACTAATAGCAAAGTATACTATCAGCTTTAATTGACTCTTCAACTAAGATATCAGGCGTTACAAACTCTGCTTTATAGCCATTTAAAAGCGTTTCATCGTAACCTCTTGACTTAGCAGAAATTCCCGAAACGTAAATAATAATTTTTGAATTTTTTAAATTTTCAAGATGTTCGTATAAATCTCCAGTACCTTGACCAACTATTTCACCAGGTTTTTTACAATTTAGTATGTTTACTCCATCTCCATCAAGGAAGAGAGTTACTTTATGATCATTTTTTTCAGCAGTTAGAGCAATTAATAAACCTAAAGTTACTTTATTTTTGAGGTCTAAGCCGCTGTAAACATGAACGAGCACTTTATTGTCGGTTATGATGGACATATTATTCCAATTGAAGTTCATTTATAATTTTAAAATATTCTATTTTTATTAGCTTTATTTTTTATAAATAGCAATTATATAAATTTTCTATTATTTTGTTACTGTATATTTAAAGTAAAGATCACTTATGAGCATTTTATTTAAGAAGTTATTCTCTAAGAAAAATTTACTAAATTCTATGCTTTTTTCTACTCGCATATTCGCTAATGCGATTATCCCTCAAGAAAGTAGTGCTAAAAGTCAAGAAAGAATAGATATCCCTTCAGTTATTTCTTACAGGAAAGAATCATGCAGCTGTTGTAAGAAATGGGTAAATCATATTAGAGATAATGGACTAAAAGTTGTCGATAATATTATTGAAGATGTCTCAGCAATTAAAAAGCAATATCAAATTCCAAATAATTTGAAATCATGTCACACTGCACAAATAGGTAAATACACAATTGAGGGTCATGTACCTTTTGAGTCAATTAAAAAACTTTTTAGAGAAAAACCAATCATCTATGGTCTAGCTTTACCTGCGATGCCACTTGGCTCGCCAGGAATGGAAACTAATAAAGTCCATTCACACTCTTATAAATATGAAAGTTATGAAGTTTTTTCATTTAGTAAAACTGGAATAAAAAAAGTATTCGCTAAAATTTCGCACCAATAAGAGATCTAATCAATTTATTAATGAATTTTATACATAGAAAATATAAAATTTACTCTTTTTTGGTTTTGATAGCTATAAATTTGCCTATTAATTCAAATGCTCATGTGAGGGGGACTTTTACTTCTGAGCAAGGTGCTCAAAAAAAATCATTAGAACTAGGCTGTAAAGGTATACATCAAAATAAAGATAAATGGCTTCCATGTGAGAACGAACAAGAATTGCATAAGTACTTGAGAAAATAAATGTCAAAATCAAATATAAATAAAAGGAAAATACATAGGAAAGTTGCTTCAATCTCTTCAATCCCTTTGCTAATTACTCTAATATCTGGAACAATATATAGTTTTCTTCAGCCATTAGGAATAGATGCTTTTTGGTTGATAAAATGGCATACAGGAAATTTTGGTATTTTTAATTTACAGCCTTTTTATTCTATTTTTCTTGGCATTGCCTCGATAATCGCAGTAATATCAGGCATTAACTTATTAAAAAAAAGTTCCTAGATTAAGCCTTAGAAATCTTAAAATTTATTAACCTGTTATATCAAATTAAAAATATTATCACTCTTAATCATACTGAAGAAGGACTACGAATTATCTTATGAGTTTCTTGCAAAATCCTGAATCCTATTGGCCCTAATTTTAAAATCAAAATTTCAAAGGGTTCGCTTAGTTTTGTTTTCTATTTCACATTTTTGAGTTATAAATATCTTTGAAACCATTAGCAAGAAGATATTGCTATGCCTAGAAACCTTGATAATTGATATCATTCAATTGCTTTATTACTACATAGGATAATGAGAAAATTTTTAAGGTATAAAAATCATTTGATAAAGTATAAGTATGAGGACTTACCTAGAAGAAAGAATTAAATACTATGATGAGGAATATCGAGTTGGTAGGCCTTTAATTTCCGATAAACAGTTCGATCAGTTAGAGAAGAATCTTCTTAGGGTTGACCCCAAGTGCGATTACTTCAACCAAAAAAATAATTTAATGTTACCAACTCTACCTAAGAATCAAATTTCAGAATTTTTAAAAGGTCTTCTTCCTAATACTCGATTGTTAATTGAACCTAAAATTGATGGCTGTGCTATTGCTATTAAATATATAGATGGCAAATTTGATTCAGCAATAACTAGAAAAGGACAAGATGTTTCGAAGAAAATCCAAGCAATTAAAAGTATCCCCCAAAAAGTCAAAGTTAGATCACGTCTTGTGGTTCGTGGAGAGCTATTTGCCCCAAAAGAAAGATCGAGCTACTCGCAAAGAATTACATCTGGATACATCAGCAGTTGGGACATGCAACCAAATCCAAAAATTAGTTTCTGTGCGTTCCAAATCATTAACTCAAATTGCAATGAATACGAAAGTCTCGTTTATCTTAGGAAGCTGGGCTTTGCCATACCTGAAATTGTTGAAGCAAATAGGACTAGCCAAATAGAAACTTTTAGAAACGCTTGGAGAAATAATAAATTGTTTTCTAAATGGCCAACAGATGGAATAGTAATAAAAATAAATTCAAGAAAATTACAACTATTACGAGAAAAATCTTATGGGACATATCCCCATTGGGCTATGGCTATAAATTAATAGAAGTGCTTTGATTGCCAGTAGTTCAAAATTAAAGGGATAAGGCAATTCTTTTTTATACAAGCAAAAGATTTCATTGTAACTCAAGGCTTAGCTTTGCTAATCTTGAAGCAGTTGAACTTGCTAGCTAATTACTTTTTAAATTTAATTATTTTTATAACAAACCCTAGGAATAATATTGGATATTAAATTACATAAAAAAAATAGCTCGAAAAGTTAATAAAAGAGAATGGCTATAACTATTTTCTAAAATTAACATATACGACGTATGTCATCTATTCTCTTTTTCTTTTCTTAAAGCATTACCTTTAGATCTTAATAAAAGAGTTATTGTTAAAGCAGCACTTAAAATACAAGCATCTATTAACAAATGTGGGGAAAAATTCATAAAAATTTTAGGCAATAATTGAACCAAAAACATGGCCAGTCACTCCTAATTCTGGCTATAACTCTAACATGTATTTTCTTACTTCATTAATATGAGCAATCATTTTAGTTTTTTTCAGCAATATTATCATCTTTTTTAGAGACCAACAAAACAGTAATTATAAATATCTATATTAGCAATATATCTTTCTATCATCCCTTCAAAATAACTTTTATTTATTACCTAAAAATGATTATCTAAACAAACTTTTTTGCAATTTAATCCGAACAATATTCATAAATTTTTGGAATTCATATTAAAAAATATTCAATTAACATAAATACAAAATCTCCAAAAAATTTAATTTTTAAAGTAAGATTTTTGGATAACAGATTCTATATTAAAAGTTTTAACAAGCATATATTAATTAACATACTTTAGATAATCCTTATGATTAGTTATTTTTCATTTACCAGAATTTTTATTCTATTTGAATGTCATATAAATTGAGCTTATAATAATCTTTTTTAATCGCTTTCTTAAATATTATTATTGATTATTCTTGGATAATTTAATTTTTAAGCAGCACAATTTTCGTCATAAATTGATTTTATATGTGCAGCCTTTTTCAACAATCTAACCACTTCTTTTCTTCCAACAGCTTCGTCAGCTTGATGCATTATTTCTGCATATTTTTTATTAATTTTTTTCATAAAAATTACCAATTTAAACCAAAAATACACCAATAGAAAATCTTGTCAACAAAAAGAGGGTATTAACCCTCTATGTCAAAGTCAAGATTAAGTTAATTTTATCTTTCAAGAATATTTACTTAATAAATCTCCTTTAGCTTGGATTATTCTCTTTTCGAAGACAGCTCTTCTATAAGGAATAACTTCTCCATTTTTAGTCGCTAAAAGTTGTGCTTTATTAAGTCTTTTGGCTTTGTTAATTTTCTCTTTTATTTTTAAGAGGTTATTCATGAAGTTATGCAGTTAATGAGAATCCCGTTCCTTATTCTCATGTCATGCGTCCAGAAATATATACAGTATGAACGTTCATAAACGATAACATTACAGAGATATTTATGTGAGAGTAAATATAACTAATTTATCTTTATTGTATTTTTTATATATGAAAAGTTTTAACTATTTATTCTTATATTTCAACAATTTATTCTTATTCAAATATAAAGTTTAAGATAAGCTAGATATTATAGATAAAGAACTTTGATGAATTTAAAAAGCAAACATAATAAAGGATATTTTAAATTAAATAAAACAAAAAAGATTTTTGGGTTACTTATAATAAGTACTATTATTATTCACATTGGAGGTTGGGCATTAGATTGGAAATTTGGAAAAACATTTTTTCCACTATCAAAAAGCTCAGTTATCTATTCTGAATTATTTGCCCCTGGTTTTGATGGAGGTTATTTTGAACACTATCAATATATACTTCTCATATGGTGTGGATTACTTTCAGCAAGTTGGATTTATTCGAAAAAATTTTGGGAAGCATTTTCAATTCCAATTATTTATATTTTTTTGTTTTTAGACGATTCTTTGCAATTTCACGATAGATTTGAAGGCAATATATTCAATATTTTTACTGATAAACAAATAATTTTCTTTGATAATTTTTTAAAAGTTAGAGATTTTTCAGAATTGATATATTGGTTTTTAGTTTTTATAATTATCATTCTTATTTCATTTCCTGCAATAATTAAAAAAAATAATGAGATACGAAGTTTTATATTTAAAAATTATATGTTTTATTTTAGTATGGCATTTTTTGGTATTTTTATTGACTTTATAGGACCAAATACTGACATATTTTTGTATAAAGTGCTGATGATACTATTCGAGGAGATTGGAGAAATAACCACAATTGCTTTAAGCTGCATTTGGTTATTTAATTTGAATTTCAATAACCAAAATTATAATTAAGCTCAAATTCAAAAAATAAATCTTAATCTTTAGTAGAGAATTTTGCTAAATTTAATCTAAAACTTTATAACGATAAAAAAAATAATCTCTATTAATGATTTATTAATTTATTCATATTTTTTATTGATCATTGGCTATTAGCCTTATAAGTCAGTTTTATTTTAATCATATTCACCTTAAAAATTTGCTTCGTAAAACAATCTAATCTTAATTAATTTTGTGTTTCATATATAATTGTAAGCATTGGACGCTCAACTAAGCCTTTCCACTTGGAAGATCTAAAATTCCAAAAACCATTATTTTTAGCAATAAATACCCATCCATAATTATTTGATCCATTGACCCAATTTTGCACTGTTTCAGTTACATCATAACTTCTAGTACCTTTAGTTAAGGCATCAATATTTAAAACTGAAATTACTGATGCTTCAGATCCTAATTGAATACCATTATTTAAATCATCCCAAGTTGTATCTTCTTCCCAGTCTTTATACATTTGATACATTTCAATACTATTTTTTCCAATCTTTCTACCTTCTGAAGTAAGAGTAAGTATTGCTTTCTTAATTTTAGTATTAGGAACTATTTGACCTTTTGTATAACCAATAATATTTTTAAACTTTAAGAGGCCTTGTTTAATATTTCTTCTACCTCCAATCAAAATATTTGATTCTCCAGAAACAAACTTCTTACTTATGAACTTATCTACTGTCCCTTGATATTTATTTTTAAATAAATTTACTTGACCTTCCCTAAAATGAATTATTTGATGAGTATTCAAGAATTCATGTAAATTATTTAGATCACTTTTGATTTTTTGATTAATTTTTTTATTATTAGATCTATCTAATACTTTTGTCTCAGATAATTCATAAGTAGGCGAAAAAACATTAATTTCTAACTCAGATTCCTCAGGATTAAAACTAAGAAGTTTTATCCATCCATTACCTCCTTCAGGATCTTTTGAATAATCGGAAAGTATCTGAATGACTGATTGATCCAATATAGTTTCACCAACAAGTAATCCATCTCCATGCCTATGACCAGAAAGTACCATGAATACTTGTGGAAAAGGATCAATTAATTTGTGAAATAACTGTTTTGGACTATTATTACCACTTGAAAATTGAGAGTCATTTAATATACCTATTTGTGAACTCTCATCACTTTCTATAGAAAAATATTTTTCATCATTTTCGAGGTAATAATGTGTACTAATAATTACAGGAATTTTAGGATAAGAAGTTATTATTTCTTGAGCATATTTTATTGCCAAATCAGAAGGCTCAAACTCTAATCCAATATGTATATAAGGCTTTCCATCAGCATAGAATTTTTGAGCCATATTCATTTGAGTTAAATCACTTTGTAAGAACCATTCTTTTTGTGAGTAGCGTTTTGGACTTAAAAATTCCGAAAATTGCTTAGATGCCACCTTGTTTGAATTACAATCATAATCATGATTACCTGGAATAATTGAATATGGGATATCATTAACTGGCATTTCTAACTTATTTAATGCCTCCATTGATCTATTCCAATTCATATGCGTCTTATTTAAATAAGGAACTATCCCAGAAGTACAAAAAATATTAAAGTTGAAGTATTCACCTATTCCTGCAATAAAATTAGTAGGATTTTCTACAACATCACCAACATGAGATATAAATACAATATTTTTCCTTGATTTATTACTTATAATCCATTCGATTTGTTCTTTAAAATGAAATATATATTTATCTGAAACTGAATAACTCTGAGTATCAGGAATAATAGCAATATTGAAGATTTCAGAATTTGCTTCTTTTGGTATAAATGTTGATATTGAAATAAAAAATAATAAGAATTTATTTAACATTCTCATAAATAATAAAACCATAAAAAATTAAAATTTTTAGGACAACAAACTATGATTTTAATTGTATATTGCTTGTCAATTAAAATATTTTGAAAGTCTAAAACCTACTTTAATGGCATTATTAATACTCCTTTCATCAGGATAAACATTAGACATATTTCCTAAATATATATTTTTCTTCTTAAAATAATCCATCTCTGTTGCACAAAAATCAAAGTCAGTTACCACTTGTGCTTTATGAGAGATAGAGATATGAATCTTTTTTACTATGGCTTTGATATCTTTATTAGGAAAAAGTTTTATTAAACTTTTAAAAGCAAGTTCCTCGAGTTCAATATTAGATAAAACTTTTTCATTTTTTTCCAAGAATAAATATTTAGTGAGATAACCTAAATAAATCCCTCCGTACTCTTTGGTACCTGTAAGATTTGTTTGCTCAATATATCCACAGAAGTAGATGGCTTTATCAGCAATATTTGTCCAATAAGCATTTGATAAGGATTCTCTAAGTTCTAGTAAAACGCAATAAGAGGTGAAATAATTGTGTTTTTGAAGTTTATCTTTATATAAAAGAGCATTATTTTTTAAAATTTCTGATGTTGTATTTTGATCAATAGTAAAAATTATTTTGTCTATTCCATTTAATTTAGTAACCTGGTTTTTATTATTAATTATTTCTATAAGATATTGACTTTCTTTTTTATTTAACTTGATATTAGATATTTGTGAATTTGAGTAGATTTTTGAACCACTAGAATTATTTATGAATTCGACTATTTTATCAGTTAATTTATTCAAAGATCCTTTTAAATATCCTAGCTTTTCAATACCTAATTTTCGTGATTCAAGTCTCTGTTTTAACCTTCCAGACATCCATCTTAAAGGAATAGAATTTACTTTATTGCCAAATTTTCCATTCAAGATTGGGGACCAAATACTTTTAAATGCGCTTCTACCAAAAAGTTTTTTCATCCCGAATGATAATGAATATTTATCCAAAAACATACCTTTTAGATATCCTTTTGAGAGAAGTATTATTGAAAAGATAAATCTTATCTTCGATATAAGAGTTATATGGGGATATAAAATTAAATCAATTAATCCATTCCAATTATGATGCCTTTTCTTGTGAAAAATAGACATCTTTGTAGATTTATATGTGGGTTTGCTTTTAAGAAATCTTTTGACAAAGTCAATTAAGTAAGTATCTTTTATAAAAAAATGATGATAAAAAGCTTCACAATGAAATTTGTTTGATAATTTTATAACCTTTCCCAATCCACCAAGATAGTTTGATAATTCAACCACATGAACCTTATAACCTTTATCAATTAAAAAAACAGCCGTGGCAATTCCCGTGTAACCTCCACCAACTATTAAGACAGAATTATTTTTATTCATATTAAGAATATATCAGAATAATTATTTCATAATTAATTATTTAATTAAAAATAAAGTTGTTAAAAAGATTTATAAGTTGTTTAATGTTTATAAAATTAAATTATTAAATGAATCAATCAATATCTTATGTAATTCCTATCTTTAATGAAGAGGTAAATTTAGAAAAAATAATTTTCAGAATTAAAACTGCTTTTGAAAAAAATAAATTATGCTCTTATGAGATAATATTCGTTGATGATGGTTCAACAGATAATACATTATCAACAATTAAAAAATTTATTAAAGAAGGCCATCCAATAAAATGTATTTCTCTAACAAGAAATTTCGGACATCAGGCTGCTTTAAGTGCAGGTCTAAAATATCCTAAAAATGATTTCATTGCAATTCTAGATGGCGATTTACAAGATCCCCCTGAAATTATTAATATTTTTTTGAATTATATCGATGAAGGATATGATGTTGTATATGGTGTTAGAAAAAAAAGAAAGGAAGTTTTTTATAAAATATTGGCTTACAAAGCTTTCTATCAAATATTATCAAAATTAAGTAATATAAAAATTCCTTTAGATTCAGGAGACTTTTGTCTTTTAACACAAAAAGCTCTGTTTGCTATAAATAAAGTCCCTGAAAAAAACAGATTCATTAGAGGTATAAGATCTTATATAGGATTAAATCAAATAGGCGTGCCTTACGAAAGAGATGAAAGATATAGTGGTGAATCAAAATATAGTTTCAATAAATTATTGAAACTTGCATGTGATGGAATTTTTAGTTTTAGCGATAAACCTCTTAAAATTACTAGTTCGATAGGAATCTTTATCTCATTATTAAGTCTATTTCTGATTATGGGATTATTAATTCAAAGAATATTTTCAATAGAAATTTTAGGGTATTCTCCAAAGGATATTCCTGGTTATACATCTATTATTATCACAAATATATTTATCTCAGGAATCCAATTATTTGCGTTAGGAATTATTGGGGAATATATTTCAAGAATATTTGTTGAGACAAAAAAAAGGCCTACATATCTTGTTCGTGAAGTAATTGATAAATAAACTAAAGTTTGTGATTTAAGATGACTTTACTATATAAAAAGTATTGAACTAAAGAAATAAAACCTAATGTAAAACTTTTTGCATATTTAATATTTGTTCCAAAAATAATAAAATTTATAAGAAATAATAACCACATAAAATCCCTATAATGAAAACCGATAAAAAATATTTATAAATATTTTTATAAGATTTTATATGTTTTTTTTTACAAAAAATTATTTCGCAAATCTTGGATTAATAACTAATCACTCTTATTGAAATGAAGACTTTGTGTACCATGATATGGAATGAGAAACAATATCATAAATATTAGGGTATTTAGGCTCCCATCCTAATTCTTGAATAATTTTAGATGCAGAGGCTATTAAAGAAGTTGGATCTCCTTCTCTTCTTTTTTCAATAATTATTTTAATTTCTTTTTGAGTGACCTTTTCTATAATATTTATTATCTGTTTTACAGAAATACCAGAACCATTTCCTAAATTATAAATTTTACATAAATCATTATTTTTATAATCATGTTTGAGGTGAACTTGTTTTTTTTCAAAAATTTTTAATGCTAATACATGAGCATTTGCAAGATCACAAACATGAATATAATCCCTAAGACAAGTACCATCAAAAGTTGGATAATCATCTCCAAATATTTTTAGTGGCTTCGATTCAAAAGCAGCCTTAATAGCTAAAGGTATAAGATGTGTTTCTGGACAATGATCTTCCCCAATAACTGAATCTGGACTAGCCCCGGCAGCATTAAAGTATCTAAGGATTACACTTTTCAAATTACAGGAAATTGCCAAATCCTTAATTATCTCTTCAACCATAAGTTTACTTTTACCATATGGATTAATTGGATTTTGAGGAGTATTTTCAGTTATTGGTGTTTCTTTTGGAATACCATAAGTAGCACATGAACTTGAAAAAATTATGGGTATTGGATCTGAAGATGACCTTCTTGAAATAACATCATTACTACAAATAATATCTAACAAATTAATGGACTCACTTACATTATTTTTGTAATATTTTAAAGGTTGTTTTACTGATTCTCCAACATAAGCGTAAGCAGCAAAATGTATTATCGCATCAATCATTTTACCTTCATGATTAGTACTTATAAGTTCATTATGAGTACCAAAAATTACACTTTTCAATAAATTAGTATTACCTATATTTCCACAAATAAGAGGAGTCTTAAAGATATTTTGTATTACTTTTTTATGACCATAAACTAAATTATCAATCACTACAGGTTCGTGCTTTGCTTCAATAAGTGCTCTAACCGTATGACTTCCTATATAACCTGCCCCTCCCGTAACTAAAACTCTCATATTAAGTCTCTTCCTAATTGCCAAACTAGTAATCCAGAAGATTTTGCTAAATCATGATTGGCAACATTTCTTGTATCAAAAAGCCAAGCTGGTTTTCGCATATTAGCGCTAATTTTTTGCCAATTAATATTTTCAAATTCTTCCCATTCGGTTAGGATTATTAAAGCATCAGAATTAATTGCTGATTGATAAATTGATTCAGAGTATTCCCATGTTCCATCCCTAAAATTTTCCTGAGAATTTAAATTTTTTTCGTTTAATTCGTTTTCTATTTGCTCCTTCTTAACTTTTGGGTCATATATTTCCAATTTTGCACCCTCCTCCAAAAGATTTTTGCAGATTTGGATCGCACTCGAATCTCTTGTATCATTGGTATTGGCTTTGAAAGAAAATCCAAGTACCACTAATTTCTTACCGCTTAAAGTCCCAAATAATTTTTCTATAATAATCCTTGATATTCTATCCCTTGTCCAAATATTTATTTTTAAAACCTGTTCCCAATATTCTGCAACTTTTTCCAATCCATAGAAATCACATAAATAAATTAAATTTAAAATATCTTTTGTAAAACAACTTCCCCCAAAACCAGGACCAGACTTTAAAAATTTATTACCTATTCTTGAATCCATGCCAATTGCATTTGCGACTTCATTAATATTCGCACTTGTAACTTCACAAATTGCTGCAATGGAATTTATAGAACTAATACGTTGTGCAAGAAAAGCATTTGCGGTTAACTTAGATAGTTCAGAGCTCCATAGATTGGTTTTTAGAATTTTACTTTTATCAATCCAATGTCTATAAATAAATGCTAATGACTCAATTGCCATTTCATCATGTCCACCTATTAAAACCCTATCTGGATTTTGTAAATCATTTATGGCAGTACCTTCAGATAAAAACTCAGGATTTGAAAGTACAGAAAAAGTTTTCGGACTAGAAATTGCTTCATCTTTTTCTCTATAAGCTAATAAAATCTGATTAATAGTATCTGCGGTTCTCACTGGGATTGTGCTTTTTTCAACAACAATAGTATGTCCTTCAGCATACTTCGCAATTTGTCTTGCAGATTCCTCTACCCATTTCAAATCACTTGCTTTACCAGCCCCAATTCCTTTAATTTTTGTAGGCGTATTGACAGATAAGAAAATCATATCTGCTTGCTTAATTGAGTCGGCAATATTAGTGGTAAAAAATAAATTCAGATCCCTTGATTTTTTGATTAAGTTTTTTAATCCTGGCTCATAAACTGGCAGCTGTTCTAAATCTTTTTTATTCCAACTCGCTATCCTATCTACATCAATATCTGCAACATAAACATCTATATTTGGGCAATTATTAGCAATTACAGACATGGTAGGGCCCCCAACATATCCAGCACCAATACAACAGATTTTTTTTATTGGATAGAATTTTTTCATAAATATTACTATAAAGTTTTTTTAAAGTAATCAATTGTTTTTTCTAAACCCTCACTTAGTTCAATAGTTGGATTCCAATCTAATTCTTTTTTGGCTAACTCAATAGAAGGTTTTCTCTGCAAGGGATCATCTTGAGGTAAAGGTTTAAATTTATATTTTAAATCCCAATCAAATTTAGAATTAATGATTTCTGCAAGCTCTAAGATAGTGAATTCTTTTGGATTACCTATATTAATTGGCTTGGAATAATCACTATTCATTAATTTTATTATTCCATTTACTAAATCATCGATGTAACAAAAAGATCTTGTCTGTTGACCATTGCCATAAATTGTTAGCTTTTCATTTCTCAATGCTTGCACTATGAAATTACTTACTACTCTTCCATCATCAGCCAACATTTTTGGGCCATATGTATTAAAAATCCTTGCCACCCTAATCTCAACATTATGTATTCTATTAAAATCAAAACATAAGGTTTCAGCTATTCTTTTTCCTTCGTCATAACAGGCTCTTATTCCAAAAGTATTTACAGAACCTTTATAGTCTTCACTCTGAGGATTTACTTCAGGATCTCCATATACCTCACTAGTACTCGCCATTAAAAATCTTGCGCCAACTCTTTTTGCCAATCCCAACATGTTATATGTTCCTAGAAAACTTATTTTTGCTGTTTTTATTGGATTAGATTGATAATGTACCGGTGATGCTGGACAAGCAAAATGCCATATCTTATCAACTTCTAATAAGATAGGCTCTGTAATATCATGTCTTATTATTTCGAGATTAGGCTTTTCTTTTAAATGTAAAATATTTGTTTTTCTCCCAGTAAAATAATTATCTAAGCAAATTACTTCTTCACCATAGGATAATAATTTCTCTACAATATGAGATCCTACAAATCCTGCACCACCAGTTACTAAATTTCTCAAAGTATTTTTTTAAATTTACAATAATATTATCATTAAATAGCATTATGAAATTTATCTTTTTTCTCCTAGCTAAAATCAAAACTAAACTCTGAAAATTAAACTAACTTTAAGAATAAATAATTTTTTTCTTTGATATATTTATAAACTTTTGAGCATACTAACAGTTTACAAAAACTAATATTTTATTTTGATAATTTACTTATATTTAAATTTTAAATTTATTTACTTTTCCTATCAAAAACATTTTAGGTTAGATTTTTTTATACACAATTCTTATAACCTTCGATTTTTGCTAATTCCTTAATAGTTAATCCAGTTTCTTTAAGAAGTTTTTCTGCAATATTATCCTCACTAAATTTATTTAAAGCACCTTTTTCAGAAAGTTTAATACATGTATTTTTTAATTTTGCCTCTTTAATAAGCGGGGATAAATACAAACTTAAAAGGATTAAAAAACCTCCAAAAGTAACTACTCTTCTATGGTTTTCCCACCATTTGTAAAATTTATTAGTCATTTTAAAAATAAATTAATAACTTAAATATACTTGACATTAGACTAAAAATACCCTTTTTATAAGAATTCGATAATTGATACTGATATAAGATTAAAAAAGAAAATTTGAAAAACCTTAACGTTTATTTTATCATTTTATTTAGTTTTGTTTTGAGATAGATGAAAGTAGCTCTTATAGGAAATACATGTAATAACAATTTTGCTTTTTTAAGGTATCTTATTGACTTGGGTATTGATGCACATCTATTTCTTTATAATAATGAAGGTAAAAATGATTCAAATCCAATTCATTCTCCTTCATGGGATACTTTTTCAATAAACAAAATCGAAAATAATATATCTTACCTAGACATACCAAATGGATTAATTTCTGTAGTTGGGAGACCTGATAAATTAAAACCTCCTCTTAATCTAACATCATTTGCTAATAGTATTTCAAATTTTGATATATGTGTTGGTTCAGGCCTTACTCCAGCTATATTTAAACGTCTCAAAAAAAGATTAGATGTTTTTTATCCTTATAGCATAGGTATTGAATGGATAGGAGAATGTGAAACAAGAAAAAAATTGTCCACTTTTAATCTAGAACTACCATTCAGAAAATTATTAAAAAGTTATCAGTTAGAAGGAATTAGAAATGCTAGGAAAGTAATTAACTGGATACCTGGTTATACAGAGGATGTTTTAAAAGAGCATTCAATACCTTTTAAGATGATGCATATTCCTGTTTATTATCCAGAAAGGATAAATATTGAGCCTAAAAAAGCTTTAGAAAAATTAGATAACTCATTGATTAACAAAATTACTGATAATAATGTTTTCAAGATATTTTCATTTATGAGACATTTTTGGGTTTTTAATACAAAAAACTATGATTCCCAATCTTGGTCTAATAACAATAAAAATAATAATCTTTTAATTCTAGGATTTAAAAAATTTATTTCCAAATTTCCTGATAGTAACGTATTACTATTCTTATCAGAATGGGGGCCTGACGTTGATGAATCAAAAAAACTTATTTCTAAGTTAGAAATTAAAGAAAAAGTTGAATGGTTACCGCTTTTACCTCGTTCATATATCTCATATATTTTATCAAAGTATGCAAATTTAGCAGTTGGCGAATTTGCCATTTCCCCAAATGAAATTTGGGGTTCTACAGCATGGGAGTGCATTGCTTTAGGAGCACCATTTATGCAAACAATAAATTTCTCTGATTCTTATTTCCAAAAAAAATTTGGATATCCATTACCTCCTAAAGTTTTAGATGTTAAATCGAGTGATGACGTTTACATTCACATAGAAAACCAATATCGTAAAAACTCTTCATCAAAATTAAAAGAAGAAGAAAATATCTCATGGTTCAATAGTTATAACTCTCATGCTCTTGCCGCAAAATGGATTAACCTTTTCGAGGAGATTATAAATAAAAAGTCTTAATTTATATAGATGTTTTTCGGTTTTATAATTGCTAAATTCTATATTGAAGCAAAAGTTTATTTACTAGGTTGAATAAAGAAGCATCATATTTGTCAAATGAAAATGTAGTTTCTGGATTAGCCAAAAGCTCATTCATATACGCTATATCAAAAATTTTTAATATAGTTTTAGGATTTGTTTCTTTTGGTTTACTAGCACGAAATTTTTCTCCAGTCGAATTTGGTAAACTTGATTTCTTATTCACAATAATAATATTTATAGGAAACACTGCAATTTTTGGGCAAGATCAAGCTCTCGGTAGATTAATAAATGAGCCTATTGATGATAAAGAAAGACTAAAAATTGCTAATCATGGTTTTCTTATTCAGATAGTTTACTCAATTTTTCTAACCTTATTAGTTTTTACTTTATACAACTGGCTGATACCTTCTGAGAATATAATTTCTTCATCCTATCCTTCTCTTACTTTTTCTATTAGCCTCATACAAATTCCTTTTTTCGTAATATTATATGCAGGCTTAGGGCTTTTACAATGGTCAAGTTCTAAAAAATCATATGCCTTATTATCGGTTCTTTCTTATTTAATTCCTACAGTTCTTTTATTCGCTTTAATAAGAAACCATGACTTATCAATAACACAAGTTTTATTACTCTATTTAGTATCTAGATTCATAATTGCAGTTCTCACAATAATATTTTGTTTAAGAAAATCTTTTTTAAATAAGATTTTTTCAATAGATCTTAATTTAGTAAAAAAGCTCATAATCTTTGCTATTCCTCTAGGTTTAGTTGTTACTTTTGAAACTTTTGCACCACTCCTTCAAAGGTATTTAGTTAAATCTATTCTTTCTGATTATGATCTTGGACTATTTGCATTAGCATATAAAATTGCTTCAGTTATTCTAATTTTAAGTTCTGCTTTTTCAACTGCATGGGGACCAATCTTCCTGAATTCATATAAAGATCTAAATGCAAAAATTTCTTTTATATTAGTCTTCAAAATATTTGTAGTGATTTCATCTATAGGGATAGTTTTTCTTTCTGTTTTTTCATCTAACTTTATAAATATCTTAGGAAGCACTGAATATCAAGCTGCTAAAAACTTAATTTTGCCTTTAAGTCTTGGAATCTCAATAGAAATTCTTAATGATATTACAGGAATAGGCTTTTTTATTTATAAGAAAAATTATTTTTATACATACTCATTCTTATTATTTATTTTTGCCTTCACTTTAATATTTTTACTTTTATCGCCTATTTATGGATATTTATCAATAGGATATTCAATCTTTTTATCATACTTAATTAAAAATGTTTTTATCACAATACTTTCAAATAAACTTTATTTTGTAAATTGGCCATATAAGATTGCTTTTTTTTCTTATTCGATAAGTTTTCTAATTAGCTCTTTAGCAAATCAATATACCACGAGTGCAATTTTAATTAGTAAATTTGCGCTTCTCATTCTAGGTTTATTTCTTTTATTAACTATTTTCTTTCAATCATTATCTCAAAAAGAAATAAAAATCTTTAGAAAAACTACTAAATCTTTTACCAAGGAATTAAAAAGATTTATAAATTAAATAGATTATAGTTAATGTCTTACTTCACAATACTAATTAAAATTAAATCTAATTAAAGTGAAACTCTTTAATGCATAAGGATAATTAAGACTCATGATTACTATTGTTAATTATGGACTTGGAAATATTGGTTCTATGCTTAACATGCTTAAGTATTTAGATATAGAAGCTACTTTAGAATCAGATCCAGTTAAAATATCAAATTCCGAAAAACTCATATTACCTGGAGTAGGTAGCTTTGATATAGCCATGAAAAAAATACATTCTATAGATGGACTCCTGGATGTGTTGAATTTTAAAGCCAAAGAAGAGAGAATTCCAATCTTAGGAATATGTCTTGGTATGCAGCTGATGACTAAATCTAGTGAAGAAGGCAAAATAAAAGGCTTGGGATGGATAGAAGCAGAAACTAAAAGATTTCGCTTAAAAAGTAATCTAAAAGTGCCTCATATGGGTTGGAATAAAGTTAGATCAAGCTCAAACTCCTTACTTTCGGATTTTAACGATATTAATCAAAGATATTATTTTGTTCATTCTTATTATGTCTTAGTTGAAAATCAAGTTAACTCATTATTTAAAACAAAATATGGTTTAGAATTTGACTCTGGAATAGTTGATCAAAATATTTATGGAGTGCAATTCCATCCTGAAAAAAGCCATAAATTTGGAATGAAATTATTTCAAAAATTTGCCAATCTTTAGTATGCTTTTAAATCGAATAATACCTATAGTCCTCTTGAAAGAGGAAAGTTTAGTTAAAACCTATAAATTCAAATCATTTACGTATGTTGGAGATCCATCTAATACTCTTCGAATATTTAACGAACTTTTAGTTGATGAATTAATTGTCTTAGATATCTCTGCAGTAAAATTAAATAAACAGCCTAATTTTAAACTTCTTAAAGAGATTGCAGAAGAATGTTTTATGCCCCTTACCTATGGAGGGGGTATTACTAATTTAGATCATGCAAAAACTATATTTGATTTAGGCTTTGAAAAGATTTCGATAAATACTAATATTTTTACTAATCCCGATTTGATTATTGATTTATCATCTTATTTTGGGAGTCAAGCGATTATAGGCTCTATAGATGTAAAAAATAATTTACTCAGAAAACAAAAGGTTGTTTCTCACGGAGCAACAAAGTTTACGAACTGGGATCCCCTTAGTTGGGCCATTAAGCTCGAAAAACTTGGCGTTGGAGAGATACTTTTAACATCTGTAGATAGAGAAGGGACTTGGAATGGAATGGATATAAATCTTATTCGTAAAATAACTGATAATATCTCAATACCTTTAATAGCTCATGGAGGAGCAGGAACCTTATCTCATATTAGAGAAGCCTTTAAAATAGCGAAAGCTTCCGCAGTAGGATTAGGAAGTATGGTGACATTCCAAAAGAAAGGAAAAGGTGTTTTGGTTAACTATCCTTCAAGAAATGATATTGATGATTTGCTAGATTCTGATTGATAGTAATATCATAATTAAAGTAAATATTCTCATTTATTATTTATTTTCAAAATATAGTGATTTAATTAATGAATAGTTTAGAACTGCAAGATTTTGACATTGCCAAATCTCAGTATAAAGTTTGTTCAAAATGTATTTATGACGAAAGAGTTTCAAATATTAAATTTGATGCATTCGGTATTTGTAATTACTGTCATCAAATAAAAGAACTTAAAGAAATTTATGGAACAGGAAATCATAAAGGTAAGAAATTACTAAACGAGATAATTCAAAAAATAAAAATTGATGGGAAAAATAAGAATTATGATTGTATTGTAGGAGTTAGTGGTGGAACTGATTCTTCATACTTAATTTATTTAACTAAAAAGTGGGGTCTGCGTCCTTTAGCAGTTCATTTTGATAATACTTGGAACACGGCCATTGCAACTATGAATATTCATAATGTATTAAATAAATTGGATATAGACCTTTATACGCACGTAGTAGACAATAAAGAAATGGATGATATCATCCGTTCCTTTATTCTTGCTGGAGTGGCAGAAACTGAAGCCGCAACAGATATGGGTTTCGCATACCTCTTACGTTTGGTTGCAAGAAAGTATTCTATTCATTATGTTTTAGAAGGTCATTCTTTTACAGAAGAAGGAATTACTCCTATTGGTAGAAATTATTTTGATGGTAAATATATTCAAAGTATTCATAAAAGATTTGGTAAACGTAAACTTAAAACATACCCTTTAATGACTTTTTCTAAATTTATGAGGTCTGTTTTTTTCGATAGAATTAAGTTTATTAGACCTCTTTGGTACATCAATTATTCAAAACAAGATGCTCAAGAATTTCTTATTAAAGAATTTGGTTGGAAATATTATGGAGGTCATCATCTAGAGAATAGATCTGCAGCATTTTTTCATTCAATATATTTACCAACAAAATTTAACTCTGATTTTAGAAATAATACTATTTCTTGTATGGTTCGCAACGGAATAAAATCAAGAGAACAAGGTTGGAAAGAATACAATACTCCTCCTAAACATGATCCTCATTTATTGAGCTATGTCAAAAAAAGGTTAAATTTCTCAGATGAAGAGTATCTTAAAATAATGAATAAAGAGCCAAAGTCTTGGAAAGATTATCCAACATACAAGAAACGCTTTAAGCTTTTAAGACCTTTATTTTTTTTACTTAGCAAAGCAAAACTTGTGCCAATATCGTTCTATTTAAAATACTGCTTTTAGATATTCTAGATCATTAAAATATATCTTTTATAATTTAATTATATTTACTTTTATTCAATAATTATTTTTATATATTTCAAATTTTTCTATCAGGTCTTTTTCAATTTCCCAAGGCACAGATTTATACCTTTTACCTTCTCCTAACTTAGAATAACTAATTTTATCTCCATTACTTAACTTATCCAAATAATCTATCATCATCTTAATTTCTAAATTCTGTAGTCTAGATAATATATCTACCAGTGAGTCATCTTTATAAACTTTGATTTCCTTTCTATCTATGAGCAAACCTTTATCTATATACTTATCAATTAAATGAGTGGTTACTCCTTGCTTTAGATTATTTATGATAGCCCATTTTGTATTATCTAAACCTCTATTATCTGGTAATAACCCTGGATGCATATTTAGGATTCCTAATTTAAAAGTATTGATTATTCTTTCTGGTATTATTCTTGCTCCAAGTATAATTCCTAATTCAAGAGAATAACTCTTAATAAGTTTTACACATTCTTCACTTTTATGATCTACAACATGATACGGGATAGAAAAAAGCTTAGCTAAATCTTTTGGGTGAGTATAATCAATATCTTTAAGAGTTTCTCTATATTTAGATTTATAAAATGTGATCTTTACTGCTTCTGCAGCCAAAATACATTCCGGTTTATATCCATGAATAAATAAATTAATTAAACCTTCATAAGTTTTTTTATGTTTAAAATTATATGCAAAAACACCAAATTTCTTCATTTGTTATTTCAATCATATCGGTAAATTATACATAAATTACACTATATTAAATCAACTTCCAATATGAAATATAAATTATGTTATCTATTTAAAATATAAAAATGATTTTTTTTATTTAAAAAAGATTAATTAAATTTTAGAAAAACTTTATTGTTATTAATGATCTATAGAAGTTATCTTAATAATTCGAATTTTAATAATTAACTAAAAATTTTAAGTAATATTTTTTAAAATCCCTTTCCTTTATTAATTAAATCATTTCTATGACCTCCACCTTTATAGTCATGATTTATGACAACTGATTCTGCATTAATTTTTGACCAAAAGATAGAATGTTTATCCATTCTATTATAGGTTTTTGGTAGCCAAAGAGTCTTTAAATCAAACCCGCCTTTATTAAAAACAAAATCTAAAAAAGGGTCGTCTCCCTTGTCCTTATTTTTGGTTTCTTTCAAAACATTTATCCAATTTATTAATAAATGAATTGATGGTGCCGTATAGCTATATTTTTGAACTCCTCCTGAGCATATAAGTGAATTAGTTTTTGGATCATATGGGATTTTTCCGAATAAATGATGATCCCTATCCGCAATCCAATTATAAATGGCAAAATCATGATCTCCAAATAATAATTCTGGAAATTGCCAAACTTCAGTATCAATATCTAACCAAACAACTGGTTTTCTAAACTTCAACAAAGATTGAAGTATAAAATTCGGTTTAAAGTATGTACCCTCTTCCCAAGTATTGAAGCATTTTTCTAAAGCAACAATATGATATTTTAGATTAAATTTTTCTAATGATTTTTTTAATTTAACTGAAAGTTTTGGATATTTACCGTCAGTGGTATAAAAGGATATAAAGATAATATCTTTCAAAAATTTATTTATTAAAGTACATATCAAAATAATAATTGAAATTTTTTTGAAATTCAAGATTATAATTTAAAATTCTCAGATTAAAATTTTTTATAAATTCATACAATCTCATTATGAATTTTAAAATATTAGTTTTATCTATTTTGATAACTAAAAGCAAAACAGCATTTACTTATTTATCTAAATTTCATATTATTGTTTATGACCAAGAAATTGAATATGAAAGGTTTTGGATTTGGTTCTGATAATGAGATTAAAAAATTTATTGGTTTAGAAAAACTTTCAGAAGATCAAATTGTTAACAAGGCAATATACTATCATTCTAAAGGTAAAATTGAATTAGCAGAAAGATACTATAAATATTGCATTGAAAATAATATTAATGACGAGAGAATTTTTTCAAATTATGCAATGATACTTAGAAATTCAGGTAAATTAAAAGATGCTGAAACTATCATAAAGAAATATATTTTAATAAATCCATTAAGCATAATTTCATATAATAATTTATCAGGAATTTTGAGAGAATCAGGAAGACTTAAAGATGCAGAGAATGCTTTAAAAAAGTGCTTAGAAATAAAAAATGATAATTGGGAATCTTTATACAATTTTGGATGTTTATTAATAGACCAAAAGAAATATGAAGAAGCCAAATTTATTTTTAAAAAGTCCATCAGTATAAATTCATCAAATAGTAATGCTTATTTAAATCTTGGTATTGTAATGAGGAATCTAGGAGAATTTAATGAATCCTTAGAAAATATAAAAAAAGCCATTGAAATCAAACCTAATAATGCACTTTGTTTTTTAAATCTTGGAATTGTTTATAAAGAATTAAAAGACTACAAATTAGGAATGGATTGTTTCAACAAAGCACTAGAATTAAATAGCCGACTTACTTCTATAAAATATGAACTAACAACATGCAAAGGATTAATTTGCGATTGGGAAAATAATTTAGAAATGGAAAGTTGGAAAATAAATTTAGGTTTATCAGGAGAATCTTGTAATCCTTTAGACTTTTATTTATATGATGATAATCCTTTAAATCATTTAAAAAGATCTCAAAATTTCTTTAATCAAAACTATAAAAGAAAAGAAATTAAAATAATTCCTCAAAAACACAAAATAATTCGGGTAGGTTATTTATCTGCAGATTTTCAAGAAAATCACCCTATTATGAATTTACTTCCTTATATAATAGAATCTCATGATCGTACAAAATTTGAAATTTATGTTTATTCATTCACACAAATTAAAAAAAGATGTACTAATTTCCTAGAAAGTCATTCAGATGTTTTTAGAGATATTTTAAACTTAAATGAAGAGGAAACAATAAAAACAATTAGAGAAGATAATCTTGATATAGCTATAGATCTAATGGGCTATACGTCAAAAAATAGAGCCTTTATTTTTAGTAATAGAATAGCTGCAACCCAAATTAATTTTTTAGGTTTCCCTGGCACAATGGGATCAAAAATTTATGATTATATAATTAGTGATGAAATAATAATTCCTCATGGCTTTGAAAAATATTATGAAGAAAAGGTATTGAGGCTTTCGCATTTCTTTCCTCCAAATATGAAAGCAATTAATGAAACACGAGAAAAAGTTTCTAGAGAAGATTTTGATTTACCCGAAAATGCGTTTGTATTTACTTGCTTTAATCAAAATAAAAAAATTACTCAAAAAGAATTTGATATCTGGATGAAATTACTCTGTGAAATTCGAGACAGTGTTCTATGGTTACAAAAATCAAATGATTCATCAGAGTTAAATTTAAAAAAAGAGGCTATTAAAAGAAATATTAATCCCAAAAGAATAATCTTTACAAAAAGGATTAGTTCATTTAGAAGACATTTGTCTAGATATTCGATCGCTGACCTTGCATTGGATACCTTCAATTATAATGGGCACACAACTACATCAGATGCCTTATGTTCAGGATTGCCAGTTTTGACTAAAATAGGGAAGAGTTTTTCAGCGAGAGTATCTGCTAGTATTTTGAGTTCAATAAATCTAAAAGAACTTATTGCTACAGATGAAAAAGATTATGAAAATAAAGCTTTATATCTCGCAAATAATAGAAATGAAATTAATAGAATTAGAAAATTACTACATAGTGCTAAAAAAGATCCCTGTTTATCTAATTCAAAAAAATATACAAGTGAACTTGAGAATATTTTCATAGAAATACACTCCAAAAACCTTTTAGATTAATTACTATCATTCACACAATTTTAAATAAGAAGAAATTTATTCATTAGTTTAGAAATTTATAATCAAACTGTTAGGTTAATTATTAAATAGAGAATAATTTTAATCTTAAATACTTTAATACTTCTAGAAAATATAAATAAAAATTTCAACAAAAATAAATTTTTTTTATTAAGATAATTCAAAAATAAAACTTAAAAATTGAATAACTCAGAATTCGATGAAAATGGTCTAGACAGTAGGGGAATTCACTGGCTTCAATATCTTTCTTTTGGATTTACTTCTTTCGCGATTTTTACAACTTGGGCCTTCTTCTATGACTATAAATTTCATAATTTTGTAATTTATCTTTTTAAAGTCTTTAACTGCAGCGGTTTCAATTGCAATGGTATTTAAATTTATAAATATGCCTTTAATACAAAAAGATGCAAAGACGTAATATACTACGAGATTTAAAATATGGTATGGAATTTCCTGAGGATAATTCTTAATATTCACTAAGTAAAATTATTAAGATTCATTTGAAATAAAAAATAATTTATTTTTGTAGTTTTAACTTTTTCGAATATTTATACTTTACAAGAACACTTGCTAAAAGAGATAAGACAAGAAAAAATAGTAAGCTTTCTAGCGTAGATTGAGGCATTAGCATAATACATAAAAATTTAAGTATATATTTAAGAAAACTAATTTTCTTATAAAAATCAACCTCTAAATTAATTTTATTATTTTATATTTAAATAGAAATTTTTAAATTTGGAATTAAAAAAATATTAATATGATAAATATTTTTCTGATCTCCTTAATGCTTTTACTGCTCCTTCGAAATCCCCTTTTTTATATTTTTCATCACTTTTCTTCTCTAATTTTTTAACTATTTGATCTACCTTTGATGAATCTATTCTTAATTTATGATCATTTATTAAGTCGAATTTTGAATTATATAGTTTAGATAATTCTAGCTTGAATTTCTCAATTAGATTTTTATCAAGCTGATTTGAATTTAATATATTTTTTGCCTCCCTTTTATCTTCTATTGCACCTTTGAAATTTCCCTGCTTGAATTTCTTTTCGCTTGACTTTGTAAGTTTGATTATATTTTTGAATAATAATTTATCTGAATTTAACATACGTAATTCGATATTAATAAATTAAATACTAATAGCATTTCAATAATTTAACATAATCTAAAACTTTGCATTTTTTAGATTTCAATATTAAGAAAATTAATAGTCTAAAGTTTCATTATAAAAAAGAAGCTTGTGTTATTTGATTCAGATAATTCACTAAGCATATAAAATTTTTATTTAATAAGATTTTTGATTAAACAATATAGTATTTTTGATAATCAGATTTCTTCTAAAAGGCAGTTTAAAATCTTTAATTAAATATTCTATAAAATAAGAGCTTTAATATTTAATTAGCTAACGATAAAAAAATTATTAAAAAGTAAGTTTTTATTAGACATAATTATTTATTAAATATTATTTATGAGTTATAAATCAACTATAAAAATTGGATTTTATTTTGAACAAAAAAAATTCTCAAAGAGAACAATGGACAAGTAAGCTTGGATTTATTCTCGCTGCAGCAGGAAGCGCTGTAGGTTTAGGAAATCTATGGGGATTTGCTTATAGGTCATCTCAAGGAGGAGGAGCAGCTTTTGTAATCTTATATATATTGATTGTATTAATTGTATGTCTTCCAGTATTCGTGGCTGAAATGGCCCTAGGAAGAAATGCGATATCAAGTTCATTAATAGCACCAGTAAAATTAGGAGGGAAAAATTGGTATCCACTTGGAATACTTTTCTTTATAGCTCCCTTGGGTATAGCTTCATATTATTCGGTGATAATGGGTTGGACTGCAGATACTTTCTTTCACTCATTATTTTTTGGGCTCCCTAAAGATTTAAGTGAAGCAGAAAATTTCTTTGGTTCTATAAGTAGTGGGAGCAGTGTTTTATTGGGGCATTTATTGAGTCTTGTTCTTACTGCTGTTGTTGTTTCATCAGGCATTAAAAAAGGTATAGAAAAAGTTACTAGATTCTTTATGCCAATACTTTTTTTTATTTTACTCTTACTTGCAATTTGGGCTACCTCTCTATCGGGAGCATGGGAAGGATATAAAACATTCCTTTTAAAGTTTGAACTATCTCAATTGGCCAACCCACAAACAATAAGAAATGCATTTACACAAGCTTTCTTTTCTTTAAGTTTAGGTATTGGTGTAATGGTAACTTACGCTTCTTACTTAAGTAAAAAAAGTAATCTACCTAAACTAAGTTTTGGAGTCGCTTTGCTTGATACTTTAGTTGGTTTAATGGCCGGCTTAATTACTTTTCCAATAGTTTTAACTTTTGGATTAAGTGAAACGATATCCGAATCAACTGTTGGAGCATTATTTATCTCAATTCCAACGGGGTTAGGAGCATATGGAATAGCAGGAAGATTGGTTGCAGTTGCCTTTTTTGCACTCGCCTACATAGCTGCTATTACTTCATCTGTCTCTTTGTTGGAAGTACCTGTTTCTTCCTTAATGGACAAATTTGGTTTTAAAAGAGGGAAATCTGTCTGTATTATTACAATAATCCTTTTTTTAGCAGGTATACCTTCAGCATTAAATCTAAACATTCTAGGAATTTTTGATTCAATATTTGGGGGAGTATTTCTTATACTTGGAGGCTTCTTAGTCTCTTTCTTTATGGGATGGGTTGTGCCTGGAAAATTAAATGAAGAGCTTAATGTTTCTAAAGTTGGAACTAAAACAACTAGGTATTTAATATTTATGACTAAATGGATTTCACCTCCAATTATTGGTTTTGGACTAGTAATAAGTATTTTTGACTTAATTAAAGGTTGGATGAGTTAAATACTCTCACTATTTAAATAAATATCAATTAAGAGGGGAACTTTTTAAATTAGGAGAAACTAGTAAAACCTCAAATAACTTTATCTGTAAGTCATTTATATTAAAATTATAAAATAAGGATATTTTTTAACCTAAGAAATCTAAGCTTTACAAATAAGTAACCAAAAATTGATGATTGATAAAACTGATCTTTTTAAAAATAAATTTATAAGAAAATTTTCTGAGTTTGCTAAGTTAGCAGATTATTCCTTAATGAATTTCCTAAAAGCTGATCCTAAATCAAAAAAAAATGGTAATGATCATAATCCACGTTCAGTTTATTCAGGACATTACGTACCAGTTACTCCAAAACCAATTCCAGAACCAGAATATATTTCCCATAGCAAGAAACTATTCGAAGAACTGGGATTAAGTCCAGATCTTACAAAAGACAACGATTTTTCTCGCTTTTTCTCAGGTGATATTTCTGTTGCAAATTATCCGATAAGGCCAGTAGGTTGGGCAACAGGTTATGCATTATCTATTTACGGGACTGAATATACACAACAATGTCCTTTTGGAACAGGGAATGGTTATGGAGATGGAAGAGCAATTTCTGTATTTGAAGGATTATTCAATGGGAAAAGAATGGAGATGCAACTTAAAGGTGGAGGTCCTACTCCCTACTGTCGTGGAGGAGATGGTAGGGCTGTCTTACGCTCTAGCGTTCGAGAGTTTCTCGCACAGGAATTAATGGATGCCTTGGGAATCCCTACCTCAAGATCTTTTACACTTTATGTCTCACGATCAGAAATAGTTAGGAGACCGTGGTATTCCAAAGGCACCAAGTATTTTGAACCTGACATCATGATTGATAATCAAGCAGCAATTACTACTAGGGTCGCTCCATCATTTTTACGTGTTGGCCAGATTGAACTTTTTGCGAGACGCGTTCGCAATAATGCTCATGATGAAGCTCTTAATGAACTTAAAATGATAGTTCAACATCTTATAGATAGAAACTATAAAGATGAAATTGAATATGAGATATCACTTGAAAGTAAGGTAATTAAACTGGCTTCCTTATATAGATCTAGACTTATATCTCTTGTAGCTAACTGGATGCGCGTTGGTTATTGCCAAGGTAATTTTAATAGTGATAATTGTGCTTTAGGAGGCTATACCTTAGACTATGGCCCCTTTGGATTCTGTGAATTATTTGATCCAAAATTTCAACCATGGACAGGAGGAGGTGACCATTTCTCATTTTTTAACCAACCTTCTGCTGCAGAAATCAACTTTAAAACATTCTGTTCTTGCCTTATTCCGTTACTTTCAGAAAGCAAACAAGATCTTGAAAAGCTAGAAAAAATTGAGAATGGTTTTTCAGAATTTATGAATATGGAGTTGAGGAAAATGTGGGCAAACAAGCTTGGTTTAGAACATTACAACGAAACTCTTATTAATGAATTTTTTAATCTTATGATCAGTTCAAAAGCAGACTTTACAATTTTATTCCGTAAACTCTCTGAGATTCCAGATGAAATAGCTTCTCTAAGAGAAAGTTTCTATTTTCCAATTAATGATCAGCTTAATAATAGGTGGGAAGTTTGGCTTAAAAATTGGCAAATAGTCTTGAAAAAAGAGTCAAATATCAAAGCAAAATCAGCATCAATGAAATCTTTTAATCCAGTCTATACATGGCGCGAATGGATGATCGTCCCCGCATATGAACAGGCTGAAAAAGGTAATTATGACAAACTAAAGGAGTTACAGATTATTTTTAGCAATCCATACAAAAAACAGTCTTCAGAGATAGATCAAAAATATAATCGACTAAAACCAAGCAAATATTTTAACTATGGAGGAGTTTCGCACTACAGCTGTTCTTCATAAAAATTAAATACTCAAAATAAAAATTGAATAAATGCGAGAACAATATTATTTTTTATATAACTTCTCTAATTGCTTAATTTCCTCTCTTAAATAATTAACTCTATTATTTAATTTCTTATTTTTATAAATTATTGGTATTATCCACCAAGCTTGAAGACCTAAAAATATAAATACTAAAATTAATAAATCAAAAGTTCCTGGCCGCATTTGATAAATAAAATTTAATTGATAAAAGTTTTATTCTAAAAGTTATTGGAAATTAATGAGATATTTTAATATTTCTAAGCTGTCTCTAATTCAATATTAAGTTCAATTCCTTTAGAAAGGATTGCTTCTTTAAAATCAATAAGTTTGTCAATTATCCTTTGCTTCTCCTTATCAGTTTTATACATATCCTCTAAAACCTCCTGGATTGCGAGTGTCACTTTTTGAAGTTTGATTTCTAAATCTTCCCTGTAATTCATAATCTTAAAGAAATACTCTTAATTAATTAAAAATCAAAATAATTTTTAGTAAATGAGTAATTTACCTTAAAGGGATTGACGAAAAAAAGAAAAGAATATAAATCATATTACATATGAATTGTTAGGTTATGAGCTTTGAACCAAGTAGAATAAGTCATAATTACTCTTTTGGTTGCAGTACTTTCATACCAAATGGATGCCTGCTTAATCCTGAAGGAAGTAGAGTGATATTTTTTAAGAATGCAAAAATTCCACAAATACCAATTTTAAAATTCATACTCATATTTTCTATACGAATCACCTTAGAGAGCCTGCCGGGTATAAATCCTCTGAAAAACTAAAAATAGATTTTGCATGGGAAAAGTGGCACCAACTTCACCAAAAAAGTTGAACAAAAGTCCCTTAAGATTAAGGATTAGGTTTTAAATTAAGAGAATGCTCAGAAAATTAATTATTTAAACTAAATGTAACAGAATTGGAACATATATGTAATCTTAATCTGTAAAATAACTTAATTTGGTCCTATTACTTTACATTTATTAATATAAGTGTTACATTGATTAACAATTACAAAACTTTAATGGCTAACTCAAACGTTACTACTGAATCAGGCGGCAGGCAGAATATGTTTCCTACTGAGACACGTCCTTACATAGATGAGTCTGTTTCATACGACAGCTATCCACAAAATGCAGAAAAAGTTAATGGTCGTTGGGCAATGATCGGACTCGTTGCATTAATAGGTGCTTACGTTTCAACGGGGCAAATTATTCCTGGCATTTTTTAATGAGTCCTCTTTCAGGTTTTTTAGCAGTAATTGTTTTATTTACAGCCACCTTGGTTACTTATCTAATAAAACAATTTAAAAAAGAAAATTCAAACTATTTATCTCCTAGTCAAATGAAAACTACAAACACAAAAATTAAAACAATCGAAAAAGAAAAAGTTGTTGCTGAAACTCTTAACGGAAGATTTGCAATGCTTGGTTTAATAGCTGCTGTTGGAGCATATCTAACAACAGGTCAAATAATTCCTGGTTTTGTATAAACCTCACTATCTAATTAATTAATAACTTAACAAAATGGAAAATTCAAAACCAACATATTGGCAAAACGCTGAGAGAACTAATGGAAGAATGGCAATGATGGGCTTATTTGCATTAGTTGTAAATTATGGCTTATTCGGTTGGATAATCCCAGGAATCTTTTAAGATGAATTTAGGTCTACTTTTTCTTAAAGTGAATACTTTAGGTGTAATAACTCTTTCAGAACTTGATTGGATAACTAACCATCAATCTGAATTTTCAAGGTTAGATATGGCTTTAGTTATTAAGATCGGTCGTCTTATGGATTCTGGAGTTGTTGAAATTGATAATAGATTGCCTATTTAACTTATAAAAATTAAATCGTCATGAGTGTTTGTCAATAGGGATAGTGACAAGCACTTTTTTATGGGAAAAAAATATTAAAAAAAAGAGATTGTTTTTTAGCTAAAAACAATCTCTCAATTACCTAATTCTTACATGAAAATTTCAAGTAAGCTCACAAATTTTAACTGATTTATTTTTATAGTAAATATGCAAAAGTGCTTTTTTTATTTATCTTTTTAAACCACCTCTTTTTATCCATAGGAACCATGTAACCCAAATAGGAGGGAGAAATCTTATTAAAAAAGAAATTTTATATATATAAAATGGGGCATTTTCAATTTGAAATAAATTTATCAAAAAGGAAGATATAGTTACCCAGAGTAAAATTATTAATATATTTGCTCCCAACAAAGCGAACTTATTTTGTTTAAATATTTTTGGCATAAGGTAAATTTTTTATATTCTTAATTTTAAATAATCTCGGAAAATAAATTATACATTTTCAAAAAAACTTCAAATTTAAAATCCATATCCATATAAAAAAAATACTAAATTTTAATCCCTCTCCAAATAACATACCAAAAGCAATAGGTGGCGAAAATATTAAAAAAAGAACCGATAATAAACTAAAAAAAGCAAATGATCCTCTTAAAATAAAATTCTTTCTTTTTGTTCTTCTTAGATTTTTTAAGGTATTCCACTCCCATTCAATAAACTTATAGAACTTTTCTGATAATAAAAATAAATACTTCATTAAATATTATTAATTTCTATGGGCTTTTCCTATTTATAAAATTAAATTCTCCTGTTAGCAATAAACTTTATCCCCTTCTTCAGAAAGATAGTATATTCTATTTTCTGAACTTAAAAAGAAAGTTAATCCCTTATATTGTGATCTTCTAAATTTATTTAATCTAAGTTTGTGTAAATCCCAATTATCTGTACTTATATCAGGATTAAATTCTTGTTCTTTTAGGAAAGATATACGTGGTTCATTAATTTTTGTTTTTTTGGATAAATTATTTTTTCGTTTAAGAAAAAAAAATAATAGAAATAAAAGTACAAAAAAAACAATAAGCAAAAAAATAATTAATAAGATATTTGTCATTGTCACTTTTTCTAATTTGAAAAAACTTTATTTTGGAGAATCAAGAACTCTTCACAAAATTTTTTTAGTAAGTAAAAAATCCTATTTTTATATTCTTGTATTTTTGAATACTTATCAAGGGTGGACTTGGATCAGATTATAAAATAAGTCGCATTTTCAACATGACTCAAAATTCCATGAATACCCCTTATGCAAAAAGAGTAGCTGAAAAATTTAGAGAGGCTCAAAACTATTTAAAAGCTAACGGTTTTAGTAGATCAACTAAACATTTACTTGAAGATATTGAAAATTCTGTTGAAAAATAATAATGCCAATACCCCCTCACTTACCACAATTACAATACGGCTACGATGATGGCTTTACAACAATTATTTTTGGGTTAATAGGGAGTTGCTTAGGATGTATCTTAATTTTATTAATTTCATTTTTTGAATTTAAAGTCAAAAAGCAAAATAGTAAGCCTTAAAAGACTAACTAAACATTAAATAAGAACTCCATTACATCTCCTTCATTTACAACATATTCCTTACCTTCACTTCTTAATAAACCTTTAGTTTTTGCATTCGCAATTGAACCAGAATCAATTAAATTTTGATATGAAATGGTTTGAGCTCTAATAAATCCTTTTTCAAAATCAGTATGAATAACTCCTGCTGCTTGTGGTGCAGTCATTCCATCTTTTATGGTCCAGGCTTTTGTCTCCTTCTCTCCTGTAGTGAAATAAGTTTTTAATCCCAGTAATTTATATGTAGATCTAATTAAAGAACTTAATCCACCTTCTTCTACTCCTAAACCAATAAGATAGTCTTTTTTATCTTCTGGTTCTAACTCTATTAATTCAGATTCAACTTGTGCTGATATTTTTATACATTCTGTACTTTCAACGCTCGCAAAACTCTGCACTTTTGATGAGAAATCATTGCCTTTAGCTAAATCATTTTCATTCAAATTTGTTGCATAAATAATTGGTTTAGCAGTAAGAAAGCCTAATTGCTTAATTATTAAATTTTCCTCTTCACTTAGAGATATTGATCTAACAGAAAGTCCTTTATGAAGCTCTTCTTCAATTTTTTGTAATAAAGAATCTTCTTTTGCTGCCTCTTTACTAGTTCTAACCTGTTTTTTAATTCTTTCTCTTCTTTTTTGGAGTTGGGATAAATCAGCTAAATTCAATTCCAAATTAATTATCTCAATATCATCTAAGGGATCTACTTTTCCCGAAACATGAATTACATCACTATCTTCGAAACATCTTACAACATGAACAATTGCATCTACCTCCCTAATATTTGATAAAAATTTATTTCCCAAACCTTCGCCTTTACTGGCTCCTTTTACTAATCCTGCAATATCCACAAATTCAATTTTTGTTGGGATAATATTTTGGCTAGAACTTAAATCACCTAACTCTTGCAACCTTTGATCTGGGACTGAAACTATACCTTTATTAGGTTCTATGGTACAAAAGGGAAAATTAGCCGCTTGGGCTTTAGCATTTTCTACAAGTGCATTAAATAAAGTTGATTTTCCAACATTTGGTAATCCAATAATACCTGCTTTTAACATTTGAAAAAATTAATGGAAAAATTATCAAGAAAACATCTTCTAGTAATATAGTAGTTACTTAACCAATCTTGGATAAGTTAACTATAATCGTCTTGATTATTTATTTAGTTTTTAAATATTCTTTACTCCTACTTTTCAAAAGAAATGTTTGATTTAATAAAAAAAAATATAAATCTAAGAAGTGGAATTATATTGCTTTCTCTGGCTATATTTTTCGTTTTTATAACCAATTCCCTCAAGAAAAATAAATTAAAAGATATTTCTAATTTTGTAGTTCAAGTTGAAAAAGGAATACTCTCAGATTCAATTAATACTAGTGGTGAGGTAAAAGCAATCAGAACAAGCAATATTGGGCCTAGGAAACAAGGAATTATAAAAGATATAAAAGTCGAAGAGGGTGATCTTGTAAAAAAAGATCAGGTTTTAGCATCTCTTGATGATGAAGACTTCATCTATAAAATTGAAGAACTTGAATTAAATTTAGAAAAACAAAAATCTGAATTTTTGAGAAGGGAATATTTATATCAAGAAGGTGCCGTAAGCAAAGAAGATTATGAAAGTTATAAAAATAACTACAACGTAAGTAGCGCCAAACTTAATGATGCAAAAGCTGAAAAAAGCTTCTATTTAATAAAAGCTCCTTATGGAGGAAAGATAACTGCAAAATATGCGGAGATAGGATCTTATGTCACCCCAAGTACAAATTTAAGTTCAGACCCTAAAACCAAAAACTTTATTTTTGAACTATCAGAGGGCCTAGAAATTGTTGCCAAAGTTCCTGAGAGTGACATTGGCAGAATAAAAATAGGTCAAGAAGCCTCAGTAAGAATTGAGGCTTATCCCTCAAAAAAATATAGTGCCATAGTTAAAAAAATAGCTACAAGAGCTGTAAAAGATAATAATGTAACCTCATTTGAAGTAACTTTAAATTTTAAAGATATTTCTGGAGAAATTAAAATTGGAATGACTGCAGATCTTGAATTTAGAGTCGAAGGTAATGAAGAAAAAATCCTAGTGCCAACAGTTTCTATTGTCACAGAAAAAGGTGAAAAAGGAATTTTGAAAGTTGATAAAAACAATTCTCCCAAATTTGAAAAAATAGAGATTGGTATTAGTAGTGGAAATAAAACTTCAGTAATTGATGGATTAGAACCTGGAGAGCAAATCTTTATTGATATTCCACCTTGGGCTAAGAAGAGAAAATGAGTTTGAAATCTGAAAACTCTAAAAAACCAATTTTACTTTTAGTCGATGGCCACTCACTTGCTTTTAGAAGCTTTTATGCATTTAGCAAAGGGATTGATGGAGGTTTAACCACCAAAGAGGGATTCCCAACAAGTGTCACTTATGGATTTCTAAAAAGCCTTCTGGATAATTGCAAAAATATTAGTCCTGAGGGTGTATGTATTACGTTTGATACCGAAAAACCTACTTTCAGGCATGAATTAGATCCAAACTATAAGGCCAATAGAGATGTAGCACCAGATGTTTTTTTTCAGGATATTGAACAACTAGAAATCATTTTAGAAGAAAGCCTTAATTTACCAATTTTTAAATCTCCAGGATACGAAGCAGATGATCTCCTAGGCACAATTGCAAATGATGCTTCTTCTAAAGGATGGTGCGTGAATATTCTTTCTGGAGATAGGGACTTATTTCAATTAGTAGATGATCAAAAAGATATTTATGTACTTTATATGGGTGGTGGTCCATATGCGAAAAGTGGTAATCCAACACTTATGAATGAAAATGGAGTAAAAGAAAAATTAGGTGTTGCGCCAGAAAGAGTAGTAGATCTTAAAGCCCTAACTGGGGATAGTTCTGATAATATTCCGGGTATTAAAGGGGTAGGTCCAAAAACTGCAATTAATCTACTAAAAGAGAACGACACTCTTGATGGAATCTATCAGGCTTTGGACAAGATTCAGCAGAACAACGATAAGAAATATAAAGGATTCATCAAAGGTTCAGTTCTAGAAAAGCTCAGAAACGATAAACATAATGCTTTCCTTTCCAGGGATTTAGCAAAAATAAATACTGAAGTGCCTTTAATTTTAAGTAACGGTTATGAATTAAAAAATATCAATCAAGAACTTCTTTCAGAGTCACTGCAAAAACTTGAATTATCAACACTACTTAGACAAATTGATATTTTCAATTCAACTTTCAGCAAAGGTGGTTTTGACAAAAATAATGTAGCTAAAGAAGAGGAGAAGTCACCAAAAGTCTCAAGTAATGATGAATTAGAAAATAGTAAAAATAAAATCCCTAAAATCAATGTAATTGTTGTAAATGATTTCGAATTACTTGATAAATTAATTCAAAGATTAGACAAGACCAATCAAATAGTTTCTTTGGATACAGAGACCACTAGTTTGAATCCAATCGATGCAGAACTTGTTGGGATAGGGTTATGTCTTGGAGAAGAAAGTGATGATTTGTTTTATATACCTCTTGGTCATCAAACAAAAAAAGAGGCCTCCAATCAATTATCAATTGAAGATGTTTTTTCAAAGCTAAGAAATTGGATAGAAGATCCAAATAAAGAAAAGGCACTCCAAAATTCTAAATTTGATAGGCAAATATTTTTTAATCATGGACTTGATCTTAAAGGCGTAACTTTTGACACCTTATTAGCAGACTACCTTCTTAATAATCAGGAGAAGCATGGGTTAAGTGAAATTAGTTTTAGATTATTTGGATTTAAGCCCCCTTCATTTAAGGAAACAGTTGGGAAGAATAAAGACTTTTCATTTGTTGATATTGATGAAGCAAGTATTTACTGTGGTTATGATGTTTTTCTAACTTTTAAGATTGTCAAAATTTTTAAAGAAAGATTTTCAAAGGAAAAAGATGAATTAATCAAATTGTTCGAAGAAATCGAGCTACCTTTGGAGCCAGTATTATCCCAAATGGAAATGAATGGCATAACCATCGACATCCCTTATTTGGATAAACTTTCAAAAGAACTAAAAAGTACCTTAGAAGATATTGAAAGTAAAGTTTATGAATTAGCAGGGGAGAATTTTAATCTATCTTCACCAAAACAACTTGGTGAGATCTTGTTTGAAAAATTAAATTTGGATAAGAAAAAATCACGGAAAACAAAAACAGGATGGAGTACAGATGCAGTAGTTCTTGAAAGATTAGTCGACGAACATGAAATAATCCAACATTTAATAAAACACAGAACTCTTAGCAAATTACTTAGCACCTATATTGATGCTCTTCCAAATCTTATTAACGAAAAGACAGGAAGAGTTCATACAAACTTTAATCAAGCTGCTACAGCGACTGGGAGACTAAGTAGTAGCAATCCTAATCTTCAAAATATCCCTGTTAGGACTGAATTTAGTAGGAGAATCAGAAAAGCATTCTTGCCTGAAAAAAATTGGAAACTTTTATCAGCTGATTATTCTCAGATCGAATTAAGAATACTCGCTCACTTAGCGGATGAAGAAATACTAATAAATGCGTTTCATAAAAATGATGACATTCATTCTTTGACTGCAAGATTAATTTTTGAGAAAGAAAAAATATCATCCGACGAAAGGAGAGTTGGGAAAACAATAAATTTTGGAGTTATCTATGGTATGGGTATAAAAAAGTTTGCCCGTTCAACAGGAGTAAGTACTCCAGAGGCAAAAGAATTCCTAATAAAATACAAAGAAAGATATTCAAAAATTTTTAAATTTCTTGAACTCCAAGAAAGGCTTGCCCTATCAAAAGGTTATGTAAAAACAATTTTTGGTCGAAAAAGAGAATTTAAGTTTGATAAAAATGGACTTGGAAGATTAATAGGGAAAGATCCTTACGAAATTGACCTTCAATCTGCAAGAAGGGCTGGCATGGAAGCACAGTCATTAAGAGCCGCAGCAAATGCACCAATTCAGGGTTCAAGTGCAGACATTATTAAAATTGCAATGGTTCAATTAAATAAGAAATTCAATGAAATGAATCTTCCCGCAAAAATGCTTTTACAAGTACATGATGAATTATTGTTTGAAGTTGAACCAGATTCTTTGGAAATTACGACGAAATTAGTAAAGAAGACTATGGAAGATTGTGTAAAATTAAATGTGCCTCTTTTAGTTGATATTGGTATTGGAGACAATTGGATGGAGACAAAATAAACCATATGTAATACTTAATTTAAGATGATCAAACTTTTTAATACTTTAAGCAGAAGAGTTGAGGTTTTTAAGCCTATTGATGATGTAGTAAAAATTTATTGTTGTGGAGTAACTGTTTATGATTTATGTCATCTTGGTCATGCCAGAAGTTATATAGCTTGGGATGTATTGAGAAGATTTTTAATTTACAGTGATTACAAAGTGAAGTATGTTCAAAATTTTACAGATATTGATGACAAGATCTTAAAAAGAGCTAAAGAAGAAAGCAGTTCAATGAAGGAAGTATCTGAAAAAAATATTATTGAATTTCATAAAGATATGGATTCTTTAGGAATAATGCGTCCAGATAGTATGCCAAGAGCAACGAATCATATATGCAATATCTGCTCCTTCATAACAATCCTTGAGGACAAAGGTTATGCATACTCTAGGGATGGAGATGTTTATTATTCTGTTTTTAAAAATAAAAATTATGGAAAGCTAAGTAATCAAAATATACAAGAACAAAATATCAATCAGCAGGGAAGAATGGCTAATGATGAAAATAGTAAAAAACTTAATCCGCAAGATTTTGCACTATGGAAAAAAGCTAAAGAAGATGAACCATTTTTTGATTCACCATGGGGTAAAGGTAGGCCAGGATGGCATATTGAATGTTCAGCGATGGTTAAAGATGAATTAGGAGATACTATTGATATCCATTTAGGTGGTTCTGATTTGATTTTTCCACATCATGAGAATGAAATCGCCCAATCAGAAGCAGCCAATGGCAAAAAGCTAGCTAACTATTGGTTACACAATGGGATGGTCAATGTAAATGGACAGAAGATGAGTAAATCCCTTAAAAATTTTAAAACTATCAGAGAGCTAATTAAGTCAGGTATAAGCCCTATGACTTTGCGATATTTTGTTATGACTGTGAATTATAGAAAACCACTTGATTTTACTGAAGAAGCTTTAAGGAGTGCTTCAGAAGCTTGGAAAAACATTAATGTAGCCCTTTCTTTTATGGACCTTACAAAAAGTGCTTTTAGATCTATCGATAAAAATGAATCTATCGAAGAAGAATATAAAGAGAAAATAAACTTTGAATTATCTCAAAAAAAGCTTAAATTTTCTGAGGCTCTGGGAAATGACCTTAATACAGCAGGTGCTATTGCAATTATTTACGATTTAGCAAAACCATTAAAAAACTTTTTAAACCAATTTCAAAGGGTCGAAGGTTTTAAAATAAACCTAAATGAAAAATTCTCTCTACTTGAGAATTTTAAAACTCTTGAAAAGTTAACTGAGGTACTTGGTCTTAAAAAAGAGGTTTTAGTAAAAGAAAGTAAAATAACAGAAGAAGAAATATCAACGCTTATTAATGAAAGATTGAAAGCAAAAAAGGAAAAGAATTATATTAAGGCCGATGAAATTAGGAATTTATTAAAAGAAAAAGGTATTGAACTTATTGATCAATCAAAGGAAATAACAACATGGATAAGGATATAAATTTTAAGAAAAAAACCAATTTGAAATTTTTGTTTTTTAAATACACCTTTAAATGGGAAGATATTAGAAATATTAGAGAAAATTGAAATACATTACTGTGCTCGGTTCTACTGGTTCAATTGGGACTCAAACTCTCGAAATAGCTAGTGAGCAGCCTGATAAGTTTAAAGCCGTAGCTCTTTCGGCAGGAAGAAATATTAATTTATTAACAGAACAAGTTAAAACACATAAACCAGAAGTAGTTGCGATTGAGGATGAAAATCTTATAGAAGATTTAAAAGATAATATTAATAACTTAGATTTGGATAGTGCTCCCTTGGTTTTGAGTGGAAAGGAGGGGATTAACGCAGTTGCAGCATGGGATAAGGCAGATACTGTGGTTACAGGGATAGTAGGATGTGCAGGCTTAATTCCAACGATGTCAGCAATTAATGCGGGAAAAAATATTGCACTTGCTAACAAAGAAACTTTAATTGCGGCAGGGCCAATTGTTATTCCTGCATTAAAGAAAAATAATAGTAGGCTTTTACCCGCTGATTCAGAACACTCTGCTATCTTTCAATGTTTACAAGGATTACCCAATTATGAAAATGCAGATTTTTCAACAGGAGAGATACCTAAAGGTTTAAAAGCCATACATTTAACAGCTTCAGGTGGTGCTTTCAGAGATTGGGCTGTTGAGGATTTAAAGCATGTCACGGTAGCAGATGCCACTTCTCATCCTAATTGGGATATGGGAAAAAAAATAACTGTAGATTCTGCAACTCTTATGAATAAAGGATTAGAAGTTATAGAAGCTCATTATTTATTTGGGACCTCTTACGAAAATATCGAAATAGTTATCCACCCTCAAAGTATTATTCATTCAATGATTGAGATGGAAGATTCTTCAGTATTAGCTCAATTAGGTTGGCCAGATATGAAACTTCCTATTTTATATGCAATGAGTTGGCCTGAAAGATTTAAAACAAATTGGAAAAGATTAAACCTAAGTGAAATTGGCCAATTAACTTTTAAAGAGCCAGACGAGTTTAAATATCCTTGCATGGGACTAGCCTATGCCGCAGGAAAATCTTCTGGTACTATGCCTGCAGTTTTAAATGCTGCAAATGAAATGGCAGTTGAACAATTCCTTCAGGAAAAAATATCTTTTCAAGAAATTCCAACATTTATAAGTAAAGCTTGTGAATCACATATGGATAATTTGAATTTGAGTCCCGAATTGGAGGATATTCTTGAAGTAGACAATTGGGCAAGACTTTTTGTTGAGCAAGAAATTAAAAAAGGGAAAAAATACGTAAGTATTGGATAAAAGTGAATATAAAAAAACATCTTCTACTATGCGCAACACCCACAAAACAGAAATGCTTTAAAGGCAATGAAGGTCAAAAAACATGGGAATGTCTGAAAAAGACTTTAAAAAAATTTGAGAATGATCCCTGTGCAAAAAACGTTCATATATTAAGATCAAAAGCTGACTGTTTAAGAATATGTAAGAACGGCCCAATTCTTCTTGTGTGGCCTGATGGTATTTGGTACGAGAAAGTTTCTCCAGAAAAAATTTCAGAAATTTTTACCTCACATATTATTAACGGTAATCCAATAGAAAAATGGATTTTTAAAAAAACACCATTTTTAAATAGTCCTAGATACTAATAAACCAGTTCTTTACTACTTCATCTGACCAGCAGCCATTAATAGAGTGAAAACCATTATGTCCTCCTTTTTCAGTTATAAAAATAGTAAATTTATCAAAAAATTTTCCTCTTAAATTCAAAGTTGGATTATATGGAACCCAAGGATCATCCTTGGCATGGATAAAAAGCATTTGAGGTAATTTTTTTATTGAGTTTTGGATTCTAAATATTGGAGAAGCTTTTAAATAATAATCTTCCAAAGAATCAAATCCCCAACTTGGAGCTGTAAATTTCTGATCAAATTCCCTTATACTTTTTAAAGCTCTAATTTTTTTTCTTAATTTTTTATTATTAAGAATTTTGCCTTCATCATTAAATCCCTCACATAACTGATTTTTTAAGCGATGAAGTAACCATTTTTGGTAGATATAATTTCTAGATTTTTCAATACAGAGACTGCATGATGATAAATCTAAAGGGCTACTCACGCAGGCTAGGCCATCTAAAAGTTTTTCTCCTTTGTTTTCATCGTAATCTAAGCAGGCATTTAAAAGAATTGTTCCGCCTAAAGATAATCCAACTCCGTAAATTGGAAGATTATTCATCTTAATGAGATCTTTAAACTCTAAATTAATGAATTTTTTAAAATAATTAATTGCTGAAATAACATCACTGGAGCATCTAGCACAATAATTCCCTTTAGCTAAATATCTCGCAGATCCAGATCCTCTTAGATTTAATTTAAGAACTCCAAAACCATTATTTGCTAATTTCCTAGAGATTCTTCTTAAACCAAAACGTTTAGTTGAGCCTCCTAAACCATGTGTAACGATTACAAAACCCCTAAGTGAGTTAAAGTTTTCAGGTAATTCTAAAAATCCCAGTAGATAATCACATTCAAATTTTTTAGAAAGAATTTTATTAATCGGAATGAATATTTTTTTATTTTTTTTTGATTTACCAAAATCAATAACAAAAGTATCTCTTAAAGTTTGTAAGTCCCCTCCTATCCAAGGTAAAACTTCTCGAAATGGCTTATTTTTTACGTAATCTGAAAAACTTAAAGATATACTATTATTTCTCCCCAACTCCAAGATCCTTTAATTCTCCAATCAAATCATTCAGTACCTTTTTTGCATCACCAAAGACCATTGAGGTATTTGGTAAATCAAATAAATCATTTTTTATTCCGGAGTAACCTGCATTCATACCACGTTTAATTACAAATACCGTTCTTGCTTCCTGCACATCAAGAACTGGCATGCCATATAAAGGAGAAGAGCTATCATTTTTTGCTTGAGGATTAACCACATCATTTGCTCCTAAAACTAAAACAACATCCGTTGCTGGAAAATCAGGATTTACAACGTCCATCTCTTTAAGTTGTTCGTAAGGAACATCTGCTTCTGCTAAAAGTACATTCATATGTCCAGGCATCCTACCTGCTACAGGATGAATTGCGTAAACAACTTCAATACCGTTTTGCTCTAGTTTTTTTGTCACTTCCCTTAAAGTATGTTGAGCTTGAGCTACCGCTAGACCATAACCAGGAACAATAATTACCTTGTTGGCTGCCTCTAAAGTCAATGCACATTCTTCAACACTGCAAGAAGTTATATTTGTATATTCTCCTGAACCAGAAGAGGCTGTACTTTGTGCAGACAATGATCCTCCAAAAAGAACTGAGACCAATGATCTATTCATACCCTTGCACATTACTTGAGTCAGTATTAGGCCTGCTGCTCCAACCATTGCACCTGCCACAATCAAAAGCTGACTATCTACAACGAAACCTGCTGCTGCTGCTGCAATCCCTGAATAGCTATTTAATAAAGATATAACGACTGGCATATCAGCTCCACCAATTGGTAAAGTAACTCCAATACCTAATAAAGAAGAAACTATAACTAAAAGCCAAATAGAACTTGTATTGCCGTTTATTAAGTCAAAAAAGGCTATCAGGGAAGCAACTGCAAAAACAATATTTACAAAATGTCTAAATTTGCTCTGAGTCCATCCTGGAGTAGATAACCAACCCTGTAACTTTGCCATCGCCACAATTGAACCAGTAAAAGTTATGGCACCAACAAATATAGAAACAGATATAGAAACTTCGTTAATCAGTGACTTAAAAAAATCAAAATTTTCTGCGCTACTTGATATAGGAAAAATAGCTACTCCCAAGGCCACTAAAAGTGATGACATTCCCCCACATCCATTGAACAATGCCACTGTTTCAGGCATGGAGGTCATAGGTACTTTTTTTGCGAGAATTGCTCCGAATAAACTACCTATGATTGATCCAATTATTATCCAAATCCAAGACTGAATAGCAATTCCAGAAGTGCCTAAATAATAAGAAAGTAATCCTACTACTGATAGCGACATTGCAAATGCAGCTAATCTATTGGCATCCCTTGCTGATTTTACTTTTGACAATCCTTTTATTCCCAAAGCCAGTAAAAGTACTGCTAAAAGGTCAATAACGAATTTAATGATTACAGGTAGATTCATGTTAAAAATTACTTCTTATTTGATGGTTTACGACTAAACATTGCGAGCATTCGATCAGTTACAAAGAAACCGCCTACAACGTTGAAAAGAGCAAATCCAAGAGAAACTGAACCAATGATTAAAAGTGGTACGTTACCTTCTGCTTTTACAATTAAAGTCAAGGCTGCAAGCATTGTTATTCCTGAAATTGCATTTGCTCCACTCATTAGAGGTGTGTGAAGAGTAGGAGGAACTTTTCCAATTAACTCAAGACCTAATAAACTACCAAGTAAAAGAACCCAAAGAAGACTTATAAAAGACATAATTTTAAAACCTCAATTTTCAAAAACTTTATTTTGAAGAACAACTCCTTCATCGCTTAATAAACATCCAGAAATGAGTTCATCCTCTTTATCTAATTTAATTACACCATCTTTTATAAATGGTGTAATCAAAGATGTTAAGTTCTTAGCATAAAGTGAACTTGCATCATAAGGAACTGAAGAGGGTAATTCTCCCGCTCCTATAAGTTTTACCCCATCTTTGATAATAGTTTCATTTGATTTTGTTCCTTCGCAGTTCCCTCCCTGAGAAACTGCTAAATCAATAACTACTGCTCCAGGCCTCATTTTTTGAATCATGTGTGAGTCTATTAAAACGGGGGCCTTTTTACCTAAAACTTGCGCAGTGCAGATAGCTACATCTGCTTCAGATAAATATTTAGTTAGAGTAGCCTTCTGTTTTGATAGGAATTCGGGTGTTACAGCTTTTGCATAACCTCCTGTCTCTCCAGGTTTTTCATCTACTTCAGGAAGTTCTATAAATCTCGCTCCTAGAGACTCTACTTGTTCTTTAACAGCAGGTCTAATATCGGATACAAAAACTATTGCACCAAGTCTTTTAGCTGTGGCGACTGCCTGCAATCCTGCAACTCCTCCTCCTAGAACCACTACCTTGGCTGGTTGGACAGTGCCTGCTGCAGTCATAAGCATTGGGAAATATCTATCTAACTCACTTGCAGCTAGAAGGACTGCTTTGTATCCCGCAATATTAGCCTGAGAAGAGAGAACATCAGAAGATTGAGCTCTACTAATTCTCGGAAGCAACTCTAGTGATAAAGCTGTAATCTTATAACTATTTATAACCCTTAGAAGCTCCTTATTGCCATAAGGGTTAAGAAGTCCAAGAAGGATAGCGCCTTTTTTTAATTTAGTTAAATTAACCTCTGATGGAGTTTGAACACAAAAAATTAAGTCCGCTTCACCCCAGATCTTTTGATCTAAGTCATTGATAATTGTTCCACCAGACTCTTCATATGATAAGTCACTAAATCCTGATAATTTCCCTGCTGAACTTTCAATATAAACATCACATCCAAGCCTTTTTAATTTCTCAACCGCTTCTGGCGTAGCTGAAACTCTCCTCTCACCAGAGCTTGTTTCGGAAGGAATAAGTATCTTTGTCAATTTATTTATTTTTTTAACATACTAAATATAAATTGAAGAAAGTCAAAAGTCTTGGATTTTTGTTAAAAATATATTTTCTTTTTTATAAAAAATAGCTATCTAGAATATATAGGTATTTAAATCCAATGAGTATAAAAGCAATCGAATGTCCCGATGGAGTATGTCACAGCCATCATGGTGGTCATGCTGTTCCCAGACAAACTATGCAGAAAAACCTAGAAAAGCATGGTAAAGACTGGTGCGAAAAATTAGCAGAGAGAATTTATGAAATGTCAGTTGATACTTATTCACAGACAGTCATGCCCAGTCTCCACTCTGCAGGTTGGCAAAGAAGACATTTAGATTGGGAATTCAAGTTAGCAGAAAATGATTCTGAACCTGATGAAGCTCTTGTTGAAGGAATTATTAATGCCACAGAAAGCTTTTTAAGAAGTAGTGAGGTGCATCGATTATTTATTCAGGAATTAGTTCAAGGCACATTTGAGGAAGCAAATGACAAAAAAATAATATCTAAAGCAATAAAATCTATTATTGAAGAAGAAATTGTGTATTCACTAAGAGAAAAGAAAGAGACTCTTTTAAAGAAAATATCCGCAAAATTAATATCTGAAGAAAAAGTTAGCGAGGAACTTGCAATAAATTCAGCTAAAGAGGGGTTTGAGGAAGTTGAAAGACTACTTGCAAATCATAGCGAGGCAGTTTAACCCTTTTTCTTTATATTTTCTTTATAATTCCCTCAAAAATTTGTTCAAATATAAATTAAAGATTAAATTATTGTTTGGAAGTACAAAGTTGTAACTTATTAGACAATACATCTAACTTCTTTTGTGTTTACCTAGAAACAACATTTAAATTTAGATGGACAATTTCATAAGGAAAAGAATCGACATTTCCACCTGTTGGGCTACCAACAGAATTTCTGCAATGGACACTTTAGAAAGATATGAAGACAGTTATGCAATCGCAGAAGAATTTAGAGAATGGATATTACATATTGGAGAAAAGAACGAAAATTTAAAAGATTCTGTTTTAAATTTCCCAAAGGAATTAAAAAAATTATTAGACCAAAAAGTTAACGATTAAATAATAAATCGATCGAGTGAAATCCGCCCTACACTAATTGGGTTTGTTTATTATTATTAAGTAGCGAAAATTTGCAAATAAATGGAAAATAAAGACAAAAATTTTAACGTAGAAAATGTTGTAATTATAGGTTCGGGACCTGCAGGTTATACAGCTGCAATATATGCAGCACGAGCAAATCTTCAACCTTTGCTAGTAACAGGATTTAATTCTGGTGGAATTCCTGGTGGGCAATTAATGACTACAACATTTGTTGAAAATTATCCTGGTTTCCCAGATGGAGTACTAGGTCCTGAGTTGATGGATCTCATGAAGGCTCAAGCAGAAAGATGGGGTACCAACTTATACGAAAGCGATGTTGTCTCAATAAATACTGATTCACGTCCCTTTGAATTAAAAACTTTAGAAGGAACTATAAAAGCTAACGCAATTATTATTGCAACTGGAGCAAGTGCAAATAGATTAAGAGTGATAAATGAAGATAAATTCTGGAGCAAAGGAATAAGTGCTTGTGCAATTTGTGATGGCGCAACTCCACAATTCAGAGATGAGGAATTAGCTGTTATTGGAGGAGGGGACTCTGCATGTGAAGAAGCAGCATACCTCACAAAGTATGGCAGCAAAGTACATTTGATTGTTAGATCAGAAAAATTAAGGGCTAGCGCTGCAATGATTGATAGAGTAAAAGCTAACCCAAAGATAGAAATCCATTGGAACACAAAAGTTGATAAAGCTGATGGTTCTGAATGGCTTGAGAAAATAGAAACAACGCACTCTCAAGAAGGTAAAGGGGAGATTAATATAAAGGGTCTTTTTTATGCAATAGGGCACACACCAAATACGAAGTTTTTAGGCAACAAAATAGGTTTAGATAATAAAGGATATATTGCTTGCAAATCAGGAAGACCAGAAACATCTATTGAAGGCATTTTTGCAGCAGGTGATGTTGTTGATTCTGAGTGGAGACAAGGAGTTACTGCTGCAGGAACTGGATGCATGGCAGCATTAGCAACCGAAAGATGGCTAGCCGAGAAAAACTTAGCAAAAACTATAGTCAGAGAAACACCCGAACCAGAAAAAAAACTTAATTCCTCAGATTTCGATGAAAGGGAAGTAAATGAGAAAACCTTTGACTCAAATTCCGAATGGCAAAAGGGAAGTTATGCACTTAGAAAACTCTACCATGAAAGTAAGAAGCCTCTTTTAGTTATTTTCAGCTCTCCAAGCTGTGGACCCTGCCATGTATTAAAACCTCAGTTAAAACGTGTTATTAAAGAACTTCAAGGTGCTGTTCAAGGTGTAGAAATAGATATTGATAAAGATCAAGAAATTGCCAAACAAGCTGGTATTAACGGAACCCCTACAGTTCAACTTTTTAAAGACAAACTACTAAAAAAACAATGGCAAGGAGTAAAGCAAAGAAGTGAATTTAAAGAAGCAATAAATAATATACTCTAGATTTTAAATCATTTATTTTTTCTAGGGTTGTTGGGTCTACCACTTCCGCCACCTGAATTCCTCTCCCTATAAGTAATCCTACCCCTTGTTAAGTCGTAAGGACTTATTTCTACCAAAACTTTATCTCCAGCTAATAATTTAATCCTGAATTTAGTCAATTTACCGGCTGCTCTGCATAAACATTGATGACCTTCAGGTTGTTCCAAAGTGACTAAGTAGAAACCATTTCCTTGTTCTTTTTCAATAACGCCTGAAGTTTCAATCATTAAATAAGTAATTTTCTTAATCTATATTATCAGAAAAAGATTAGGCAATTTGGCAAAAAAATATTTTTGAAGAAAATTAAATTATGCAAAACAATTTTTTTTCAAATTAAAAATTTTATTTCATTTATTATTTGAAGTTGACCATAGTAATAATTAGCTTTCGCAATTTTTTCAGAATTATCTAGTTGATCAAAAAAAACAAAACCCAGACTTTCCCATAGTGAAGAACCACAGACATTATCAAGTTCATATTTTGCTTCTCTCGCATAATTATCTAGTTTTCGTTCTAGATTTTTAGATTTTGAAACTGACATAAAAAGTTAGCTTAAACTTATAGTACAAATTTACTATAAATATTCAGAAATGCAATATTAAAAAGGTAATCTCTTTTTTTCTTCAATATTTAAATCTGCTTCCATTTCCCTTAATCTTTTCAATATCTGTTGGTAATACTCTTTGATGTAGCTTTCTAATGTTGTAATTTCATCTTTGTTTATGTCTAATAATTCATAAGTTTTAGTCATATCTGCATCTAATGATTCCCCACTACTAGTGACTTCAGCAAAAGCTAATCTTTCAGCAACATTTAATGAGTCCTGAAAAAAAGACACTACTTTCTGAGTAATGCTAATAAGAAAGGGTGAAACTCTAAAAATTTTTGCTTTTTTTTCGCTAAATTTTTCACATAGGGATATAACTTCGCTTGAATCCCAAGACTTTGGACCAACAAGAGGGAGTGTAAGCCTGTAAGTTTTAGGATTATCTATTGATGAAACAATTATCTTAGCCATATCTTGTGTATTCATGTAAGCAATTTTTGTTGGTGTACCACTCATCCAAACTGCTTGACTATCTAAAACAGGAATTGCAAATTGACTTATAACTCCTTGCATAAAAGCTGCACAATTAAAAATTGTATAGTCAAAACCTGATTTTTCTAGAAGTTTTTCGGTACAAAATTTAATATCCATTAAAGGAACATTCCTAAACTTCTCAGTGTGGAGAATTGAGAGAAATATTATTCTTTTGACGTTAATTGATTCACAAGCATTAAATAAATTTAGTTTTCCATCCCAATCTGTCTCATAAATACTTTTCGAATCATCTGGTCGACTAGTTGCTGCATCAATTACTACTTCTATGTTTTGTAATGCATATTCAATATCTGAAAAGTTGAGTAGATTACCTTTTGTAAGCTCACAACCCCACTCCTGCAGAAATGATGCTTTCCTTGGGTTCCTTACAAAGCATCTAACTTCATGACCTTCTTCAATGGCCTGCTTTGCTATTTGCCTCCCCAAAGTTCCTGTTGCTCCAACTAAAAGAATCTTCATATTTGAGATATGCTTAACTTGTAGACATTAACTCACTTTCTAACACATTCGTGAGAATCAATCTCCTTGAAATTTTAATAATAACGCTCCGCCAACTAACCCAATTGGTATCAAAACCCAGAAAACTGCAGCAATACTAAAAATTTCTTTAGCCATAAGGAAGAATTTATTTTTTATATTAATTTATCCTTAATATAACTCTATTTGTAAAAAAAAATAGATAATACAATTAACTTTAAATTTTTTTAAACAACTGAAGTCTTAGGTAATGAATATTAAATTAAGAAAAAAAGGAATCAAAAACCCTAATTACTGGAATTGGAATGGCTTCAAAATACCATGGAGTGTTACTGGGGAAGAGAATGGCAAACCAATTATTTTTTTACACGGATTTGGAGCTAGTCAAATGCATTGGAGATATAATGTGGAATTTTTTGCAAAAAAAAATTTTGCAGCATATTCTTTGGATTTGTTAGGTTTTGGCAATTCAGACCAACCCGGAATGAACGATATTGAAAGATTGGACAACGGAGTTTGGTCTAATCAGGTAAAAGACTTTATTGAACAAATTATAAAACCAAGAAATCCGAAGAAAGTAATTCTTATTGGAAATTCGCTAGGAGCATTAGTCGCTCTAACATGTGCAGTTTCATTTGAAAAAGAAATTGAAACTGTTATTGCCTCACCTCTTCCTGATAAATTTGATGAAAACGAAAAAAAAAGATTTATAAACCCAAATTTTAAAAAATTTATTAATGGATTTATAAAATTATTCTTCACATTTTTCCCCTTAGAAATAGTTTTATTTTTGATTAATAAATTAGGCGTTATAAATATTGGTTTAAAGGCAGCATATTACAAAAAAGATCACATTGATAGTGAACTAATTGATTTAGTAAGAAAACCAGTCTTAAGAAGAACTGCATCTAATTCATTAAGAGCTATGTGTATAGGTATGTCAACAAGAGAAAAGAATTTAAAAGCCTATTATCTATTGAAAAAACTAAGTGCCTCAAAGAAAGTTCCTTTTTTGCTGATATGGGGAGGGGAAGATAAATTCATACCTTTGTTTCTTGGCAAAAAGATTGCAAATTTGCATAGATGGGTAAAATTAAAAATAGTATCTAATTCAGGTCATTGTGTACATGATGAAGATCCTTCAATATTCAATAAAATCTCTTATGAATGGATTAGGGATTTAAAAACTTCTTAAAACATGAAACATACTCTATCAGTACTTGTTGAAGACGAATCAGGAGCTTTAAGTAGAATCTCAGGTCTATTCGCCAGAAGGGGATTCAATATAGATAGCCTTGCTGTGGGTCCTGCTGAATCGAAAGGGATTTCTAGATTAACAATGGTTGTAGAGGGTGACGATAAAACCCTACAACAAATGACAAAGCAACTTAATAAGTTATTCAACGTTCTTGGGGTTGTAGATTTCACTAACCTTGCTGCAGTTGAAAGGGAACTAATGTTGCTTAAGGTTTCATCAAAAGAAGATACCAGGAGTAATATATTAGATATTGTTCAGATATTTCGAGCAAAAGTAGTAGATGTCTCAGACATAGCTTTAACTCTTGAAGTGGTTGGAGATCCAGGAAAATTAGTTGCATTAGAAAAATTACTTGAACCTTATGGGATTCTTGAAATAGCAAGAACAGGAAAAGTTGCTCTCAAACGCTCTTCAGGAGTTAATACTGAAATGTTAAAAATCAATAAATATTCATTAGAGATTTAATCTGATATTTTTATTTCGTAAATCAAATCTTTCTTATCTATTTTTTCTAATACCTCAAACCCTTTGACAACTTTTCCAAAAACAGAATATCTTCCATCTAATTCAGGAAATTTGTTAGTAACGAAAAAGAACTCAGTCGAAGATGATTTTCTTTCTCCACTCTTTACCATTGCTAAAGAACCATTCTCAAAAATCATTTTTATTTCTGAAATTTTTGATAAATCCTTGAATTGTTTGTTATAAATCGGTTCTCTTCCCTTTTTTAATTTTATTTCAAGAGGAAGAGATTTTTGGATTACATTTAAATTAAGATTTTCATTATTAAAGATATTTTCTGAGTAAACCCCCGAGTGAATTACCTTAACTTGTGGATAGTTGATTATTTTATAAAAATTCTTATTTGCATAAATACTTTTACGAACATTGGATATAAAATTTGCAACAGTAACTGGATAATTCTCACCATCTAATTGAACTTCGAAATTACCTCTTGATGTCTTAAAAATAATGTTTTGTTTTTTGTTTTTACAATTTAATTTAAGTTTTTTACAATAGTTTGTGGAATTCAAAGTTCCTCTGTTAGTGCAATTTGTCAGTAAAAACAAAAAAATAATAGGAATGAAAACTAATTTTATTAAAGATTTTTTTTTTATCTCAGTCCCTCCAAATTTACATTTAAGAATTTTGCTAACCTTGCACCTTCTTCCTCAACCTCAAGTAATGGTTTAAGTTCTCCTGCACCACTTAAAGGAAGTACCTTTTTTCTCCCTTTCAGTACTAAAGCTATTCTTCTTCTTGGGTTAAATCCTTCGCTAATATCTAGCTTAACTGATTTAATTTCATCGAAATTGACTTTAACATTAATATCTTTAAAAAGCCCTTTTCTTTTTATTTCAACTGATTTTGAAATTTTATCAAATGAATTACTACCAGAACCAAAATTTATAAACACTAAATACCATAAATAGAAATTTAATAGATTAGCTATCACGCCATAGGCTCCCATTATTATTCCTTGAGGAATGAATAATAAAGTTGAAGGTTTTCCCAAAGGTAATAAATCAACACCTGTGTAACTTGATATAGAAGCCAAAAGGAAACCAACACCCCCAATTGTTAGCATTCCACCAATAATGTAATTAGAAATTTTCCTTGATCCACCAATTTTTTGTTCAATCTTATCGAAAGACGTTAGGTTTGAATCCATTTTTATCCTTTTTTAGAACCTAGTTCAGATAATTTAACAAATTAAGGGAGTATTCTTACCTAATTTTTAATAAAAAAGTCAGGAAAGCTTTACAAGGCATTTCAGATATACAAATATTTCCCCACATTACTCTCAATCTTTGTTACAGTCACTGCGTATCCCGAAGCTAAAACGATTTCTCATGACGATCGCAGTTGGTAGCGCCCCACAAAGAGGATGGTTTGATGTCCTCGATGATTGGTTGAAGCGCGACCGCTTTGTATTTATTGGTTGGTCCGGACTACTCTTACTTCCTTGTGCATATCTTGCAATAGGTGGTTGGTTTGTCGGAACAACATTTGTTACCTCTTGGTACACACACGGAGTTGCAAGCTCATACCTTGAAGGTTGTAACTTTTTAACAGCAGCTGTTAGTACCCCTGGAGATGCCATGGGACACAGTCTTCTATTTTTATGGGGTCCAGAAGCCCAAGGTAGTTTCGTAAGATGGCTACAACTTGGTGGTCTTTGGAACTTCGTTGCATTACATGGAGTATTTGGCCTAATAGGTTTTATGCTTCGTCAGTTTGAAATTGCTGGCCTTGTTGGAATTAGACCATACAACGCATTAGCATTTTCAGCAGTTATTGCAGTTTTCACAAGTATTTTCCTTATTTATCCTTTAGGACAGCACAGTTGGTTCTTCGCACCTTCATTTGGTGTTGCAGCAATCTTCCGTTACATCCTATTCATTCAAGGTTTTCACAATATCACTTTAAACCCATTCCATATGATGGGGGTTGCTGGAATTCTTGGTGGTGCTCTACTTTGCGCTATTCATGGAGCTACAGTACAAAACACTTTGTATGAAGATACAAGTATTTATACAGATGGTAAGGTTCAAAGTTCAACATTTAGAGCTTTTGACCCAACACAAGAAGAAGAAACCTATTCAATGATTACAGCGAATAGATTCTGGAGTCAAATTTTCGGTATTGCTTTTTCTAACAAGCGTTTCTTGCACTTCTTGATGCTATTTGTACCTGTTATGGGTATGTGGACATCTTCAATTGGTATTGTCGGCTTAGCACTAAACTTAAGAGCTTATGATTTCGTAAGCCAAGAAATCCGTGCAGCAGAAGATCCTGAATTTGAAACTTTCTATACAAAAAATATACTTTTGAACGAAGGTATGCGAGCATGGATGTCTTCTGTGGATCAACCACACGAAAACTTTGTATTCCCTGAGGAGGTTCTTCCACGTGGAAACGCCCTTTAATAATTTACTAAGAGCTCCAAACCAAAGTATTGAGGAGACTGGCTATGCCTGGTATGTAGGTAACGCTAGACTAATTAATTTATCTGGACGTTTATTAGGAGCTCACATTGCTCACTCTGGACTTATAGTCTTTTGGGCGGGAGCAATGATGCTCTTTGAGGTTAATCATTTTACTTTTGATAAACCTATGTGGGAGCAAGGTCTAATCTGTATGCCACACGTCGCAATGTTTGGATATGGTATAGGTCCTGGTGGTGAAGTTACTGATATCATGCCTTTCTTTCAAGCAGGTGTGGTTCATTTGATTGCTTCTGCTGTGCTTGGTTTCGGTGGTATTTATCACTCATTAGCAGGTCCAGAAAAGCTTGAAGAAGACTTCCCATTTTTCTCTACCGATTGGAGAGATAAAAATCAAATGACAAATATTCTCGGATATCATTTGATTGTATTAGGTGTAGGTGCATTAGCATGGTCAGTTAACTGGTGTTTTATTGGCGGTGCATATGACACATGGGCACCTGGAGGTGGAGAAGTTAGACTTGTAAACCCAACTTTAGATCCAAGGGTTATTCTTGGTTACCTATTTAGGTCTCCATGGGGAGGCGCTGGTTCAATAATCGGGGTCAACTCAATTGAAGATATAGTTGGTGGTCATGTCTATGTGGGTATAACTGCAATCATAGGAGGCATATTCCACATCTTTACCAAACCATTTGGATGGGCTAGAAGAGCATTTATTTGGAATGGTGAGGGACTATTAAGTTATGCACTTGGTGGAATTTGTGTTGCAAGCTTTATTGCATCAACATTCATCTGGTTTAATAACACTGCTTACCCATCAGAATTTTATGGCCCGACAAATGCTGAAGCTTCACAAGCCCAAAGCTTTACTTTCCTCGTGAGAGACCAAAGAATTGGAGCTAACGTAGGTTCAACAATGGGACCAACAGGTCTAGGTAAGTATCTCATGAGATCTCCTACAGGTGAAATAATATTTGGTGGTGAAACAATGAGATTTTGGGATTTTAGAGGACCATGGTTAGAGCCTTTAAGAGGTCCTAATGGATTAAGTCTTGAGAAAATCCAAAATGATATTCAGCCTTGGCAAGTTAGAAGAGCTGCTGAATACATGACTCATGCTCCTAACGCTTCTATCAACTCAGTTGGTGGAATCATTACAGAGCCTAATGCTGTTAATTTCGTTAACTTAAGACAATGGTTAGCAGCAGCTCAATTCTTCCTAGGATGGTTTACATTTATCGGTCACCTTTGGCATGCTGGACGCGCTAGAGCAGCTGCTGCTGGTTTTGAAAAAGGAATCGATAGAAAGAGTGAACCTGCTCTAGAAATGCCTGATTTAGATTAATTTCTATTTCACATTAATAAGCCCTATCTTTTGATAGGGTTTTTTTTTGCGCAATTTTCTTATTTATATAAATTTTTTCTGAGCCATGGCAAACTTAAACCCATCACATTACTGAAACAACCCTCTATTTTTTCTATATATTTACCGCCTATGCCTTCCAAAGCAAATCCCCCTGCACAATATAAAGGTTCATTTGTATCTACATAACTCTTGATTTCCCAATCTTTCAACTTAGAAAAATAAACTCTTGAACTTACAGTTTTTTTTACTATTTCAGTTGTTTTAAATATATTTGAACTTGAATCAAGATTTCCAATTATTAGAGTATGACCAGTATGTAAAAATCCAAATTCTCCAGACATTTTTTTCCATCTAAAAAATGCTTCATCTTTATTAGATGGTTTGCCAAACGCTTTTCCTTTAAATTCAAATATTGAATCGCAACCAAGAATTTCAAGAGATCTATGGTTAAAATTATCCGGTAAATTTATTTCTCTAATATTTCTTATTAAAAAATTAGCTTTTTGAAAAGACAATTCAAGAGCTAAATTAGTTATGTTCTCCTCTTTAATTAAAGATTCATCAAAGTTACTGGCTATTTGAAGAAATTGAATTTGACAGTTTTCAAGTAATTTCTTTCTGGATTGAGAAGCAGAAGCTAGAATTAACACAAATTTTTTATCGAAATTATAATCTAACTTACCGATAAATTAATTTCAAAATTAATATAAATTACGAATGGAATTATTAGATAAATTGCAAACTTTCAAAAAGCCGCTCATGGTTCTGGGCACTTCAAGTGGAGCGGGGAAATCATTAACAGCAACCGCAATTTGCAGAATTCTTAAAAATTTAGGAGAAAAGCCAATACCTTTCAAAGGGCAAAACATGAGTAACAATGCTTGGGTAGATTGGGATGGAGGAGAGATGGCTTATTCACAAGCACTTCAAGCATTTGCATGTGGAGTTGTTCCTTCTTCAGAAATGAATCCCATTTTATTAAAACCTCAAGGTAATTCAAAAAGCGAGGTGATTCATCTTGGCAAAAGTATTGGAATAACAACAGCAAAAAATTATTATGAGGATTGGTTTCTTCCAGGATGGGAAATAATTAAAAAAAGTTTAGATTCTATTTATAAGAAGGACCCAAATTGTCGTTTAGTAATCGAAGGTGCTGGGAGTCCAGTAGAGATGAATTTAATGCATAGAGACCTTACTAACTTAAAACTTGCGAAATATTTGGAAGCAAGTTGCATACTAGTAGCTGATATCGAGAGAGGAGGAGTATTTGCGCAAATAATAGGAACACTCGAATTAATGAACCAAGAAGAAAAAAAACTTATTAAGGGTATAGTAATAAACAGGTTTAGAGGAGATCTTTCACTATTTAACGAAGGAAAAAAATGGATAGAAAATAAAACTCAAATTCCTATATTGGGAATTATTCCTTGGTTAAATGATAAATTCCCGCCTGAAGATTCCTTAGATTTGTTAGAAAGGAAATCAAATATAACCAAACCTGAAATTAATGTAGGAATAATAAAATTACCCTCCATAAGTAACTTTTCAGATTTCGACCCTTTAGAGAATGAAGATTTAGTATCAATAGAATGGATAAAAGAATCTAGAAAATTATTTCAATTTGATTTTATTATTATCCCAGGAAGTAAACAAACAATTAAGGATCTACTATTTCTAGAGAAATCTGGACTTTGTCGAGATATAAGAGATTATTCAAAAAACAATGGTAATATTTTTGGAATTTGTGGAGGTCTTCAAATGTTAGGAGAAACACTTAAAGACCCATTTTCCAAAGAAAGTTCAATAACTAATTTAGAACAAATTAACGGTATTGGATTGTTGCCATTAAAAACAACTTTCCTTAAAAAAAAGATAACTCGTCAAATTAACTCTGAATCCTTGTGGCCATGTAAATCTGTAATCCAAGGATTTGAGATCCATAATGGTGTTACCGAATTAAATACAACATATAACACTCAAGAAATTAAACCCATTTTCAAAGACATTGATCTAGGTTGGTACATAGAAAAAAATAAATTAGGGACTATAGCCGGAACCTATATTCATGGAATTTTTGAAAATGATATTTGGAGAGATTACTACATAAACTTAATAAGAAAAAAGAAAAATTTACCTAGATTAGCAAAAAAAACAAGGCCCTATAAAATTAAAAGAGAATCAATTATTAATAATCTTGCTAATGAATTTAATAAAAACCTAGACATCTCTTCACTAATAAATTGAAACGATCTAAAATCAAAATATTATGGCCTAATAATAATACTTCATATGCATGTGAAGGAGATGATTGGTTTGTTTCTGCAGAGAAAGCAGGAATAAAAATTCCGACCGGATGCTTAACTGGAAGTTGTGGTGCTTGTGAAATTGATATTAATGGTGAAACAGTAAGACCATGTATTAGTAATATTAAAGCTATTAATGAATGTCCTTTAAAAGTTACTTACACCACTGATCAATTTTGGTAAAAAAATAATTCTTAATGACTAATCCATTAGATAATAAAATTATTAAAAATGCAGTGGACTCCTCTATTGAGGAATTACTAATCGATGATCCATTTGAAGTTGGGTTTATTAAACGAAACTATAAAGAAGGTGATTTGACACCCTATATTGAAAGGCTTAAAGGTATTGGGTTTGAAAATAAAGGAAGAATCCTAGATTCAGGTTGTGGTTATGGTCAGTGGACATTGGCTTTAGCATCACTAAATAAAAGTGTATTAGGTTTAGACATAGAACCAGTCAGAATTGATTTTTGTAAGAAAATAAGCAAAAAACTTCATATTAGAAATACTGAATATATTTGTGATTCGATGACAAATTCTCAAGATAAACTTAAGAACACTTTTGATGGAATATTCTCTTACTCATCTTTAGAATTGACTCCATTCAAAAAAACAATTGAAATATATTATTCACTTTTAAAACCTGGAGGAAAACTCTATTTAAGTTGTTATGATCTAGGCTGGATGCTTTATCTCATTGAGCACAAACATGGTGAAAATAAACACTACGACTCAAGAGAGTGGGCCATAAATTGTATTCAAAATACTATAAATTATTTTGCAAATAACAAATTTGAAAAACTCAATCATAACGATGGAATTTATTTGCCAAAAGCTTTAGTTCTAGAAAAACTTTTATCAACTAATTTTGAAATAATTTCTATTTGTGGGGATGGACTAACTACTAATCAAGATGGTATTGGTAAACATCCATTTGCAATTTCAGAATACGATTCTTATACAGCGGTATATGAGATCATATGCAAAAAAAGAACTGAAAATTCATATTTCACTTTGGATACTTTCTAGCCTCAATAGACGAATTAGATTTCGAACAATGCCCTTTATTCTTGATATCAAATTCCCAGCCATGCTTTGGGCAGATCAACTTACAATCTTCATTAATTTCCGCAAACCTAAGATCTGCCCCTTGGTGTGGGCAATATCGATTTATTTCGTAATCATTACCTTTAAAACTTACTATACATTTCTCAAGTGAAATATTCTTGGTTGCCAAGAAGGAATCTCTTATATTATCAATATCACTAAACAAGAATAGATTTATTTCATTGCAAAACTCTTTAGGCTCTCTTTTGATCTTGGCACGAAATGAAAGAGAGATATCTTGCCATCTATTTTTTGGTTCCGACATTAAAGCAAAGTATTTCTTATCAGCGCAAACCCTATAATATTTATTCAGATTAAGATCATATCCAGATGATACCGATTTTCTATTTAGATCTATAGTAATTCCCTCATACTTACTGTCTAAATCCCATATTAATTGGATACTAGGGATACCAGTTAATTTAATATCTGCAATTTCTACAAGTCTATTTTTTACTTGACTAATTAATTTTTGAATATTCAATTCTTGTTTTAATGAGTCCCAAATGCAGTAATTTGAATTCCGAGTATCCGCAATTTCCTTTATGCTTGGCGGTGGTATTGGAGATGTAAATAGATCATGCTCTTTATATTCTTCACCAGGGTTCAAGTAATATGTCTTAAAGAATTTATTTTGTTTTAAATAACTATCTAATGTATCTTGGTGTACGAAAATATTTCCTATACCTCTTGATAAGTTACTTTCTAAAAATGGAAATATTGCAGGACCCGCTGCAGGTATAAATGCTTTGGGTTCTAATGTTCTTATCCCATTTAATACTGAACTTAATTTTATTGTTACTCTTTCTTTAGAAATTTTCTCTTTAATTTCTTCTTCAAATTCATAACAGGAAGGGAACCAATTTGCTCCACTATATTGGACGGAATAAACATCTATGTTCAAAGACTTATGAAGTTGGTCATAGATTTTGCAATCATTTTGATTTAAAAATCTTGTTGTACCATCATCTACAATTACTGCACAATCGTGATCAACACCAATATCAGAAATCATTAATTCCATAGATAATTCATTACCAATTTTATAGTTAGAATAATTATCTAATTCGATAACCTCATGCTTTGTACTAGAAAGCAAAGACATCATATGTAAATTATCTCTATATTTAGGTACAATTATTTTCACTTTCTTAACAAGACTATTAATAAAATCTAAATCCAAGTGATCTTGATGTTCATGTGAAATAAAGATGTATGAATTTTTATGTTTAACTAATTCCTGTATGACTTTTTCCTTAAGGTAATGATTATTTGGGTATTGAAACCAACTTCCATAGAAAGCGCCATTTTTAGAGAACCATGGATCAATAACTAAAAGTGTAGGACCTTTTTTAAAAAGAAAACAGTTATGGCCATAAAAAAATATTCTCATTTGTAAATTATATTGTAAATAATATTATATGGACATATATGAAAATAAGTTATAGATGAATGAATTACTATCTAATTAGAATTTATCCCAATAATAAAATCAGCCAATAGCCAATTATAAAAATAGTTGTTTTTTATCAAAATTTAATATTTGAGTCCAAAGAAAATAGATTTATTAATTTCTTGTTGAAATGATTTTTTAATTAGCTAATTCAATCTTTAACTATAAATTTAATATTTTTTTATTCTTGAAAAAACATTGTATTTTAATATGCAGTAAATCGCCCTAAAACCATCTTTCCAACCGATTTTCTTTCCCTCTTTATAAGTTCTTCCATAATAAGCAATCCCAACTTCGTATATTCGCAGATTTAATTTTGATATTTTGGCTGTTATTTCTGGTTCGAAGCCAAATCTATTCTCATTAATTTTTATTGATTGAATAATTTCTCTTCTAAAAGCTTTATAGCAAGTTTCCATATCTGTCAAATCAAGATCTGTAAAAATATTGCTCAACAAAGTAAGGAACCCGTTCCCAACTCTATGCCAGAAATACACTATCCTATGAGGCCTTCCTCCTTGAAATCTACTTCCATAAACTACGTCTGCCTTATCGTCTATAATTGGTTGAATTACTGCTCCATAATCATATGGATCATACTCTAAATCTGCATCTTGAATAATACAAATATCTCCAGTCGCACAATTCAACCCCCGCCTTAATGCTGCCCCTTTCCCCATATTTCTTGGTTGGTAAATAATTTTAATAAGTTCATCATTTATTTCTTTTAGTAATTCTCTTGTGGAATCAGTTGAAAAATCATCAACGATTATTATTTCTTTTAAATTTACTGGTGAATTTTTTACAAGTTCAAGAATTTTTAAAATTGTATTAGCCTCGTTAAAGCAGGGTATAATGACGCTAAGGTTCATTGGTGAGTTAAATTCATCCATTATATTTCAATCTTAACTTTCCATTTGTGTATAAGTTAAATTTAAAACAATGAGAAATAAACACGCTTTATTAATAAATGCATTGCCAAATACGCCAACAAGTACCAATAAAGATTTAAATGGTGGTTATGGAACATCTGACCATATTGGTAAGAATTTGTTATCACGAGCTATTGGGTATGCAAAAAAAAGAAATATCAAGATACCTATTCTTTGTATGGGTTATATATCGTCAATATTAAATGAAAAAAAAATTAAAAATTCTTATTTTGAAAATTGTAAAAATGCAATATCTTTTTTACAAAAAAATGATGTTAATTGTTGCATAATATATGGATCTATAGTTTGTTGCGAATTAGAGAATAAACTTATTAACCAAATTAAAGAAATTGATAATCAAGTAATAATTATAGTTGTAGGCACATATCCAACAAAATACCCTGAAAAATTCTCAAATGCAGATCATGTAATTATTGGAGAACCAGAGCAATTCTTCTTAAACTGGGATGGCGATTTTTCCTCATTAAATTCAATGGGTAGTCAAATAAAATCAGAAATCATAAAGGATCTAGATATTTTACCTATTCCTAACTATCCTACAAATTTTTCTAAAAGATTTTCCTATAGACCGATGCTGAAAAAGCCTACAGGATTTATTGAATCAACTAGAGGGTGTCCATATTCTTGTGGATTTTATTGTACTTATGGAGAGAATCAAGGTAAATTAATACGCTCATATTCTCCTGAAAAAGTTGTAAACATGATGAAAAATTTAATGAAAAAGAATGGCTTTCGTTCATTTCAGTTTAGAGATCCTGTTTTTGGATTAAAAAAAGAATTTATTGAGAAGTTTTGCTTAGAAATTCATAAAAAAGGTTTAAAAGTAGAATGGGGTATGGAGACTAGAATCGATATTCTTAATATTGAAATCATAAGACTAATGGCAAGTGCAGGACTTAAAAGTATAAATATTGGTATTGAGACACCAAATGAGGAAATTGCTAAAGCAAATAAAAGAATCATTTGTAAAGAAGATAAACAAAGAGAGTTAATTGAGGCTGCTCATGATGTTGGCGTGAGAATAAATGCTTTTTACATTATTGGTCTTGAACAAGATAATGAACAAAGTTCATTAGATACAATTAATTATTCTTTATCTTTAAAAACATTTATGGCACGATTTGCAATATGTACTCCTTATCCTGGAACAGGTTTCTACGAGGTTCTAAAAAAAGAAGGTCGAATAAGTGAAGATAATTTAGAAAAATATAATCAACAAGAGTTGGTTTATGAACATAAAAATCTTAATCAAAAAAAAATTAAAAATCTTATTCAAAAGGCTTACATTAAATATTATTTTAGACCAAAAGTTTTATTTAATATCATCAAGAATAAATTCGAATAATGATTATAGTTTTGGGGGGAGGTAACTTAGCACAAATAATATATGAAAGCGCTATAAGACAAAAAATTCCAGTTAAAATATTCTCTTCTAAATTAAATAAAAATCAATCATTATATTCCGGCAAAAATAATGATTTACTTTCTAAACTAACCCTGGAGGGGGAAAATAATAAATGTATTATTGTTTGGTCTTTCACTAGGATAAAAAATTTTAATCAATTCAAGTTATCAATAGAAGGAATGATAAATATTTTAGAATTTATAAAAGCAAATCCAAATAATGAATATTTATATTTATCCTCTACAAGTGCAGATTTAAGATATAACTATTTGAGTCTTTATGGATTATCCAAATATATACATGAAAAATATCTTTCTAGATTGATTAGTAATCAACCAAAAATTAAATTAAAGATATTGAGAGTAGGTCTTATTTATGGTTTGAAGAATTGCCCAATAAAGAAAATTATTAAAGTTAGAGCGCTTGGTTTAAAATTAATTTTTGGCAATCAAAATAGTAATTTTTCTGTTATTTCTGCCTTAGATCTTGCTAATAATATGATTAATGAAAAATCCATATTATGGAATAAAAATTACAAATTAGGGTATATGGGAGAGTCGACAAAGATGTCGATAAAAAAAATTCACTTAATATACGAAAAATTAAAACGTAAAAAAGATTATTTTTTTAAAATTACTATATTAAAGAAATCATTTATTTATAAATTAATTAATTTTATAGGTATTAAATTAGACTTAAGCTTATCTGAGGTTGACAGGTTTCCAACTAAAAATAAATCAATAAAATATGACCAAATTTATAATATTGAAAGCTATATCAAGAATATATGATGATTTTAATCTAATAAAAAAAATGATCTACAATTTTATTTTTATAATATTTGATAATTTTTGTTAATAATACTTTTTTAGAGTATTTATAAAGAGAAAATGTAAAGTTAATTATGTTTGTTAAAAAATAATGATTGGCAATAATTTTTTAAATAACTATAAATCTAGATTTAGTTTTTATATATCAAATTACTTAATAAACCCTTGGCTTTTGGCCTCAATCATAATAGGAATTATTATTAGATTATCATTCCTTTTTGAACCTTTTAGATCAGATGAGGTGTCAACATTTTTTGCTTTCATTGAATCATCTAATCCTCTTAGAGCTTTTTTATTTCATCCAAATAATCATTTCTTACATAATATACTTTCAAAAATAATATATGTTTTATTTGGTTTTAGTTTTAGTTCTTTAAGATTAGTTTCCTTTGTATCTGGAATTTTATCAATCCCAATCTGCTTTTTTATATCAAAAAAAATTGATCAAGATGGAAGGTTCGCTGCAATTACTATGGCAACATACCCAATGTTGATCCATTATTCAGTTAACGCAAGAGGTTATTCATTATTAGTTTTATTTTTCCTATTAAGTCTAGAAAGTACTATTGAATTTTTAAAAAGTTTCTCCAAGAAAGAGGGGTTATACCTTGCAATATTTATTGCTTTAGGGGCTTTTACTATCCCAACGATGCTTTTTGCAGCAAGTGGTTTATTCTTGTACATCTTAATTAATATCTTTTTTACTTTTAAGGAAAATAATAAAAGATTAAACGTAATTAAGAAGGTATTTCAAGTAATTTTGATTACTTTTTTTGTAACTCTAATTTTCTATTTGCCAATTATATTTTTACCAGGTAATTTTTCAAATTTTATAAATGATGAAACGCTTAAACCATTAACAGCTCCTGAAATATTTTTAAATTTAATTCCTCATGTCTCTCAGGCTTTTGGTTTTCTTACTAATTACATAAACTTAAATATTTTAATATCTTATGTTTTGCTAATAATATTGGGATATTTGAACTATATCGCAAAAAAAAATCAAGTAGGATTTTTGTTACTACCATCTTTATTAGTAGGAGCATTAATCATAATATTTTTAAAATTTTCTATCCCGTGGTTTCGAATATGGATTTATTTTATTCCAATTTTTCTTATTATTGGAGACAACGGTTTTACATTTTTAATTAACTTTTTAAGTAAAAATTGGAAAAAGTTTATCACTCTAATTTTATTTACTTGCTTATTGATATCAATAAAACCATTTCACTCTCCACAGCCATTCGGCGTTTTTGAAAGAGGCTTTCCTGATTCTCCTTTGGCATTAGAAATAATCGAATCTTTCAGAAAAAAAGAGAATATAAAATTAGCGAGGATATATTCAATTATGTCGGTTCAAATGCCGATGCAATTTGATCTATATCAAAAAGATTATCCGATGCTTATCTGTAACACAAAAATAAGAAAAAAGTCCTTTCTTGAAGCAATAAAATTAGATTTTCAAAAAATAACTGGAAAAAGACCAAAAACACATATTTCTAATGAGAATAAGTTCAAAGGTGGAGTTAAAGCTTTTTATATTTATGATAAAAGATTTCCTGAATTAAAATATGATGATGAATCGATTAAAAAAGGTATTACAATTTTTGAAAATAATAGTTTTCAGATAATTAACTTTATTGCAGAAGATGATTTTAAATGTAAGTTATAGTTATTTATAAGAAAATATTTCATTACTCAAACATTAGTTTTTATTTTAAAAAATTTCCTTTTAAATAGATGCAATTAAATTTAAATCACATAAAATTTTAATATCGATAAACTTTATTTTGGATTTTGAATACTAAGTAATTTCTTAACAATAAAAAAATTGATCTAAAAGTAAAAACTTAAAATATGGCCTCAAACGAACATAAATTTAATGTGAATTTTGGAGAAGGTAAGTCATCTACTGTAGATGAAATAACTTTTAAATACTTACTTCATTTAGAGGGAATTATAAAAAATCAAAAATATCTTCCTAGATTCTTTAATTTAGCTAATGCAATAGATAGTTATGATGAAGAATTATTAGATTTTTATAGTTTTATTTTCAAAAATAAGGGGATTTCTAAATCTCAACTTTTTCAAGATCTTTTTGTCCTTTTTAAACTAAATAAAAAAAAAAGAGGTACTTACTTAGAATTTGGGGCAACTAATGGCATTGAATTATCAAATACTTATTTACTTGAAAATCAATTTGAATGGAGTGGAGTTCTGGCAGAACCGAGTCCTGAATGGCAAGATTCTTTAAAACAAAATAGACCAAAAAATAAACTTTTGAATAAATGTATATATTCAGAAACAGGAAAAGATATAAACTTTTTTGTTTCAAGTCAAGGAGAGCTTTCAAGTATAGAAGAATTCAAAGATTCTGATAAAAAATCACTTCCCGAAATTACCAAACAAAGAACTAAAAAAGGATACACAATAAAAGTTCCCACAATTTCCCTAAATGATGTTTTTATTGAATATTTTGGCGGAGAAAAAATTGACTATATGTCAGTAGATACAGAAGGAAGTGAGTTTTTAATACTTTCAAATTTTAACTTTGAAAAATTTGGTCCCAAAATAGTAACTGTTGAACATAATTTCACATCGACTCAAGAGAAGTTAGATATCTTATTTAAGGAAAATAATTACGAAAGGCTATTTAATATGCAAAGTGAATTTGATGCTTGGTACGTAAGAAAAAGCTAGTGTCTTAAATACCATAGAAAGCATCTACATAAAATTTATCGGCGCAAGCATAAAACCTATTTAATAAGCCTTAAAATGAGGGCTTGATGGTTTTTTAATACATTCATTTTCCCAATAATCTTTTCTTAAATCTTTAGGCAGTTCATAGTTAAAGTCATGCATCTTCCAAATATCAGAAGTTGCATTTCTTAGGGCAATGAATGGAGCAGTAAGTTTCATAAAAACTCCTATATCTCAACATCTTTATTATCCTTCTTTTCACTTGAAATTCAAAGGGTATTAATACCTGAGTAGATTTACTTTTTAAGTGTTATTAGTATTTCTTCCATTTAAAAGTAATTGAAAATAAGGGATATTTAGATATGAAAAACTTAAAGACAGTTGAAGAACTCTTGATTTTTCTTACTAGTAACTATCTAGACGTATTAAAAAAGCGGAGAGGGTGGGATTCGAACCCACGAACAGTTTCCTATTAAACGATTTCGAGTCGTTCGCTTTCGACCACTCAGCCACCTCTCCATTATAAGGAAATAATTTTTAAATCATACAAGATTTATTTTCTTTCAGATTATATTATTTTTTAATTCCAACCAGAATCTTTCATCATTTTAATAGCAAGAGCATTATTTTCTCCAAGATCTTCTACAGTAACCTCATCAGGAGTAAATTTACCAAAAGCCTTAACTATTTCATCCTGATTAACTTCTTTTAAGGGATGTTCAAAAGTTGGCGCAGCTAAACCTTTACTACCTTCAGGTGAGGCTAAAAATTCAAGTAACTTTAAAGCTTCAGATTTGTTAGCTGCATATTTAGCAACTCCACCGGCACTTATATTTACATGCGCAGGATTTGGAGTTATTACTTTTGTTTTTTTGGCGTACAGAGCATCTCTTCTTCCATTAACGCCTGCCAGCATTCTTGCAACATAGTAATGATTTACAATTCCTACTCCACACTTTTTCTTAGAAACAGCTCTTATTATGGCAATGTCTCCTGGGAAGAAAGGTTTGGATACATTTGAAATCATCCCATTTAACCAAGCTTTAGTTTCTAATTCTCCTTTATTGACAATTTGATTAGCTACAAGAGATTGATTATATGGACTTTTTCTATTTCTTAAGCATACTTTACCTTTCAGAGAGGGATCAGACAAATCTGTATAATCTTTTATTTTGTTTACATCAACAATTTTTGGATTAGCTACCATTACTCTCACTCTCCTAGTCAATGCATACCATTCTTTCCCTGGATCTTTAAGACCTACAGGTACATCATTTTCTAAAGCTTTTGAATCTATACTTTGTAGCAATCCTGCTTTAGCAGCATTAGTTATTCTTGCTGCATCAACAAGCAAAACTAAATCCGCTTGCGAATTCTTTCCTTCTCTTTTTAATCTTTCTATTAACGATATCCCAGCAGCTTCAATAAGCCTTACTTTTATGCCAGTTTCTTCTGCAAATTTTTTATAAACATTTCTATCGGTATTATAGTGTCTCCCAGAATAAACTTTAACTTCTCTTTCAGTTGAATTTACGGGTATATTTAAATTGAGAAAAAAAGTAAATGTCAAAACTGAATAAATTATTTTTTTTAGGTTTTGCACTTTTATCAAATAGTATCTATGGTTACTTTATATACTTAAAAAGCGCAAGAATCCTAAAAGATATTTTCTATACATAAATATGTATCATTTTTTATATTCAAAATGAATTATTTAACTCATCAGCTTCTCATTAAAGAAGAAATTGAATCATTAGTAATAAATCTAAACAAAGACGTTGATCTTTGGGAAGATGGAAAAAAAACAGCCGGAAGTCATGCCTCAAAAGTTAAAAATAATTTACAACTTGATAGGAACTCAGAAATATCTAAGAAAGCATCCTTTTTAATTAAAAAGAAAATCCTCTCAAACCCTTTAATCAAAAGCTTCGCACTCCCAAAGACAATACATGGGATAATCTTCACAAAATCATTCGAAAATATGGAATATGGAAGACATATAGACAATCCTTTTATGTCATCAGGCCGATCAGATTTATCTTTTACAATTTCCTTAACTGAGAAAAGTTCTTACAAAGGTGGGGAGCTAAATATTGAAGAAATGAATTCAGAAAAACATTTTAAACTTGATGCTGGTGAGATATTAATTTATCCAAGTCACTTCTTACATTCAGTAAAAAAGGTAAAAGAGGGAGAAAGATTAGTTTGTGTTGGTTGGATAGAAAGTTATGTAAAGTCAAGTGAAGAAAGAGAATATTTATTTGATCTAGAGGCAGGAGCAAAAGGTTTACTTGCCAAAAATGGCAGATCAGATGAATTAGACCTTATTTTTAAGTCTTATTCAAATTTTCTAAGACTTCTCGGTAGTTAGAGAAACATTTTATACACTTAATAGAAAAAACTAAAATTATTATTTAAAATTAATTAAATAAAAAATATTAAATGCCTAGAAAAAGTTCAATCTCCTTATTCATCGCTGCTACAAGCGCCTTAACAATTGCTACCTCTGTAAATGGGGGGGAAAATGATATGGGTGGTCTTAAAGAATGGAATACAGATATGGATATAGATGCTGATTTCGTTTTAGATTCAAACGCCCAAAGAATAGCTGATGAAGCTGCCAAATCAAGTGCTTGCATACCTATTGGAGAAGGAGAGAATTGTTGGTAGTTTATAAATAAAAATAAAAAAAACGCCCTTTTTAGGGCGTTTTTATTATGTTCTAATAATTTAGAATTTAAAAGTAGTATTTAAGACATAACCTGTCATATCAGAATTACCACCGCTTCCATCGTTGGCTGTACCACCAAAGATTGCTGGAGTTACTGTTACTGAATCATTTACCTTGTAATCATAAAAAATTTCATACAAGAATGGATCAACAGGATCTCCTTCGCGAGCCTGAGGTTGACCAAATGCAATACCTATTCTGTCATCTGGTGTAAAGGCATCTTGCCAATTTAAACCCACAAAATAAGCATCTGTACTGTCATCCGTATCTCTATCAGTTTCTGAAGTGTCATAACCTAAAGAAATTGAAGGAACAATTGTTCCTGTCTCCTCTGGTCTCCACCAACCTCTTAAACCTATGTTTACACTACCTTCATCGTTAAAGGATCTGTCTGAACCTAGGTCAGTTTTGAAGTAGCTGTCTTCCCAATTGTTATATTTCATGTTAACAATTGCTGAAACAGAATACTGTGGTTGGGTATAACCGATTTGAGTAGCCCAACTTGTCAAAGCTTCGTCTGTCAACATCCCTGTGGAAGTGTTTCCTGACTGAGATGTGAAGTTTGTACTAAGAGCAATACCGTTATCAAAATTATATGAAAGACCAGCACCAGGACTTGTACTAGCTCCATATGCAGCAGCATTACCGCCAAGAGTAAATGCCTTCAACACTCCTTTGTAAATGGAAGGTGTTGTTGCATGCATATAATAGTTTTCAATTTTTGGACCAATCCAGAAGGTAGTATTGTCTCCTACTGGAGTTGAATACCAAATCTTGTCAACAGAGAAGTTATCAGATTTACCTGCAGCAGCACTAAGGTATGTATTGTGCTTCGTTTTAATATCAGACCAATTATCTGCGTTACCAGATTTAAGTCTTACATAAAGGTTGTCATCGCCAGAGAAGGTTGTGTTGACATTCATTTGGTAGGTGTAGTTAGCTATAACTTCGCCTGTGTAAGTATCGTCATCAGTATCTACACTACCTACATAAAAGATGGCTTTTCCATCCATAGTAGTAGTTTCAGAAAAAGCCCCAGCTTCAAATTGAGGAGTAACCTTTTCGGAACTTTTAATATTTTCATTTGATGTTACTACATCAAATAATTTACTATTAAATTTTTTTCTTTGTTTTTTAGAAGATGATTTGCTACGGGAATAGCTATTAATATCTTCTATATTAAAGTCAGATGCTTGTGCAGCTATTGGAGCAATTAAGCTCAAAGCAGTGCTAGCAACCAACATTTTTTGGAAGAGTTTCATTTAACCTCACACGATAAATGCCCACAAGATATGGGTCATTTAATTGTATCGGCTCTAACTTTTTTGAGTAGAAATAATAGATTCAATAACAGGTATCAATTTATACATCATATTTGAATTTTGGCTACATATTTTTTGTTTCTAAGCAAAGGGTAATTCAAAGATTCTCTTTCATGGATCCAAGAGGTGGCAACTTCTCTAGCTAATTTTCGAATTTTCTCTATATATTGGGCACGATCAGTTACTGATATAACTCCTCTGGAGTCAAGCAAATTAAAACAATGACTGCATTTGAGTACAAAATCTAAAGCAGGAAAAGTAAGTTTTTTCTCAACAAGAGAAGCCGCTTCTTCTTGATAAATTGAAAATAGTTTTCTCATATTTTCAGGATTTGATTCACTAAAATTGAAGGCACATTGATTCTTTTCAAATTGCAGCCAAATATCACTGTAATCTAAATCTTTATTCCAATTTAAATCCCAAATACTCTCTTTATTCTGCAAAAACATTGCTATTCTCTCTAAACCATATGTTATTTCGATAGGAATTGGATTACAATCTAACCCTCCGCATTGTTGAAAGTAAGTAAATTGAGTTACTTCCATTCCATCAAGCCATACCTCCCAGCCCACTCCCCAAGCTCCAAGAGTAGGCGACTCCCAATTATCTTCTACAAATCTTATGTCATGATTTACTGGATTAATTCCTAAAAACTCTAATGAGGCTAAATATTTTTCTTGAATCTGATCTGGAGAAGGCTTAATAATTACTTGATATTGAAAATAATGTTGAGCCCTATTTGGATTATTTCCAAATCTTCCATCAGTAGGTCTTCTGCAAGGTTCTACATACGCAACATTCCATGGTTCAGGGCCTATAGCTCTTAGGAAAGTATGAGGATTCATTGTTCCAGCGCCTTTTTCAGTGTCGTATGGCTGCATGATCAAACAGCCCTCATCCGACCAAAATTTATTTAAGTTTTGTATTATTTCCTGAAATAACATAATAGTAATTTAAAAAGCATGGGTAATTATATTAGAACCCTCGAAGAGTAATCCAAATTAATTTTCAAAAGCTTTATTTCTGTTTTTGAAAATATTTTTTATTTT
>QCIL01000004.1 GCA_003216725.1 Prochlorococcus sp. AG-402-L18
ATGATTCTCATCGAAAATAATACTAATATTGTGGTGAACTGTAAAAAGATATATCTTTATAAATCCCCTTATTTTTAATTTTCTCTATCAATTCATTTAGTGATAAATGTTCCAAAATGTTCACATTAAAAGTTAACCTGGTATCATTTTCTGCTGAACTATTCATGGATTTAATAGAATAACTTTCACAATATTCGTCGAATAATCCGAATATTTCTGAAATCTGATAATTGTTTGAAATAGTAATAGATATAGTATCTAACATCAAAGAATCTGATCTTTTTCTTCTAGATTCAATTCCTTTTCGGTAAATAGATATAGTAATAATGCTGCCTGTAATTAATAACATCAATGCAAATATAAATTGCGATGCACCGATTGATATGCCAATACATATAGATAATAAGATAAATGCCAAGTTATAAGGCTCTTTTATTGCTGTACGGAATCTAACTACAGACAGTGCACCAACTAATCCTAAAGATAATGCCAAAGATGATTTTACAACTGCAATTAAACTTGCTACTGATACAGTTATTAGTAAAATACTATTTCCTATATTTAGTCTTGAAGAAAAAGAATTACTAAAAGAGTTAAATAGATACCTTAATATTAGGCCAGCTAAAACAGAGAATAAAATAATTAGAACACTATCAGTAATTCCTAGTTTTATCCCGATACTTTGATCAATAGTTTGGTTATTTATTTGATCTTTGATGAAATTTTCCAAAAAAATTTTTATTCTTTAATAAATTATAATATCTTATAAGTAATAGTAATTTTTTAAGTTGATTAATTAATTTTTATGTTTCAAATTAAAAAATTTGATTAATCTAAAAATGATCTTTATAATGTATATTTTTAAATAATTTGTATACAATTAGATCTAGGTGATTTTTTGTAAATTAATAAGATTTTTATGATTCCTATTAAGTTTCTCCAAAGTAGTTATTTTAAAAGATTGTCGATTTACTTATCAATTTGGCTTTTTTACCTTTTGTTTATGAGTGAAGCTTCCCAGATGGGGATAGATTGGTTACCTTTTCAAGAAGAAAGAGTGAGAAATTCTGTTGATCATATTATTAATAATTCTTCTTTCATAAAATATGGCGTAACTAGTTGGGAATCTCTAGATTCTTATGGTGAAAGTATAAAATCACTTTATGCTGTACAACTTCATGAGTATCTTCACTATTTATTTTTATTGATATTAGGAGGAGAGAAATTATTTTCAACAATAGCCCCTCATATTGATAAGATTATAGTCTTTTGTTTATCATCCATAATCTCAGAAAGTTGTATTAAGATATTTGAGAATAAGAATAACCTTTCAAAAAATACTATAGGAATTGCTTCTTTTTTAGTTTTTTCTACTTTGCCTTATACATATAAGATGCTTCTAAGCTTGTGGCAAGATGTTTACTTTTTATTATTTCTTTGGCTTGCATTTTTTCTGTTTTCTCAATCTAAAAACAAATTGGGTTTGATTGTTCTGATATATGGATGCCTTTGGCAATATCATTTTTCTTTCCTTTTTGGTTTGTTTTATCTTCTTTCATATATTTACTTACAAATTTCAGATTCAAATAAAAAATTAATAATATTATTCCCACCGGGATTTAGGAATAAAAAAAAATCAATAATCTTGATTTTGTCATTTTGTATTTCACCTTTAGTATCGATTATCCAAAATCTACTTTTAAAACTTAATGGATTTCAGTTAACTAATAGTGGAATACTTACTAGAGTTGGAATAGATAATCATCAAAACTTTCATCACGGTGGATGGTTGTCAGCATTACAATTTTTAGGAGGTAATAGAATTACATTTTGTATTCAGCCAGAAGTCTTCTCAAATTTAAATTTCGGTAATATAAATCTTAATCAGATTTTTTCATTTAATTGTGTAATTTCAATATTAGGTTTCGCAATAATTTCAATAATTTCAATTATTTCTTATTCAGTATTTGCAAAAAACAATCCTCATTTAAGATGGATTCTTGTGCCAATAGCAATAACTTTTTTATTTTTTATTTTAATTTTTCAACAAGCACTTGCCGCCCATTTACAAGGTCATTCAATTTATTTTGCACCAATTTTTACAATAGGCATTATATCTATATTCTTTCAAGTACCTTGGTTAAGCAAAAGACATTTTATTTCTCATGTAGTTTTTACAATTATTATTTCGGCAATAGTCATAACTAATATAAAAGTAAGTTTCTTAACTGGAATCAATGGTTAAAAATTTTAAAACTAAAATTAATTCATAAGAATTTTTTTTTAAAGACTTTTATAGTCAATAATTTGCTCAATTTCAAAAAGTGCTTTGCATTTACTGATAAGATTTCTTTAAAAATAAGAATTCTTTTGTTAAATACGTAACACCCTAATAATGTCTTTTTAAAAAATCCAATTAGTAAAAATTCTCGGAAGCCCCTATAAATAAATTTTTAGTTGATATTTGGAAAAATTTTTTGTGAACTGAATTACTAAATTCCTTTTCATTTAGATAATCAATTAAATCTAAAGGATCAATATTTGCATCAAACCATTCGTCATATTCGATATGATTTGGCTCTGCATAGTAAGTCATATTCAATTAATAGCTATAAAGAATTTTTAAAACTGTACAAAGGCTACAAATTTTTAAATTAAACTTACTTTGATATTTTCTTAGAATTTAAGTAATTTTTTACATGATACACATATACTACTTGCGTGCAATTATTTGTTTTGGCAATATAAGTAACCGACTTTTAAATTGGCACATCTAACTTAGATGTTTCCATTAATGGCCAGATAGAACTGATGGAATAAAAGTCAGGGATTTTTCTAATATTTTTCTTTCGGTTCAGCTGTTAAAAAGCTACTACACACATACTGATAGACAATGAAAATTATTAAGAGACTCAGGTCGCTGCCAGGTGATTCTCTCGGTGTTATACGCCGCACCCCGCCACTTGTTTTCGCAATGGCTGTCTTATCTGTCGGAGGATTTATAGGTGCCTCCACGGTCCTTGTGAGAGGGTTCAGAACGGTTGAGAATACTATCACTGTTACAGGTGCAAGTACTGAAAGTTTTGAGAGTGATATTGCAAAATGGTCAGTCCAGGTAAAGACCTCAGGTAAAACTCAGATTGACTCATTTACCAAGCACAAGGAGTCCATTAATAAGACAATGGAATTCCTTAAAGCCAATGGAATTGAGGACAGCGTAAAGCAGGATGTTTATCTGGGCCCTGCGAGTATCAGTGAATATAAAACTAGGAATCCCAAGACTAATGAAATCATTAGAACTGAATGGATTACTTATCAAAATATTGAGATTGAAAGTAGGGATGTTTATAACATCCAGAAGACTCATAGTCAGATAACAGAATTGCTTGGCAAAGGGGTAAGGGTGAAACCAAGCCGTCCTGAATTCACTTATTCAAAGCTAGCTGATAAGCGCGTTGACATGCTTGCTAAGGCAGCAAAGGATGCACGAATCAGAGCTGAGGCTATTGCGCTTCAGGCAGGATCTGAAGTAGGCGGTTTGAAGAGAGTTAATACTGGAGTTTTCCAGATAACTGTTCCGAATTCCACCAAGGTAAGTAGTTGGGGTTCTTATGACACCACCACCATCAAGAAAGACATCACTGCGGTTATGGGAGTAACTTTCGCTGTTAAGAAGTAATTTAGGGATTCTTCTTTTTACCTTATCATCAGCAAAGGCAGGCCAATAAGCATCAGACCTCCATCAATTAATAAAAAAGTATTTAAATTCATTTATCCATTCCTTCGGGGGTATCCCAATTTAAGGGTATCCCTTTTTTAACTGGGTCCTTTTTCATATCAGCCATATCTTTTCTGATTTTATTGTAATAGGCCAACTCTTCTGGATCATCAGAACCAAGACCATAATTCATGGTCGCTGCAAGATAAATTCTGTGCATTCGGTATGATGAAAGTGGCATTAAAAGTACAATCTTTACTAAAGATATATGTGTTTAATATAAAACTTTTTTTATTACTTCTCCCAAAATAATAGAAAAATCTGGAGGTACAGCATTTCCTAGCATTTTGAATTTATCTGTTCTACTTCCTTTTAAAATATAGTTATCAGGAAATGTCATCAATCTGGCAGCTTCCCTGACAGTAATGGACCTCCCCTGAGCAGGGTCTGGATGAATATGCCTAAGTCCATCTTTATGAAGATGTGCGGGAATTGTATTGCTTGGTTTGTTCCATTTTAGAACATTGTATTTGTGAACGGCAGATGATTTTGCTGTATATTTTTCATATATTTTTTTTAGGGAATCAATAGATTTGAATTTATTTCTACCACTTTCAATATCTTCGGCAAGTAATTGAAAAATTTTAATATCTCTTTCATTATGAAATCTTGGCTCATGCTCATTAAAAGCACTTTCTACTTTGTGAGAAATTCTATTAATTGATTTTAAGGGCATTATTTTTGGCAGGTCACCAATCGCATCCTTGACAGTTCTGACTTGTTTTTTATTTTTTTTCATTTCTTCATAAAAAAAATCTATTTTCTTTCTTGAATTACTGAAAAGGTTTTTATTAACTCCAAAGATAATAACTCTTTTCCTTTTTTGTGGAACTCCATATTCAGACATGTCAAAAACACAATCATTTAAATTTGAATTGATTGCATATCCTGATTTATCAAAACTTTTGTTAAGTTCATAAATTAAATCGATACCATATGGTTTTGCCGAGAGCATTCCTAAAACATTTTCGAATATAAAAAAATCTGGTTGAATACTCTTAAGTAAAAAATTAAAAGATTCAAAAAGAAAATTTCTTGGATCTTTGCTCATATTATTTTCCTCTTTATTCCTTCCAGCTATTGAGTATGCTTGGCAAGGAGGACCACCTATAATTCCATTTATTTTTGTCTTTTTTTTTAAAATGATATTATTTAAATAATTTTCATATTTAGTGATATCTTCATTGATAACAATTTCCTCAGGTAAAGCGTTTTCCTCTAACGTTTTACAAAAGTTTTCGTTTATTTCTAGATGAATAGGTACTTTAAATCCTGCTTTTCTAAAGCCAAGAGAGAGCCCGCCACCCCCTGCAAAAAGATCAATTACATTCAATTTGCTCATAAATTTTCTCCGCAAGAACTTTAGCTAACAAAACTGGCACAGCATTACCAATTTGTTTATTTTGGGATGTTTTTGATCCATGGACTGTAAAGCTATCAGGGAAAGATTGAAATCTGCAGTTTTCTCTAACTGAAGGAACTCTATTGTAAAGATAATGAAAATGATTTCTATGACCTGTATCTATAGTTTTTGAAGGTTTTAAACTGTGATATCTTGACCATGCTTCATTAAATTTCCTACTCTCTCCAACTCCTGGTGGTAGATCTTTATAGTTTCCCCCTTCTGGTACCAGACTAATTACATTCATAACTTCTTGAGTATGTCTTGTGGGTTGATGATTTGTTAAATTTTTTGATCCATTTTTGATAAGAGTTTGGTATAAGCTATTTTCTTTTTTACTGTAAACACTTTTTTCTGTTAAATCCTCCAGTGAAGGTAAGTCATCAATAGCATCTTTGCAATTAATGTAATTAGAGGAATTAAACAAAGGTTTTGGAAACTCAAACATTCTATTTTGTAGCCCAACATAAAAAAGTCTTTCCCTAGATTGAGGGACTCCAAAGTCTTTTGAATTAAGAATCTTAGCATTTACTAAATAACCTATAGATGAAAATTTATCAATTATTTCTTTTTTAATTAGACCTTTATATAAAGTAGCCATTCCTTTTACATTCTCAATTAAGAATGCTTTTGGTTTGGTTTTGTTGACTAAATCAAATAAAGCTTTGTATAGCATGTTCCTTTTATCATCAAAATTTCTTGGTCCAGTAAGTGAAAATCCTTGACAAGGTGGTCCTCCAACAACGATATCAATTTCATGGGGTTGAATATAATTGAATAGCTCATCCATCCAATCTTTTTTATATAAATCAATATTTAATATATTTTTTGAAATATTATTTTTTTGAGCTGTTAGTAAAGAATCATCATCAAAATCTACCATTCCTTTTATTTCAAACCCTGCTAATTTAAATCCCAGAGATATTCCTCCGCAGCCAGAAAAAAGATCAACTACGTTCAAAGAATTTTTAGGTCCTTTTTGAAAGACTCTTTTTAAGATTTCATCAGTCATATTTGAATAAGGAACAAGTACTTCTTCTTTTATATTTTTTTTCAAAATTATAGATAAAGATTAATAGTGTAATTGTATATATTCAAGTTTTTTAAATTAAAAATTCATAATTATCTTTAAAATAAATCATATGAATAATTCATGGATTTCCAAAAAAAATTATTAAACTGTTTTTACAAGATCATTAAGATGTCAATTTTTATTTTCAGCTCTTTTACTACAGCCTAATTATGCAAATGGTAGAAAAGAAGCCTAATTGCAAATTTAAGTATCAAAAAAAATTAAAAAATAAATTTGTCCAATGCGAGATGATATGTTCTTTTAATGATTATTACTCGATTACAATAAATTAAAAGTTAAATCCGGTACTGACAAATATAAAAAAAATAAATAATATAAGTCTAAATAATTTTCTAGGAATTCAAATTCATGATAAGAAATTTATTCATAGCATTTGCTTTTGCATTGATTCTTATAAACCCCTTCAACTCAATAGCTGCAGAATCTCCTGTTGATGTACAAGAAGTTTTTGTGGCTTCTGAAACTATGGATGGTGATGCACTCAAATATCCAAAAGGGAAAGCTGAAATAAGATTGCAAAGAGTCGAGCTTGCTGAGGGAGGAATAGTCCCACTCCACTCTCATCCAATTCCATTATTGGGCAATGTTGAGCAAGGTACGATTGTTGTTAAAAGACAGGGCATGGAAGATATCACTTATACTGCAGGCGATTCTTTTATCGTTGGTCCAAAAACGCCAAAACATACAATGGGTAATGCAAAAACTGAAAACGCAATAGTTTGGTTTGCAGCAATAGGAGCTAAGGATGTTCCAATTTTAATTCCTGCCGAGGGATAATTTTAACTTTAAATCAATTATTTTTGATTGACAGTTGATCTACAATAAGGAGCAATTATAAACTTTTTTATGACTATTGAAACAACTGTTTTCACCTTTAAACTTTCAAATTCATTTGAAGAGTGGGTAAAAATATTTGATAGTCCTGAGATAGATGCATTTCATAAAACAGTAGGACTAACTCCTATTTATCGTGGCAAAAGTTTAATTGATTCTCAAGAAGTTATTGTTATTCATCAAGCTGAAGAAGGAGTAGCTAAGCATGTATTTTCAGATCCGGAAACTATAAAGAATATAGAAGCTGGAGGTCATATATACAGCACAACAAAAATCACAAGTTGGATATCAGATTAATTAGATCATTTACTATTTGAAACTCTATTAATTTAAATTGTTTACAAATTCAAATCTAATTTTAATAAGTTTTTTAAATTCTAATTCAAGTTCCTCTTCAGAATTAAAACCTAAAATACCTTATTGTTTCAAACCTATTGAAGTTTATTTTTTAAAATTTATTTCCATTTTTAAAAAATTAATAACCTAATAATAGATTTTTATGATTTATTTAAAGAAATTATTTGTTGTTAATTAATTACCTTAAAACTATCTCAATAATTGACAGTTAAATTAAAATAAATGTAATTATTTACTTTTACTTTGAAGTTAAAAAATATTTTAAAAACTACTGGTAGTCTTCATATATTGTTGGGATTATTAATTATTGTAATTCTAATTTTTTCAATAGAGACTATTGCTAGTGATACATCCAATGAAACATTGCTTCTTGTCAGAGGTACTGCTGATGTTGTAGCAGCTAGTAATTTAGGAATTGGTTGTTTATTGATTATTTGTAGTTCTATAAAAGATAAAGCCTCTTTAAGAAAAGTTTTATCCGGTGAATTAGTTTTAATGTTCTGTTTTTTAGCAGTAGCTTTATTTAATACTTTTAATGCTGGAAAAATTGTTGATGGTGGACCTCCTCCTCCTTTTTGGATTGTTTTGATAGCGAATCCTATTTTATGTATTTACGGATTAAATAAAGACAAAAAATGAAACGATTAGTTATTGCATCAATCCTTTTTTTAATCCCTTTTGGAGCTTTTGCTGATGAAAGGCAAAGAGAAATTGAATACGAAGCCATAAATCTTGTAGTAAAAAAATATGGAAAAGGATTAGAAAATAGATTAAAAGGAAGTGGAGTAAATCCCAGTTATCGAAGTTGGTATGAGAATGATTGTTTTGTAAGTATTGCTGCTGGTAGGTACAAAGCAAATTCTTGGTCGGCAATGGAGTGGTTTAGTGTTAATGTCTGTTCTGATACTGCTGAAATAATGGAAAGTGAATGATGTAAATGATAAGATTAATATTTACGCTTATATTCAAATGCTTTAAAAATAGTCCTTTTTTTAATCACTTTATCTGAATATTTTGCCTGTTTGTGATGCTGAAGAAATAAAAAAACAAGAGCCAAAAAAATTTATACCCATAAAGAAAGGGCGTTATTTACGCCCAATTTAAAAGCTAGATCATCCCCATCACCCAGCTTTATTAAATTTTAGCACTACATATGGTGTTTGTAAGTAACAAAAATTACCTATTGATGGGGTTGTTTGTTTCTGATTAATTTGCCATGATAGAAATCCCCATCACCTAGGCTCGCAAGAGTCTTTTTTTTTGTCTAGTTTTGAAAGCTCAGAAGTTTATAGCATTACTTAATCATTTAGCAATTAAGCAATAGGTATAGAATATGTTTAATATTTAACATCATACTGAACTAGGAACTGATTTCTTATTTAATATTTGGACCTGTAAGAAATAAAGTGATTGAAGCTATTAACGTAAAAGGTTTTCCATAAAAGATCTTTAATATAAAATCAGGAAATCTTAAAGTTTAAGATAATAGTATCAAGTAATTTGTTTAATTAAAGGTTTTACAAAATTAATAAGAACCTGAGTGCTAACGGCAACCACAGACATAGAAGGAGCATTAGTAACAGGGTAATAGCATATACATTTGGAATATACTGCTCTTTAAAAACTTTCGTCTTCATAAGTCGTTATCCATTATTACCATTATCTAGCTCTCTTAAGTTTGATCTCTCTTCTAACAAGCAAAGCTATGACAACAACGCACATATTCATTAGAAAAATATCTAATGGCATTTAATAAAAAAGTCTCTATTAAATTAATAGCAAGAATATCAAAAATTGAATAGAGAATAGTTCACCAATTTTTGATTACTAAGAAATTTTTGATATTTTGTTCTTCATAGCTTTAATTTATTATTTTTTGGATTCTAATTATCAATCTGCTGAAGCTTCAGTGGAAATATGTTTTTGAATCTAACAAAATAGTTTTCCGCCAGATCTCTGGAAAGAAAAGTTATGGACCTCGGTCCTACATAATTATTCCTTCTGATAAGGACTTGACCTCCACTTCCGCTTCTTCTGATTGTTGCCATTTTGGTGTCATCGTTTGTGGGATAAACCTCCAAATATCTACCTTTAAAAGTAGAAAAGTGGACCCGAAAACGGATGTCCACTTCTCCTAAAATTCCCTTCTGCGATAGTGGTAATCTCAATGATACTTATCTATCCCGCGAGTGCCCTCGTCGGGACTTGAACCCGAGACCTCTCCCTTACCAAGGGAGTGCTCTACCGCTGAGCTACAAGGGCGATATTGAAGTGGGCCGGGTTGGATTTGAACCAACGTAGGCAGAGCCAGCGGATTTACAGTCCGCCCCCTTTAACCACTCGGGCACCGACCCCCACTAATTGAACTTATCAGTTTATGGTCACTTTGTGTGAAAATGTTTTGGTTTTTTTGTTTCTTTCTAGATAGGATTTAGTATGAAATACATTAATTGCCGATGAATATTTTATTAATAAATGGCCCGAATCTTAATCTGCTTGGTACAAGAGAACCTGAAATATACGGTAATAAAACTTTAAGTGATATTGAAGAAGAATTAATTAAAGTTGCTCAAGATAAAAATATTAATATTGAATGTTTTCAAAGTAATCATGAAGGAGAAATAGTTGATAAAATTCATGATTCTGTTAAAACAATTCAAGGAATTCTAATAAATGCTGGAGCTTTCACTCATACTTCAATTTCAATTAGAGATGCTTTAATAGGTTCTAAAATTCCCTTCGTAGAATTACATATTTCAAATATTTTCAGTAGAGAAGAATTTCGTAAAGAATCTTTTCTAACAGATATTGCTATAGGAATTATTAGCGGATTTGGTACAAAGAGTTATTTTCTTGCTCTTGAGGGAATTATTGAATATTTAAAAATAAAAAATTAAATGCTTTTAGAGATTAATAGACCTTCCTTCCTTATAAAGTATCTCTCATCAGAGACTTCAGATGAATGGATAAAATTAGCAATTTCAAATCCTTTAGAAATATTAATTGATCACGCTCATTGCGAGAGGAAGGCTGCAGGTTTTGCCATTCAATTAATGTTTAGATATCCATCAGAACAAGATTTGGCAGAAGTTTTGAGTCCAATTGCGAGAGAGGAATTAGAGCATTTTGAGAAAATACTGTATTTTTTAAAAGATCTTGGGCACGGCCTTAGAACTTTAAAGCCTCCCCCATATGGAACTGAATTGACTAAAAGTATTAGAAAAGATGAGCCTAATAGAATGTTAGATAGTTTCCTTATAGCAGGTCTAATTGAAGCGAGGAGTCATGAGAGATTAAGTTTACTCGCCTTGAATTCTGAAAATGAATCTTTTAAAGTACTTTACCAGTCTTTGCTTGAAAGCGAAGCGAGACATTTTGGTATTTATTGGAAACTAGCAAAGACTAAATTCTCTAGAAATAAAACTTTTAAAAGATTGGAGGAATTATCAAAAATCGAATCAGATATCCTATCTCAAACTTATTACGAACCAAGAATTCACAGTTAAAAAATATATCCATTTATGAGCATTAAAAAAAAATTAAAAAGATTTTTTGGTTTTAAGTGTAATTTTGCTTCTTTAACAATTGTTGGTGTTGGCCCAGGAGATAGCTCACTTTTGACTATTGCTGCTGTAGAGGCAATAAAAAAAGCAAAAGTTGTTGTTTTCCCAATTTCTAGTGATGATAAGAAAAGTTATTCTGCTGAAATAGTTAAAGAGTATACCAAGTTTAAGAAAAAAATTCCTATTATTTTCCCTATGGCGAGAAAGGGATATGAGCCAGATGAAATTTGGTCTAATGCTGTAGATCTAATCGTAAAATCTATCAGAAATAATGAATCTGTTGCTTTACTTTGCCTTGGAGATCCTACACTATATGCTAGTTCCTCTAATATCCTGAGAATAATAAATAATAATTATCCTGAAATTATTACAAGAACTATACCAGGGATATCATCTATCTCTGCAGCAGCGACATTAGGTAATTTTGATTTAGCAAGAAAGGGTGAAACTTTGATAGTTAAAGAATGTCCCTCTAATAAAGAAAAATTAATTGATTTGGTCAACAAAAATAGAGAAAATTCAAATGTTTTGGTACTAATGAAAGTTGGGAAGAGATGGTTTTGGGTTAAAGATATTCTGAAACAAGAAAATATTATTAGCAAATCAGTAATCGCTTTAAATGTTGGAATGAAAGATCAGATTGTTCAGAATGCTTCTAAATTTGATCAAGACAAAGTACCCTATTTTTCTTTACTTTTGATAAGGTTTGATAATGATTGAAAAAGATTTCAAATCTCCAAAAAATCAATTTTCTTGGCCGCTTAGTAAGAAATTATTATTTCTTATTCTTGATGATAAGGTGAGTGATGTATTTGTTTGTGAATTGGTTTGGGAAAGACTGTTCTATGTCCATCAACCCTCTATTAATGAATGGATAGCAGGTAATTTAACGCCTTCCTATTGGTCAGAAAAATTTGTAAAAGCTCCTCAAATTATCTCAGAGAGACCTGCTTCAGTACACTTGACGAGATCTATACCAAATGAATACAAACAGGGCCTAAAGAAATTTCTTAATTTTAAAGGTTATAAGATTAATGAACTGTATCCAAGAAGAACAAGAAGAGCAACTGCCATTAATTGGTTGATTTATTGGGCTTTTGAATCTAATTTTAATTTGAAAGATAGCGATAATCTTCCGCAATACTCTTCTCCTTCCTCCAATCCTGCAAAAGGGCATTATGGAGATCCCATAATTAAATGAATTTTTAAAGTTAAAAGATATGATTCAAGATATAGTTTTATTAGATATGAATTTATCAGGAGAGAAAAATTGACTCTTCCTTCAATAGCAATTATAGGAAGACCTAATGTTGGTAAATCCACTTTAGTAAATCGACTTTGCCAAAGTAATGATGCAATAGTTTTTGATAAGCCTGGAGTTACAAGAGATAGAACGTATCAAAATGCTACTTGGGGTGGTAAAGAATTTCAAATAGTTGATACAGGAGGATTGGTTTTTGAAGATAACAGTGAATTTCTTCCTGAGATTCGTACTCAGGTTTTTTTGGCTCTTGAAGAAGCATCAATTGCTTTATTTGTAGTTGATGGGAATCAAGGAGTTACTGATGGTGATTTATCAATTGCTAAATGGTTAAGACGTTCTGCCTGTAAAACAATTGTTGCTGTCAATAAATGTGAATCAATAAATATAGGAGTTTCTTTAGCCTCTGAATTCTGGAAACTGGGATTAGGAGAACCTTGTCCTGTCTCAGCTATTCACGGCTCTGGTACTGGAGATCTATTAGATCTTGTCATTAATGAACTTCCTGAAAACAATTCTGAGGATTCGGAACCAAAAATAATGATGTCGATTATCGGGAGACCTAATGTTGGTAAATCTAGTTTGTTAAATTCAATTTGTGGAGAGAAAAGAGCAATAGTAAGTGATATTAGTGGAACAACTACTGATTCAATAGATACCCTCATTAAAAAAAATGATAATTTGTGGAAGATAGTTGATACTGCAGGTATTAGAAAGAAGAAAAATGTGAAATATGGAACCGAGTTCTTTGGGATTAATAGAGCTTTTAAATCTATTGAAAGAAGTGATGTTTGTATTTTAGTTATTGATGCTATAGATGGTGTTACTGATCAAGATCAAAAGTTGGCAGGTCGAATTGAAGAAGAAGGAAGAGCTTGTGTAATTGTTGTAAACAAGTGGGATCTTTTTGAAAAAAATAGTTCAACGATCTATCAGGTTGAGAAAGAACTTAGATCAAAGCTTTATTTTTTAAATTGGTCAAAAATGATTTTCATCTCTGCTTTAACTGGTCAAAGAGTTGGAAATATTTTTGAACATGCTTTAAGCGCTGTAAATCAACATAGAAGAAGAGTTACGACATCAGTAGTAAATGAAGTGTTGAAAGATTCTATAGCTTGGAAAAGTCCACCTACAAAAAGAAGTGGCAAGCAAGGAAAGCTTTATTATGGAACCCAAGTTAAGAATCAGCCTCCAACATTTACTCTTTTCGTTAATGATCCAAAATTATTCGGTATAACTTACAGGAGATATATTGAAAAACAAATTAGAACCAATTTAGGCTTTGAAGGGACACCAATAATTTTGCTTTGGAGAGGTAAACAGCAGAGAGCATTAGATAAAGAGATATCAAGAAAAAATATTGAAATAATACAAAAAGATTAATGAATTTACTTACTAAATTTTCTATAGGGCAGTATGTTGATGGGAATAGAAGTTGGCTAAGAATTATCGATAGTAGATTAAAAATAATTGCAATGATGATATTTCTAATTACACCAATTTGGGCAGGACCTTTTTGGAGATTAAGTTTAGTTGCCTGCCTATTTTTTATTACTTTTTTAAGTTTTTTGCCATCTCGTATATGGTGGAGATCGCTCTTGATTCTCTCATGCTTATCAATATTAATTGGATTCTTATCCTTACTAGCTTCCTCAGATATTCAATCGCTAGAAACATCTTTAAGAAATCCTGGTGAATTAAATGTAGTTTTGGAAACTCATCAGAATTGGAATATTCTGGATATCCCTTCAACTAAATTAGGATTTTTAAATTTAGGACCTTATAGTATTTCAAAGAAAAGTTTTGAATTAGGAATAAAAACTTCAACATTAATATTTACGGTTATCCATAGTGTAAATTTAATGCTTCTTACAACCTTGCAAGAAGATATAGTTTTTGCATTAAGTTGGTTTATGCATCCTTTAAGAAAAATGGGATTTCCTATTGAAAAGTGGCTCTTCCAATTATTGTTAGCTTTACGTTTTATTCCTTTAGTACAGGAAGAATTTCAAAATATATTTAAGTCATTGTCTGTGAGATCAATAAATTTTAGAAATTTAGGTTTTAAGAAATCTATTAATCTCCTTTTAAACATATTTGAAAGACTATTTTTAAATATATTTTTAAGGATAGATCAAGGAGCAGATTCATTACTTTCTAAGAAATATATTCTTGTTAAAACTGATAGATTTAAAAATATAAATAAAAAAACACCTCTAACATTATTTTTTAATACATTATCGATATGTTTTATTTTGATAGCAATTTTTCTAAGAAAACAGTATGGTGCATTGTAATTAACATATTATTTAGGTTTGAGTTCAGAGCGTTATTTAAATCATCCAACATTTGGAATGTTGTATCAAGTCTCTCCTGGTAATGAGGGTAAGGATATTTATGCAACTTTATATGCCCAAAAAATGTTTTTTTTGGTCGAAATTAAACAAAGGGAGGTTTTTTTCGAAGTTATACCCTATTTGGATGCACGTAATCAGTCAGAAATAAACTTACAAAGAGCTAGAAGACAAAGATCTGAAGATTTACCAAAATGGGAAAATTTATTTACGCAAACTTTTTTATAAGATTTGGAAATTTCAAATTATTTAAAAATAAAAAATAAAATCCCATTAAATGTAAAATTACTTGCAGTAAGTAAGGGAATTAACTTTACAGAAATTAAAAAACTTTATAGTCAAGGACAAAATGACTTTGGGGAAAGTAAGACCAAAGAAGCTATGCAGAAGCAACTTATAATTAAGGATTTAAGAAATATAAATTGGCATTTTATTGGAAAAATTCAAAGTAACAAAATAAGAAAAATAGTTCAAAACTTTGAATACATTCATTCAGTAGATTCTTATGAGAAGTTATTAAAAATTTCAAATGTAGCAGCTGAAGAAAATAAAACTCCTTTAATTATGCTTCAGGTTAAATTTAGTTTTGACCCTAACAAAGGAGGTTTTGATTCAAAATTATTACTAGAAAAATGGTGTGATATGAATAAATTTAAAAATTTAAAAATTAAGGGACTAATGACTATTAACCCTAGAGGCTTAAGTTCAAAAGAAAATATTAAATTATTTAAAAAATGTCGTAAGCTTGCAGATGAACTTCAACTTCCAGATTGTTCAATGGGTATGTCAGGAGACTGGGAGGAGGCTGTTGAAGCAGGTTCTACATGGCTAAGACTTGGTTCCATAATATTTGGGAATAGAACTAATTAGTCCAAGATTAATTAGATTTTATAAAATTCTTGCTTTTAAACTTGCAGTTCAGTATAAGTAACGTTATTTAAGTATAGGTAGTTTATTCATTAATAAAAATGAATATATTGCTGAAGGCTAATAACCTTAGTAATTAATTTTAAGAGGATTTAAAAGGTGTCACTTATTTCTCGATTAAAGGCTGTTGTTGCAGGAGATGATTATCTTGACGATGACTTCGAAGATTTGGATTATGCATCTGAAGATGAATTAAATAGAATTGGTGTTCCCAAACAAAATCAAAAAAATTCAAGTGCTATTTCTAATTCAAATCCATTTGACTTTATGAGTAATAACAGATCCTCAAATGTGGTTGGCATGCCAGGAATCTCACAATCTTCTTCTGAAGTTAGTTTGATGGAACCAAGAAGTTTCGATGAAATGCCTCAAGCAATTCAAGCATTGAGAGAGAGAAAAACTGTAATTTTGAATTTAACTATGATGGATCCTGATCAAGCCCAAAGAGCTGTTGACTTTGTGGCAGGTGGAACATATGCGATAGATGGTCACCAAGAAAGGGTAGGTGAGAGTATTTTCCTTTTTGCTCCAAGCTGTGTGAATGTAACTAGTGCTTTTCATGAGGAAGCTTCTCCTTCCAATGTTTCAGAAAAAAATGTAAATCAATTAAATTCAGAAATTAATAAAACTCCTGCACCGGCTTGGGGAGAATCTAAATTATCTGCTTATTAATAATTAATTTGTGACATATAAGATTGCAGTTATAGGTTTTGGAAATATTGCAAAAGCTATTATTACCCCCCTATTAGAAAAAAAAATTATTAACCCAAGTGACATTTATTGTTTGGTAAATTCAAAAAAGAGTTTAGAAAATATAAAAAATAACTATAAATATAAAGTAAATATTTTTCAGGCAAACTCTAAAGAATCTAAATTAATTTGGGATTGTCAAGTAAAACTATTATCTGTAAAACCTCAGCAGTTTAATGTAATAATTGAAGGCAATACGAATAAGACAAATGAAAATTTATTAGTTTCGATATTAGCTGGTGTGTCACTTGAAAAGCTTAGTAAAAAGTTTCCAAATCATAAATGTGTCCGGGTAGTAACAAATATCCCTATTATTGTTGGTCAAGGTTTAACTGGAATTGCTTGGGGAGCAGAAATTCCAAAAAATCAAAAACAATTTATAATGAAATTATTTGAAAATTCTAGTCAAATTTACGAATTAATTGAAGATTATTTAGACATTTTTTTAGCCCTTACTTCATCAGGGCCTGCAATAATAGCTTTGATTATCGAAGCGTTAAGTGATGGAGGATTAAGCGGAGGATTACAAAAGAAACTTGCAGAAGAGCTTGTAATGGAGATGATTTTAGGAACTATCAATTTTTTAAAAGAGAAAAATCTTACCACTTCAGAACTTAAAAATATGGTGACTTCACCTGGAGGGACAACTATTTCTGCTTTAAGGGTTTTAGAAAAAAAAAGTTTAAGGTCAGCTTTAATTGAATCAATAGTTTCAGCTAGTAATAGAAGTAAAGAGTTTCGTTAGTTTTTAAAATTTTTTCTCAAGCGAGTATAAACTTCCTCAAGAACATCTATATTGTTTTTTATTGAGTATCTCTCAATTACCCTTTTTCGCGCTCTTTTGCCAAGATTTTTTGTGAATGAGGGGTGGTCTATTAGAATTGGAATTATGGTTTTAAGTTGCGCTGCAACATTATCAGTTGAGATTATTATACCTGCACCATTTTCTAAAACTTCACCATCGGCACCGGCATCAGTTGCTACACATGCTTTACCGGTTGACATTGCCTCTAAAAGCGATAAAGATAAACCTTCAACTAAGCTTGGTAATATAAAAACTTCAGCTATTTGCATTATCGCGATTCTAGTTTCTAAATCTAATTCAGCACCCCACCAAATTAATTTATCTTTACCAAGATTGGAAAAACTGTTTTCAAGTGTTGGTTTCATTGGCCCATCTCCAACAATTACTAATTTACAGGAATTATTTTTTGTTTGGCGCCAAGACCTCAAGAGAGATTCGATGTTTTTTTCATTTGCAATTCTCCCCATATACAAAAAAATTCTTCCATTTCCAAGTTTCTTTTTAACTTGATCATATTTTTCACTTTTTTTGTCAACTGGCTTCCAAATATTTTCATCAACGCTGTTAGGAATAACAATTTGTTTTTCATTAGGAACGCCTAATTTCGAAAGAACTTTTTTTTGGGTTTCCGAAAAAACAATAATCTTGCTGAATTTAGCTAATGAAGGTGCATAAAGTTGATAAGTAAGTTGTTGGGTACTCGCTGTTAAGTTTCTATTCTTCGCATCAAATGCGGGATGAAATGTACCTACTAATGGTACGTTTATTTGGTTACATAATTCTGGGAGTCTAAAGTCTAAAGGAGATAAGGTCAAACTAGCATGGACTATATCTGGCTTTAATCTTTCTAGTGAAAGTCTTAATTCTTTTTCTGCTCTAGGAGAAGGTATTGTATAAACTTGAGATTTGATTAAGTAGGGGAGACTAACTTCAGGATCATTTGCTAGAAATAATGTCTTTGATGCATTTGAATCAGATGGATTATCAAAATGTATAAAACTAACTTTATGCCCTCTATATTTTAATTCTTCAGTTGTTGAATTGCCATAACTAACATTTCCGCAAAAAGGAGATTTTTTACCTAACCAGGCAACATGAACCACTTTAATCTTTTTAACTATTTATAAAGTTAACAGTCAAAGTACCCAACATTGTTATTTTTAAATTGTTTTTTGTAAAAAACTAACTGTATAATTCCCTCAACATTTTTAGTGAAGAAAGTTCCTTTTCTAATTGAGCTGATATCCAAGTTTCAACAATCAATAATATTTTTAACCAAACTTTTTTGGGCCCTAATAATTCGCCATTTTTTTTTATTGGTAATTCGGGGAAGATAAGTCTCTGTAATAAAGCAACTTCAGATGCATTTATTGTTAGATTACTTTGAGGATTTTCTATGGATGAAAACCCCTCACTTGGCAAATAATAACAACCCCATTCCCAATTTCCTAAAGGCGGAACAATAGGTTCTCCCGTTTTACAGCAATGATGAATTGGTAAATTAATACCCCCTAGAGCTAATAGATGGATTAAAGATTGAATACTCATTGAGAGCATTTTAATATCTTCTTCTTTATGTTCTTCATATAAATAAATCCTATCTAGATGAGCAAGAACACAAGATAAATAGTTTTGTTGCTTATCATTATTACCCACTAACAAAAATGTTAATTCAGTTATTGCTTGTGCGGCTGCAAGAGTTTCTATATTTTTACCTAGACCAGAATAGCTTTTTAATATTTTAATTTGACGTACAGATTTAAGACTTCTTTTGCCAAAAATCTGTAGACTTAAATATGTTAATGGTGTAGCTGCAGCAAGACTACTTTTTGGACGCCGAGCACCTGGTACCGCTAATCGAACAATCCCTTGCTCATCTGTAAGAATAGTAATTAATCTATCATTTTCGCCTAATGGAGAAGCTTTAATACAGAGACCTTCTAGTCTGCACTCACCAGAACCAGACATTTAAAAAACTTTTACTTCTTGAAAAATCTCACAAAAATTAGAGGTTCCCACGCTACTAATTCCATTATCAAACAAATCAATAACTTGTGCCAGTTTTTTTATACCTCCTACAACTTTGATTTGATTTTGGGAGCCTATTGTTTTTAGTATTTCTGCTACATCATTCGATTTAATAAGAGGCCCAAACCCGTCCCCTAATTGAAAATTTCTTATTCCTAATTCCAAAGATATTTCTATCGCATTGAAAAAAACTTCTTCTTTTAGCTTTGATTTATTTATGATTATTGAAACTGGTAATCCCGTTAACTTAACTTTTTCAATTTCAGCAGCGAAAGTTTCTAAATTTCCTTTGGATAAATTAATAAAGTTTGGGATATATTCAATTCCATTTGCACCTTCATCTTTTGCGAAACAAACTAATTCTTCAATAAATGAAACTGGTATATCTGCTAAAGGGTAAGAAATGAGTGCGTTTATGTTTGCGCTATAACTATCTAAACAGTTTTTTAAATAAGCTAAATTATTCAGTGATGTAGAAATATTTTTGATATTGTATTTCTTTACTAAATTGCAATTCGCACAGAAATCCTCCCAGGTTAGATAGGGGTTAATAATAATTGCATGAATTTTCTCGTTTAATTCATATTTAATATTGGGCATTGCAAAGTTATTTAGATTGAATCAGTCCATAACCTCCATGATTCCTCTTATATATAACTTGAAGTTGATTATTGTTCTTATTTCGAAAAACATAAAAATCATGATCAATTAGATCTAATTGTTTTCTTGCTTCTTCTGATGAAATTGGATTCATTTCAAAGTATTTATTTTTTATAGATGGCTCAGGTAGACTCCCTTTCATTCCCTCTTTAAGTAAAGCTTTATCTAAAAATCTTGATTCCATACTTTCAATTGGTAAAGACTCTTTATTTTTAAATTGATTATTATGAATTGTTTTATTGTTTCTTTCTTTATATTTACGTAATTTTCTACAAAGTTTATTTGAAACTAAATCAATGCTTGAATATAAATTTTCAGTTTTTTCTTCAGCCCTTATTACAGTACCATTCGCAAAAATAGTAACTTCTGCAGTTTGGAAGGAGACTCTTGGGTTTTTTTCTATTGAAAGGTGTATGTCGGCTTCTTTAACGATATCCTTATAGTGATGAGTTGCCTTTTCTATCTTTGCCTCAGTATATTCTTTTAATGCTCCAGTGAGCTGAAGATTCTTTCCATGAATTACAATTTTCATAATTAATCTAAAAATATTTTCTTACTTTCTAAATCTACTTAAATATGGTTAATAGAACAGCAATAATTAAACATCCTGATAAAATTTCATTTTTCAATGATGTTTATAAATTACAAAAAGAATATCAAGAGGCATTGATTTCAGATAACTCCAATCCTGCTTTTATTTGGATAGGGGAGCATCAACTCTGTTATACGTTAGGTAGAGGATCTAATTACGATAATTTACTATTTTCTATGAATGATGATAAATATGATGTTTTTAAGATTGATAGAGGTGGTGAGGTTACTTGTCATATGCCAGGACAACTAGTAACTTACTTGGTTTTAGATTTGAAAAATTTTAATAAAGATTTAAATTGGTATTTAAGAAAAATTGAAGAAATCATTATAAAAATTCTTGGAACTTTTAATATAGTTTGTCATTCTAGAAAAGGTTTTACTGGTGTTTGGATAGAAAATAAGAAAATTGCTTCAATTGGAATTGGTTGTAAAAGATGGATTACGATCAATGGATTTTCAATCAATATTGACTGCGAATTAGAAAACTTTAAAAAAATTGTTCCTTGCGGAATAGAGAATTGTCTTATGGCAAATATGATTGATTACAACAAAAATTTTAATATTCAAGAAGTCAAGAGAATTGTTAAAAAGATTATTCAGGAAGAATTTAATTTTGATTTTGTATCAAAATAGAAATTAAAATTTCAAAATTAATTTAATATGGAAGACTTAGCGTATTGGCCTTCAGCCAAACCTCTTTCTAAAAAGGATAAATTTGCTAAAAATAGAGATTTTATTGAGAAACTTAATCATATAGATCAAATTTGGGAAAATCTAAAATTGAAATGTGGTAATACTTTAGCTGTTTGCGATTTAAGAGGTAAATACAAAGAAAAATTCTCTTATTCTGAGCTAGCAGACTTGATAACAAAAGTCTCTTCATCGTTTAAAAATTATGGGTTAGTAAAAGGGGATGTAGTTACTGTAATATCTGAAAATTCTCCAAGATGGCTATTAGTCGATCAAGGCTTAATGCGTTTAGGTGCTATAAATGCAGTAAGGGGTATAAATTCTCCTTATATAGAATTAGAATATATTATTGAGCACTCTAATTCAGTAGGATTAATAGTTCAATCTAAGGAAATTTGGCTAAAGTTAGAAAACAAAGAAGAATTAAAAAAAAGACTGAAATTTATAATTAATTTAGAAGATGAACTATTTGAAAGTTTAATAAGTTGGAATCAATTTATAAGTGCAGGAGAAAAAGAAAATTCAAAAAATAATATTATTGAAAAATTTAATCCAAAAATTGATGATGTTGCTACTATTCTTTACACATCTGGGACAACAGGAAAACCGAAAGGTGTGCCCTTAACTCATGCAAATTTCTTACATCAAATAATTAATTTAGCCTATATCGCTGACCCAAAGCCTGGAACTACTGTATTAAGCGTGTTACCTATATGGCATTCTTATGAGAGGAGTGCTGAATACTTCTTTTTTTCATGTGGTTGTTCTCAATACTATACAATTCCAAAATTTCTGAAAGATGATATTACACAAATAAAACCAGTTGTAATGGCAACTGTACCAAGACTATGGGAGGCAATACATGATGGTTTTTTTCAGGCTTTGAAAAAAATGCCCTACAAGAAGCAAAAACTCATAAAGTTTTTGATAAGTAATAGTTCAGTTTTTAAGAGAAGTCTAAGCAAGATAAGAAATTTAGATATCAATCAAATAACTTTTAAATCAAAAATCCCCCTACTAGGTTCTGTTATTTCTCGATACCCTCTTCATAAATTGTCCACTATTTTTTTATGGCCGAATATTCTTAGACAACTCTGCGGGGAAAAACTTAGATTTCCTATTAACGGCGGAGGTGCTTTGCCAGAACACGTAGATCTTTTTTTTGAATCTCTAGGTGTAGATGTTTTGGTGGGATACGGACTGACAGAAACTTCTCCAGTATTAACTTGTAGGAGAAGAGAATTAAATGTTAGAGGCTCATCTGGTCAGCCTTTAGCATTTACAGAAATCAAAATAGTAAATGATGATAAAAAAAAGATTCTAAAGTTCAGAGAAGTCGGGAAAATTCTTGTTAAGGGACCACAAGTAATGAAAGGTTATCTTAATAATGAATTAGCAACAAAAGATGTCTTATCTAAAGATGGTTGGTTTGATACTGGTGATTTAGGTTTTCTTATACCAAATGGTTCTCTTTTCATAACAGGAAGAGCCAAGGATACAATAGTGCTATCAAGCGGTGAAAATATAGAACCAAATCCGCTAGAGACCGAAATCCTTAGTTCTGAATTTATTAATCAGGTTCAACTAGTGGGACAAGATAAGAAATGTTTAACAGCCCTTGTAGTGCCTAATGTAGAAGTGGTTAAAAATAAGTTCTTGGAAGAAGACCTATCAAAATTAAATCAGAATAATGATATTTCTACATTTTTTAAATCACAAATTAATAATTTGCTTAAGTGTCGAATAGGAGCAAGATTAGAAGAACAAATATTAGATTGTTATTTTGTAGAACCTTTTACTTTAGAAAATGGTTTATTAACGCAAACTCTTAAACAAAAAAGAAAAGAAATCGAAAAACATTATTCATTACAAATAGAAAATATGTATGAAAACAAATTTAATAAGAAAATTTGATTTGTTCTATCTATATTTAGAAGGTAATTTTATTTTTTATGGAAACAAAAAACTCAATATCGATAAAACGCTCCATAGCTATAAAAGCTATAGTTACACCAACTTGGAAGGAAGATGCTGAAAAAGAATTAAGCAAAGCAATCTCAAACATTGACCAACAATTATCTCAACTTGAACAAGAGGGGCAACAAATAGTAAACAATATTAGATCCCAGTCTGTTAATCCTTTAGATCCAAGGGTTCAAGAACAGGTTAGTCAGGTACAACAACAAGTTGCAGCAAAACGAAGTGAAATTGAAGAACAAAAAAGAAATCTACTTCAACAACAGAGTCAAGTTCGCGAATTAAAGATGGATGAAATTGTTGATCAAGGGCAAGTAGATAGTTTTTGTGATGTCACTGTGGGGGATAATCTTATTGAAAAAATGCAAGTCTCAATTACTGTTAAAGATGGAATTATTCAATCTATAGATAATAATTGAAGAAAAGAGTTAGTTTTTTGGATAAAAATAAATCTTAATTTAGAAAAATTTTAAATTCTAATCGCACTTAATTATTACTTTCTTAAGTTTTAAGAGTTCCCACTGTGAACATGATTTCGTATAATTAAAACAATAGTTTAAGGGGTTCTTAATCATAAAAACTTTAGAAAGTTTGGTAGAAATCCCTTGAAACTTATGTAATAACAAATTTCTTATGTCTCACGAAATATTCATGCCTGCCTTGAGTTCTACTATGACGGAGGGTAAGATTGTGGAATGGTTGAAAAATCCTGGAGATAAGGTTGAAAGAGGCGAATCTGTCTTAGTTGTTGAATCTGACAAGGCAGATATGGATGTTGAATCTTTTCAAGATGGATATCTTGCGGCAGTTTTGATGCCTGCCGGCAGCACTGCACCAGTAGGGGAAACTATAGGACTTATTGTAGAAAATGAGGATGAGATAGCTTCTGTTCAAGAACAAAATAAAGGCAATCAACCCGAGGTCTCTACTTCAGACCAACTTGAATTGGTAAGTAATAATACCGAAGAGAAATCAGTAGTTCAGACTGAAAATATCAAAAAAGAAGAAAAAGAAGTCGTCTTAAAGAGTGAAAAGCCAACTCCATCTTTCAATAGCTATCACATTAATGCTGCTACAAGTAATGTTTCTTCAAGGATAATTGCATCTCCAAGAGCTAAAAAACTTGCTTCTCAGATGGGTGTTGACTTAGCAAAAGTTAACGGATCTGGACCTCACGGAAGAATTCAAGCCGATGATATTTTAAAAGCTAATGGTCAACCTGTTTCCATACCATGGATAGGAGAGGGCAGTTCTCCTGCAAGTGTTCCTGGCGCAAATTTACAAGCTGAAGGTAAATCAGAAACATCTGGAAATAGTTTTGGTAATCCTGGAGAAACAGTTCAATTTAATACCCTACAAAAAGCGGTAAATAAAAATATGGAATCTAGTTTAGATGTTCCATGTTTTAGGGTGGGATACTCTATAAATACTGAAAAATTAGATAATTTCTACAAAAAGGTTAAACAGAATGGAGTTACTATGACTGCTTTACTAGTTAAGGCAGTTGCTAAGACACTTAAGAAACATCCCCAAGTCAACTCTAGTTTTTCAGAAAATGGAATTTCTTATCCAGAAAGTATAAATATTGCTGTTGCTGTCGCAATGGAAGATGGCGGATTAATAACTCCCGTATTAAAAGAACCCTGTAATACTGATTTATTTGAATTATCTAGAGAATGGAAAGATCTCGTAAAAAGATCAAGATCAAAACAATTAGAACCAGATGAATACTCGACGGGGACCTTTACTTTATCTAACCTTGGTATGTTTGGGGTTGATAGATTTGACGCAATTCTTCCTCCCGGTACCGGTGCTATTTTAGCCATAGCATCATCCAAACCAACTGTTGTTGCTAACAATGATGGTTCAATATCTGTTAAAAAAATAATGCAAGTAAACCTAACAGCTGATCATAGAGTGATCTATGGAGCTGATGGCGCTTCATTCTTAAAAGACCTGGCTTCTTTAATTGAAAATGTACCGGAGACACTTGTATCTTAGATTTAATTGACTTCTCAAATTGATAATGATGAAAAAGATTATAGACTTGAAGCGTATGATTACCAACTTGATCCTTTATTAATTGCCAGTAAACCTTCTGAAATAAGGCATGAATCAAGATTGATGATTGTTAGAGATAGATTCCTGGAAGAGAATTGCTCAACTAATAAATTTACCAAGAATCTTTTAGATGAATTAAGAGAGGGTGATCTAGTAATTATAAATAATACCAAAGTAATGAAGGCAAGATTAAGGGTTGAATTAGAAAATGGGACATTAGTCGAATTATTGGTTTTGGAAAAGTCTCATGAATGTGTTTGGTTATGTTTAGCAAAGCCAGCGAAAAAGTTAAAAGTTAATAGAAAATTAAAATTTAAATTAAAAATTCCTTCTGCACAAGATATTAATTTGATTGTTGATGGGGTTGATGAAGAAACCGGAGGGAGATTTATTAAATTCCCGGAAAATATAATTGATCTCAATTCAATGAATGCGCTTCTTGATAAATACGGGGAAATACCTCTCCCTCCCTATATAAAAAATTCCGAAGAAGAATCTTTTCATGAGAACAGTTATCAAACTGAGTATGCAACTGATCCAGGGGCAGTTGCTGCGCCAACTGCTGGTTTACACTTAAGCAAAAGTCTTATTTCCAATCTTAAGAAAAAAGGAGTAATAATCTTACCGATAACTTTGCACGTGGGTTATGGAACATTCAAACCAATTGATCAAGAAGATTTAAGTAACTTAAAACTTCATAAAGAATGGGTAAGTGTTAATGAGGAAGTAGTGAAGGAAATAAAAAGAATAAAGAAAACAGATAGAAAAATAATTGCTATTGGGACAACTAGCGTAAGAGCTCTTGAAAGTTGTTATTCTAGCGAAATTAATGACTTTCTTCCCATAGCGAAGTACGTGGATTTAGTAATTAAGCCAGGTTATAAATTTAAGGTAGTTGATGGATTATTAACTAATTTTCATCTTCCTAAAAGTTCATTATTACTATTAGTAAGCGCAATGATTGGAAGAGAAAGATTATTGGATTTGTATAAAAAAGCCATAAAAGAAAAATTTAGATTTTTCTCTTATGGCGATGCTATGTATATTTCACCAGATTCATTAATGGAGAAAAATAGATTTAGGCTTTGACTGGTTCTTGAATTATTCCGCTTGGAACTTCAGTAAACATAATTGATGATAAATATCTCTCTGCTAAATCAGGTAGAACGACTACGATGGTTTTCCCCGCATATTCATCTTGTTCAGCTAATCTAACAGCAGCAGCAGCAGCAGCTCCACATGATATCCCAACTAATAGACCTTCTTCTTTTGCTAATCTAAGAGCCATCTCGATTGACTCGTCATTTGTTACCTGTTCAACCTTATCAACAATTGATAAGTCAAGATTCTTAGGAATAAATCCTGCTCCGATACCTTGAATTTTATGTGGCCCAGATTTAACCTCTTCTCCATTCATTGTCTGTGTAATTACAGGACTATGTGAGGGTTCTACAGCTACAGAAGTAATATTTTTACCCTTCTCTTGCTTAATGTATCTTGAAACTCCTGTAATTGTGCCGCCAGTTCCAACCCCTGCAACTAAAACATCAATTTCACCATCGCAATCATCCCAGATTTCTGGTCCAGTAGTTTTGAAATGAATTTCAGGGTTTGCTGGATTATCAAATTGACCTGGCATGAAATATTGAGAAGGATTACTTTCTGCAATTTCTTTAGCCTTAGCTATTGCTCCAGGCATACCTTTAGATGCCTCTGTTAAAACAATTTCAGCACCCAACACTGCCATAACCCTTCTTCTTTCAATTGACATGGATTCTGGCATTGTAAGGATTAGTTTATAACCTCTTGCTGAAGCAGTAAAAGCTAAAGCAATTCCTGTATTTCCAGAAGTTGGCTCAACAATTGTTTTGTCTTTTGTAAGCTTCCCACTTTTCTCTGCATCCCATATCATGTTTGCGCCGATCCTACATTTGACACTGTAGGCAGGATTTCTACCTTCAATTTTTGCAAGTACTGTAGCTTTAGCGTTTTTAGTAACTGATTTTAATTTTACTAATGGAGTGTTTCCAATAGCAAAACTGTTGTCCTCATAAATTTTTGCCATTTATATATTGAGAAAATATATTTTAATACTAACTATTATTCAGAAAAAAGTATATAAGTTTCTATACGGTAAATACTAGGAATTTATAAATTATTTAGTGCTTCAGAAAAGGTTTTCCATAATTGATCTTGGTCTTCCAATCCAACTGATACTCTAATAAGGTGCGAAGGTATACCAAAACTTTCAGCCCAATCCAATTCTTCATAATGAGCTAGCAAAACATAAGGACAAACTAGAGTAAATTTTGTACCTAAACTAGGTCCTTTAGATACTTGCAGAGAATCATAAAAAATTTTAGCTTTTTTCAATCCTCCATTTAATTCAAACGATAATAAGCAGCCGTATCCCCCGTCAGAAGTAAGTAAAGAATTAAAATTTGGACAATTTTCAGGATGGAAAATATTTTTAATCGCGCTATGTGTCTCTAATCTTTTTTTTAATTCTAAACATGCCTTATTTTGTTCAAAAACTCTTTGATTTACATCTCTACTAACTTTTTCTAGATAAACTATATCTCCATCGGAAAGTATTGGAAGATTAATCTCTTTTAATGCTTTTCTAAACTGATCAATCCATTTGCTTTTTGGATTTAGTATTAATGATCCGGCAAGAATATCACCACTACCTGAAAAAATTTTCGTAAGTGAAGTAAAAACTATATCTGCATGTTCTAGGGAATTTATATTTAAATTTGAACCAATTGTATCATCAACAATTAAGGGGATATTTAACTTTTTTGCTATTTTTGAAATTTTTTTAATGTTTACACATTTGAGCATTGGATTACTTGGTAATTCAATAATTAATGCTGATGGATTTATTCTTTTGATTTCTGATTCAATATCCACGCAATTTTCTTCTGTAATTAACTTGGCTCCATGAAAAATATTCATTGGTAATTTAAGTACATCTACATATGGAAAACCAATTTGGAGTGTTGGTTTAGTTGGAAATAATTTATATATGATTTCTAATGATGTATGCAATCCAGACATTCCTGATGAAGTTAAGTGAATATCATTAGAACTAATTTTTGTAGATTTAGAAATTCTATTTTTTATTCTTTGAGAACATTCATTTACGTAAGATTTTGGAGGGCAATCTTCAAGACCTAGTTCTATTGCAGCAGTTCTTGAAGATATACCAAGACCAGTATGTTGCCAAAAATATTTTGCATAAATACTTCCTTCTTTTTCAGTTAGTAAGAAAGCTAAATTATTTCTTTTTTCTATTAATGAAAATTGTTCAGAAGTATTTCTATCAATGTATTTTTTAGCTTTAAAAGCTATGCTTTCATTCGGATATGGCCAGATACTTTTATTGTTGTAATAATTTTCCTTTTTTACTTTTTCGCATAATCTTTTCACTATTGGGTTTAGCCCGAACCTTGGGTAAATGGATTTTAATAATTTCATGCATTCTGGATTCTTTTCCTCATAATTTATTACATCATTCCAAGTTGGTAATGCTACAGAAACGGCATGCATACTATCAGGAATTGCATGTCCCAACTCTAAATTTTTCCATATAGGGTTTTTAAGTAAATCTCTCAATTTTCAAAACTTATTTAAAGCAAATAAAATGTCCGAGATTAAATCGTTTGTATCTTCACATCCAATTGATAATCTGACAAGAGCATCATCTATCCCAAGAAGATTTTTTGTTTGCTCATCAACGGAAGCATGAGTCATTGTTGCAGGGTGACAAATTAAACTTTCAACTCCTCCAAGGCTTTCTGCTAGCGAGAAATATTTGAGAGATTTGCAAAATTTAAAGGTATCCTGTTTATTTAAATTTAATTTCAGAGTGATCATCGAACCTCCAGATTGCATTTGTGATTTTGCTAAATTAAATTGCGGATGTTCTTGATTAAAAGGGTAAATTACTTTATTAATTATTTTATGATTTTCTAATTCTTCAGAAATAAATGCTGCACTTTGAGTTTGTTGTTCGATTCTTAAAGGAAGAGTTTTTACTCCTCTCGTAATGAGCCAACTATCAAAAGGAGATGGTTGAAGCCCGAGAGCTTTTTGAGAGAAAAGCATCTTATTATTCCATACCTCATTATTTGTCAGTACTGCTCCACCAAGTGCGTCACTATGTCCATTAATGAATTTTGTTGTGCTTACAAGCGATAGTGTTGCACCAAGGTCTAATGGTTTTTGAATAAGTGCTGTAGAGAAGGTGTTGTCTACAACTACTGATAACTTGAGTTTATTTGCTTCATCACAAATAGCCTTAATATCAAGAACTTTCAAAAGTGGATTAGTTGGACTCTCAAGCCATATCAAGGTTGGCTCGAGGTTTGAAATCTTTTTGATATTATTTTTATTTGTAAAATCTGTGTATAAAACTTCTAGTCCAAATTTCTTGAAAATTTTTTCAAACATCCTCACTGTACAACCATAGAGATTTGACTCGCAGAGTATCTTGTCTCCTGATTTTAGTGTCGATGCAATTGCAGTTACCGCGCTAATTCCGGATCCAAAAACCGTACAGTATTTAGAATCTTCTATTGATTTAAGTATGTTTTCTAGAATTCTAAAGTTTGGATTGCCTGATCTGGTGTAGTCGAAATTATCTTTATTTCCATGTTTAAAAGTAGATGTAGAAAAAATAGGAGGCATAACACATCCAGTATCTTCTGCAAAAGTTTCTCCATGGTGAATAGATAAGGTCTTAACACCAGGCTTTTTAATATTATTTTTCTTATTTCCCATTATTTTTAAAAATAAGAATTAAGTAAAATCTCTCATTTTTTTTAATAAGAGATTTAATAATCCAAAGAAAAGTTTTATTAAACTTTTCTTGAATAATATTCAACAACTAGTAGTTCGTTTATTTCAAGAGCCACCCACTCTCTATCGCATTTCCCAGTTATTTTCCCAGTTAATTTAGGTTTGTCTAAATCAAGATGAGGGGGGACATTTGCTAATCCAGGAAACTCTATATTACCTTCTACAAGTTTTTTGCTTGCTTTGCTTTCTTTAATTCCGATTACATCGCCTGCTTTGCATTGATAACCAGCAATATCAAGAACCTTACCATTAACAGTTACATGGCCATGATTTACTAATTGTCTTGAGCCTGGAATAGTACCTCCAAAACCTAATCTAAAACAAACATTATCTAGTCTGTTTTCTAAAAGTCTTAGCAGGTTAGTTCCTGTAGATCCTTCTTGAGCTCTTGCTTTTTTTACATAACGTACTAGTTGTCTTTCAGAAACTCCATAATTAAATCTAAGTTTCTGCTTTTCTTCTAAACGAATTGCATATTCTGATCGCTTGCGACGGGCTTGGCCGTGCTGACCTGGAGGATTAGACTTCTTTGAAGCCTTCCTGGTGAGACCTGGTAGTTCTCCCAAGCGACGCGTAACCCTTAATCTGGGGCCGCGGTATCTTGACATAATTTTAAATAAAATAGAAAATTGCAATAAATTGGATAATTGATTAAATTCAATTAAACTAAATACTACTGAGTTAATATTTTACAACATTAAAGTGTTCAAAACCATTAATAAATCAATTACTTCTATACTTCTTTTTTTGATTTCGTTCTATCAAAAGTGGTTTTCTCCTTTTTTTGGACCAAGATGTAGATTTATTCCAAGTTGCAGCTCTTATGGATACGAGGCAATTACTAGACACGGTCCTTGGAAGGGAGGGTGGTTAACTTTAAGAAGATTAAGCAGATGTCATCCTTTAACTCCCTGTGGATGCGACCCTGTGCCTGATTAAATGAATGAAAATATTTATTTTTGTTAGGCAGGGATGTTGCCTTTGTGATTCATTAAAAAACAAACTTGCAAAAATAAATCTTAATGAGTTATTCCCCAATTTAGAGGAGCTTCAAGAAATTGATATTGATAGGGTCGACTTATATAAAGATAAATACAAAAAATATGATTATGAAGTACCTGTTATTGCTGTTGAAGGAATTAGATCCAAGGAAATTATAGAATTGCCTCGTATTTCTCCAAGATTAAAAGATGATCAATTAAAGAATTGGTTTCAAAAAAATATTAATACCATTCTGAAGAAATAATTTTTTTATATGAGATCTATAAAATTACGTAAACTTTTAGATTTGGTAGGAATTATTCCTTCATTAGAATTAATCGATCATGAAATCAATAATATTTCTTTTAACTCTAAAGAAGTACAAAAAGGAACTTTATTTTTAGGTATGCCTGGTTTAAATGTTGATGGAGGAAACTATTGTATTGAGGCAATTGAAAATGGTGCAGATGCTGCCATTATTGGATCTGCTGCAAAAAAGAAAATTGGATCTATTGATCGAGAAAGGATTTTGGTTTTAGAGGAGAATTTAGATTATATTTTTGGTCAAATAGTCGCTGAGTTTTGGAATAGACCTTCAAGAAAACTTAAACTTATTGGAGTTACGGGTACAAATGGAAAAACGACAATTACTTTTTTATTGGAATATCTTTTAAAAAAATTAGGGAAAAAGACTGCATTATTTGGGACCTTATTCAATAGATGGCCTGGCTTTTCTGAAGTGGCTTCACATACGACTGATTTCGCTGACAAACTTCAAAAGAAATTAAACGATGCTGTTGAGGCAGAATCTGAATTTGCGATATTAGAGGTAAGTTCTCATTCTATTGCTCAAAACAGGATATCAGGCTGCGAATTTGAGGCGGCTATTTTTACTAATTTAACTCAAGATCATCTTGATTATCACTCAGATATGGAATCTTATTTTCAAACAAAAAGAAAATTATTTTTCCCACCTTACTTAACAGAAAAGGATGGAATTTCTGTATTAAATCATGATGACCCTTGGGTATTTAAATTATCATCTGATCTTGAAAAAGGATCTTCATTAGTCTCTACAAAGATTACCAATAGTGAATTTGAAAATGATGAATTTTTTTTCGTAACAGATAAAAAATTTACTGAAAGTGGCTCCACCTGTATATTTCATACACCAAAGGAAAAAATTAAACTTTTTGTTCCACTTGTTGGTGAATTTAATTTAATGAATGCGATTCAAGCAATAACAAGTTTGTATAAACTGAATTTCTCTTTAAAAGATTTATCAAAGTTAATACAATCTTTTCCTGGTGCTCCTGGGAGAATGGAGAAAATAGAAATTAATAATGATGACGTTACAAGATCACTTCCAACAGTAATTATTGATTATGCTCATACGCCTGATGGATTAAAAAAAGTTTTGCAATCAATTAAAAAACTTTGTAAAGGTAAACTCATTACTGTTTTTGGCTGTGGAGGAGATCGAGATCGTAGTAAAAGGCCTTTAATGGGATCAATAGCTGCAGAGTTTTCTGATCATGTGTTTATAACTTCAGATAATCCAAGATCAGAAGAACCGCAAAAGATAGTAAATGATATTTTGATGGGTATAGAAAAAAGAGAAAAAATAACAATTTATATTGATAGATTTAAAGCAATAAATGAATCTATAAAAGTTGCTAATAAAGACGATATTGTTTTAATTGCAGGAAAAGGACATGAAGACTATCAAATTCTCAATGATAAAGTGATTGATTTTGATGATAGAAAAATAGCTCAAGAATTATTAAAAGAAAAAAGTAAATCTTAATAAAATTTGCTTATCAAATTAGAAAGAACTTTACGCAAATTACAAGAAAAGTTTCTTAGAATCGAGTAAGTAATTTTTTATAAAATGAAAGGGTTAGCCTTAATCGTAGGCGCAGGTGGAATTGGAACGCAAATAGCTAAAGATTTGAGCGAAACTGAAAAAAACTTAGATGTTTTTTTATGTGGAAGAAAAAGCGAATTTAATTCTTTTTGGGAATTAGATATTGAGGATTCTCAATCACTTTTGCAGTTGAAAAATAAAATAGCAAATCATCCTTCAAAATTAAGACTAGTCATTAACGCTACAGGGAGACTTCATAGTGATTCTCTTCAACCAGAAAAAAGATTGCAACATCTTGATAAAAAAAATATGATGGAAAGTTTTTCAATAAATGCCTTTTCTCCTATTTTATTAGCTAAAACTATTGAAGAATTTATACCAAAAGATATTGATTTTAATTTTGCAAGTATAAGTGCAAGAGTGGGAAGCATTGGAGATAATAAAACTGGAGGTTGGTATTCATATAGAGCTGCAAAATCTGCCCAGAATCAGTTTTTTAAATCTTTAAGTGTTGAGTGGGCCAGACGTTTTCCAAAGGCTACTATTACATTGCTTCATCCAGGAACAGTAGACACTGGTTTATCAAGACCTTTTCATAAATTTGTTCCAGAACATAAATTATTTAGTAAAGAAAAATCATCCCAATTTTTAATCAATATTATTAAAAATCAAACTCCAGCATCTACTGGAAAATTTATTGCATGGGACAGTTCGGAGATACCTTGGTGAACTAAATTTTATCTTTATATCAATAGATCTTTAAGTTAATATTTTTTTTATTTCTTTAGAAAGTAAATCAATCTCAGCTTCTGTAGTCATTTGATGTACGCATGCTCTAAACCATTTTGGATCTTCTAAAACTCTAATCCAAATTTTCTTTTCTCCAAGTTTCTTCACAAATTTATCCTTATCTTCAATATTTTCGATGTTAAAACTAACTATCCCATTTAAATATTTTTTTTCTAAAACTAATTCAACTCCGTTTAATTGATTTAATTTATCCCAAAGTTTCTCACTTAATCTTTTTATTTTTTTGCTTTTTTCTTTTTCATGGCAGTCTTTATCCAAAAGATCTAAAGAAGTCCGAAGACCTGCAAGTAAAGGTATACAAGAGGTAGCTACTTCAAACTTCCTTGCATCATCATGAAAAATATTATCTGAAGGCTCATAAATGCCTTGTTCTTTTTTTAATGATTTCCAACCAATTATTGTTGGATCTGTTTCATAAATAAATCTATCTGAGACATAAATTGCTCCAAGTCCTTCTGGTCCACATGCCCATTTATGAGAAGTTATTGAATATAAATCAGAATAAAAGACTTCTTTTTCAATTTTTATGTGCCCAAAGGTTTGAGCACCATCAACAAGTAAATAAGAATTTTCTCGATTTTTTTTTAGTTCGATAGAAATTTGTTTTAAAGGAATTTTATATCCAAAGTTCCATAAAATATGAGAAATAATGAGGATCTTAGTCTTACTATTTAGATTTTTTAAAATTTCTAAAATTATATTTTCGTCGTTTAGATTTTTAATTTTTTGGATTGGTAAAATTTTGAATATTAATTTATTTCTTCTGCAAAATTCTCGACTTGCAGCCACTACTCCAGGATGTTCACAGTCACTTATTAATAACTCTTCTCCCTCTTCTACTTTTATTCCCCATAATGGCAAAATCAGACCGGAAGAAATATTTTCGGATAAAGCTACATTCTTTGAATTAACACCTAATTTTTGCGCAATAATTCTTTTCGTGGTCAATATTTCTCTATAGATAAAAGGCCACATATCATCGGTAAATGGTCCTAAATCTTGAATTATTTCCCAAGTTTTAACTATAGCTTTTAGCGAAGATTTAGGTAATGGTCCTTGACCTCCGTAGTTGAAATAATATTTATTTTTTAATGCCGGTATTTGGTTTCTTAAATCATTTCTCATGGAAAAATTAAGTTAGTTAACTCATGAATTTTTTAAATATTTGCAACTAAAGTTACTGTTCTAAATTCAATATCTTCAATAACTTTCCAAGGTTCATCACTCCTTTCTGCAAATTCTAAATTTTTAAAACCAAGTTCTTTAAAATCACTTATAAAATCTGGCTCATACCATGCTCCACTAACACATCCTGTCCATAGATCATGATCATTTTGCAATCTTAAAGGGACTTTTTTGTTAGAGACAATATCGCTAATTGCAATTCTTCCATTATCATTTAAAACTCTTTTTATATTTCTTAGAAGGTTATTTCTAGATTCTTGACTTACCAAGTTTAAAACGCAATTACTTAAAATAATATCAACTGATTTGTCAGCGATTAATGGATTTAAATCTTTATCTAATTCGTCAAGATTTTCTATTGATCCTTCAAGAAATTCTGTATTATTGAAACCTATATTTTTTGTAACTTCTTTAGAGGCTGATCTAGATAGAGAAAGCATTTCAGGATTCTGGTCAACTCCAATAACTCGCCCTTCTTTTCCAACAATTTGGGCACAAATAAAAGCATTTTTGCCGCTACCACTTCCAAGATCTAAGACAATATCATTTTTTTTAACATATTTTGTTGGATCACCACATCCATAGTCTCTTTCTATAACCTCTTGAGGAATTGCTTCCAGTAAAACGGGATTAAAACCAACTGGTGTACAAAGACAAGTTTCTTTTTCTAGTGCGGCTGACCCATATCTTTCTTGAATCGCATCTTTATGATCGAATTGATTAGGTGCTTTATTCGATGGGTTTGTATTACAGCAACTTTCAGACATATTTTTAAAAGGACTCTTGATAAATATAGCCAAAAAAAAAGCCCCTGAAAAAGGGGCATGTTCTTTTAAAATTAAATTATTTAGTGTAATTTACACCTCTGTAATTTAATTCTGCTTTTTCATTACTTGAAGAAGCGTCATCCATTCTGTTGGTGTATACGTTTCTTCTATAGGTAAGTTCAACAAGTTGCTTTTTAACAGCTTCTTTGTTTTGAACGTAGTTTTTACCTCTGTAAGTTAAAGTAGTCATGATTCGATGTGACAACACGGCCATCCCCCGTTCCATGGTATGACTCGAACTGCGCCCTCAAATGAGGGTGAACGAAAAAGTAGCGATTGCTACAAAACAATTATAAACCTATTTTTCTAGGTATGTCTAGCTTTTACAAATAGAAACGAAGATTTAATGTTTTTTTAATTATTATCTTAAGTAAATTTTTTTATAAATAGTCTCTAAAAAGGATTATGTTTATATTTGGTTTAATATACATGTAACTATTTTTATGACAGGTTTTTTATATTTCTTGGGAAATACTTTAAGGTGGCCAGTCCTAAAGCCAAGAGAATTTTTTTCCCTACATGCGTATTTTTCAATTATTTATTTGATAACTTTTACTTTGAGTAAATATGATGTATGCCAATCAAATTTAGTTTTTACTCTAGGAATTCTTGCACCACTTTTAATCGCTATTGGGCAAGGACTTCCAATTGATTGCCTTGATATGGAATCATCTTTGTTAAAGGAATTAAAAACTAAGTAGTATATTTTCAGTAAATTTTTATAAAACCTGGACAACTTCGCTTATTTCAGGAATCATTTCTTTTAACTTTCTTTCAATACCCATTTTTAAAGTCATAGTACTACTTGGACAACTACCACATGCCCCTTGAAGTCTGACTTTGACAATTGGACCATCTATTTCTGCGATCTCTACATTACCTCCATCAGATATTAAAAAAGGTCTTAGCTCGTCAAGGACTTTTTCTACATTTTCGTTTGTCAGCGAGAGTGTTTCAGTACTCATAATTTTGGTTTAACTTTATAATAAGCCTAGAAAGAAATTTGATTAATTGCAAAAAAGATAATTTTCTGTTGTGACTTCATTTCAAAATCCCACTAATGACAGTAGCTACTTCGATGCAGTCTTAGTAGGCGCAGGGATAATGAGCAGTACTTTAGCCCTTCTAATTTCAGAAGTTTTACCTGATATAAAGTTACTTATTATAGAAAAATTAAATGCTCCAGGAAGTGAAAGTACTGGCGCTTTTAATAACGCAGGAACAGGACATGCTGCTAATTGCGAATTAAACTATACCCCTTTAGATGAAAAAGGAAATATAAAAATAGATAAAGCGCTCTCAATAAATCGTTCTTTTGAAAGATCTATGTCTTTATGGGCCTCATTGTATGAAGGAGGGAAAATTGATGTTAAAAAGTTTTTAAAATTTGTTCCTCATATTAGCTTTGTTTCTGGTCAGGATAATATTTCTTTTTTAAAAAAAAGATTTCAGAAAATGACCGAAAATCCTGAATTTATTGATATGGAATTTTCTACATCTTTTGATGAAATTTCATCATGGGCTCCTCTAATAACAAAAGATAGGAAACCATTTACTAAAATTGCTGCTACCAGAATAGGTAGAGGTACAGATATTAATTTTGAGGCTCTTACAAAAGAGTATTTGTCATTAGTTTCTTTAAATAAAAATGTTGAAATTAGATACAAAACAGAATTATTAGATTTAAAGAAAATTGATAAAAAAAATTGGGAACTTGAAATTAGTTCAGAAGGTAGAAAAACCTCAATTAGAACTGGCTATGTTTTTCTTGGTGCTGGTGGAAAAACAATCAATTATTTGCAAAAATCGAAAATTCCAGAAGCAAAGAGTTATGGTGGATTTCCTGTTAGTGGGAAATGGCTTATTTGTGAGAAAAAAGATCTAACAGAAAAACACAACTCAAAAGTTTATGGTAAGGCTGAAATTGGATCGCCTCCAATGTCTGTACCTCATTTGGATACCAGATGGATTGATAATAAAAAACTTCTTTTATATGGACCTTTTGCCGGATTTACAACAAAATTTCTAAAGGAAAGTTCATACTTCGACTTATTTAGTTCAATTAAAAAGAATAATATTTTTTCTATGTTAGACGTTGGTTTCAAAAACAACGATTTAATTAATTACCTAATATCACAAACATTAAAAAACCATAACTCAAGAGTTGAGAATTTAAAGAATATGATGCCTTCAGCTAATCCCTCTGATTGGTATTTAAAGAATGCTGGTCAAAGAGTCCAAATAATTAAAAAAACTGAAGGTGGTGGTACTTTGAAATTTGGAACCGAGATTGTAAATTCATCTGATGGATCTTTATCTGCTTTGCTAGGAGCTTCTCCGGGAGCAAGTACTGCAGTTTCAATAATGATTGAGGTTCTAGAAAAATCTGTTTTATTTTTAAACGATAAGCAAAATCTTCAGAAAAAAATAAATGACTTAATTAATCCAGAACTATCAGCATCTGAAAATTACAGTACCTTCATAAAAGACATAAAAAAAAGAAATAATTCCATTTTTGGTTTCCATCCATAATTCTAATCAGCTAGTATAAATCAAGATGTAATAAGAGGAGAATTTTGCTTTCTAAATGACTGATATATCGGTTTCAAAAATTAGAAATTTCTGCATAATCGCTCATATTGACCATGGTAAATCTACCCTTGCAGATAGGTTGCTCCAAGATACTGGCACTGTGCAGCAAAGGGATATGCAAGAACAATTTTTGGACACTATGGATCTTGAAAGAGAGAGAGGAATTACTATCAAGTTACAGGCCGCAAGGATGAAATATAAAGCTGACGATTCTCAAGAATATGTTTTGAACTTAATAGATACCCCTGGGCATGTTGATTTCTCTTATGAGGTTAGTAGATCTCTTCAAGCTTGTGAAGGCGCTTTACTCGTAGTTGATGCAAGTCAAGGTGTAGAAGCTCAAACTTTAGCTAATGTTTATCTTGCCTTAGAAAATAATCTTGAAATAATTCCTGTTTTAAATAAAGTTGATTTACCAGGTGCTGATGCTGAAAAAATAAAACAAGAAATAGAGGAAATTATTGGACTTGATACATCTAATGCAATAAATTGTTCGGCAAAAACTGGAGTTGGTATTAAAGATATTTTGGAAGCAATCGTAAGAAGAGTACCTCCTCCTCAAGATGAAATTAAACTACCTACAAAGGCACTTATTTTTGATTCTTATTATGATCCGTACAGAGGAGTTATTGTTTATTTTAGGGTGATATCTGGGTCTCTAAATAAAAGAGAAAAGATATTATTAATGGCGAGTAAAAAAAATTATGAGCTAGATGAGATAGGAATAATGGCCCCTGATCAGCAGCAAGTAGATGAATTGCATGCAGGAGAAGTTGGTTATTTAGCTGCTTCTATAAAATCAGTTGCTGATGCGAGAGTGGGAGATACGATTACTCTTTTAAATTCACCTGCAAATGATCCTTTGCCAGGTTATAAGACAGCAAATCCTATGGTTTTTTGTGGCTTATTCCCAACTGATGCTGATCAATTCCCAGATTTAAGAGTATCTCTTGAAAAATTACAATTATCTGATGCAGCTTTAAAATATGAGCCCGAAACCAGTAGCGCAATGGGCTTCGGATTTAGGTGCGGATTCCTAGGACTTCTTCATATGGAGATTGTTCAAGAAAGATTAGAAAGAGAATATGACTTGGATCTAATCGTAACGGCACCATCAGTTATCTACAAGGTTAATTTAAATCAGCATGAACATATCTTTATTGATAATCCTTCTACAATTCCTGATCCACAACTTAGAGAATCAATAGAAGAGCCTTACGTGAAAATGGAAATTTATGCTCCAAATGAATTTAATGGAACATTAATGGGTTTATGTCAGGAAAGAAGGGGAGTATTTATAGATATGAAATATATAACAACAGATCGAGTTACTTTGATTTATGAAATTCCATTAGCAGAAGTAGTTACAGATTTTTTTGATCAAATGAAAAGTAGAACTCAAGGTTATGCATCAATGGAATATCATTTGATTGGCTATAGAAAGAATGACCTTGTTAGATTAGATGTTCTAATAAATTCAGAAAGAGCAGATCCATTAACTTCTATTGTTCATAAAGATAAGGCTTATGGAATTGGCAGAAGTTTAGTTGAGAAATTAAAAGAACTTATTCCTAAACAACAATTTAAAATACCTATTCAAGCATCAATAGGTAGCAGGATTATTGCAAGTGAAAGTATAAGTGCTTTGCGAAAAGACGTTTTATCTAAATGTTATGGAGGAGATATTTCTAGGAAAAAGAAACTTTTAAAGAAACAAGCAAAAGGTAAAAAGAGGATGAAGGCAATGGGTAAAGTTGAAGTCCCTCAAGAAGCTTTTATGGCAGTCTTAAAATTAAACCAGTAATTTTATTCAAATGAAAAATTAAAAGCTATTTTTTATAGAATTAGGTATATTTCAATTGATTCCATTTATATAAATATTTTGAATATAAAATTATCTGATCGAGTTAGTCAAAATATAAGAAAGACTGGGGTTTTAATTGTGCTCTTTTATTTTCTCGTGGTTTTAATTATGAAATTTTTAGAAATTAACAATTTTTTTGGCTTTTCATTCTCAAATTTGAGTACTGATATTTTTGCTCCCCCCTCACTCAAACACTTTTGCGGGACAGATAGATTAGGAAGAGATGTTTGTTTTAGGACTTTGCAAGCATCATCCTTAGCAATAGAAGTAGTATTAATTTCTATTATTTTTGCATTAAGTATAGGTTTGCCATTAGGATTATTAAGTGGATATTTGGGTGGGATCTTTGATAAATGCTTTTCATTAATAATGGATACGATTTTCTCGATACCTGTAATCTTACTTTCAGTAGTTGTTGCTTTTGTATTGGGTAGGGGTATTTTAAACGCAGCATTTGCTTTATGTATTGTTTATTCTCCCCAATATTTTAGATTAATTAGAAATCAGACAATATTAGTTAAATCTGAAACTTATGTCGAGGCAGCAATAGTTTCTGGAGCGGATGTTAAAACAATTATTTTTAAATATATACTCCCTAACGTTATGTCACCTTTACCCATCCTATTAACTTTAAATGCTGCTGATGCCATTTTAGTTTTAGGAAGTCTAGGCTTCTTGGGACTTGGAGTCCCTGCAGATGTCCCAGAGTGGGGGAGCGACCTAAATCTTGCGCTTGCAGCTCTACCAACTGGGGTTTGGTGGACTGCTCTTTTTCCAGGCTTAGCAATGTTTTTTTTGGTTTTAGGTCTTTCTTTTTTAGGTGAGGAACTTGAGATTATTTTTGAAAAATGAAAAATTAAAAAATTTTAATTATTTGTAGTCTGATCAAATTCTCCTTCATCATTCAAAGTTGGATATTTTCTTCCAGATTTTTTATACATAGAAGCTAATTCTGGATAACTCCATTCGAATAAGGTTTTCTGATATTCATTTTGATTTAAACCTTCCCCTTTTAGCGGAAGTATACCTTTAATTTCTCTCTGTCTAATAGCTTCAAATAATAAAATAGAAGCCGCAACCGAAACATTTAAAGATTGAACCATTCCTCGCATAGGGATGAAAATCGAATGATCAACCATTGATAAAAGTTCATTACTTAGTCCCCATTTTTCTGCTCCTAAAACAAAACAAGTATTTTCAGAATAATCAAAATTTCGATAATCGATTGATTTGCTGTTAAGAGTAGTCCCATATAATTTAAAATTCTTATTTTTTAATTCAGATACGGCAGATAAAGTACTCTCAAAATTATTTAATTTGACCCATTTTTGACTTCCTTGAGCTGTACTATTGAAAGTTTTTACTGTATTTGTTTCACTAATAAAGTTTGCTTCGAATACTCCTGCTGCATCACATGTCCTCAAAATAGCTGATAAATTATGAGGCTTATTTACATTTTCTACTAAAACAGTTAAGTTTTCTATGCGACAATTTAAAACATTTTTAATCCTTTTAAATCTTCTAGGCAAAATGGACATTTAAAAATGTTTAATACTATCTAAATTATATGCATTTGAAAAAATATAATTCAGTTTTGGAATACCAGTGTTAAAAAATTAATTGAAAAATTAAGAAGCGGATTTTGGATTATTTATTTAATGCATTAGCTTATAATAATAATATAATTAAATTTGATTTAATGGCTTACATAGAATGGGATTACACTGTTATAACAAGTATGGTGGAAAATCAAGGTTGGAATTTGCCAGATCAAAATTCTAAAGAATGGAAAAAATTTAATGACGAATTAGGAGAAAAAATGAGAGGAGTAGGTATTGTTTTTGAAAAATATTGTCAATTCACTCCAGATATTGGTGAAGGTGTTCATCTATTGGATGAATAGTTCATTTAAAAAATTAAAACCATTGATGTATCCCTTAATCAATGGTTTATTAATATATAGAATAGGATAATTTTATTAATTTAGAATGCAAGATTCTTAAGGCTTTATAAAAATACTACTAAAATACATTTTGTTAGAAATAAATTTTTCCTTTATAAGCCACAAATTAGTTGTATAAATTTTATATTTAAATAAACCATATGAAAACTAAATTAACTTTTTTGTACGATGGAGGATGCCCTTTATGTTTAAGGGAAACAAATTTCTTAAAAAATAGAGATATTGCAAATCAAATTTTATTTATAGATATCAATAATAAAGATTATAACCCTTTGTTTTTTAAAAACATATCATATTCAAAAGCCATGTCAAATCTACATGGAATCTTAGAAAATGGTGAGTTAATTAAAGGATTAGATGTACTTGCATATTCATATGAATTGATTGGATTAGGTTGGGTTTATTATCCTTTAAAAATTAAATTTTTATCTCCAGTTCTAAAGTTAGTTTATAAATATTGGGCAAAAAATAGACTTAAAATTACAGGTAGATCTAATATTGAAAAGCTTTGTAATTATGAATGTGACCTGTAAATATGAATAATATTGACATAGATAGAATTATTGAGATGTGTTGGGAGGATAGAACTCCTTTTGAAGCTATTGAGTATCAATTTGGATTAAAAGAGGAAGATGCTATTAAAATTATGCGTAAAAACCTAAAACCTAAATCATTCAAAGTTTGGAGAAAAAGGGTTTCTGGAAGAAATACTAAGCATATGGCGCTTCAAGATTCAACTAGATTCAAATCTAACCATAAGAGGAAATTGTAAATTTTGAAAAACCTTTCAAATAAAATCTGTCCAATTTGTAAAAGACCATTTGAATGGCGTAAAAAGTGGAAAAACTGTTGGGATGATGTCATTTATTGTTCTAATAGATGTAGAAATAAAAAGTCGCAAAAATGAGACAAGTATCATTAATTTTCCCAAATCAACTTTTTAGAAATAGCCAATTATTAAAATTAAATTGCCAAATTTTAATTCTTGAGGATTCCTTATTTTTTGGAAACGATAGATTTAACAAATTAATCAATCATAAAAATAAATTAATTTTTCATAGGGCATCAATGATTGCCTATAAGCAATATTTAGAAAAATTAGGTTTTAAAGTTTTATACGTAGAAAATGAGAATGATATTTCTACATTTGATTATTTAACAAAATATCTGAAAGATAATTACCAAAAAATAAACCTCATAAATCCTCATGATTTTCTAATAATGAGGAGAATCAAAAAATTTATTAAAGTTAATAATCTTGAATTAAACGTTCTCCCTTCTCCAATGTTTATTACTAAGGCGAATCTAAGAGAGCAATTTGAATTAAATACAAAAAAGCCCTTAATGGGAAGATTTTATGAGAATCAAAGGAAAAGTCTGAAGATATTAATAAAATCAGATGGTAAACCCGAAGGTGGTAAGTGGAGTTTTGATGAAATGAATAGAAAAAAATTACCAAAGAAAATTAATATACCTGATATTCCAAAGTTACTCAAAAATGATTTCGTATTAAAGGCTGAAAAATCACTAGCTAAGATGGATATTAAGTTTATATGTGAAAGTAAATTTTTTTTATATCCAACTAATTTTGAGGAATCAGATAAATGGTTAGATGATTTTTTCGAATATAGATTTTTCTTATTTGGTGATTATGAGGATGCTATTTGTAAAGAAAATACTTTTTTATGGCACAGCCTACTTTCTCCTCTTTTAAATAGTGGCTTATTAACGCCTGAAGAGATAGTAAAAAAAGCCTTGGTTTACGCAAATAAAAATAAAGTTCCAATTAACTCTTTAGAGGGCTTCATACGTCAAATTATTGGATGGAGAGAATTTATTTGTCTTGTTTATGAAAAATATGGGACAAAAATGCGTAATAGTAATTTTTGGAACTTTGAAGACAAGCCTATTCCAGATTGCTTTTATAGTGGTAATACAGGAATTGAACCGGTAGATATAGTTATAAAAAATATAATTAAATTTGGTTATTGTCACCATATTGAAAGGCTAATGATAATTGGTAATTTTATGCTTTTATGCCGAATTCATCCAAATAAAGTTTATAAATGGTTTATGGAAATGTTCATAGATTCATATGATTGGGTAATGGTCCCAAATGTTTATGGCATGAGTCAATTTAGTGATGGAGGTATTTTTTCAACGAAACCATATATATCTAGTTCAAACTATGTAAAAAAAATGTCTAATTTTAAAAGTGGGGATTGGTGCACCATATGGGATGGTTTATTTTGGAAATTTATAAAGGATAATGAAATTTATTTTAGAAAACAATATAGATTATCTATGTTGACAAGAAATCTTGATAAAATGTCAGATGAAAAATTAACCAAGCATTTAAAAATAGCTGAAAATTATTTAAAAAATCTCTAATTAAATTAAAATTGAAAAATTAAGAGAACATTATAATATTACGAAATATTACAGATAGGTGTTAATTTAAAGTAGTTTAAAATTTTGTATGACTATCGGTTCTCTTTTTTTGAAAACTAATTTAACAGGAATTATTACCTTCTCAGAATTGAATTGGATAACAAATCATCAATTAAATTTTACAAGATTGGAAGAATCAATTGCACTTAAAATAGGAAGAATGATTGATTCAGGTTCTATAAACATTGGTTGCAGATTAAAAGCTTAATTAAATACTTTAATAAAATAATGAAAGACAAAGAAGAAAAAAGATTATTTTCTAGGGAAAGAATTCATTCACTTAATATCTTTCTATTTTTAGGATTTAATTTAACCCTTATATCTATACTTGGTTTTGTTTGGTTAAACTCATCAACCAATAATATTGTCTAAATTTTTTGAATATATTTAAAATAATAAATAGGATTATATATCTATTTTGGTAATTGGATACCTACAAAGGAAAGCATCCTGGGAAATTCTTTTGAAAGTTAGTTCTGGTAGTTTTTCTGATCAAGCTCTCGAGAAGGTATTAAGAAATTATCAATTTAATTCTCTCGATATAGCTTTTATTACTGAGTTATCTTTCGGATGTATAAGATATAGAAAATTTCTTGATCTTTGGATAGACCATATCGCAAAAATTGCTTATCAAAAACAACCTCCAAAACTGAGATGGCTATTACATATAGGTTTATATCAGTTATTAAAAATGAATAAAATTCCATTTTCTGCCTCTATTTCGACAACGGTGGAGGTTGCCAAAAAAACTGATTTAAAAGAGTTGGCAGGAACCGTAAATGCGATATTGCGAAATGCAGTTAGAAAAATAGAGCACAATAAGTACCCCAAAATACCCTCTGATAAAATTGAAAGAATTTCATATCTTGAGTCCTTGCCATTATGGCTTGTAAATCAGCTTGTTAAATGGTTTGGAATTAAAGAAGCCGAAAAAATTGCTAAAGCATTTAATAAAAAACCTTCTATTGATCTAAGAATTAATTCAACAAAAACCGACCTTGAAACTTTATTAAAGTTGCTTCATGAAAATAAAATTAAAGCTGAAAAAATTAAAGATTTAAAGAATGCAATCACCTTAAGTTCTAAAACAAGATCAATTAAAAACTTACCGGGTTATAATGAAGGATTTTGGACAGTTCAGGATAGATCATCTCAATGGGTAGCTCCCCTACTAAGTCCAAAAAAAGGAGAGAAAATATTAGATGCATGTGCTGCGCCAGGAAGTAAGTCAACTCACTTAGCGGAATTAACCAATGATAGTGCTGAAATACTTGCAGTAGATAGATCAGAAAAAAGAATAAAAATACTTAAATCAAATTTAGATAGGTTGCATTTAAAAAACGTAAAAATACTTAATTTTGATGCGACGAATTTGTGTAATTTTAAACCTAATTTATTATCCTATTTTGATAAAATTTTGATAGATGCTCCTTGCTCTGGGATTGGTACTCTCTCAAGAAATCCTGATTCAAGATGGTCCCTGAATCAGGATAAGATAAATCAATTAATTGGATTGCAGGAAAAACTTTTAGAAAATATTTTACCTCTTTTAAAAGAAGATGGAATTTTAGTTTATTCAACTTGTACCATTTGCCCAGATGAAAATAATTTATTAATTAAAAGATTTTTAGAAAAAAATAAGAAAATACAATTAATTAGCGAAAAACAAATTTTACCCAATTCGAACTATCCAGGAGATGGATTTTATGCCGCTGTAATTTCATATAAATAAAATAATATAAACCTATTCTCCAATTTTGAGATTATAAATTTTAGATATAAAAATTTTCCATGTGTATGCTGCATTACCGCTATTTAATTCTGTACTTTTATTATCGTCAAATCCTATCCAAACCCCTGTAGTGAGATTATTAATCGAGCCAATGAACCAAAGATCTTTGTTACCGTCAGATGTACCTGTTTTACCAAATATTTTTTCCCCTTTTATCGAAGCAGCTAAAGCACTCCCCTCTTTTACCGATTTTTCAAGAAGTTTATTTAAATTTTTAGTTACATTTGAAACTAATACTCTTTTGGAAATAAATTTATTTTCCCAGATTGATTGTCCATTAAATGATTCAATTTTCTCTACTATGCTTGGGTTGTGAAGCTTACCATTATTGTTTACGGCAGCATAAACATTTGTAATGTTTAAAAGATTATCTCCAAAGGCTCCAATTGCTATTGATGGAAATTCTTGAAATTTTTGTTTAAATCCTAGACCAAATTCATTAGCTAGATTAATAATTTTATTTATACCAATTTTTTTAGCTATTTTTATAGGAACTATGTTAGATGAACTTTTAAATGCTTCCATTAATGACAAGTTTCCTCTATAAATTTCGGAAAAATTTTTTGGGCAATAATCTTTCCAACATGTTGGTAAATCTTTAAATTTATCGCTTAATTTAATACCTTCTTTTAATGCAGCAGCATAAGTGATAATTTTAAAAGTTGAACCTAAAGGTCGTACAGATGAGGTAACTCTATTGTATTCATTTATTGATGGATTTTTACTCGTTACCATTGTTCTGATTAATCCTGTATTAGATTCGATAGATAACAATGCAAATTGAACGTTATTCGGCTCAATCAATCCTGCAATATTTTGGGCATTTTCTTGCCAATCTTTATTAATACTTGATTTAATTCTTATAAAATTATATTTATCTTTATTGTGAATTTTGCTATCAACCTCTTTGAGAATGAAATTAATTAATAACTTATCATTTATATAATTTTCACCTGGTTGATATTTTAAGGATATGTTCTCATTAATAGCTTTATTTCTATCTTCAAGAGATATGTATCCATCAAGATACATTGATTCAAGAATTTTATTTCTATTTTTTATTGCTAATTCTTTATTTCTATATGGAGAATATATTGAAGGGGCTGGAGCTAAACCCGCAATTAATGCTACCTCTGATAAAGTTAATTCATTTATAAGTTTTCCAAAATAAATTTGTGAAGCCTCATTTACTCCATAAGCTCCTGATCCCAAATAGATGTTATTAAGATATATTTTTAAAATTTGATTTTTGCTATATCTGAAATCAAGTATCAAAGAGATAAATATTTCTTTGAATTTTCTTTGAAAACTTAAATCATTATTTAAAAAAATTAATCTCGCCACTTGTTGAGTTATTGTACTCCCCCCTTCCTTAAGATATCCACTTTTAAAATTGTTCTTAAGTGCTCTTAAAAGACCTATAAGATCAATCCCGTTGTGTTTTAAAAATCTTTTATCTTCAGCAGATATGAAAGCAGCTTTTATCAAAAATGGAATTTTGCTTTTATTATTATTAATTTCAAATTTTCGACTTAATTTGCTAAGTACCTTATTTTCAGAAGACAAAATTACGTAAGAATATTTAGTTGTTTGGGAAAAGTTATTCTTAGAGGGATCAAAATTTAGAGTCGATATTATTAAATTAAAAATAGGAAAAGCAATTCCGGAAGTTAATATTATAGGAACTATATAAATAAAATATTTAAATTTTATTTTTTGCACTTTAAGCGACTAGAAAACTATTTCCAATTGCCAGAGCTGTTACTAACATTCCAGTAATTAAGAAAGGTTGAGCACTTGCTTGGTACTTGACATCATATTTTAAAGGGTCTCTAAGTAACCACATGTCCTGAAATGTAATTTGAGGTATTACTAACAAAACCAAAATTACTGATGCTAAATGTTGGCCAATAATGATTAATACTGCAACCATCGCTAATTGAAAAATATCAATTAATCCTGCACTAATTCTACTGGCATTTTTAATTCCAAATATTACGGGCAATGAATTTAAACCTAGTTTTGAATCCCCTTCAACACTTTTGAAATCATTAATAACAGCTATCCCAAGCCCAGAAAGGCTATAGGCAAGTGTTAGTAATGCAGTTAAAATTGTCAATTTACCAAATAAAGCTTGCCCTGCCCACCATGGTAGGGCGATATAAGATGCTCCCAATGCATAATTTCCCAACCAACCATTTTGCTTTAGTTTAAGAGGGGGGGCAGAATATATATAGCTAACGAATGAGCCTCCTAATGCTAAAACGAATACCGAGGGAAATGTATGTTTGGCATATAAATCTAAAAGAAAGGCAACTATTAATCCTGAAATAAGTAATACCCAGATTTGTACTTTAACCTCCTTTATTGATATTTTTCCAGATGGGATTGGTCTATTTGGTTCATTTATTGCGTCAATTTCTTTATCAAAAAAATCATTTATTGTTTGGGTATAACCTGCTAAAAGTGGTCCACTCATAAGCATGCAAGCTAATGATGCTAAAACATTGCTTAATGTCCAGTAAAATTTACCGCTTGCAGCAGCCCCACATATGACCCCCCAAATTAAAGGAATCCATGTAATCGGTTTCATTAACTGTATACGTAATTTCCATATACTTGATGTCTTAGAGGCACCCTTAATGCCTAATAGTTGTTTTGGATCGTTCACTGTAACACCTTAACCTTTCTCAACTTCTTCTGGGAAAAACCAGTTTTCCTCTCCATTTTGGAATTTAGCAGTAATTCCTATGCTCATTCCGTCAGTCATTTTATATCCAGTTATTACAGCTTTTGGATTAGATGATATTTGATCAATTAATTTTGCAGGTAATCTATCTTTAACTTTGTTAATGTTAATTTTAATTTTACTGCCAATCTTGGGTAATAATTTTGTTTCGGCCATAAGAGGTAAAATGGAAACTATTATGCAAGATTAACAGCATTTGGTCAATTTTTTTTAAAATGGTAGCTCTTCGTTTAATTCCTTGTTTAGATGTAGCCAATGGCAGGGTAGTAAAAGGTGTTAATTTTGTTAATCTTAGAGATTCTGGCGATCCAGTTGAATTAGCTTGTAGGTATTCAGAGGAGGGTGCAGATGAATTAGTCTTTCTAGATATTAGAGCGAGTGTCGAGAATAGAAATACTCTAGTTGAACTTGTTTCTAGAACAGCAAAATCAGTAAAAATTCCTTTTACAGTCGGTGGCGGCATCGATTCTATTTCTTCGATAAACAATCTTTTAAGAGCTGGTGCAGATAAAGTAAGTTTGAATTCTTCTGCAGTCAATAATCCTGAATTAATTTCTAAAAGTTCTGAAAAATTTGGCAGTCAATGTATTGTTGTTGCAATTGATGCTAGAAAAAAAATCAAAACCCCAAATGAATGGGATGTTTATATTAATGGAGGGAGAAAAAATACTGGATTAGATGTAATAAATTGGGCAAAGAAAGTTGAACGATTAGGAGCTGGAGAAATCCTATTAACTTCTATGGATGGCGATGGAACCCAAAAAGGTTACGATTTAACTCTGACTCAAACAGTTGCTAATGTGGTTAATATTCCAGTAATTGCTTCTGGGGGAGCAGGTTGCCTAGATGATATCTCTGATGTTTTCCAAAAAGGAAGAGCCTCTGCGGCACTCTTGGCTTCATTGCTTCATGATAAAAAACTTTCTATTAAAGAGATAAAATCTTTCCTTCTTGAAAAAGGATTATTAATAAGACCTAATGAGTGATAATAAATATTTAAAATAAGAACAGTTTTACAATAATAAATATGAGAAATAAAAAAAATCTTCAAGTAAAATCAATTTTTAATAAAATTTCTTGTAATTACGACTTCTTAAATAATTTACTAAGTTTTGGATTACATAATTCATGGAAAAGCAAATTGGTTGAGTTGTTGAATCCAAAAAATGGGGAAAATTGGGCAGATTTGTGTTGTGGAACAGGAGATTTATCTTTTTTAATTTATAAAAAAGTAATGCCTAATGGTTCTGTAACTGGGATAGATAATGCAAAAGAAATTTTGAATGTAGCAAAAATAAGGTCTCATTCTATAAGTAATAAATATATACATTGGGAGAAACAAGATGTTTTAAATATCGATGAAAAATTCAGAGATTATGATGGAATTTGTATGTCTTACGGTTTAAGAAACTTGGAGGATGTTGAAGAGGGCATTAAAAAAGTTTTTAACCTCTTAACTGATCGAGGACGGGCTGGATTTTTGGATTTTAATCATCCTAAATTAAACTCTCTTCCTGATATTTTTCAAAAATTATATTTAAGATTTATAGTAATACCTATTTCAACTATTTTTAAGTTAAGAAAAGAATACTCTTATATAGAAAAAAGCATTAAAAACTTTCCAGAAGGAAGAGAATTAATTGCAATAGCGGAGAAAATAGGATTCAGGAAGGTTTTATATAGAACTATTTTTCTGAATCAAATGGGAATATTAATTTTAGAAAAATAAATAAATTTAAATTTTTAATTATTTTTTCTCCAACAAAAAGTACATTTACCCCATCTTAATATTTCCCCTTCTGGTGTAGGGCTGTTACAAAACTTACAAGCAATAGTATTTTGATTAATTATTCTATTTGGGTGATTATCCCATACAGATTTTGGGTTGATATCTTTTTTATTTATTGTTATAGCTTCATAATTTTGAATTATTTTTATTTCATCAAGATATATCCCTAGTTTATCAATAGTTTCTTTTAATTTATGTTTGTTGTAAGTTAATGCTTGGCGCCATTGTGGATGATTTACGGCAACAGTAAGAATTTTTTTTTCAATTTTTAGGGGTTTACATTGCTTAGATAATTCTAAACCTATAACTTTTTCCCAATTCTCGTTGAGTTTGGATAATTTATCTAAATCTTTCCAGGATTTTTTTAATTCATTCAAACAAGTTTGTAATGATTTTGCGAATCTACGATTTGATTTTGGTAAGTATTCTCTTTTCAAGTTTTAAAATAAGGTCATATTAATCAAGATAAGCTAATCTTACAAAGGGTTCCTTTTTTTAGTGTTAAGGATTTGTGAAATTTCTGGGCTCCGCAGCTAGGACAGCTTATTTTTTAAAAAAAATTCAGGGTTTATCCCCTAATTGGAAAATAAATTATAAATTAAAATGTATAAGTACTGAACATGAACTAACAAATTTTATTAGAAAATTTCAGATAAAAAAAGATAAACCAGTTGTAATTATTGCTAAAGAACAGTCATCAGCTTTCGGACAGAATTCCAGGGTCTGGGTTTCTCCTAAAGGGGGAATTTGGTTAAGTGCAGCCTATCCAATATTTTCAAATAATTTCTCAAGTGAAGATCTAAGCTTATCATTAGCAATAAAGTTATGTGAAATGTTGGAGGAAGAATCTATAAAGGTTAAATTAAAATGGCCAAATGATATTTTATTTAATTCAAAAAAACTTATTGGATTCTTACCAAGAGTAATAACAAGAGGTAGAAAAATTATTTATGTGAGGATAGGTCTTGGAATGAATTTTTTAAATAAAACACCAGAAGAGGGGATATCATTGTCTGAAATACTTAATAAAAAACAAATTTGTCAGTATTATTGGACTGCAAAGATTCTTAAAACTATAAATGAGGCAATTTTAATAAATGGTAGGAAAAAATTTATTATTGAAAAGGCAAATAAATACTTAACAAAAAACTATTTACCTAAAGGTTATAGCTCAAATCAATGGCAAATTAAAGAGATTGATAATGATGGGCATTTAAGGATTTTTGATAAGGATCATGAAAAAATATTAAAAAGGTTTTGAATTCATATGACTTTCAAATCAACTATTTTACCATCTTTAAATTTTGCTATTTTTTTTGCACGACTTGCTACCTCATCTTCGTGGGTAACAAGAACTATAGTTATTCCTGTTTCATGCAATTTATCAAAAAGGTCTAAGACATCTTCCGTTGTTTTTGAATCTAATGCTCCAGTAGGTTCGTCGGCTAATAAAAGTGAAGGGTTGTTTATTATCGCTCTTGCTATTGCAACACGTTGTTGTTGGCCTCCTGATAATTGATTTGGACGATTATTGATTCTTTCAGAGAGACCAACTTTTTCTAGCGCATTAATCGCTTTCTCTTCTCTTTCTTTAGGATCAACCCCTGCATAAATCATTGGTAAAAGAACATTTTCAAGTGCTGTAGCGTCTGATAGTAGATGGAATTGTTGAAAAACGAATCCTAGCTTTTGGTTTCTTAATTCAGCTAATTCATCATCTGATAAGTTCTCAACTGGAGTCCCATTAAGTTTGTATATTCCTTGAGATGGCCTGTCCAAACAACCAAGAATGTTCATTGCAGTACTTTTACCTGAGCCACTAGCACCCATAACAGCTAAATAATCACCTCTATAAATCTCTAAATCTACATTATCAAGAGCTTTTACAACCAAATCGTCTTTGCCATATGTTTTGGAAACTTTTTCTAAAGTTGCAACCTTTTTAATCATTTAAGAATAGTGCTTAATTAGATATAGCAAGAATATCCTTCAAAAAAGAAGTTTCTGATACTGCCGTATTAGCTAATTTAAAAAGAGGGTTAGAAAGTATCCCACCAAAAGCTGTGACAGCTACACATGTATATAGTGCAATTCGTAGAGGAGGTAATCCTATAATGCTCCAGTTTATTTCAGGATATGATTTAACTATTTCAGAAGATTCTTTTGGTTCTTTTACAACCATCATTTTTATTACTGAAATGTAATAGTAAATTGAAATTACTGAAGTTACTAATCCAATTACAACTAGTAAGTATTGATGATTAGACCAACCTGCAAAAAATAAATATATTTTGCCAAAGAAACCTAGCATAGGCGGAAGCCCGCCAAGTGAAAGAAGACAAAGGCTCAAGCCCAGAGTAATTAGAGGATCTTTTTGGTAAAGACCTGAATAATCTGCGATTCTGTCAGAACCAGTTCTTAGAGAAAAAAGTATTACGCATGAAAAAGCCCCTAAATTCATAAATAAGTATGCTGCTAAATATAAAACTGAGGCTGATAAACCATCTTGAGTTCCCGAGACTATTCCAATCATTACGAAACCAGCTTGACCTATTGAACTGTAAGCGAGCATTCTTTTCATTGATGTTTGAGCTAGTGCAACAACATTTCCTAAGACCATACTTAAGATGGCTAGGATAGTAAATAATAATTTCCATTGTTCGTCAAACGTGTAAAAAGTGGTACTTAAAATTCTTATTGCAAAAGCAAATCCTGCAGTCTTGGATCCTACAGATAAAAATGCTACTACTGGTGTTGGAGATCCTTCGTACACATCTGGCGTCCACTGATGAAAAGGAACTGCAGCTATCTTGAAGGCAACAGTTGATAAGACAAAAACCAATGCTAACGATGTTATAAATGAAGGTTTATTTATTATTTCTAATCCAATTGTAAACAAATTTGTCGAACCACTTAAACCATAAAGAAATGAAGAACCATATAAATAAACGGCAGCAGCGGCTGATCCTACAAGAAGGTATTTTAATGCTGCTTCCGAACTTCTTGGATCTCTTTTTAAGTAACCAGAAAGTAAATAGCTAGCAACTGATAAAGTCTCTAAAGATATAAACACACTTATAAGGTCAGTGGATCCACACAAAAGCATGGCTCCAAGTGTTGCGGATAAAACTATCGCAGCAAATTCACCTATAGGACTCCCACTTTGCTCGGTATAACGCCAACTTATAAGTAATGAAATAAGGGTTGATAAAGCAATAATAGCTCTAAAAGCAATAGCTAAGTTATCTGAATAAAAAGAGCCTAGGAATGATTGATTAACAGGGTTGCTCCACTGTAAAGCGAGACTTGTTAGTGAACTGCCTAATGAAATGTAACAAATTACTGGCGCCCATCTTGAGGCTGTCTTTTCACCAGCGAGATCAACTAGTAGAGTTCCAACAATACCAAGTAAAATGAAAGCCTCTGGAATAATAGCTTGTGCATTTAAATTAATTGTAAAGATTTCGTTGGGCACTTAATTAAAATGTAGGTTGGATTGTAAGGATTTAAGAGTTAATCTTAACTTGATTATAATTTGTGGGTATGAAATTTGAAATTCTCAAGAAATATTGCTTGAAAAGCTTCAAATAATCATAATATGCCCTAAGTGGACAAAAACACCAATTTATTTTAATAAACCTTGGATCACACACTTGTTATTGTTGAAAGCCCCACGAAAGCAAAAACTATAAGAAAGTTTTTGCCATCTAATTATGAAGTTCTTGCTTCGATGGGACATGTTAGAGATCTTCCAAAAGGAGCTGCTGAAATTCCTGCTGCTGTAAAAAAAGAAAAATGGTCAAGGATAGGTGTCAATACCTCAGAGGATTTTGAACCACTATATATAGTTCCCAAAGATAAAAAGAAAGTTGTTAAAGAATTAAAAAATGCATTAAAAGATGCAACACAATTGTTATTGGCAACTGATGAAGATAGAGAAGGAGAAAGTATTAGTTGGCATCTTTTACAAATTCTAAAACCAAAAATACCAACTAAGAGAATGGTTTTTCATGAAATTACAAAGAAAGCAATAAGTAAAGCTCTAGATGAAACAAGAGAAATTGATATGGAATTAGTTCAAGCTCAAGAAACCCGAAGAATCCTTGATAGACTTTTTGGATATGAATTATCGCCATTGCTTTGGAAAAAAGTAGCTCCCAGATTGTCTGCAGGCCGTGTTCAGTCAGTATCAGTTAGATTGCTTGTAAAAAAAGAAAGAGAAAGAAGATCATTTAGAAAAGCCTCATACTGGGGTATAAAAGCTACCTTAGTCAAAGACAAGATTTGTTTTGAAACTAAATTATTCAGTTTAAAAAATCAAAAAATTGCTATCGGTTCCGATTTCGATGAAAAAACAGGAAGGTTAAATGAAAATAATAAGTCATTAGTATTAAGCGAAAATAAAGTAAATAATTTGCTCAAAGATTTTTCGAAACAATCATGGAAAGTTTTGAATGTTGAGAAAAAACCAACTTTAAGGAAGCCTGTCCCTCCATTCACTACAAGCACATTACAACAAGAAGCTAATAGAAAACTTAGATTATCTGCTAGAGAAACCATGAGATGTGCTCAAGGTCTTTATGAAAGAGGTTTTATTACATATATGAGAACTGATTCGGTGCAACTTTCCGAACAAGCAATAAATGCTGCTAGGAAATGTGTAAGTTCGAAATATGGCGATGAATATTTATCTAAATCGCCCAGACAATTTAATTCAAATGCTAGAAATGCTCAAGAAGCACATGAGGCCATTAGACCTGCTGGAGAGTCATTTAAGACACCAAGTGAAACAAATCTGTCAGGTAGAGATTTATCTCTTTATGATTTGATTTGGAAAAGAACAGTTGCTAGTCAAATGGCTGAGGCAAGGCTAACAATGATCAATGCTGAAATAAAAGTGGGCGATGGATTATTTAAATCAAGCGGAAAAAGTATTGATTTCCCAGGATTCTTTAGAGCCTATGTTGAGGGTAGTGATGACCCAAGTTCTTCTCTTGAGCAACAAGAAGTGATCCTTCCAGATTTAAGTATTGGTGCCATTCTAGATGTTTCTAATAGTGAGACTACTTATCATGAAACCAAACCACCTGCTAGATATACTGAGGCTGCATTAGTAAAAGTCTTAGAGAAAGAAGGTATTGGGAGACCTTCTACTTATGCGAGTATTATTGGAACAATTGTTGATAGAGGCTATGCAAATATTTCTTCAAATAGTTTGGCTCCGACATTCACAGCTTTTGCTGTTACTGCCTTATTAGAGGAACATTTTCCTGATTTGGTTGATACTACTTTTACAGCAAAAATGGAGTCTTCATTGGATGAAATATCTTCAGGCAATCTTGAGTGGCTCCCATATTTAGAGACTTTTTATAAAGGTAAGAATGGCCTTGAAATAAAAGTTCAGAAAACTGAAGGAGACATTGATGGAAAGGCATACAGGCAAGTTGACTTCGATGATCTTCCCTGTATTGTTAGGATTGGCTCTAATGGACCTTGGTTAGAAGGAGTAAAAATTGACGAATCTGGGAATGAGATTCAAGCTAAAGGTAATCTTCCCATGGATATCACTCCAGGTGATTTAGACAAAAAGAAAGTTGATCAAATTTTGAGTGGTCCTTCAGATCTAGGAACTGATCCAAAAACTGGAGAAAAAGTGTTTCTGAGATTTGGGCCTTATGGTCCGTACGTTCAGCTAGGAAGTAATGATCAAGAAAAAGCTAAACCAAGACGGGCGTCTTTGCCAAAAGAATTAAAGACTGATGATCTGACTTTAGAAGAGGCTTTGCAACTTTTGAGTCTTCCAAAATTGCTTGGAGTTCATCCCGAAGGGGGAATTATTGAAGCTGATAGAGGGAGATTTGGGCCTTATATTAAATGGATGAAAAATGAAAATGAGTTTGAAAATAGGTCTTTAAAAAAAGAGGATGATATATTTGCGATCGACCTTGGCAGAGCATTAGAAATTCTTGCCATGCCTAAACTTGGTAGAGGGGGGCAAGAAGTGCTTAAAGATTTTGGAAAACCTGAGGGATTTAACGATAAAGTACAATTATTGAATGGAAGGTATGGAGTTTATGTAAAGTGTGGCAAGACAAATGTTTCTCTTCCTAAAGATACTGATATAGAAAAATTTTTAATTGATGACGCTATTGCTCTTTTGTCAGAAAAACTTAAAGAGAAAAAAGGTGCTACTTTGAAAAAAATTAAAAAAAGAAGTAAAAAAACTATTAAAGAAAAGAGAAAATAGAAACAATATGTTTATTAAAATAAAAGGTTTATTTTTATTTGTTTTTTTAATTTTACTGCAATCATGTTCTGGTGGGAAAGTTGGAAATTTTCTTGAATCAAGTTTTGATAACTTAGGAGAAATTAATAAAATAGAAGATTCCAAAAAACGATTAAATACAGAAAGAAAAGCAGATGATAAAAAAATTCTTCAAGAAATAAAAAAAGAAGATGATCAAATAACAGTCTCAAAAAGTAAAAAAGAATTTAATTCAGTAAGAAAAATCAATAATAAAAAAAATTTTAAAGTAGTAAAAAAAAGAGATGATGAAACAATAGCTTCAAAAAGTAAAAAAGAATTAAATACAGAAAGAAAAGCAAATGATAAAAAAATTCTTCAAGAAATAAAAAAAAAAGATGATCAAATAACAGTCTCAAAAAATAAAAAAGTTATTGATTTAAAAATGAAATCTGATAAAGGTAAAAGAATTATGTCGGGTAAAAATTTTACTAATAAAAGGAGAAACGAACTTCAATCTTACAAAATAATATTTATTTTAAAAGATGTTGATCCAAAGGATCCTACAAAAAATATAAGTAATTTATTAAGGAATTCTGATATAAATTTTGAAATTGAAAAGATAGAAAAGTTTGTTGATTTTAAAAATAACAATAAAAAAATTAATTAAAAAGTTTTGAAATATTAATGAAAATATTAACTAAAAAAGAAGCACTTAATATTATAGATACTGCTTATTTGGCATCTCTATCATCCTTGATATGGTTAGCATTATATTATCTGCCTATTGGAGGAGCTTTATTTAGAATTATATTACCACTCCCTATTATATTGTTGCATTTGAGAAGGGGCACTAAAACAGCTTTAGAGGGACTCATAATACAATTTCTATTACTACTAATAATTATGGGTCCAGTTAGAGGAACTTTATTTTTGTTTCCCTATGGAATATTGGCGTTTTGGCTGGGATGGTGTTGGTTTAAAGAAAAAAATTGGTTAATTAGCTTCTCTGGTGGAGTTATATTAGGGACAATCGGTTTTTTTATAAGAGTTGCTGCTTTATCTACTTTGGTTGGTGATAACCTTTGGATCATAATTACAAAAGCAAGTTTTGGCTTAATAGATAAGTTTATTGAAATATTTAATTTACCTTTTTCTCCTACCATTAAAATTATTCAGTTAGGTGCAATATTATTAATAATTTTTCAAGAAATGGTTTATGTACTTACAATTCATATTTTAGCTTATTCACTTTTCCCTAGATTAAATTCAAGTATTCCAAATCCACCAAAAATATTAAGCAGTTTGGTTGATTTGAACCCTTAATTTTTTAAATTAAAAGAATGGATAAAGACAAATTTGGAATTAATTTTTTTGGGGTTAGGAACAATAAAAAGTCTATCAATAGAATTCTAGAAATCTTGCAAAAAAATATCAAAAATTTCAAAATTTATCTTGTAATTGCTGGGACTGATACTTCTCAGATAAAGGGGATCTCAGCAGCAGGTATTAGCGCAAATTCTAGAAAAAAAACTGCTCTTGCAGATGCAGAGTTTTTCCTAACTGGAGCTTCAAAGGATCATAAATATAAATTACCTTTGCTAAATGCAGGCGTAACACCTGCTCTTATAAGTTTTGTTTGCTCAAAGCTTATATCTGCTAGTCCAATAGTTGTTCCTTTGGGAATACCGTTTAAACCCTCCTTTAGACATTTAGTAATAGAGGATCAATTTTCTGTTCCGGCAAGATCCTTAGTTACTGGTAAATCAATGCCTAGAGAGAGAGTTATAAATCTTTATAAAAAAGGAATTGAGATCGGAGAAGTTTCTAATAAACCGATACTAATAGCAGAATCAGTACCGGGAGGGACTACAACTGCTCAGGCAGTAATGCAAGCTTTTGGATTAAATGTCTCAAACTTAGTTGGGAGCAGCTTGTTTAAAGCACCAAGATTATTGAAAAATAAAGTAATTCAAATTGGCCTCTCAAAAGCAAATCTCAGAAATGGGTTTGACTCTTTTGATGTTATCTCAGCAGTGGGAGATCCTTTTCAAGCATTTTCTATGGGGTTATTGATAGGAGCACGATTAGCTAAGCAACCTGTCGTATTGTCTGGGGGAAGTCAAATGCTAGCTGTGATATTACTCGCATTGGAATTCATAGATAATGAAAGTAAAAAAGATTTTATAGAAAACGTTTTTTTAGCTACTACTGGTTGGCTAGTAAATGATGACTCTCTTGCTGATTTATTAAATCTAATTAATGAAAAATATGATATTAGCTTAGTAGGATTATCGAGTCCTTTAAATTTCAAATCAGCAAAATATAAAGAATTAAAAGATTATGAATTGGGTCATGTTAAGGAAGGGGTAGGTGCTGGTGGATTATCAATACTCGCTTTCTTAAATGGTTCTAAAAATAGTGAAATAGTTTCATTGTGTCAACTTAATCTAGAAAAGATGAAGGAGTTAGGTCAAATTTCTTTAGAGAGAGATTCTTAAATGTTTACAAAACATTCAACTAGAAGAGAATTTGTTAGATGTGGGGGGTTATTTTTTCTTCTACTGTTGAGCTCTTGTCGTAATTCCTCTCAGAGAGTTAAGATCGCTCTACAAAATTCGTTTTATCCTGATTCTTTTAAAGACATAATACCTAATAATTGGCAGCAAAATAATTTTAATTTTGGGAGTATTAACAAAGAAAATAATGTAAGAATAATATTAGATTCTGAATTTATCTCAGTAAATGATGGATGGCTTGATAAAGTTGATTTTAATCAATTTAAGACAATAGATGAAAGTTATTTTTTAGATAAGTTGGATAGAAGATCAAAAGATTTTTTAAATACTTTTGAAGAAAATAAAAGATATAAATTATTTCCAATTGGAGTTGTCCCTTATGCAGTAATTATAAAAAATAACAAAGACTTAATTAATTCGGCCAGAAAATCTTGGGATTTTCTCTTGTCTAAGAAATTAACTAAGAAAATTATTTTACCTAATAGTCCAAGAATAATTTTATCCATAGCTGAAAAAATTAATGCATCTAATTCTTTAGATAAACTTAAAAAACAAGCTATGTTATTTGACGATCAAAATATACTTAATTGGTTAATAAATTCTGACGCTAGAGTTGCTATTGTCCCCTTTTCTCTTTGTTCAAAATACTTTAAACTTGACACTAGGCTTTCAGTTGTTTTTCCTAATCAAGGTGTACCATTAATGTGGCATTTTATTCTTACTAGAACAAATCAAAAAAATGGGGTTTTAATTGATTGGATAGAATCTTTAGAAAATAAATCAATAATTGATAAGTTATCGAATCAAGGTTGGTATTTACCATATAAAAACTATTACTCTCAAAGTAAGTTTAGAAATCAAATTTCAAGTATTTCAGGTCCATCTTTGGAATGTTGGGAAAAAAGTTGGTCTTTCCCCCAATTAAGTAATATTCAAAAATTAAAATTAGAAAACTTATGGAATAATTCTCTAACTCCATAATCGTTTTTTTGGTTTTTCAATTAATAAATTATGAGTCTCTTTTAATAAAACAGGTATATTTAATTTGCTTGGACACTTAGGTACACATTTATTACACTCTAAACAAAATGAAGAATTTTTTTCTTCCCACCAATGGCTAGCTCTCCCAATAAGGTTATATCTCTCTTTAGCAAACTCATATTGGCCATAACCTATTGCGATATTTCTTAAACGCAGTATTTCCGGAATAGGAATTTCATTAGGGCATGGTAAGCATAATCTACATTGCTCACATTTTGTAGAATTTAATTTTTCATCTGCTACATTTTTAATTTTTTTAAGTGCGATAATTTCTTGTTTTGTAAGTTTTTTCTGAGAGTTCCTTAGTTTTTCTGCAAACTTGAAATCTTCTATTTTTGAAGCTCCTAAGGATAGAGTTGTAATACCTTTTGCTAAAAGAAATCTATATGCTAGTTCTAATGGATGGAACGGTTTAGAAGCCTCTAACAAAATATCACTGGGAGAATATAGTCTTCCACCCTTATCAGCTGGTGATATTGCTAAAACTCCCATACCTTTTTTTAAAGCTAATTCAGCCAGAGAGATTTTAGATTGATCTAAATAATGTAAATGCAAGTTACAAAAACTAAAAACTTCACAGTTAATTGCATCTTTAATTAGTGAATAACTTCCGTGCGAACTAAAACCAACTTGATCAACTAGTTCCTTCTCAAGTATCCAAGATATGAATTTCTTACCCTCTCCAGCAATAACCCAATCTAGATGTTGTTTTAAGTTCAGTCCGTGAATTGCAAGATTATTAATTTTCTCGCGATTTAAATTTTTAAGAGATTTTTTAAAATTATTTTTTAAAAAGTCAAAATCACCATTTGGTAAAACTTTGGAAGTAATCACCCAATTATTTTCTTTTATATTCTCCTCTATTGCTAGTTTTTTTAATGAATTTCCAATAAGTGATTCAGCATTACCATAAGAGGGTGCTGTTTCTATGTGGTTAATTCCTACATAATATGCATTTTTTATTATGCTATACATTTTTTCGAGACTTTCAGTCGCTCGCATTGTCCCTAAAGTGAATAAGCTCACTTTCGCCCCTCTACCAAATGATCTTTTTTGTGAATTAATAATCATCTAAATATGATCAATTTCTTTTTATTTAATCTTTAATTTATTTATAGTTGAAAATCATTTAAAGTAAATTAAAGTAAATACAAAATTTTGCAAAAATATTTTTTTAAATCTATGTTTACAGGAATAATTCAATCAATTGGAAAACTAAAACAAGAAAAAAATATTTTAGAAATTGAAATACTAGATAATTTATTTGATATGGCAATCGGTGACAGCATAGCTGTTGATGGGATTTGTTTGACAGTTAAAGAGATTTTTCAAAATAAATTTACTGTTGATGTTAGTGAGGAGACGTTAAAAAAAACAACTTTAGGATTAAAGTCGAACCTGAACCATATTGTTAATTTGGAGCCCGCTCTCAGGGTGTCTGACCGTCTAGGAGGGCATATAGTCAGCGGACATGTTGATGGCCTTGGAACAGTTGAGAATATAGAAAAATTAGAGAAATCTTGGCTCTTATCAATAAAGTGGAAAAATAAAAATTTTTCAAAATATGTAGTTAATAAAGGGAGTATTTGTGTAAATGGTATAAGTCTTACGATTGCAAAATATAAGCTGGAAGGAGAAATATTTACTATTGCGATAATTCCTCATACATGGCATAACACAAATCTTAATAAATTAAATATCGGTGACAACGTAAACCTTGAGGCAGATGCACTAATTAAATATGTAGAGAAATTACTTTTTTTTAATAAAAATAGTAATCAAGATTTATCTTCAAATAATATTTCTTCGGAGTGGCTTAAAGAAAACGGTTGGTAAAATATATTTTTTTAATTTAATGGAATCAGATAAATTGTTTTTGACTCTTTTTTTAGATCGATTTTAAATTCCTGACCAGGTTCTAGACCTAATTTTTTGGTGTAGGCATGACCAATTAATAGGTTCCCATTGCCATGAACTTTAGTTTTGAATTCTGTCTGTCTGCCTCTTGAAGCTCTATTACCATTTTTTCCCTGACGACCATTTCCTATTTTATAGCCCTTAGCTTCGATAAGCGCCCTGTAAAAACTTTTTCTTAAGATTCTTCCGCTAGGACCTATGTAACCACAACCTTTTGCTATCTCATCTTCAGATTTTTTACTTAATAATTTTGCTTTTTCAAGAAGTTCTTTTCCTTCTAGCATTATCTGAGAAATTTCTAACTATATATTCTTACTAAAAAGGAGAACTGTGGCAATATAAATTAATAAAAAATATATTTAATTTTTTAAAATTAAGTTTTTATAAAAGATACAAAATAATAAATAAAATAACCCATATTCCATCTACAAAATGCCAGTACAATTCAACTGCTTCCAATGGGAACATATTTTGACTAGTTAATCTTCCACCATTGATTCTCGATTGCCAAGCAATAATTAAAATCATTAAAGTGCCCAAAGTGACATGTAATCCATGAAAACCAGTAAGAGCATAAAAAGTACTTGCAAATAAATTATCGGTTAATCCAAAAGGTAAATGAAAATATTCAAATAATTGACATATTAAAAATATAATTCCAAGAAAAGCAGTAAAAAACAACCATTTTTGGGAATCAGAGTTTTTATCTTTTAAAAGTGCTTTACCTGCTTTATGGAAAGTTGCACTACTAACAAGTAATAAAATTGTATTGAGTGTAGGTATTGGAAGTTCTAATTCATAAATAGCACCATCAGGTAATGGATTTACTGCTTTATAAGTTAGATAAGCAGCAAAGAATCCTGCAAAAGTCATTCCGTCCGCAATTAGGAATGTTATAAGACCAAACATTCTAAAGTCTTCATGTTTTTCATTGACTTCAGAATTATTTTTTTGAATTTCTTTTGAGCTATCTAGAGTTGTCATATGTTTTTATCTTTGTTCAGAAATTTCTTTACCATAACCATAAGGTTCTTCAACTAATGGAGCTTCTCCTTCCCAATTTTCAACTGGAGGTGGTGAAGATGTTAACCATTCAGGTGTAAGAGCATTCCAAGGGTTATCTCCAGCATCTTTTCCATTTCTAACACTAAGGAAAACATTAATTAAAAAAGGAATTGTGCTTATAGCCATTAAAAGGGCCCCAAGGCTACTAATTTGATTAACGAACTGGAATTGAGGATCATATTCAGCTACTCTTCTCGGCATTCCATTTAAGCCGAGCCAATGTTGAGGAGCAAAGCACAAGTTAAATCCAATAAAGGTAATAATAAAATGTAAAATTCCGAATTTTTCATTTAGCATTTTCCCAGTTACCTTGGGGAACCAATGATATATCGATGAGAAAATAATAAAAACAGTCCCGCCATAAACTATATAATGAAAATGGGCTACAACAAAATAGGTATCATGTACGTGAATATCAAAAGGGACCTGTGCTAAAGCAACTCCTGTAATACCTCCAAAAACAAAATTTATAATAAATCCGCAAGAGAATAACATTGCACTATTGATTGAAATTTTACCTCCCCATAATGTTGCAACCCAATTGAAAAATTTTATTCCTGTGGGAACTGCAATAAATGCTGTCGCGATAGTAAAGAATAATCTCATCCAAGGGGGCGTTCCACTAGTAAACATGTGATGAGCCCAAACAACTAAACCCAAAACAACTATCCCCATTATTGAAAAAACCATTGTTGTATATCCAAAAAGTGGTTTTCTAGCATGTACAGGAAGTATTTCACTTACTAAACCAAAGGCAGGAAGTACCATAATGTATACAGCTGGATGAGAATAAAACCAAAATAAATGCTGATAAACTACTACATTGCCACCTAAAACAGGGTTGAAAAAACCTGTATTAGCGATGATATCGAAGCTAAGAAGAATTAAAGTGCCTGCTAAAACAGGAGTTGACAAAACAACTAATAGACTTGTTCCAAGCATTGCCCAACAATACATTGGTAATTGCATAAGTTTTAATCCGGGCCTTCTTAATTTGATAATGGTCGCGATAAAGTTGATTCCACCAAATATAGAACTGCCTCCAAGTAATAAAACGCTAAGAATCCAAATAATTTGTCCCGATTGAGGAGTAGTTATGCTCAAAGGAGGATAAGCTGTCCATCCAGCCTGAGCAGCTCCCTCAACAAAATAGCTCGCTACTAGCATCAAACCTGAAGGAGGAATTAACCAAAAAGCTACGGCATTTAATCTTGGGAATGCCATATCTCTCGCACCTACATAAAATGGAATTAAATAATTTCCAAAAGCCCCGTTTACTACAGGCACTATCCAAAGGAATATCATTATTGTTCCATGCAGGGTTAAAACTTGGTTATAAACATCTCTTGGCATAAAATCAGACATTGGACTAGCCAGTTCAATTCTTATTGCGCTCGCTAAGGTTCCTCCTATTAAATAGAAAAGAAAACCGCAGACTAAATACTGTATCCCAATTACTTTATGATCAAGGCTAAAACTAAAGTACCTAAGCCAGCCTTTAGGTTGAAGGCTTTCATTATTAGTTTTTTGTGGATCAATTGATATTGTCATAAATTTACCTCTGTTTTTTTATTTTTGTTAAACCATTCGTTGTAATCAGATTCTTCTTCAACAATTATGGAGGCTCTCATTCCTCCATGATATGGGCCACATAATTCTGCGCAAATTATCGGATATTTTCCTACTTTTGTAGGAGTGAAATTTAGAATAGTTGGTTGTCCAGGAATAATATCCTGTTTAATTCTGAACTCTGGTACCCAAAAAGCATGAATTACATCTTTAGATTCCATTTTCATTGATACTTTTTGGTCAACAGGAACGTGTAGTTCTCCTGATATGAAATTGCCATTTGGATAATTGAATAGAAATGCAAATTGCATAGCTGAAACTTCAATTGATAAATTATTTATTGCTATTTCATTATCAGAAGTTTGACTTATTCCAGCCCATATTTTTTCAGTGTTAGAACTCATCATTTCATGGTTATGATTTAGTTCTTTCATACCTCCCATTCGATCGTATATGTTGTAACTATATAAGCCTATTAATAAAACAATTATTGAAGGAATAATTGTCCATACAATTTCTAAGCTTAAATTTCCCTCTAAAGCTATACCATCGCCTATCTGATCATTTCTTTTCCTAAATTTAAATAAGCTATAAATAACTGCTATTGTCATTCCTATAAAAATAATTAATCCAATGATGAAAAGAATTTTAAAAAGTTCATCGTAAATTGGTGCATTTATACTTGCTTCAGCTGGGAGCAAATTTACATTAAAACCAATCCAAAAAGATATAGCAAAAACTAGCGAAATAATTAGTATTAAATAAATGTTTTTATTTAACAATTGATTTTTAAAATTTGTTTTTATATCCTCAAGATATTCAATTTTTTTAATCCTGCATCCTTTGTTAAAAGAAAATCATTTAAATTCACAACTTCTTAAGATTTTTTAAATAAAAGGCGTATTATTAATAACTTTTTAGAGTTAATTGTCAGGGAAAAAAGATTAAATTAGTAAATTATTTTTTAAATTAAAGATATTAATTTTTAATTAATGTTTGGTTTTTGAATCTAATTTAATATGCAAAATAATAGGTTTTATCCATTTGATTAATAACCAATTATATAAACCAAAATATCTGACAATTTTTAAAAGGTTGGGAAGTCATAGTGTGCTTGCACTTATAGCGCTAATTTCAATTGGAGGTGCTACCAGAGTCATGGAGGCTGGACTTGCATGTCCAGATTGGCCATTATGTTATGGATCTTTTTTGCCTATTAATCATATGAACCTGAGAGTTTTTCTAGAGTGGTTTCATCGTCTAGATGCTTTTCTGGTTGGGATATTAATTCTTTTTAAATTTATCCTTTCAATTATCTGGAAAAATGAAATTCCAAATTGGTTACCTAAAACTTATTCATTATTACTTTTTCTTGTTATTGTCCAAGGATCTTTTGGAGCTTTAACAGTTATAAATCTGCTTGACTCATATACTGTTACGGGCCATCTTTTAATAGCTTTTCTACTCCTCATTACAACAATTTCAATTAATCAAAATTTAGAAAATGACGAAATAGAAGAGGCATTAATTTGGTGGAGATTGTTATTGTTTGTTCCTCTTTTACTTACTTTGATTCAATCTTTTATTGGAGTAAGGCTTTCATCAACCTGGTCAGCACATATTTGCTTATCTTTTAACAAACAATGCCTAATTCTAAATACTCATAAATTATTTGCTTTCCCAATTACTTTTTCAGTTCTATTGATTATTGCTACTGCAATTTACAAGAGAAGTTTGCTTACTGAAAATTGGAAATATCTCTCAGCACTTATTTTTCTATTGTTTTCCCAAATTGTTTTGGGTATTTTAAGTCTTAAAACAAATTTGAATGAACCTATTTTTATTATCGGTCATCAACTTAACGCTTCTTTATTTATTGCGATATTAACAACATTAATCTTTAGAAATCCTTTTACCAAAAAAGGTCTAAACCACTCCCTAAATTCTCAAATGGTTAATGTCAATTCATGAATAGTAGTAACTTAGAAAACTTAAACTATAAATCTTCAATTAGGGATGAAGTTGTACCTTCAAGAAAAAGATTAACTTTGCCACCTTGGCTTGAAGTAGCAAAACCTAGATTAATCCCACTTTTACTGGCAACAACTTTAGGAGGAATGGCTTTAACAGAGGAATGGCCTTTGTCTTCACCGAAGCTTATCTGCACTTTAGGAGGCGGCGCTTTGGCAGCAGCAGCAGCAGGAGCCCTTAATTGCTTATGGGAAATGGAATTAGATAAAAGGATGACAAGAACTAGCAAAAGAGCATTGCCAGCAGGAAAGTTATCATCTGAGACTGTATTTTTAGCTGCCGTATCATGTACTTTGGCAGCTTCGATGCTTTTAGTAAGTGGTGTAAATTATTTAGCTGCGGGATTAACTCTTCTTGGTTTATTTAGCTATGTAATTTTATATACAGTTATTTTGAAACCTCGTACAACCAAAAATATTGTTTTCGGGGGAGTTGCTGGCGCGATACCACCTTTAGTTGGTGCATCTGCTGCCACAGGGCATGTAGGCCTTAGTGGTTGGTGGTTGTTTGGTTTAGTAATGTTATGGACTCCAGCTCATTTTTGGGCACTTGCAATTTTATTGAAGGACGATTACGCATCTGTAGGTATTCCTATGCTCCCTTCTGTTAAAGGATCTGTTTTTACAGCTAAAGCGATTTCTCGTTATGGATGGGCAACAGTTTTAATGAGTATTATGGGAGTCTTTGCTTTACCTGAAGGGGGGTTATTATACGGAATTATGTTATTGCCATTTAATGGAAGACTTTTGCAATTAATAAATGAATTAAAGAAATCTCCTGATGATCTTTCAAGAGCAAAGTCTCTCTTTAGGTGGTCAATTCTCTATATGTTTGGTATTTGCCTCTTGTTATTAATCTCTAGAACTCAACTTTCCGTAGAATTTGAGCAGCAATCTATGCAAATATTTTTATCTTTAGTATCCCTGCTTAGTAATTAAATTAGATGTAAAATGTTTTTTAAGAAATAGTAAGTTTGATGAATTATATAAAAGTTAAAGGGCTCTCAAAATCTTATTCGGAAATCAAGGCTTTAAAAAATTTATCAATGGAAATTGAAGCTGGAATAATATTCGGAATACTAGGTCCAAATGGTGCAGGCAAATCAACACTTATAAAAATACTCGCTACTTTAATAGAGCCTGATACTGGAGAAGTTTTAATAAATAATATTAATCTGATAAAAAATTCAAGGAAAATTAGAGAATTAATTGGTTATGTTGCCCAGGACATTGCACTCGATAAAATATTAACTGGACGAGAGCTTTTGGATTTTCAATCAGATTTATATCACATCAACAAAAACAAAAAATTTGAAAGGATAAAGAAATTAATAGATCAATTAGAAATGAATGATTGGATTGATCGTAAGTGCGGAACTTATTCAGGGGGAATGAAAAGAAGAATAGATCTTGCAGCTGGACTTTTACATTTGCCCCAAGTATTAATATTGGATGAACCTACAGTTGGTTTAGATATTGAAAGTAGAAATATCATATGGCAACTTTTGAAAGATTTGAGAAATAATGGAATGACTATTATTTTAAGCAGTCACTATCTTGATGAAATAGATAAATTGGCAGATAAATTAGTAATAATTGATGATGGAATAGTTATAGCACAAGGGGCTCCTACAGAACTTAAAAATAAATTAGGAGGAGATAGAGTAACTTTGAAAGTAAGAGAATTTAGTAATCAGGAAGAAGCAAAAAATATATGCCAAATTTTATCTTCAATAGATGGAATTAGTCAGATAATTATAAATGAAGCTCAAGGGTTCTCGATAAATTTTGTAGCAGATAAGGAAAAAGATTTACTCACGAAGCTCAAAGTGGAATTGGCCTTCTCAAAGTTTGAAATTTTTTCTCTTACCCAAAGTCAGCCAAGCTTGGATGATGTATATCTTCAGGCAACCGGGAAAACCTTATTGGATGCCGAAATTTCTATGGCAGGGAAAAGAGACCTTAAAAAAGAATCAAAGCAATCAATGCGATAAAAAAATTCTTGTTCACTAACTATAATTAAAATTAATTACTGCTAATTATGGAATTACAACAGTATAATTTATTTTTTTTATATCAAGAAACATTTGCCTTAACAAAGAGATTATTTATTCAATTAAAAAGGAGACCATCAACACTTTTAGCTGGAATATTACAACCTATAATTTGGCTTTTTTTATTTGGGGCATTATTCTCTAAAGCTCCTGAAGGTTTTTTACCAGGAGTTGATTCTTATGGGAATTTTTTAGGAGCAGGACTTATCGTTTTTACTGCTTTTAGCGGAGCCCTAAACTCTGGTCTTCCTTTAATGTTTGATAGAGAGTTTGGATTTCTTAATAGATTACTTGTGGCTCCTTTAACCAGTAGATTATCCATAGTTTTGTCTTCTTTTTTTTACATAACAATCCTCAGCTTTGTTCAGAGTATTGTAATAATGGTTGTTTCATACACTTTGGGATATGGATGGCCAAACTTATATGGTTTAGGAATTGTCTTTATAACATTAATTCTATTAGTTCTTTTTGTGACATCAATAAGTTTATGTTTAGCGTTTGTTTTGCCAGGACATATTGAATTAATAGCCCTGATATTCGTAATAAACTTACCTCTTCTTTTTGCAAGTACTGCTTTAGCTCCGATTTCTTTTATGCCAAATTGGCTAGGTTGGCTAGCATCACTAAATCCATTAACTTTTGCCATTGAACCTATTAGGACTGCTTATAACCAAACAATGGATTTAGAATTAGTGGCTTTACATGCCCCATATGGTGATTTAACTTGTAAGAGTTGTATCTCGATTTTATTTTCTTTAACAGTTTTTTCCTTGATTATTATCAGGCCTTTGTTAAATAGAAAATTAAATTAATAAATTTATGCTTTTAAAAGATCACCTAAAAGAAGTTTTTAAAATGGCATGTTCCGAGAATAATAGTTTTATAAAAGAAATTATTATTTCTAAGTGGGTTCATAGGTTTGGTTTTGATTCTTTAAATGAATTATTACTAGAAAGTCCTTTTTTAGAAAAAGAATGTAAAGAAGAAGAAAATCAAGAACAAATTTCTTTAATAGAAGAAAGTAAAGAAGAAGAAAATCAAGAACAAATTTCTTTAATAGAAGAAAGTAAAGAAGAAGAAAATCAAGAACAAATTTCTTTAATAGAAGAAAATAAAAAAGAAGAAAATCAAGAACAAATTTCTTTAATAGAAGAATGTAATGAAGAAAAAAAATGCGAATCTATAGAACTAGAAAAATTTAGAAGTGAAGAAATAATTACTAAGAAAGAAACCTTTGCTAAGAAAAGAAATGAATATTATGTTTCACAGAAATCTCCGCTTCCACATATAAAAAATCTGAGAAAATGGATTAATAATGATAAAGAAGCTAGTTAGCTTTTTACATCATTCCCGGCATTCCCATGCCGCCCATTCCTGGCATTCCCATACCACCCATACCTGGCATTCCCATACCACCCATACCTGGCATTCCCATGCCACCCATACCTGGCATTCCCATACCACCCATACCTCCCATTGGGTCTCCGCCAGGTCCTCCTTGAGATGGGGTTTCAGGTTCAGGAATATCCGCAATCGCAACTTCTGTTGTGAGGAGCATCGCAGCTATAGAGACTGAATCTTGAAGAGCTAATCTAATAACTTTAGTAGGATCTAAAATACCTGAAACTTTTAAATTCTCATATTCGCCAGTATTAGCATTAAATCCTTTCTCTAGTCTGATGATATCTGCTATAACTACATCTCCATTAAAACCTGCATTTTTTGCAATTTGTTTAGTTGGCTCCAAAAGTGCTTTTTGAACAATATTAATTCCTGTTTTTAAATCATCTGAACAATTTTGACTTAAACTAGAAAGATCCTCTGAGATTTCAATCAAAGTTTGACCACCTCCTGATACAACTCCTTCTTCTATTGCAGCTTTTGTTGCATTAAGCGAATCTTCTATCTTTAATTTTTTATACTTCATTTCTGTTTCAGTCGCAGCTCCTACTTTAATAAGAGCTACTCCACCTGATAGTTTTGCTATTCTCTCATTTATTTTATCTTTATCGTATTCTGAGTCGGTAATAATAACCTCTTTTTTTAATTTTGAAACTCTTGCCTTAACTAATTCTTTAGTATCTTCAAAAGCTACGATTGTAGTCTTATCTTTTGTGATAGTTATCTTTTTAGCTTTGCCTAAATCATTAGAAGTTGCTTTTTCTAGTGACATTGATCTGTCTTCGCTTATTAAAGTTGCTCCTGTAAGAATTGCTATATCCTCAAGGGCAGCTTTTCTTCTCTCTCCAAATAGTGGAGCGCGAACAGAAGCAACATTTAATATCCCGCTATTTTTATTCAATACAAGGGTTGTTAAAGCCTCTCCTTCGATGTCTTCAGCTAGGATTAGTAATGGTGAGCTTGCTTTTTGAATTTCTTCTAAAATCGGAACTAGATTGGAAAGAGTTGAAATTTTTTGATCGGTAATTAAAATTTTTGGGTTTTCAAGTTCACAAACTTGTCTTTCTTGGTCTGTAACAAAATAGGGAGAACTATAACCTCTATCAAAAGACATACCTTCAGTAATGTCTAATTCTGTTTCTAATGATTGAGATTCTTCCACAGTTATAACTCCATCTGAAGTTACTATATCCATAGCTTTTGAAATTATGGATCCTATTTCTTCATCACCCCCAGCGCTTACAGTTGCAACTTTCTGAATATCCGAGCCGCTTATTGGAATACTGCTAGATTTTAATTTTTCCAAAACAAATTTCAATCCAACTTCCATTCCTTTTTTTATTTCCATTGGATTGGCTCCTGCAGCAATATTTTTTAATCCTTCAATAACCATTTTTTGGGCAAGAATTGTTGCAGTTGTAGTTCCATCTCCCGCACTCTCTTTAGTTTTAGAAGCGACTTCTTCGATTAGCTTTGCTCCTAAATTAGAAATAGGATTATCAATGTCGATTTCTTTTGCAACTGTTGAACCATCATTTACTATGTCTGGTGAACCATATTTTCTATCAATTACAACATTCTTTGCTTTTGGCCCAACTGTTACTTTTACTGCATTGGCTACTATATTTACTCCTTTCTCAAGGGCTTCACGAGAATTATCAGAAAAACTCAATTGTTTTGCCATTTTTATCAGATATAATATTTGTTATTCTAATCTCCCATGGAATCATATCTACGGGTTGTTTAATTAAGTGGGGAAAGCCGAATTTCTCTTAAACAGACATTCAAATTTATAAAAAAAAGAGTATCTTAAGGGTATGGATAAAACTGGAAATCTTATTTTTACTTTGACTGCTACGCTTGCAGTTACTATGACTCTAATATATTTCCCATTAAGACTTTTCTTAACACTTACAGCAAGGAGCCGAAGACTCAAACTTTTGCAAAAGATTAGAAGATTAAGAGATGAATTAGGTCAACCCTATGAAAGTACATAATTAAATACTCATTCCCCCATCAACACTTATTGTCTGTCCAGTTATGTAGTTACCAGAATCACTTGATACAAGGAATGCAACCAGGCTAGCAATTTGTTTAGTATTGCCTAACTTACCAAGTGGGATAGATTTTATTATATCTTCAGTGTTAAGTTTTTGAGTCATATCTGTTTCTATAAAACCTGGCGCTATTGCGTTAACGGTAATGCCTCTTGAAGCAAATTCTTTTGCGCAAGATTTTGTAAATCCAATGACCCCAGCTTTTGCAGCAGAATAGTTTGCTTGACCAGGATTGCCAATTAATCCAACAATAGATGAAATATTTATAATGTTGCCACTTCTTTTTTTCATCATGAATTTTGATGCATACTTTGTACACAGAAAAACACCTTTTAAGTTTGTATTTAATACATCATCCCATTGTTCTGATTTCATCCTCATTAAGAGCCCATCTCTAGTAATACCCGCATTATTGACGAGAATATCAATAGAGCCATTTATTTTAATGATTTCTTCAAATGCTTTACTAACTGCATCCTCTTTCGAAACATCAAATTTTAGTTTATGAGCTTTACCTCCAGAATTTTTTATCAAATTAACAACTTCTTCGGCTTTTTCATCAGAGGAAGAATAATTTATGAATACCTCTGCACCAAGTTTGCTAAGTTCTATTGCTATTTCCTTACCAATGCCTCTACTGGCTCCAGTGATTAAAGCAATTTTTCCTGTTAATGAATCCATATTTATAATTATGATTTTTTTATAATTTAAAATCGTAGTACTATTTGTGTAAACATATTGCTTTTATTTATAATTATCTAGATAATAAGTCAAATTGCCGTGCATTTTTTAATACCAGCTGCTGGAAGTGGAAGCAGAATGAAAGCGGGGAAAAACAAACTACTTATTGATTTGGAAGGCGAGACCCTTATTTATTGGACGATAAAATCTATATTTGCTGCAAGTTCCATTAGTTGGATAGGTATAATTGGTCAGCCATTTGAGAAAAAATTATTATTAAATTCAATAAAACATTTTTGTAATAAAGTTGAATGGATAAATGGTGGCGAAACTAGACAAGAATCAGTATTTAATGGGTTGAATTCACTCCCAAAGGATGCTGAGAAAGTTTTAATTCATGATGGTGCAAGATGCCTAGTTAATCCAGAATTGATAGACAAATGTGCCTTGGAATTAGAAGAAAATGATGCTGTTATTTTGGCAACTAAAGTTACTGATACAATAAAGATGGTTGATCATAAAGGTTTTATTAAAGAAACGCCAAATAGAAAAAATTTGTGGGCGGCTCAAACTCCACAGGGTTTTCTAGTTGATAAACTAAAAAAAGCACACAAAATAGCTATAGATAAAAATTGGTTAGTTACTGATGATGCTTCGCTATTTGAAAGGCTGAATTGGAAAGTTAAGATTATTGAAGGAGATTATAAGAATATCAAAATCACTTCTCCGATTGATCTTAAGATAGCGAAGATGTTTTTAAACAATCCTAATTATTAGGAATATGTATATTAAGAAAGCCTTTATCACCATTTAATGTCGCTTGATAGCCTAATGGAATGCAAGCGTTACCAGATATATGGCCAATAGGAAGGTCAAAAAGTATAGGAAAATCAAATTCCTTGAGCCTCTCTATTACTAAATTTTTTAGCAAAATTTTCCATTCTGAATCGCAAAAATCACCCGAAAAACTTCCGAATCCAATTCCCGCAATATCAGTAAATGTCTTAGTCATCCGAAGATAAGTTAACATCCTATCAATTTTGTAAATATCTTCATTCACATCTTCAAAAATAATTATTTTATTTCTTAAGTTTGGGAAGTGATGAGTACCAATCAAAAAAGTTGCAATGGTGAGATTAGAAACAATGATTTCCCCTTTTGCAACGCCTTCTCTCAATGAAAGCCCCTTGATATCATTAACATATCCTTCAAAAAGTAAATTTCTTAATCTATCTAAACTCCACTTTGGCTCTTGGTGCAGAGTGGTAATCATCGGTCCATGAATAGAACCATTGTATCCATGAGAATATTTTGAAAGTAATAAAGAACAAGTATCAGAGAAACCAAGCATTAAGCTATTCCCCCATTTGGGATTTTTTTCTAAAAGCCTAGCTGATCCCCAACCGCCTTTTGCAAAGATTGTAAGTTTACTATTTTGTGCTTTTTCAAGCTCTCTAAATCTAATTAGATCATCTCCAGCAAAGTAACCAAATTTTTTTGATAATGATTTGTTTTGATTAATTTCCAATCCCCAATTTTTTAAAATTTCAATTCCCTTTGTAAAATCATCTTCTTTATCAAGAAAAGAAGCTGGAGCTAAAATGTCTACTTGATCTCCTTTGGATAACTTAATTACCATATTTAAATTTATTATGAGATTATAAATCCCAATAAAATTGATCCTCCATAGATAGATTGATTTTTAAAATGATTACCAATTCTTTCAATCGTTTGTTTATTTTCGGGAAATACTTTTAAGGTATCTTTTTGCATTAGGAATGATGATATAAGCCAAATTGGCCAAAAAATAAAATTTACTTGATGAAGTAATCCACATAACGCAAGAAAAACAGAAGTTGAAAAGTAACAAAGTTGTATAGTTTTTTTTGTATTATTTTGCAAATTCACAGCAGAACTGTTTATTCCTATTTCCATATCATATTTTTTGTCAGCTAAAGCATAAATTGTATCAAAACCAAAAGTCCAAAAAATTGTAGCTAGCCAACAAAATAACAAGATAATACTGTTTAAGTTACCTTCGCTAGCAGCCCAAGGTATTAAAACTGCAAAACCCCAACAAATTGATAGGATTAATTGTGGATATTTAAACCATCTTTTAGCAGAAGGATAAATTAAAATAATCGGTAATGATAGACAAGCAAGTGAAATTGCAAGATTTCTTCCGATTTCTGGAAGCGATAAGGTTAAAAAGAAGCTACATATAATCAAAAATATAAGGATTAAGTAAGCCGTTTTCAGCTTGATTTTATTAGCGGCTAGAGGTCTATTTTTTGTCCTCATAACCTTTTGATCTATATTTTTATCCCAAATATCATTTGCTACACAACCTAAACCACTGACTAGTAATCCTCCAAAGATTATTTTTAACAACATATAAATTGAAGGGTTGGATCCTGGAGTTAAATACAAACTCCAACCTGCTGGAATAAGTAAAATCATTCTTCCAGTGGGTTTATTCCACCTTAATAATTCAAAAAAATTTTTTAGTTTTAATTTAAATTTTTTAAGCTGCACAGAATTTATATTTCATAACTTTAATTAATCTTACTAATTTTTAGTAATTTATTTTATTTAATAATAAATCTTAAGTATATTAACTAATGGGTTTGAGATATCTTCATGATAGGGAATAAAAATGATTCAGAATGAAAATTTGAGTAATTTTCAAGAAAGAAAAATCCTTGTAGCATCAATTGATATTGGAACAAACTCTACCCATCTTTTGATTGCAGAAATTAATTTAGATCTAAAATCATTTTCAATAAAATTTTCTGATAAATCAACAACGCGCCTTGGAGAAAAAGATGAAGATGGAAATCTTACTGAGAAATCCATTCAAAGAGTTTTAAGAACTCTTAGACGATTTAAAGAATATTGCGAAAGCAATTTCGTTAATGAAATAGTAACTGCAACTACAAGTGCTGTCAGAGAAGCACCTAACGGTCAAGAATTTTTAAAAAAAATTCAAGATGAAACTGGCATTAAAGTAGAGTTGGTAAGTGGTTCTGAGGAGGCTAGATTAATTTACCTTGGAGTCTTATCTGGAACTGCTTTTGAAGATAAGTCTTATGTAATTATTGATATTGGTGGAGGATCCACAGAGATGATACTTGCAGATAATAAAGATGCAATAGCTTTAACTAGTGCAAAAGTTGGTGCCGTTAGACTTAAGAACGATTTTTATTTTAGTGAAACAATTAACATTGAAAGATCAAAGTTCTTGAAGACTTTTATTCAAGGAACTTTAGAACCATCAGTTAGAAAAATAAAAAGCAGATTAACAGATGAAAAGCCTTTTTCTATGATTGCGACAAGTGGTACTGCTATTTCATTAGGAAATTTGATTTTAGCTGATTTAGGACAACCAAAACAAAAGATGCATGGTTTTAAATTTAAACGAGAAAATTTGAACAACATCTTGGAAGAATTAATTAAAATGCCTATTTCTGACCTTAAGAAAATACCTTCCTTGAGTGACAGAAGAGCTGAAATAATAATTCCAGGCGCATTAATATTAAATACAGCAATGGAAATGTTAAATTTTGATGAATTAACTATTAGTGAGAGGGCTTTAAGGGAGGGTTTAGTAGTTGATTGGATGCTGCGAAAAGGAATTATAAAAAATGAATTTAATATTCAGAGCAATATTAGGAAAACAACTATTATTCATCAGGCAAGTAAGTTTGGAGTTGATTTGGTAAGAAATGAGAAAGTTGTCAATATAGCTTTTCAAATTTATGACCAAACTAAAAATATTTTTCATAATGACAATAATTCTAAATCTAAAGAACTTCTATGGGCAGCTTGTAATCTTTATAATTGTGGCAAATATGTAAATATAAGTTCTTACCACAAGCACTCTTGGTATTTAATAAAAAATTGTGAGCTATTAGGATATTCTCAGGCCGAGACAAATATTATTGCTTCAATAGCTAGATATCATAGAAAGAGTTTGCCAAAGAAAAGACATGAATCATGGCAACATTTAATGTGTAAAGAAGATAAAACATTAGTACTAGAGATGTCATTAATTCTTAGATTGGCTGCTTCAATTGATCAGAGAACTGAGAAAGTAATATCATCAGTAAAAATTACATTAGAAAAAAATATTCTTTTAGTAAAACTAATACCTCTTGATGAGAAAAATGATCTCCTTCTTGAAAAATGGAACCTAGGCCTTTGTCATAATGTTATTAAAGAACTAAAAAATTTGGAGCTTAAGGTTGTTTAGTTGTTTTTAATAATTTCCTCTTTTGGAATTTGATTCTGAGAAGATTCTGTAAATAAATTGAAAATTAAAGATGATGCTATTAGTCCAAAAAAACCTGAAATTAATACAAATATTCCAAAACCCAAAGGCTTAAGATTCGTAAGGTTTTTATTTTTTTTATGAGATGTTTTTGAAAGGTCTTCGACAATTTCTTCAATTTTTACTTCTTTTCTTTCAGATTTGAATTCACCCATTATAAATTTTGTATCAAGTTTGAGCTTCTCAGATATCCTGCGAACCATTGCTTTAACGAAAACTTCTTCAGGTAATAGGTCCTTATTACCATCTTCAATGGCTTGAAGTTGGTGGACTCCTATTTTTAAATTAGAAGCTAATTCTTCTATCGTTTGATTTCTACCTAACCTAGCTTCTTTAATAAAATTGCCTATTCTTTTTAAAGAGGAATGTTTTTTTGAGTCAACGTTTTCTTTATAAGATTTTATTTCTTCCAAAGTAATTGAATTTTTTCCAATTATAGTGATTTATATTTATCTATCAACTTTTAAATTTATTTATTTCTAAAAAGATGTTTATAAGATGGATTATATAGATTAGATCTCTTTGAAAAGGCAGTAATTGCTGGACTAATTATATAAATAGTAGTTCTAATAAGTTTTTTCTCTAAGGTAAACTTCTCCATATCTTTCAGTTCTATTAAAGATGTCCAACCATCATCCCAAGAAACCCTATACCCCACTATGACTTTAGTTTCTGGAGGATAATGTTCTAATAAAATTTCTTGAGAACTTTTTACATGTCTAGCACTTAAATAAAGGCATAAAGAAGAATTATGTTTTGCAAGATTTTTAAGTGATTCCTTCTCGGGCATACCTGTTCTGCCAGCAGCTCTTGTTAAAATTATAGTCTGGGTAATATCTGGAATTGTAAGTTCAGCTTGATGATACGCAGCAGCGACCTGAAAGGCACTAACACCAGGAATAACTTCTATTTCAATTTCTTCTTGCTTTAGAATTTCTATTTGCTCTCTAACTGCACCAAAAAGACACGGGTCTCCATCTTGTAACCTTATAACTTTTTTTCCCTCATTAATTTTTTTTATTATTATTGAGGTAATTTTTTCTAAGGTAAGCGAACTAGTTTTTATTTTTTCAGCGCAATCATGAGAAAAATTTAGTATTTTTTCAGGGATTAAAGAATCAGTCCAAATTATTACATCTGCAGACTTAATTTCTTTTAATGCCTTTATTGTTAATAAGTCTGGATCTCCTGGACCAATTCCAATAAAAGATATTTTTCTATCCATTCTTTCTGCTTTTGACTTTATATGATCTTAATTTTAAAAAAAACATCCCAATAAATCCAGAAGAAAAAAGAAAAATACTTATAAATTGAGCCATTTTTATTCCTCCTTCACAATAAGGCGGAAGACCTCCAAGACACAAAGGATCAGTTCTTAATGCTTCAATCCAGAACCTCCCAAAACTATAACTAATTAAATAAAGACAACTAATAAAGCCAGGTCTTACAGAATTTGTTTTGTTCTGTTTATTAAAAATTATTATTAAAGTTATAAAAATAAAAAAATTCCATAAAGACTCGTAAAGAAATGTTGGATGGAAAAATTCGTAATTAATAAATTCTATAGGTCTATTTTGTTCGGGAATAAACAACTTCCAAGGTAGTTTGGTTGGCAATCCAAAAGCTTCATTATTGAAAAAATTTCCCCATCTTCCAATAGCTTGTCCAAGAATAATCGGTGGAATTAAGATATCTAAAAAAGTTTTTAGATGAATATTTCTAGATTTACAAAAGAATATAATAGAAAGTAGTCCCCCGATAAGTCCTCCATGTATTGCTATTCCTCCCTCCCAAATCGCAAGAAATGAAGGGATTTGAATAGTGTTATTAAAAAGTTCAAGAGAAGTAAAAAAATTATTTCCACTATATTGTCTCCATTCAAATAATACGTAGTAACTTCTAGCTCCAATTATTGAACATAATATTAATGAAGGTAAAATTTCACTTAAATATTCCGGGTTAATATCCCTAGTCTTTGCAAGCTTTTTAGAAATTAACAACCCTATCAATACTGATATAGAAATTAAAAACCCATACCATTTTATATTTAGTAAACCTAAATTTAGAAATGTTTCTCCGGGGGATTGGATAAAAGCTTGAAGGGTAGGCATTTAAAGATAACTAAATCCCTTCTGCCGCCTGCACTTTTTCTACCTGCTTCTTCTTCAATACTAAAAGTATTTGAGTAAGGCCAACTCCTATAAAGAATACAATTAATCCAATTATTCTATAGGGACTTTGAAGTACAACTTCAGCATCTAGTTGCCCAAAACCTCCAACGTTTGGATCACTAGTTAGAGGATCTCCTACTTTTATTTTGTCTTGTTCTTTTATTATTAGTTTAGGGCCAACTGGTACAGCTTCAGTGGCTATTTCTCCATTATCTTTCGTGATATTTATTTGATAACTTCCATCTTCAACTTTACTTATTGAATTAATAGTGCCAGTAGATGAGGAAGTAAATACTACATTATTGCTTTTATCACCAGTTGGGTAAACTTGCCCCCTTCCTCTGTTTCCCCCAATGTGCAATGAATACTTCCCATAATGATACTCTTTGTTTGTCGCCGGATTAGGAGAAAGAACTGGGAAAACTATTTCTTTATTAGAATCTCCAGGTAATGGGCCAACGATAATGATATTCTCTTTATCTTCACTGTAATTAGTAAAATAAACGCCCTCAGTTTCCTCCTTTATTTCATCTGTCCATCTTTCTTGCGGAGCTAATTTGAAGCCATCAGGAAGCATAACCACAGCACCAACTTGTAAAGGTACCTCAGAACCATCTGCTCCGATTTCTTTTAGATCTTTTTTATATGGTATTTTTACAACAGCTTTAAAAACACTATCAGCGCCAACAGATTGAGGAACCTCTGCGATAGTTGGCATTTGGGCTAAGTGACAATTTGCACAAACGATCTTACCTGTAGCTTCTCTTGGAGATTCGTAATTCTGCTGCGCCCAAAATGGATACGCGTAAGAAGTTTTCGGAAAAATTAAAATACTGGAAATAAAAAACAGAGTAAAGAAAAAGAAAGATGTTTTTTTCATAATTTGATTCTTGAGATTATTCATTTTCTTATGCCCACCATGGATTTTCGTTAGTTCTAAAATCAGTTTCAGACCACTGTTTAACTAATACCGCATCATCCTCGATATCAACATGTGCTAGGGCTAAAGATAGAGGAGCAGGCCCTCTTACAACCTTCCCATTAGTATCGTATTGACTACCATGGCAGGGACATATAAATTTATTTGCTCCACTGTCCCAAGGAACTACACATCCTAAATGAGTGCATATAGCATTTAGACCAAATTCTCCAATTTCCCCACTTTCATTTACTATAAGGTAAGTTGGATCTCCTTTAAGACCCTGTACTAAGCTCCTGTCTCCTGCTTGATGTGTTGTTAGCCAACCTGTTTTTGTAATTGGATTACCTAATTCATCTTTAGCGGAAGTTCCACCTCCACCTCCGCCTGCTCTTAAAGGCATGAAGTAATTTGCTACAGGGTAAAGAGCTCCTAAGGCGACACCAGTTGCAGTACCAAAAGTAAGAAGATTCATAAATTGCCTTCGACCCATTGAAGGGACATCATTGGAACTTAATTGAGTCATTCGATACTTAGATCTGTTATTTATTATTTATTATGAATTAAGTTACACTGTTTCTGTTGCAAATAGATAGGACTTTTAATAATTTAAAGTAAAAGTTTTGATTAGCTTATTTGTTATTTAATATGAAACCGTTGGTAGTTGAGGAAGTTATTCATTACTTGAGTCATCGTTGGGGTAGAAAATATGATTTTAGACTTTTTAAACGAGGTAAGTATCTTTACTTTCAGATGATGTGGGGATTTTTGGGCCAAGAATCATTCCCTTTAAATGAAGATGAATACAAAAATTCAATAGCTGAAAAAATTGAAATATTGAATAGATGTGGTTATTCAGATGAAGTAAGGGACTGGCTTAAGAGTGTGAATTCAAGGCCAAGATTAGGAAGAGCTGTGAGCTTACAACTTAAAATTAATGGGAAGATGAAAGAGTTTTTGATTTAAGATTTTCGGATATGTAAGTTAACCCAGTACCCACAAAAAATAAAAAAACTATTGAAATTGAGAGCAAAGACATTGTTAAAGGGTCTGTTGAAGGTGTAATTACTGCTGATAGTATGGCGGAAGATATAACTACGAGTTTCCAATTTGAGATCATTTTTTCTGTAGTAACAATTCCAAGTGAACCAAGAATGAATTGCAAAACTGGTAATTGAAATGCTACTGCGGTGCTAGACATTAATAAAAGTACAAAATCAAAATACCTTTCTATTGACCAAGTTGGCTCGACTATGTCAGCTCCGAAATTTATAAAAAATTTGATTGCTGCGGGAACTAATACCCACCATGAAAAAATTAAGCCAATAAAAAATAATAAACCAGATCCAAAAACAGCAGGTAATATAAGGCTTTTTTCTTTTTTTGTTAATCCTGGTAATATAAATAATATTATTTGATAAAAAATATATGGAAGAGAAACTATTAAACCGCTATAACCTGCAACTTTAATAGCTACAAATAGAAACTCACCAGGTGCAAGCTGTAGTAAATGTATATCGCTAGCAGGAATTTCCAAAAAAGATATTAAAGGTTTAATAATTAAAAAACTAAAAAAAACAGATATCAATATTGAGTAAATTGAATTAAGTATTCTTTGTCTAAGTTCTTCTAAATGGTCACTAAAAGTCATCGATTCAGGTAATTTACTTGCACTTTCATCAATACTTTTCATGATTAATGTTAAAAGTTTTAAAGGGATTTTTTAAAATCTTTTATTTATTAAGTTTAAAATTTTATTGTACTTATAAATTATTATTTACCCACATTTGAGTTGGTTGGATCTGGCAATAAAAAAGGAGGAGCATCATTTAAAGAAGATTCGCCATAAGTTTCATATTCTCTATATCCTCCCATTTTTCCATTGGTTTTCATCAATGCGCTTACAAAAGCAAGTAACAAAAAAACTGTAGGAGCACCAATTATCAAAGCAGCTCCAAATAAATATCCAACAATAAATTCTGGGAAGCTGTGATTACCTAAAAATTCGTGAGTACCCAAAAGAAAATCTAACATTAAAACTTAAAATTTTTTTCATTATAAACTAGTTTACTGCATTAGAAATTTTTTTAATATAATCTTTTCCTCTTGTAGGATTACCCCAAATAATTTCCATATTTTTGAAAGAAACGCATCCTGGACCACCTTTCGAAATTTTCTGAAGATCTTTAATTTTTACTAGGTTAATAGGAACTTTATTATTCCTTTTAGCTTTACTGAACAGAGCCGCTAAATCTGCAGCTAGTTGTATATCTTCTTCATGGGCTGATTGAGATGATGACTTTAATACAACATGACTTCCTGGAGATTCTTGAGCATGAAACCACAGATCACCTTTCCTAGAAAACTTAAAACTTATTAGATCATTTTGTCTCATATTTCTTCCTATTTGGATCATTAATCCTCTTGATGTATTTATCTGGATTGGGGATGATTCGATTTCAGATATATTATTTTTATAAGCCTTTTGCTTATAAAGCTTAATCTTAAATTCGTAACAAATTTCTTCTTTTATTTCTTCTAATAATTTAATTTTTACCACCAATTCTTCATCATTTAAAGAATTTAAATTTTCGGAAAGAATAGCAAACTCCTCTAATCTATCCAGATTTCTTTTATGAATAAGTAGTCTTTCTTTTATTAATTCTCTAGCTCGTTTGAGTTTTTTTGACTTTTTATAAAGTTTTTGTCCTTCAATAATATCTTGTTTTGTAATTTCATGAGCCATGAATATTTTGTCTGCTTTTTCTTTATAAGCTTGATGGTTTTCGGAATTAGCAAGAAGATTAGCCTGCATATTCAAATTTTTTTCCTCTACATTTGTTTGTTTGAAAATTATGCCATCAATTTTCTTCACTAATAATTTAATTTGTTTTTGTTTTAAGTGAAAATTATAATAATTTTGTAAGCCAATTTCTAAATCAATATTCGTTTGATTTTTAATTTCGCTATCAGAAAACCAAACGCAAAAAAAAGATTGATCAAAAATAGAGAAGTTAAATTTATTCTTGTTGAATCTATCAATCCATATAGTCCAACTTTTGAATATCTTTTTTAAGTTGGATTCGCTTATTGAATCAATATTTTTATTCATTACTTCAGAATCACTTAATTTACTAAGGGTTTCTAATTGTTTTGTTAGAACAGGGCTTACACCCTGATAAGTTTTTATTAAGCAGTTTTTTAATGATTCAGGAACTATTGAAATTGACTCTTTCCATGATTGATAAGATTCATTTTCTTGTGGTTTTTTTTTAAGATTTAATGGTGGTGCTGAATAAATTGATCCTGTTGAGATAGTCCTAAATCTTGATTGAATAGAACTTATTTGCTTCCCAACTGTAATTATTTTGTAATTTTCATCTAAGTAAAAAATATTGCTATGTTTACCCATTAGCTCAAAAATTAAGGATTTAGTAATTTTATCTCCAGGCTTTTTTGCGAATCCGAATTTAATAACTCTCTCAAAGCCTTCTTGGTGAATAGAAATTAAAGCCATATATTTTAATCCATATCTAATTTGTTTAGAAAGAGTACTTTCTCTGCCAATCTTTTTTGGCGTATTAATTTTTAGTATTCTGGGAGAATCTCCATTCCAAGATACTTCTAACCAAGTTTGAGAATTTATACCCTTAAAACATAATTGAATAGTATTATGTTCAGGTTGTTGAGCAGTTTCAAACTTTGAAGGTAATATATTCTTTGATAAAGCATGCAACACAGATTTAATAGATGTAATATCCATTATCTGAGGTACGCCTTTTTGCATTATTTTATTTTTTATTTCAAGAAGCCTATTTTACTGCAAAAATTTTAATATGAAAAACTTAAATAAATTTATTATCCTTACTGGCCCAAGTGGTGTTGGCAAAGGTACTGTGATTAAAGAATTATTAGATAAATATAAGAACATTTGGCTTTCAATATCCGCTACAACAAGAGCTCCAAGAAATGGTGAGAAAGAAGGGGAAAACTATTACTTTTTAAGTGAAAAAAGGTTTAAAGAAATGATTGAAAAAAATCTCTTTTTGGAGTGGGCGCAATTCGCAGGTAATTATTATGGAACTCCTCTCTCATCAGTTAATGCAAAAATAGAAGATGGCTATATAGTATTACTAGAAATTGAGGTAGAGGGTGCTAAACAAGTAAAATGTAGGTACCCAGAAGCAATTTCAATATTTTTACTTCCACCAAGTCACGAGGAATTGGAGAGAAGAATAAGAGGAAGAGGCACTGAAAAAGAGGAGTCAATTAACAAAAGACTCATTAGATCAAGTTATGAAATAGAAAAATCAAAAGAATTTGATTTTTCAGTTGTAAATCATAATGTTGATGAAACTACAAAAAAAATAATAAAGATAATAAATCCTTGATTATTTACTCTTGCGAAATCGTCAGCTCATTGGATGGAAAAGTAGATCTGGGAAAAATCTATTAAATTCAATAATTATGCCAGCTGTAAGAGTGAGCCAAATCGCCGCTAAAACTGGAGCTGATCTAACAAATTTAGTGTTTAGGATTTTGAACATTTGAGTTTAATTAGTTTTTGAAGAATGATTTATCGAGGACCATTAAGTGTAATATTCTTGTCTTTTTCTCTTAAATCGCCATTTCTACCTTGCTTATTAGCTAGTAACGGCCATTGAGCCCCTTTTATTAGACATTTTGTAGCTAGATTTAAATCGATAATAATTTCAAGATCAGCCGGATTTTTAGTCTTTTTGGATTCAATTAAATACTCTCTCCCTGACCAACCTATTATTCCGGCGATATATATAAATAAAACTCCTGGAATAAGCAAGTCGCCCTCATGACCTCTATTTAATAAAGCTCCCCATGGTTCAAGAGGAGGGCCGATTATTAAGTGAGGCAAACCATCATCTCCACAAGCAGCCTTGCCATATCTTTCAAATCTTGCGATATCTTTTTGGCTAGAGGCAGAATTTGCTCTTTCGATGAATTTAGGGTTCTCTGAACAAGTTGTTAAAGCAGAGGCTGTAAATTCTGTACTTGCTCTGTCGGCGTTTAATGCAGGCCCATTAGCTGCTAGAGCAATTGGACAAATTCCAAGAAACAGAAAAACCGAGGTTATGATTGAAAAAAAGAATTTCATAAGTTGCAATCTTTAATTCCTTTAATGTTTTAGTAAGAAATTATTATTAAAATAGGACAGTATTGAATAAAATATGCAGAAAGTTCTTGCTATTGAAACAAGTTGTGATGAGACATCTGTATCAATTGTTTCTAGTAGTAATGATATTTATATAATAAATTCGAATGTGATTGCCTCACAAATTGAAGATCATTCCAAGTGGGGAGGAGTTGTTCCAGAACTTGCAGCAAGGAAGCATTTAGAATTACTACCTTTTGTTTTAGAAAAAGCAGTTAAAGAATCAAAAACAACTATTGATGAAATTGATGCCATAGCTTCAACCGTCGCTCCAGGATTAGTCGGATGTTTAAGAGTTGGATCTGTTACGGCAAGAACCCTCTGTACTCTATATTCAAAGCCTTTTTTAGGTATACATCATCTTGAAGGGCATCTTTCTTCCATATTATTTACAAAAAATTATCCGAAGCCTCCTTTTTTGGCTTTACTCGTTAGTGGCGGCCATACTGAATTGATAAAAGTTGGCTATAGAAGAAATATGCAGAGACTTGGAAGAAGTTTTGATGATGCTGCAGGTGAAGCCTTTGATAAAGTCGGGAGATTATTGGGTCTTAATTATCCTGGAGGCCCGGCAATTGAAAAAATAGCTAGAAATGGAGATCCTTTTAAATTTAACTTACCTAAATGTAAAGTCTCAGATAAAAAAGGAGGTTTTCTAAAATATGATTTTTCTTTTAGTGGTTTAAAAACAGCTGTACTAAGATTAGTTGAAAAATTCAAACTAGCGGGAGATGATATTCCAGTCCCTGATATTGCTGCAAGCTTCGAAAGGGTTGTGGCAGAAGTATTGGTAGAAAGAACAATCAAATGTGCTGTTGATAATGGTTTAGAAAATATTGTCGTTGTAGGTGGAGTTGCGGCTAATGAAAAGTTAAGAAAAATGATGATCGGGGAAGCATTAAAAAAATCTATTAAAGTTCATCTAGCACCTATCAACCTTTGCACAGACAATGCAGCCATGATAGGCGCAGCTGCCTTGTTTAGACTAAAATTCAGGTCAGCAAATATTAGTTCTCTCGAATTAGGGGTCTTGGGAAGGATGTCTATTGAAAAGGCTAATTCTCTTTACAAAGAAAAACCTCCTTTTTAATGCAAATGAATAAAGAATCTAAAACTGAACTTAATGAGACAAATAATATTGTTGATAAGAGAGAGCTAAATCTATGGAAAAGAGGTTTTACTCCACAAGCAGAAATTTGGAATGGAAGAATGGCTACAGTAGGTATAGGAATAATCTTTATAATTATTGTCTTGATTAGTAAATTTCCCAAAATATAACTTTTTCTAGAAAATATTTTTTTAAAGATTAATGTTATTCATATATAGTTTAATTCTATTAGATTAATAAATATTGTTTATAGTAGACTTAAAATAATATTATTGATTTAATCAAATTAAATTAATATTTTTTTGAACTTAAAGCTATATGACGCCTGAAAGGCTAGGTCTACTATGGGGTATCACTGTATTTGCAGGAGCATGTGCACGTCTCATTTCTTCTCTTTCTGGATTCCCAAGTGTTGTCATATTATTAATTTCAGGATTATTAATTGGTAGATCAGGTTTAGGTTTGGTTGAGCCACTTGATCTGGGCCAAGGATTAGAGACCATTGTTGGTCTTTTAGTTTGCTTGGTTTTATTTGAGGGAGGATTAAATTTAAAACTTCCTGAGGGAAATATTAGAAATACTGTTTTGAAGATTTCAATCATAAGATTATTGATTTCTTTATCAGCAGGAATATTTATTGCGCATTGGTTAGCAGGACTTTCTTGGTCCATAGCAGGTGTTTACAGCGCGATAGTTCTTGCTACTGGTCCAACAGTTGTATCGCCTTTGGTAGAACAAATAAAGTTGCGATCCCCACTCTCTGAGGTCTTAAAAGCTGAAGGATTAGTTCTCGAGCCCATTGGAGCAGTACTTGCATTATTGCTTTTAGAACTTATTTTGGGTGATTTGCATGGAATTGAAGAAGTATTTATTGCTTTAATGCAGAGATTAGGTGGAGGGGTTTTGATTGGTCTTAGTTCAGGATGGTTATTATCTGAAATTTTAAAGAAAATAAAAAATGAAGCCTCTTTTGGCATAGAACTTCAAGTAACGTTAGGATTTATTTTCCTTGTATATGGTATTTGTGAATTTATATTGCCTGAATCCGGTTTACCTGCCTCTGTTGCCTCTGGTTTTGTCGTTGGGCAAAGAGAAATTATAGATAAAGAAAGATTAGATAATTTAATTGGAGAATTAGCTCAACTAGCAATAACAGTACTATTCCCCCTGCTTGCATCTGACGTTTCCTGGGGGGAATTAAGTCCCCTTGGATGGGGAGGTATTATATGTGTATTGACCTTGATGTTAATAGTACGCCCAATTTCTATATCCATAGCAACCATGGGAAGAGAACTTGATTTACAAGAAAGAATATTTTTAGCCTGGCTAGCACCAAGAGGAATAGTAACTGCTGCTGTTGCGTCGCTTTTCTCAATACGACTTGAGCAGGCAGGTGTATTAGGAGCGGGACGTCTCCAAGGGTTGGTATTTTTAACAATATTAATGACAGTTGGGATACAAGGACTTACAGCGAGACCTCTTGCTAATTTACTTAATCTTATTGAAAAGAAAATTTAGTTAAGAAGCAATACATCTTTCAATTAGCAAAATATCGCTTTTCCTTTCGGAAAATAATTCCCAACTTTGAATGAGATCTGGCCCTCTTAGGCAACCAAAAAAAGCAATCCTTAGTGATTTCATCAAAATCCCTTTTTTAATTGAATGATCAGTAGAAATTTTGTTTATCATTTCTTTTGAGTTTTCTTTTGTAATGATTGATATTTTTTCTTTTTTTATATATTCAAGAATAAATCTTAAAGATTCTTTTGCTTGCTTATTGTTTGCAATAAATTCTTTACCCTCCATTTGAATTTCAGATGAAGAAAAAAATGGTTTTGCTTGATCAATGGCATCCTTCAACAAAATCATAGAGTCTTGGAGCAAATATGTTAATTTCAGATCCCATTCTTTAGAGGGAGATTCCCAACCCATTTCGATCCAATAGCTCTTTATAAGTTTATAAAGTTTAGGTAAGTCCATTTTTTTGATATATTGAGCGTTGATCCAATTCAGTTTTTCCCAATTAAATTTTGCCCCAGCCTTATTTACTTCTGACAAATTAAAAATTTTAGATAATTCTAATAAAGATAAAATTTCACTCCCGGAAGTTTTTTTTGACCACCCTAGAAATGCCATATAATTTGCCAAGGCTTCAGGTAAATATCCCATTTCTCTAAATTCATCAATTGAAGTTACAGAATCCCTTTTAGATAACTTTTTACCTTCATTATTTAAAATAAGGGGTGTGTGAGAAAAAAAAGGCAATTTAAAATTTAATGCCCTATAGATCAATATTTGTTTAGCAGTATTTGAGATATGATCTTCACCTCTAACTACATGAGTAATTTTCATAAAATTGTCATCCACTACAACGGCAAGATTATAAAGAGGATCGCCTATTTCATTCCCAAAAGCTCTCCTAGATAAAACTAAATCCCCACCTAAATCCTTGCCTTTCCATTTAATGTCCCCTCTAATCTGATCTTTCCATTTGATTTCTATTTCCTCATCAATTTTAAACCTTATTACTGAAGATCTCCCTTCAGATATAAATGCCTCTATTTCTTTACTAGTAAGGTTTCTATGTCGATTATCGTGTTTTGGAGGTAAGCCATTTTTTTTCTGTTTCTCTCTGAGCTCAAGAATTTCAGATTCTGAAGTAAAACATCGATAAGCAACTCCAATTTCTAACAGTTTTTTAATGTAGTTTTTGTGAATTGATATACGTGAGCTTTGTTTGATGGGCTCTTCATCCCAATCAATACCAATCCACTTTAATCCATCTAATATGTTTTTTGTATGTTCAACTTTAGATCGAATAGAATCTGTATCTTCGATCCGAATTAGAAACTTACCGTTATGTCTTTTTGCGTATAACCAATTAAAAAGAGCTGTTCTTGCTGTACCTATATGTAATGAACCTGTTGGACTTGGGGCTAATCTTAAACGTTTTTCCAATTGATTCTAAAAATGAACGGGACCGACGGGATTCGAACCCGCAACTTCCGCCGTGACAGGGCGGTGCTCTAACCAGTTGAACTACGGTCCCAGAAGTTCTCTAATTAAATTAGATTCCTAATCTTAAAATTATCAGATCATAATACTGAAAAAGTGTTGTTGTAATAAAAAAAATTCATAAATTTGAGGATTTTAAGAAATAATTAAGTAACAAAATTTATGAACTCTTAAAAAAATTAATTTTTTAAGGTCTAAAGCCTGCTGGCTCAATTAATCGAACTTGATTACCACGAGCAGTAAATTCTCTGCCTTGATCGCTTTGAACCACAACTCTTCCTCCAGATTTTACTCTGATAACTCTCGCACGAACCCATCCTAAAGCTGCTGATTCGAGGACTTTAACTACATCCCCAGGTTGAAGATCTAACTCCATCTCAAATAAAAAAAAGGTTTACAAATGTTGACCCTAACGCGCCGTGGAGGACTTGAACCCCCGACATCAGGTTTTGGAGACCTGCGTTCTACCAACTGAACTAACGGCGCATTAAAGGGATTATAAGCGCCTTTATGGCCATAAAGTTGAAATTACTTTACAACTTTATCGATCAAAGCGTTGTTTGACGCGAGTAGCTTTACCTACTCTATCCCTTAGATAGAATAACTTAGCTCTTCTTACTTTACCTCTACGTTCAACTTTTAGAGAGGCAACTTGAGGACTATGTAGCATAAATACTCTTTCAACTCCGATACCTTGAAAAATTCTTCTTACGGTAATTGTTTTATTTAGGCCACCATTCCTTTTTGCTATAACAACTCCCTCATATGGTTGGACTCTTTCTTTGTTACCTTCTGTAATCTTTACACCTACTTTGACAGTATCTCCAACATATATTTCGGGCAACTGTTTTTTTAATTGTTCATTTTCAAAATCCTCAATTAAATTGGAGGAATTTACTTTTTTTTCAGTTTGAGAAATTAAAATTTTTTCTTTACTTTCAACCGAGGTGGCGGCTTTTTTGTCAGCATTTTCAGTGATTACTGACTCAAGTTCCTTTTTTTCTTTTGCCATTTTTTGCTGAATGTTCCTACAAGAGTAATATCTTAACCTTTTGTCTTACCTTTGGTAACCTTTTTAGGAAATGAAATTTTTTTTGAAAACATTTGGAATCCTGTTATCAACATCCAAATAAGCCCAAGGGAATTTAAAGTTACATAAATTAGTTCACCATTATTACCAAGCCACTCTCCCTCATGTAAGGACATTAACCAATGTACTTCATCTCTTGAATAACCTAATAGATCTTTGGAAATCCTGTAAATTAGACCAGTTGTGGCTGAAATAAAAAGAGGGAGGAAAACCCAAGGTGCCAAATATTTATGAAATTGCCTAGAATTAGATAAAAAATTCATTTCTGTTTTTCTGACTGATACATTTAAAGTAGCCATTAAGATAAAAGCTATTTTAATGATATTTACCTATCTACTATTATTATTCCAATGAAACATTTTGCAGATCTTTTATTAAATAAAAATAATTTTAAATCAAATGATCAAGTTCCTTTCATAAACAGGAGAAGAGGAATTGAAATAAAATCTTCGAGAGAAATAAATATAATGAAGAAATCTAGTCGTATAGTTGGGACTGTCTTGAGAGAAATAAACGAATTAATAGAACCTGGAATGAGCACAAAGGATTTAGATGTTTTCGCCGAAAAGAGAATCAGAGAAATGGGAGCTGTCCCAAGTTTTAAGGGTTATCATGGTTTCCCATCAAGCATTTGTTCTAGTATAAATAATGAAGTTGTTCATGGAATACCTAAAAAAAATAAAATAATTAAAGATGGGGACCTTGTTAAAATTGATACAGGGGCATATCTTGATGGTTTTCACGGCGATAGTTGTATCTCAATTTGTGTTGGAGAAGTAAGTGATCAGGCTAAAAAACTTTGTGAAGCAGCATACCAAGCTTTATTCGCAGGACTTTCAAAAATTAAGGCAGGAAATACACTTCTTGATATCGCAGGAGCAATAGAAGATGTTGTTAAATTTAATGGTTTTAGTGTTGTTGAGGACTACACAGGTCATGGAGTGGGTAGAAACCTTCATGAAGAACCTTCTGTCTTTAATTTTCGCACTAATGAATTGCCTAATATAACTCTTCGTGAAGGTATGACATTAGCTGTAGAACCTATACTTAATGAAGGAAGCAAGTTTTGCAAGACTTTAAACGATAAATGGACAGTTATAACAAAAGATGGGAAACTATCAGCCCAGTGGGAACACACAATCGTTGTGTTGACAGATGGCATTGAAATTTTGACAGATAGAGATTTTTAGTGAACAAATTTAAAGATAGTTAAAAAATTACAATACAAAAAATAATAAAGTTCCTTAATGGGGAAAAGAATATATGAAAGAGGGTTAGGGCTGATAATAATTAAAAATTTATTTAATTTTGCAAATTCCAAAATTTTTTTAGATACAAATTCAGGGCTCATAATCCCTACAGGATTTAATTCTGATTTAAAAGGGCCTAAGATTATTTTTTTTATTTTTAATTTTTTCTTTGCGTTATCATTGAGAAGATTTTTTTTAAAAGAAATTAACTGTCCAATAAGAGATTTACTTATCTCGTAAGTCGGATTTAAAGCAGGTAACATTTCTGCCTCAGAAGTATTAATCCAAATTTCTTTAACAAATTTAGATCCATTTTTAATAGCGATTTCTTCATATAAATTAAAAAATTTGTACGTACTCAATGCATTAATTTCAATTGAATTTTCAAAATTTGAATTTTTTGTCCCTTTGTCGTATATCCCATGGTTCAATATTAATATGTCTACTATTTTTAAATGTTTTTTTAATAAAAATTCTTTACCACATTCCCATTTAATCCATTCATTAGGAGTATCGTTGTTTATTTCATAATTACTTTTACTATGAGTAAATCCTATAACTTTATATCCTTCCCTTCGAAATAGTTTAGTTAATTCCTTCCCTAACGCTCCTGAGGCACCTGTTATGCCGATTGTTTTAATTTTATCCATATAGTAAAAACAATTTTTTTGTTCTAGCCTTAAATTAATCCACACCAAGATGAATTCTTTAAGCTTTTTATTAATTTATTTGATTAAAAGTCACAAATAAATAATTGTCCACTTTTAAAAAAAATATTATCTTAAATCTATTACTAAATAAATTAATTATGAGCGATATATTATTAATTGGTTCCTGCGAGTCATTTAGTGGTAAGTCAGCATTAGTTCTTGGTATAGCAAAAAAACTTTTAGAACAGAAAATAAAAGTTCGTATTGGCAAACCTTTAGCAACCTGTATAGAACTAACCAATCTTCCTTCCATGGCCTATGAAGGTCTAATAGATGATGATGTAAAGTTCATAGGTTCGACATTAGATATTGAAGAAGAAAATTTAATTCCATCAGTTGGATTGCTTGATAATATATCAGCGGAAAAAAGGATTGCTAATAAGGACTTAATTCCTGGAAAAGGATTTGAGCAGATAGAGGCACTAGTAGATGATGATTTTGAAGGATTAAATATTCTTGAGGCTGCAGGAAGCCTTTGTGAAGGAATGATTTATGGTTTAAATCTTCCACAACTTGCTGAGCGTTTAAATGCTAAAGTCCTTATTGTTAATTTATGGGAAGATAGTAAAAGTGTTGATGCATTGCTAGATGCAAAAAAACAATTAGGAGAACATTTTGCAGGAGCTGTTTTAAATGCTGTTGAACCAGAAGAGGTAGAAAAAATAAAAAATAAGATTATCCCTTCGCTTCGTGATTTGGATATTGATGTGTTCGGAGTCATGCCTAAATCTCCATTACTTCGAAGTGTCACTGTAGGAGAACTTATAAGAAGATTAGATGCCCAAGTAATTTGCTGCCCGGAGAAAGAGCAATTACTTGTTGAAACGTTAAGTATTGGTGCAATGGGTGTTAATTCTGCAATGGAATTTTTTAGAAGAAGAAGAAATATGGCTGTGGTAACAGGTGCTGATAGAACTGATATTCAACTTGCAGCTTTAGAAGCATCAACTCAATGTTTAATACTTACGGGTATTGGTGAACCATTGTCACAACTAATTCATCGTGCTGAAGAATTGGAGGTACCGATTTTAAAAGTGGAATTAGATACTCTTGCTTCTGTAGAAATTATTGAGCAAGCTTTTGGGCATGTCAGAATTCATGAATCAATTAAAGCCTCATATGCTATTCAATTGGTTCAAGAAAATGTAAGTCTTAAGAGAGTTTTTGAAAAAATAAATTTTCCCTGCAATTTTCCAGAATAATGCTAATTTCAAATGTAGTACCCATTTTATTTTGAGTCGTTCTTTAGATCTACCCTCAACAGGAGTTGATACCTTAGCTCAAGAGCTTGCAAAACTTCAGGATAATGGAAAAAGAAGGATTGCTTTTTTGGGAAGTAGGCATGTTCCTGTGGTTGATATTCACTTAATTGAATTAATAGCTAGGTCATTAGCAGAGGAGGGACATAGTATTCTTACTTCAGGATCTCAAGGAGTAAATGCGGCTGTTATTAGAGCAGTTTTAGATATTAATCCATCTTTGCTCACTGTTCTTTTGCCACAAAGTTTAGATAGACAAGTACCCGAAATTAAGGATCAATTGGAAAGGGTGATACATTTGGTTGAGAGAAGTGAAAATAATGAATTACCCTTACCATTAGCAAGTAGTCTTTGTAATCAGGAAATTATTAATAGGTGTGACCAATTAATTTGTTTTGCTTTTCATGATAGTGAAACATTATTAAACAGTTGTAGATGCGCAGAAGAGATGGGAAAGGTGGTTAGTTTGTTATTTTTTGATTAAATTAAATGCTTTTAATTTATTTTCATTTTTTTTAGGTAATAATTAAATAAATTTAAGATATAGCAATGGCAGAAAATTTTTCATTTGATATCGTATCTGATTTCGACAGGCAAGAATTAGTAAATGCTTTGGATCAGGTTAAAAGAGAAATTTCACAAAGATATGATTTAAAGGGTTCAGATACCACATTAGAGCTTGAAAAAGATCATATTTTTATAGTTACAGATAGTGAATTAACTTTGAATTCGGTTATAGATATTATTAGACAAAAAGCAATAAAGAGAAAGCTTTCCCTAAAGATTTTTGATTTTCATAATATTGAAAATGTAAGTGGAAATAAAGTTAAACAAACTATCTCTCTTATAAAAGGGCTAAATCAAGAAGTTGCAAAAAAAATCAGTAAAAATATAAGAGATGTAATTAAAAAGATTAATGTGAGCATTAATGGAGATACTTTGAGAGTAGCAAGTAAGAGTAAGAATGATCTCCAAACAGTTATAAAGTTACTTGAAAAATTCGAGGAATCATACAAAATTCCTCTACAAGCAAATAATTATAGATAGAATTAACAAAAAGCAAAATGTCAAACTATACAAAATCTCTATTAGAAAGCTTATGTTCAAAAATAAAGGATTATCCTAAGTTTTCAAAAGTTGAAATCGAAAAGTTTTGTTGGATGGCTGCTCATGAGCATAAACATGGAGTTTTGCCCTCAGAATATGATATTAGGGAAATAGATGAGAACCTTTACTTACAATTATTAGAGGAATTTAAAACAAATCATATCTAAAATTTATATTTGGTTTAAATAAAACAATTCTTAAAAAAATATTTTAATTAAATACCTATTTAATGCATTAATTAAATTCATTAAATATGATTAATTAAAAGCAAATTCAAATGTCAACATCCTTCAAAAATGTAACTCCCACTGGTCCTGGCGGAACAGCAACTCTCCTAATAGTATTATCATTTACTGGATTTCTTTTGCTAACCCAATCATTATTTGTAGTACCTTCAGGACAGGTTGCTGTTGTTACCACTCTTGGTAAGGTTAGCGGCGGTTCAAGAAAACCAGGATTGAATTTTAAAATTCCATTTGTTCAGTCAGTCTTCCCTTTTGATGTTAAAACTCAAGTCCAACCTGAGAAGTTTGAGACTTTAACAAAGGATCTTCAGGTTATCAGAGCTACAGCAACTGTTAAATACTCCGTAAAACCAAACGAGGCAGGAAGAATTTTTGCAACAATTGCAAACAGAAATAGTGATGTATACGGAAAAATTGTTCAGCCTTCTTTACTAAAAGCTCTTAAATCGGTTTTCTCACAATATGAATTAGAAACTATAGCTACAGAATTCGCAGTTATATCAGAAAAAGTTGGTGATACAGTTGCAGAGGAATTAAACTCCTTTGGTTATGTAGATGTTAAGAGTTTAGACCTTACAGGATTAGAAATTGCTGAGGAGTATAGAGCTGCAATTGAACAAAAACAAATTGCAGGTCAACAACTTTTGAGAGCTAAAACAGAAGTTGAAATAGCTGAACAGGAAGCTTTAAGATACGAAACACTAAATAAAAGTTTGGATGACCAAGTACTTTTTAAATTATTTTTAGATAAATGGGATGGAAGTACTCAAGTAGTTCCAGGTCTCCCAGGATCAAATGGTAACACTCCTCCAGTTATAGTTGGAGGAAGTAGAAAGTAATTTTATAATTACTTTTTTATTGCGTTAAATGATTGATCGAAAGCTTCGATTGTTCGATCAATTTCTTCTTCATTATGAGCTAGGGAGGTAAAACCTGCCTCAAAGGGGCTAGGGGCTAGATAAACGCCTCTTTTAAGCATTTCTCTATGGAGGAGTCCAAATAATTGAGCATCGTTAGTTTTGGCTTCTTCAAAATTTCTTACAGGTCCTGCACACAAAAAGAAACCAAACATTGCACTAACACTTCCACCATTAATAGGTATTTCATGATTGCTAGCAGACCGAATTATCCCTTCTATTAATCTTGAAGTAGTGGATTCAAGCTTTTCATAGACCCCTTCTTGCTTTAGTAACTCTAGTGTTTTAATACCCGCCGTCATCGCTAATGGATTACCACTTAAAGTGCCTGCTTGATAAACTGGTCCCGCTGGTGCAACCATTGACATTATTTCTTTCTTGCCTCCATAAGCCCCAACTGGTAATCCACCACCAATAACTTTACCAAGAGTCGTTAAATCAGGAGTTACGCCAAACTTTTCTTGAGCGCCACCATAGCTAATTCTAAAACCTGTCATTACTTCATCAAAAACTAGTAAAGATCCATTCTCAGAAGTAAGTTCCCTTAATCCTTCAAGAAATCCTGGTTCAGGAGTAATAAATCCTGCATTACCAACAATAGGTTCGAGAATTACTCCTGCAATAGCATCAGGATTCTCAGAAAATAATTTTTTTACAGCTTCAAGATCATTGTAAGGTGCTGTGAGAGTATTTGCAGTTGTACTTCTCGGAACTCCTGGAGAATCTGGAAGACCTAAGGTTGCAACACCTGAACCAGCTTTTACAAGAAACATATCAGCATGTCCGTGATAGCAACCGTCAAATTTTATTATTTTATCTCTTCCTGTAAAAGCTCTCATGAGCCTCAAGACAGCCATGCAAGCTTCAGTTCCACTATTTACAAATCTAACCATCTCTACAGAAGGGACGGCATTTATCACCATGCTAGCCAACTTGTTCTCCAACACACATGGAGCACCAAAACTTGTACCTTTCTCAATTGCTTCCTGAAGAGCAGTAACTACTTCAGGATGTGCGTGCCCACATATAGCAGGACCCCAACTGCCTATATAGTCGATGTATCTATTCCCATCAATATCCCAAGCGAAAGGGCCTTTAACTCTATCAAAAACAATTGGTTGTCCCCCAACAGATTTGAATGCTCTAACTGGTGAGCTAACTCCTCCTGGCATAAGTTCTAAAGCCGCAGAGAAAACCTCTTCTGAATGAGTGATATTTAATGTATCAGTCACAATTTAATTTGTTGGAGTTTTGAGAAAAATTTCATCATGCTTTAAGTTAGAAATAAGTGAAAAATTTGTCAATTAGAATGAAATTCTACATTATGATATTTTTAATGCGATATTTTGGATTGTAAATAATAAATTTTTATAAAAACACTCGATTAAGCATGTATATTCATAAAAATTTCTTTAATGTTAGGCTTTTTCAAGGATTTTAAAATCTATAGCTAATCTATATTTATATTTCGAAAAGATCTTCTTCTTCTTCAAAATAATCTTCATAAGAGTCTTCTAGATTCAAATTAATCATTACTGGAGCATGATCACTTGGTTGTATATTTTCTCTTTGACTCCTGTCTATTACACAGCTTTTAAGTTTTGATGAAAGTTTATTATTTATATATATATGGTCTATTCTCCACCCCTTATTCAATTCATATGCATTATTACGGTAATCCCACCAACTCCAATGACCAGTATTTTGTTCGAAGATTCGAAATGAATCAAAAAATCTTCCTTTGAGAACATTATTAAGTGCATCTCTTTCGATTTTAGAAGCCATTATTCCTCCTTCATAACGATTGGGGTCATGGATATCGATTTCTAATGGAGCAATATTAAAATCTCCACAAAGACAGATTAATTCGCCTTCTTTCTCTTGCTCACACAAAAAAGTAGATAATCTATTTAGCCAATTAATTTTATATTTGTATTTAACAGAGTCTATTGATGAACCATTTGGTACATAAACATTAATTATTTTTAATCCATTAATTACTGCAGAAATCAATCTTTTTTGTTCATTAAGTTCCTGATCGGGTGTTCCTTTTTCATATTTTGAGGTAAATCCTTTAACTACATTCTCAATTTTAAATTTACTTATTATTGCAACACCATTGTACGATTTTTGTCCATATACTTCCACTTCATAACCAAGTTCCTGGAAAGGTTCTAAAGGGAAATTATCATCAACAACTTTAGTTTCTTGAAGGCAAAGTATATCTGGATTTTTTATTTCCATCCACTTGATAATTTGATTAAGTCTTGTCCTTATAGAATTTACATTCCAAGTTGCTATTAACAATTTTTTCCCAAATTATGTAAAATCAAAATAGCAAATAATTTAACCCTTAAATTATTTTGAAATTAAACAAAATGAAAATTTATTTTATATCTTATATTTTGCGGTCAGCAAAATATTATATTTTATTTATTTCATTAATTACTGTTCAAACTCCTTTTATAAATGCTCAGGAATCCTATTTAAGGAATACTGAGATTGAAAGTACTACTAAGTTTGATGAGAATAACACTGATCTCCCTACTAATCCTTTTGAAATAGTTAATATGATTAGAAAAGCACAAAGCATGAACGATGCCACAAATCCTACTGATGCTATCGATGATGCCTTAAAATCTTTTTACAAAACTGAAAATAAAGAGGGTCTTTAATTAAATTAATTAACTTAAATTAATCAAAAATTTTTAATATACACAAATATGATTAGAAGTCCTATCCAAGAAGTAACGAATAAATTGCAATTTAGAGCAATAGGTATTGTTAAGGGTGTTTATAAACCTAATAGTCTGGAGCAGATAAATAGAGGTTCAATTTTAGATGAAAAATCGAGAATAATAGAAACTGTCATACTCGGTAAAACTTTATCATTGATAAAAAAATACATTAAATTAGAAAATAATTATTTTTGGATTGTTTATCCAAGAAATAAAACCGCAAATAATTTGCATTTACAAGTGGCAGGGATTTGGGATCCATATCATTTAAACAAAATTGATAATAATTTCTCCGCAAAAGATCTTGATCAATTATTAAAAGAATTAAAGTTGTATAACAATTATTTTTCGATAAGAGGTGTACTTATTTATGTAAATACCCAAAAAAAAGAAATAATTATAAAAATTTGTTCTTCCCCTTCAAAAGGATTAAAAAATAATTCATTTAAATTAGTAATTCAAGGAGAAATTCCCATTAAATTTTTGAATCATTTTGTAAGTCTTGACGTTATTAGAGATGACAACACCTTAGTAATGGAAAAATATCAAATGATAGAAAAAATTTAGTTGGCTATTAATCCTCATATAGTTTAATTTTATTTATCATTTATTGATCCCAAATCTAAACTAAGTTATGGAAGAAATATTAATAGAATGTAATCCTGGGGTCTCGGGGGATATGCTGCTAGCAGCTTTTCATGATTTGGGTGTACCTAAAAGTGTTATTGAAGAGACACTTTCATCTATTGGATTAGAAAACTTATATTCTCTAAATTTTAGAGAATCTCGAAGTTGTGCTATTAGAGGAATAAAGGTTGAAATAAAGAATCTGGATAAAACAACAAAAAGAACATGGAGAAGCATTAAAGATTTAATTTTGAATTCTAAGTTAGAGAAACAATTACGAAAAAGAATTTATGATGTATTTGAGTTTCTAGCAATTGCTGAAGGCAAAGTTCATGGTATAAATCCTGAGAATGTTCATTTCCATGAGATTGGAGCGATTGATTCTTTAGTTGATATTATTGGCGTATGCGCTTCAATTGATTATTTAAAACCAAAAAAAATTTTTTGTAATGAGCCAACATTAGGTAAAGGTTATGTGGAAACTGAACATGGTAAATTATCAATTCCCACTCCTGCGGTAATAGAATTATTAAAAGGTGAAAAAGTTAATGTTATTTCGTCTATTGATTCGGTTGATGGAGAATTGTCTACTCCTACCGGTATAGCATTACTTTTGAAATTAGTTGATTCCTTCAAAACTCCAATCAAATATTCTATTAATTCATATGGAGTAGGTATTGGAAACTTAAAAATGCCATATCCAAATTTGGTGCGAGTTTTAAAAATTAATGCTTCAGATGGCAACTCTTTAGATAAAAGATTTTCTCCAAGATTAGAAGAAATTTCTATTCAAGAGGCATGGATTGATGATCAAACATCTGAAGAAGTTTCAAATTTTATAGAGATTCTTAGAAATGAAGGTGCATATGATGTTTCTTCCCAAATAATTAATATGAAAAAAAATCGAATAGGTTTTTCTATTCAAGTTATCCTCCCTATTGAAAAGGAAGAATATTTCAGGAAACTATGGTTTAAACAGTCTTCTACCATAGGTTTGAGAGAAAGAAGACAATCTAGATGGATCTTGCTTAGAAGAAAAGGGGAATGTTTAACAAATTTTGGAGAAATAAATTTTAAACAAATAATGAAAACAAATGGGGATATTGTTTTAAAACCAGAGAATGATGAAATTTTAAGACTTCAAATTAAGGAAAATATGACTGCTCAGGAAGTCAGAAATATTATTAAAGAATCATGTGGTGAATTTAGAGCTTCAGAAGATTGGAAATGAGAATTAAATTAGACAAAATATCCTACAAAAAGCTCTTCAAAACAATTAGTTTTAACCTTTTGAAGAAAATTTTTTTTCTTTTAAGCCTATCTTATTTTTGCATTTATTCTTTTAGAAATTTTGATAGAACATTATTTAATGTTGACTTTTCTAGAGACAATAAATATATATTTTTATCTTTTATATTTTGTTTAATAAGTATTTTCTTCAATGCCCTAGCATGGAAAAATATTGCTATCTGGTTTGGAAATAAGGAAACTAAAAATAATTATATTTCTTTTTATGTAATAACTAATATCCTCAAATATGTTCCTGGAGGTATATGGCATTTTCTTGAAAGATTTAACTTTTTAAAAGATATATCTAATACTCACTTGGCATTTTATTCAACCCTTATCGAACCCTATTTTATGTTGTGTGCTGCTTTATTTTTAACTTCTATAGGAATAATTTTTTCTCCAATATATATATTTTTAATTTTGCCATTAATATTTCTAAATAAAAAATTAATTTACTTCATATTGAAAAGGTTAGAAATCTTAAAAAGTAAAACAATTGGTGTTTTGAAAATTAAAAATTCAGATTTTAAATTTGATGAAAAAATAAATTTAATTTCTTTCTTTCCTTCTAGCGCATTTTTTTTTGAGATTCTTTTTGTTATTGCAAAATTCATTGGATTTATTATTTGCCTAAATATATTTAATTTAGAATATCAACCTGGAATTATTTTTTTAATGACAATTTTTTGTTTGTCTTGGGCTATAGGTTTTGTAGTACCTACAGCACCTGGAGGCGTTGGTATTTTTGAAGCTTGTTTTATTTTTTTTGTTGGAGATAATATTCCACAAAATATTTTGATAGTAGTTCTTATTTATTACAGGTTGATAGCAACTTCGGCAGATTTATTTTTAGGACTCCCCTTTTTAGCAAAAAAAATTATTGATAGAATTTAATCCTTTTTTTCTAAACTTGAAATAAGTGTACTTGATGCAATAAGACCAACTATTGTGATGAAGATGGCGGGTAATAAAGCCTCTGCCATTCTCTCATCCCCAGCATATTGATAAATCCTTACTGATAAAGTATCAAAATCAAATGGTCTTAGAATAAATGTAATTGGTAATTCCTTAATAGTATCTACAAAAATCAGAAGTGATCCAACAAATATTGGTCCTTTCAACAATGGTAAGTGTATTTCTCTTATTATCCTAATCCAATTAGAGCCTAGTCCTTTTGCTGCCTCATCGAGGCTAGGAGATATTCTTTCGAACCCTGCTTCAAGAGTACCTTTGGAAATAGTTAGAAATCTAACTACATAACCCCATATTAGAAGTAAAATAAAAATAAAATGGAATTTGGAATTACTAATGGTTATAAGTGATATTGCTAATACTGTTCCTGGTATCGCATAACCTATACCTGCTGGAAAAGTTATAATTCTAATAAAAAGGTTGCTATTCTGACGTTTAGTTAAAACAAGTATTAATGAAAATATTATTGTTATAAGTGCTGCTATTGCACCCACACCTATAGTTCTAAAAGTTAGGCTAAATAATTCTAAAGTTATACCCTTTTGAAGTTGATCAATATTTAAAATAAACCAAAAAAATGGAATTCCGAGAGAAAAAATAGGAGGAAATAAAGTTATTAATATTGATAAGTAGCATCTATAACTTTTTAATTCCCAACCTAGTGAATCTGATAAAGCAGGATTATTACTCCAACGCATCGCTTTTCTTCTTGAAAATTTTTCTAGAAAGATTAAAGCAAAGACTAATAATAAAGCAATTAAAGATAAACCAACTGCACTTTTTGGATTACCCTGAATTATCCAATTCTCTGCAATACCTGTTGACAAACTCGAAATATTCAAAAGTTCTACTGTACCTAATTCATTAATAACCTCCATACACATAAGACTAATTCCCGTTATTATCGCGGGGAATGCCATTGGGAGAGCAATTTTAAAAAAGCTACCCCATGGCCCAATGCCAAGTCCTCTGCTGGCATTAATCTGATTAACACCAAATTTATTAAAACTTTCATTAGCAAGTATGAAAACATAAGGGTATGTAGAAATCGAGAGTATCAGAACTCCCCACCAAAGACCTGTTATTGTATAACCAAAAATACTTCCTAAATCTTGTAGAACTGCTGTTACTAAATATGGTGGAGCTGCTAAGGGTATAAGTTGGCAAATGCGAAGTTCTTTTCTAAATTTAAATTCGCAATTTGATAATAGCCATGCATTTAAAGTTCCTAAACTGCCTCCAAAAAAACTTGTCAGAGTTATTAACTTTAATGTACCAAAAACCTCTTCAGTGCCTGTAATACCAAGAGAAAAGTTACCCCCTAGAATATATTCTATCCCTTCAATTAAAAAATTGATAATAGGAATACTCACTATAATTGCTACAAAAATTGAAGCTATATCGAGTAACCTTGAATCGTTTAGTCTTTTCTTTATTAGGTCAATAAAAATTTTCAATAATTAAATAAAACAGTATTATGGTTAATCTTTTGAATTAAATATACAAAATTCTAATTGATTTCTTATTTCTTGATGATCCAAATTTCTACCAATTAAAACGATTTTATTTGATTTTTTATTAGTCCATTCGTCATCATCAAGAGAAAAACGTTTACCCGATAAATGAAAAATATGTTTTCTTTGACTCTCAACAAACCACAAAATACCCTTGGCTCTAAATATTTTTTCTGAAATTTGGTTATCTAGGAAATATTGAAACTTACGTAATGAAAATGGTTCATATGTC
>QCIL01000005.1 GCA_003216725.1 Prochlorococcus sp. AG-402-L18
AACTTTATATTTTTTATTTTTGAGTATTCTTTAAAACCTAACCAATAAGCAGTTATATTTCCTGCATTTCCCATAGGGATGCAAAGCCAATCAGGAGCAATTCCTAAGTCATCTACTATTTCAAATGCAGCAGTTTTTTGTCCTTGTATTCGATATGGGTTAACAGAATTTACGAGATCTATTGGATATTCTGAAGATAAATCCCTTACAATCTCTAGTGCTTTATCAAAATTGCCTTTAATAGATATTATTTCTGCTCCATACATTAATGCTTGTGCAAGCTTTCCTTGAGCTACAAAGCCATCAGGAATTAAAACGTATGACTTCAAACCTCCACGAGATGCATAAGCAGCAGCGGCAGCAGATGTGTTCCCAGTACTTGCGCAAATTACTGCTTCACTACCCTCTTCTTTTGCTTTGCTTATCGCCATGGTCATCCCCCTATCTTTGAAAGAGCCAGTGGGATTTAAACCGTCATATTTTAAATATACATTACAATCATTGCCAATTAGTTCACTTATTGATTGACTAAAAATAAGAGGGGTATTACCTTCGTTAAGTGAAACAATTGGTGTTTTAGAAGATACAGGTAAATATTGTTTATAAGCATTTATTAATCCAGGCCATCTTTTTTTTCTATAATTAATGTGGATCTTATTTTTGATTTTATTTAGTAAGAACATAATTAATTGCTTTTAAATTTTTTCAATGGAGATTTAGTAAAGAATTCTAATAATTCAGAAATAGATTCTACTTTATTCATAATTTTACTTAACGCATTTACATCTAAAATAACAGTCTGTGTAGGATAACTTTTGAAGAACTTTATTAGATTTATTTTTCCATCACCTAAATTTAATCCTTGTATTACACTTGCTCTTAAAGCTAGTGTGCCAGTTTTTACGTCTCTTGCAACCGGTGGATGTATTATTGACGAAAGTCTTATTAAAAAAACGTTTCCTATTTCTGAGTAAACTAATTTGTTAGCAATAGTTATTGGTATATCAAAGTTTTTATTTAATATTGAACGAATTTTTTTATCTGATGATCCAGTTGCATTTAAAATTCTTCTGAGATCATCAGTAGCATAGCCACTTTCAGAAAAAATTTTTAAAGAATCTACTGTAACAGTTCTAGAAAAAATCCCATAAATTATTTTGATATTTTCAGCAGAATTAACTTTAGGAATATTAAAAAAAAGGGTATTACTGATAAATAATAAAAAAATTTTTGTAATGAAAAATTTATAAAATTTCATTTTAAATGCTTGCGCCTGCAGCTATTTTTACAAGTCTAACAACACCTTTTTCTGTTACATTTTTTGCTATTTTGAAGCTCATTTCCTTTGTATAAGGTTCATTGATGAGCCTTGGTAATTTTTTTATAAATATATCAATAGAGTAACCAGGAACTTTTTGGATAACTTTAAAAAAGTTTCTAAAAGGCTCTATGTTTAAAATTAATTCATTAAAACTAGAATAACTTCTATTTGTACTTAATTTAATTGATTGAGGGAGATAATTATTAATACCTTTAAGTAAACTTAAACTAATTAAATCTATTTGATTAGTTAATCCTTCTACAATTTCATTTCTAAGAAACCCACCTCTTGGTGAAAATAAGAGATTTATTACTTCATCAAGTAGTTTTTCTAAATTCAGGTCGGTTTGTTTTGCAGCATTTGATAATAAATCTTCTAGACGATCCCATTTAAATTTTTTATTATCAAAGAGCATTTCTTTTAAACTTTCCCTTAATTGAGGATCAGGATCTTCCATTAATCTTCGTGCAAAATATGGATATGCAGCACCCAGTATTTTAAAATTTTCATCTACGCTTAAGGCGATTCCCTCTAAGGTCAGAAGCGATCTAATAATTAGTGCGTAATATGGAGGTAATTTAAAAGGAAATTTGTACATAACGCCAGACATATCATCAGTTACACTTTTAAAATCCATTTTTGAAACTCCTAACTCTATTGCATTTACAAAAACATCTTGAAAAGCAGGAACTATTGGTTCTAGATTAACTTCTTCTGAGAGAAAACCTAATTTAACAAAATCGTGTGACAATTTATCAAAGTTTTTATTTACGAGATGAACTACAGCTTGTATTAAACCTGATCTAGATTCTCTAGAAACTTCACTCATCATACCAAAATCTAAATAGCATAATCGTCCGTCTTCTAAAGCTAATAAGTTTCCTGGATGCGGATCGGCATGAAAAAAACCATGTTCTAGTAATTGCTCTAAACTACATTGAACACCAATTTTTATCATTTCATCTGGATCAATTCCTAACTTTTTCACTTCTTCAAGATTTGTAAGTTTTGTTCCATCTATCCACTCCATTGTCAAAACTCTACGCGAAGTAATTTCTCTATAAATTTTAGGAACAGCAATTTTAGAATTATGTGAGTGCATTTCTCTAAATTTTTCAGCATTATCAGCTTCGTTTAAATAATCCATCTCTTCAAAAACCCTTTTTCCTAGCTCATCAATCAAAGCTACAAGGTCGCTCCTTATAAGTCCAATATTATTTTTTAACCAGTAAGCTATGTTTCTAACGATATATAGATCAAGAGTAATTTGTTCTCTTAATCCTGGTCTTTGGACTTTTACTGCTACGATTTCTTGGTTTTTTAAAACAGCTTTATGAACTTGACCTAACGATGCTGCAGAAATCGGTTCTTTATCAATTGATAAGAATATTTTATCTATTGTATTGCTTAAATCTTCTTCTATTAATTCCATAGCTTTATCACCATCAAACCCTGGTAATTGATCTTGCAGTTCAGACAGCTCTTCAAGTAGAACTGTAGGAATGATATCAGGTCTTGTTGATAGCGCTTGACCTGCTTTTACAAATGCAGGACCTAGATCAACTAATAAATTTGTTAATTGCTTAGATCTATATATAGCTTGCTTTTTATTTTTCAGCTTCCCAGTTAATTTATCCCACCCAACTGAAATTATGTAAACAAATATTGGTATAAGAGTTTGCCAAAGTCTTTTAAACAGTCTTTTTGGATTTTTCTTATAAATTTTAGAAATTGTGTCTGGATTATATTCAAGTAATCCTGACGCTTCAATAAAATCGGTATATTCTTCATTCATAACTATATTAGTTCAAACCCTTTTATTTTAATTAAAAAGGAGTTAATTTTTTTGTATGAAAGATTTATCATGTTAATACACTTAAGATTAAAAAACATTGCCTTAATAGAGATTATAGAAATTAATTTTGAAAAAGGTTTGAATATTTTTACAGGAGATTCTGGTTCAGGAAAGTCACTGATTTTAGATTCTTTAAATGTTTTATTTGGTGGAACTAATATACCTATAAAGCACTTAATTCGTCCAGGAAAAGATGATTGTTTAATCGAGGCAAAATTTGCTGTATCTTCAATCGTAAAAGATTGGCTTTTTAAAAATGGCTTTAAAATAAAATCAAATGAAATTTTTTTATCGAGACATTCATACAAAAAATGTCAAAAAATAATTTCAAAATTTATGGTAAATAATGAATCCATAAGTAAAAAGCTTTTGGGAGAACTAGGTGTTTTTTTAGTTGATTTTGCCGGTCAATCTGATAGTTTTTTGTTTGATTCTCTTGATTATAGAAGAAAAATAATTGACGATCTTGGTTCTGAAGAATTAATAACTGTTAATAATGATATTAAAAATTATTGGGAAGAATTTGAGATGTTGCAAAAACGAAGAATAGAAAAGTTCCAAGTTTTTAAGAATAAAGAAGAGAATAATTTTGCTCTCAAAAAAATGTTTAATATTTTGCAAAAAGCTAATTTAGATGATGATCAAGAAATAACAAAGCTTAAAGCAAAAGAATTTATTCTTTCTAACAACTTCGAAATAAAAAATGCTATACAGCTTTCACTCAATAATTTAAATCATACTAAAAATGATGTTCCTTCTGTAAGTTCCTTAATAGCTGAATCAATTAAACACTTAAATAAAATTGTTCAATTTGATATTAAAGTTGAAGTTTTAAGGGATAATTTGGTAAATATCCAAAATGATTTAGAAAATTTACATTTTGATTTGAATAAATATTTAGATGCAGTTGGGAATGAGGATTCAATTTTAGAAGAAGTTCAAAATAGATTATTTTATTTACAAAATCTGGAGAGAACTTTTTCATTAGAACTTCCAGAATTAATTCAAAAAAGAGAAGAACTGAGAACCTTTGTCGATAATACAAATGATGAAGAGATAAAGAATCTTGATTTTCAAATCAATAATTTACGAATTATTTTGGAAGATCTTTTTCAAACTCAGTCTTCCTTGAGGAGAGAAACTGCTAATCAACTTCAGGAATCTGTATCCAAAATTTTAAAAAACTTAGGATTAGAGAATTCAACTTTCATTATAGATTTTAATAAGGTCAAGCCCTCTGCTGAAGGTGTTGACAATATAAATTTCCTTTTTTCTGCTAATCCTGATCAAAATTTAGCACCTCTTTCTAAAGTTATATCAGGTGGAGAAATGTCAAGATTTTTGTTAGCCATAAAGTCTTGCATTTCAAAAAAATCAGAAACTTTTTTCTTAGATGAACTTGATAATGGGTTAAGCGGCAAATCCTTGCTTTCTCTTGTTGAATTAATAAAAATTATTGGAAAAAAACGACAAGTTTTGTGTATTACTCATCAGCCTTTTCTGGCCGCAAATGCAACAGTCCACTATAAAGTAAAGAAAAATGTTGTTAATGGAATGACTTTTACATCTGTAGCAAAACTTAGTTCAAAAACAGAAAGGCAAAACGAATTAATAGAGCTTATAGGTGGCGGTTTTTCTGATGCAAAGAATTATGCATCTTCATTATTAGAAAGAACAGCCGCATAAAAAGAAAAAATTTTATTATAATGTAGGTTCTTTAAATCATATTCGATTTAAATATGTTAAAAAATAATATTCATTCTAATGAGAGTAATTCAATAAAAATTAGAGGGGCTCGTCAGCATAATTTAAAAAATGTTGATCTTACTCTCCCTAGGAATAAATTTATTGTTTTTACTGGAGTTAGCGGTAGTGGTAAGAGTTCTTTAGCTTTTGATACCATTTTTGCTGAAGGTCAAAGAAGATATGTAGAGAGTTTGTCTGCCTATGCAAGACAATTTTTAGGGCAAGTAGATAAACCAGATGTTGATAATATTGAAGGTTTATCACCAGCAATTTCAATAGATCAAAAATCAACAAGTCATAATCCTAGATCAACTGTTGGAACAGTCACTGAGATACAAGATTATTTAAGATTATTATTTGGCAGAGCTGGCGAACCTCATTGTCATCATTGTGGCGTTCCAATTGCTCCTCAAACCATTGATGAAATGGTCGACCAAATCTTACTGTTACCTGAGGGAACTAGGTACCAACTTCTGGCCCCTGTAGTAAGAGGTAAAAAAGGCACACATTCAAAATTAATTAGTGGATTGGCAGCGGAAGGGTTTGCTCGTGTAAGAATTAATGGAGAAGTTAGAGAATTATCAGATAATATTGAATTAGATAAAAATCATATTCATAATATAGAAGTCGTAGTTGATCGTTTAATATCTAGAGAAGGAATTCAAGAAAGGTTGAATGACTCTCTTCAAACTTGCCTAAAAAGAGGCGATGGCCTTGCAATTGTTGAAGTTGTTCCCAAAAAAGGCGAATCCCTGCCAGAAAATATAGAGAGAGAAAAGTTATATTCTGAAAATTATGCTTGTCCAATTCATGGTTCGATTGTTGATGAATTATCTCCTAGATTATTTTCTTTTAATAGTCCATATGGTGCATGTCAAGACTGTCATGGGATTGGGTTTTTAAAGAAATTTACTGCAGATAGAGTAATTCCTGATACTTCCTTGCCTGTTTATGCTGCGATTGCTCCTTGGAGTGAGAAAGATAATACTTATTATTTTTCATTACTTTACTCAGTTGGCCAAGCTTATGGTTTTGAATTAAAAACCCGATGGAAAGATTTAACTGATTTACAAAAAAGTGTTCTATTAACAGGATCTGATAAACCAATAGTTATACAAGCAGACAGTCGTTTTAAATCAGGTAGTGGTTTTGAAAGGCCTTTTGAAGGAATTTTGCCAATATTAGAAAGGCAATTAAGCGAAGCCAATGGAGAGTCAGTTAGACAAAAACTTGAAAAGTACTTAGATTTAGTTCCATGTAAAACATGTTCTGGTAAGAGATTAAGACCAGAAGCATTGGCTGTTAAAGTTGGGCCTTACAGCATTACAGATTTAACATCTATTAGCGTTGTAGAAACTTTATCTCATATTGAGAACATAATGGGATTAAGTAAAGATCTTAAAAAACAGATTTCTTTATCTGAAAAGCAAAAGCAAATTGGTGAATTAGTCTTAAAAGAAATTCAATTACGTTTAAAATTTCTTATCAACGTAGGTTTAGATTATTTAACATTGGATAGACCTGCAATGACTTTATCAGGTGGTGAAGCTCAGCGTATTAGACTCGCAACGCAAATTGGAGCTGGATTAACAGGTGTTTTGTATGTTTTAGACGAACCAAGTATTGGTCTCCATCAGAGAGATAATGATAGATTACTTGAAACTTTAAAAAGTCTCAGAGATCTAGGAAATACTCTAGTAGTTGTTGAACACGATGAAGATACTATGAAATCCGCTGATTATTTGGTGGATATTGGACCGGGAGCTGGAGTCTATGGAGGAGAAATTATTGCAAAAGGAACATTTGATGATGTTTTGAAATCAGAAAAGTCTTTAACTGGAGCTTATTTGAGTGGTAGAAAATCAATACCCACACCTAAAGAAAGGCGATCTGCAGTTAAAAAAAGTTTAATATTAAATAATTGTATTAAAAATAATTTAAAGAATATATCTGTGGAGTTTCCTCTAGGTAGGCTTGTATCCATAACAGGAGTAAGTGGTAGCGGAAAAAGTACATTGGTTAATGAATTATTGCATCCTGCTCTTTGTCATTCTCTTGGATTAAAAGTTCCTTTTCCTAAAGGCGTTAAAGAATTAAAAGGAATAAAAGCTATAGATAAGGTTATTGTTATTGATCAGTCGCCAATTGGGAGAACTCCTAGATCAAACCCTGCGACTTATACAGGAGCTTTTGACCCCATTAGGCAAATATTTACTGCAACAGTTGAAGCCAAAGCTAGAGGCTACCAAGCTGGCCAGTTTAGTTTTAATGTCAAAGGAGGGAGATGCGAAGCTTGTAAAGGTCAAGGAGTTAATGTCATAGAAATGAATTTTTTGCCTGATGTATACGTGCAGTGCGAAGTATGTAAAGGTGCTCGTTTTAATCGTGAAACACTTCAGGTCAAGTATAAAGGGTTTAATATTTCTGATGTTTTGGAAATGACTGTCGAACAAGCAGCTGAAGTTTTTTCTGCTATTCCACAAGCTGCTGAAAGATTATCGACTCTGGTAGATGTAGGACTTGGTTATGTAAAAATGGGCCAACCTGCACCTACACTATCTGGTGGAGAGGCGCAAAGAGTAAAATTAGCAACTGAGCTATCAAAAAGAGCCACTGGAAAAACATTATATTTAATCGATGAACCAACAACTGGTTTAAGTTTTTATGATGTTCATAAATTAATGGATGTTATACAACGCTTGGTAGATAAAGGCAATTCAGTGATTGTTATTGAGCATAATTTAGATGTTATTAGATGTTCTGATTGGATAATTGATCTGGGGCCTGATGGTGGTGATAAGGGAGGAGAGATAATCGTGGAGGGAACGCCCGAAACAGTGGCTATGAACACTAAAAGTTATACAGCGAAATATTTAAAAAAAGCACTTAATTAAATTCTTTTCTTGTAGTATTTCTTCGTATTTATTATTGAACTAATAATATTAATTCTCTTGTAAAGCATTTAATTGCAATAGTTTTCATTTTTTGACCTCTTAATATTTCATAAATTATAATTTTTTCTTAATATTTCAGCTTGTTTTCTATATTAAATCTATTAACAGTTTTAGTCTTCAATGCATTGTCGATGAGTTTACGATTTCTACATTTACATTTGCATGGTTTAATACGGTCCAGAAATTTAGAGTTGGGTAGAGATTCAGATACAGGAGGACAAACTCAATATGTTTTAGAATTAGTAAAAAGCTTAGCCAATACTTCGGAGGTGGATCAAGTTGATTTAGTTACTCGTTCTATTAATGATCCTAAAATACATAATGATTATTCAAAAAAAGAGGAATTTATAGAACCTGGTGCTAGGATTCTTAGATTTACATTTGGGCCTGATAAATATTTAAGAAAAGAATTACTTTGGCCGTATTTGGATGAATTAATAAATAATTTAATTTCCTATTATCAAAAGCCTGAAAATAAGCCAACATGGATTCACGCACATTACGCTGATGCAGGTTATGTAGGAGTTAAATTAAGTAAAGCTCTAAATATACCTTTAATCTTTACTGGGCACTCTTTAGGAAGAGAGAAACAAAGAAAATTACTTGATACTGGTTTAAGTGAAAATCAAATTGAAAAGTTTTATCGTATTAGTAAGAGGATTAATGCAGAGGAGCAAGCTTTAAAACATGCTGATATTGTTATCACGAGCACTAAACAAGAATCTGTTTATCAATACTCTCAATATGAATCTTTTTCTAGTGAGAAGTCTAAAGTAATTTCTCCTGGAGTTGATCGTGTTAAATTCCATCATATTCATTCAACAACCGAGACCTCTGAAATAGATAATATGCTTTTGCCTTTTTTAAAGGATTTAACAAAGCCTCCTCTTTTGGCTATTTCAAGAGCAGTAAGAAGAAAAAATATTCCTTCTTTAGTTGAGGCGTTTGGGAGATCTGAAAAGTTAAAAAGAAAAACTAATTTAGTCTTAATTCTTGGCTGTAGAGAAAATATATCAAAATTGGATTCTCAACAAATTCATGTTTTTAGACAAATTTTTGAAATGATTGATAAATATAATCTGTATGGAAAAGTTGCTTACCCTAAAAAACATATGCCATCAAATATTCCTGAATTATATAGGTGGGCTGCAAGCAGAGGTGGATTATTTGTTAATCCTGCCCTCACAGAGCCTTTTGGGTTAACTTTGCTTGAAGCATCTTCTTGTGGCTTGCCAATTATTTCGACTGATGATGGTGGCCCTCAAGAAATTCAATCTAAATGTCAAAATGGCTTATTATTTGATGCCTCAGATGTTAATAAATTAAAAATTGAACTTGAAAGAGGTATTTCAAATAATTCTTACTGGAAATTATGGAGTAGAAACGGTATCGAAGGAGTTCATAGGCACTTTAGTTGGGATTCACATGTCAGAAATTATCTATCAATTTTGAATTATCAATACCAAAAATCTAATATGTTTTCTCATCATCTGGTATCAAGCAAAGTTGCTTGAATGGTTTTTCTTCACTTATAAAACCCCATTGATCAAAAACTTTTGGGTCAGGATGAATGATTAATTGATTTTTTGATGTCTTTTTTAATTTAAATCCTTTTTCTGATAATTTCTTCATTAACTTTGCTGTTTCTTCAAATCTTGAAGCCATAGCTTCTAGACTGAGACAATCACTTGTTAATCCATTATCTTTCCATGTAAAAAAACTCATTTTGAGGGTTTATAAATTAATTTTTAAAACTATACCTAAAATTACAAGTAAAATGTTTACTTTCCAAAAGTTTTCAACAATTTTTTCTTCTTTAATACCTTTAAGTTCATAATGGTGGTGAAGAGGCGACATTAAAAAAATCTTTTTACCATTTTTAAATAATTTTTTTGTTATTTTGAAAAAAGTAACTTGAAGAATCACAGAATAAGCCTCAGCAATAAATATTCCTGAAATGATAAATAAAGTAATAAAACTATTAGTCAATATTGAGATAGAGCCTAAAGTTGCTCCTATGGTTAATGATCCTGTATCTCCCATAAAAATTTTTGCGGGATACTTATTATATTTTAGAAAACCCATACATAATCCCGACATCATATAGCTAAGAACGCTGTATATGATAAGTTCTTTTTCTCCATTTAATAAAATTTCTGTACCAAGACCATAAAATACTATTGCACTACATCCTGAAGCTAAACCATCAAGACCATCAGTTAAATTAACGGCATTGCTTAAACCAATTAATGTAAAAAAAACTATGGGAAAAATCATAATTCCAGTATCGACTGACCAATTATTAGAAATTGTGATAGTTGAGTTCAGGAAATCATTTTGTGATGCTAAAAAGATGAAAAAAATTGTAGTTATGCCTTGTAATAAAAGTTTTTCATTAGATCTCAAACCTCTATTTTGTTTATTCTTTATACTTAAGTAGTCATCTAAAAATCCAATAATAAAAAAACAAGAAACAAATAAAAACGTTAATGGTATCGATGAAGAATTTAGTGAATAATTTGCAATAATAAGCGAAAACAAAAAAGGAAGTATTAAAAAAACTCCTCCCATAGTTGGGGTATTTTTTTTTCTTAAGTGGGTTAAGGGTCCCTCTTCTCTTATATTTTGTAAAAGTTCAAATTTCTTAATTATCTCTAAGCCATATTTTGTACTGAGGATTGAAATTAAAAAAGATACAACAAAAATAACTATAAAATAAATATTCTTGTAAAGGTAAGCGTTTAATCCTAAAGCAATTAATATTAAAAAAAATAATGATTTGTAATTAAATTTTTTAATCTTCCCAATCATCATCTGAAGGATCATCTTCAGTTTTGTAGTCTTCTTTTTCTCCCATTAATGCTGATAATTCTTCTTCCTCTATAGTACTAATTTCTTGAGAGTCGCCCTCTTTTTCAGAAACAAGTCTTCCTGTTTCTTCAAGCCAGGATAATAAGTCAGGTTCTTCTCTTAATGGTAAAACTGGTGATGGTTCGTCTCTGTGATAGCAAGATAAAGCTGGATTTACTTCAGCAACTTCATTCAATCTAATTTTTAACTTATTGGAATCCATTTAATAAATACCACTATATATAAGATAATACATAATTATGCTTTTTAAAAATTTGTTCGATAAAGAAAATTATAAATATTTTTTAATTTGGGCAATTTCAATCTTGCTTAGTATTTTTTTTAAGTTGTTAGGGTTTTTAAATTCTGAGGTTTTATTAATTAATAATTATCTTATTCTTTTACTGGTTTTTGGACCATCTCTTGTAGTTACAATAATATTAGTTTTGATAAAGAATTTAAAATCTAAAAAAAATTAGGATTTTTGTTTTTCACTGGAGGTCACTTTTAATGCAACAATTGAAAAAAGTTGTTCTTGCTTATTCTGGAGGGGTTGATACTAGTGTATGTATCCCTTATTTAAAAGATAAATATGAATTTTCTGAAGTCATAGCTTTTGTAGCTGATCTTGGTCAAGGTGAAGATTTAGAAAAGATAAAACAAAAAGCCTTAAATTCTGGTGCAACAAATTCAATAATTGCTAATTTAGTAGATGATTTTGCTAAAAAATATGCTTTTCCTGCTATTAGGGCTAATGCTTTATATGGAAATAAGTATCCTTTATCGACTGCTTTAGCAAGGCCATTAATTGCTCAAAATCTTGTAAATACAGCGCGAGAATTAGGAGCAGATGCTGTTGCTCATGGTTGTACAGGAAAAGGAAATGATCAAGTAAGATTTGATTTGGCTATAAATGCTTTAGGACCTGATTTAAAGATTATTACTCCTGCCAGAGAATGGGATATGAGTAGAGAAGAGGCAATATTGTATGGAGAAAAATTCGGAATACCTGCGCCAGTATCTAAAAAATCACCATACTCGATTGATGTTAATCTTCTTGGTCGTAGTATAGAGGCAGGTTTGTTAGAAGATCTAATGAATGAACCTGATGAAGATGTTTTTGCAATGACTTCATCTATTGAGGATGCACCTGATTATCCTGAAGATATTGAAATTGTATTTAAGAATGGATTTCCTGTAGCTATAAACAATGATTTTTTAAATCCTGTATCTATTGTTCAAAAAGCTAATCTTTTGGCAGGAAAACATGGTTTTGGAAGAATTGATATGGTAGAAGATAGAGTGGTAGGAATTAAGAGTAGAGAAATATATGAAACTCCAGGGCTTTTATTGTTAATAAAAGCTCATAAAGAATTAGAATCATTAACATTAAACCCAGATGTTAGAGATTTCAAAGAAATAATTGAAAAGAAGTGGGGTCAACTAGTGTACCAGGGCTTTTGGTTTGGCCCTCTAAAGACAGCATTAGATAGTTTTATTGATTCAACTCAAAGGTCTGTAAATGGTAAAGTAAAAATAAGATTACAGAAAGGAAATGCCATAATAATTGGGCGTTCCTCTGAGAATAATTCACTTTATAGAGAGGATTTGGCTACTTACAGCAAAGATGATATCTTTAATCATAAATATGCTGAAGGGTTTATATATATGTGGGGTATGTCTAATAAAATATGGGCAGAGCAAAATTCAAAAAAATAATACCCTTTATTTAAGATTTTACTTTTTCTTTAATATTAGAGGATTTACTTTCTGAAAGTTTTGTATTTACAGGGTTAGATTCATCTGATTTAGAATCTGTATTTTCTATTGATTCTACTTTTTCTTTAATATTAGAGGATTTACTTTCTGAAAGTTTTGTATTTTCAGGACTAGATTTATCTGATTTAGAGTCTGTATTTCCCATTGATTCAATATTCTCTTTTTCTTTTTTTTCTGATTGGGCACTAACTTTATTAGAGGCTCTTGGTGTAGGTAAAGGACCTTCTTGCTTGACAGTCATGTATCTTATTACATCTTCACTTAGACGCATTGCTTTTTCAATTTTAAAAATGTGTTGTCCATCTCCATTATGACTTAGCTGTACATAAATTCCTTCCCTATGCTTAGCTATTTGATAAGCTAGTCGCCTTTTTCCTCTCATTTGGCTGTCAAGAACTTTACCACCTAATTCTTCAAGTAATTTATTATATTTTTCAATATGATTATTAACTTCATCCTCTGCTATATCAGGGCGAAGGATATACATTGTTTCGTAATAAGTTTGTTGATTAGTCATAGTTTTCAGACAAGGTCTTAGGCTCATCGTTGTATGTATGAGCGTCTGTTCATTATTAACCATACATTAAGATGTGCAATTTATTCAAAAAATATACTTTGAAATTTAAAGATGTTTTTTTAAAGCGTCATGCATAATTTCAAAAGGCACTTCTAAACCGTCTGTCCAGTATGTTAATGATTTTGCTCCTTGAGCAATTAACATTTGTGTACCATCAAGTGTCATGCATCCTTTCTTTTCGCAGAATTCTAAAAAAGGAGTTGGAGCTGGATTATAAATAAGGTCGTATACTATTGTTTGAGAATTAAGAGAGTCCCATAAATTTTGTCCGAAGGGTAATAAATTGTCTTGATTAGCTGTTGTTTTCATTCCTACAGGAGTAGTGTTGACAATTAAATCTGCTTTTTCAATTAAATTCAAAATCCCTTTATCATGATCTAGTAAACCTTCTATATTTTTTTGACTAGGAAAATCATCTACTAATTGACTTAATGATTTTTTATTACGTGAAATTACTGTAATTTTAGAAAATTTTAGATCAATAAGGCCTTGTACAACAGATCTGGCTGCTCCTCCCGAACCGAGTACTATTGATTGTTTTTTTGTAAAATTAAGGGATTGTATTGGATACACAAAACCATCGACGTCCGTATTAGTAGCACTCCATTCATTATTAGAGTTCAATTTTAGAGTATTAATAGCTTTAAGTTTCTGGGCTATTGGTGAAATATCACTGCAAAGACGGAATACTTTCTGTTTAAAGGGGATTGTTATATTTAAACCTTTACAGTTGATTTTTTTTAGAGAGTTTAGAACTGAACTTAAATTTTCTTCCTCACAAGGGATTGCTAAATAAATCATATCTAATCCTAAATATTCAAGCGCGGCATTTTGAATAATTGGTGATAAAGAGTGATTGACGGGATTTCCAATTAGTGCGAGAAAAGAAGTTTTACTTGTAATCATTTTTAACTTTCCAAAAAAAATTGTGATCTGTTCGGGAACCACTCCCCGTCGTTGAGTAACAATAATGACGGCAATGAACGATTATGGAGAGTAGCAAATTAAAGTATTTACCTATGGGTAAGGTAGTAGGAATCGATTTAGGAACAACCAATAGTTGCGTTGCTGTCATGGAAGGTGGCAAACCTACTGTAATAGCAAATGCTGAAGGTTTCAGAACAACACCTTCAGTTGTTGCATATACTAAAAACCAAGATCAGCTTGTTGGTCAGATTGCAAAGAGACAAGCTGTTATGAATCCTGAAAATACTTTTTATTCAGCCAAACGCTTTGTTGGTAGAAGAGTAGATGAAGTAAATGAGGAATCTAAAGAAGTTAGCTATTCTGTTGAAAAATCTGGTTCTAGTGTCAAATTAAAGTGTCCTATCTTAGATAAACAATTTTCTCCGGAAGAAGTAAGTTCTCAAGTTCTAAGAAAATTAGCAGATGACGCAGGTAAATATTTAGGTGAAAAAGTCACACAAGCTGTAATAACTGTTCCTGCTTACTTTAATGATTCACAAAGACAAGCTACTAAAGATGCAGGGAAAATTGCCGGTTTAGAAGTTTTAAGAATAGTAAATGAACCAACTGCAGCTGCGTTAGCATATGGTTTAGATAAGGAAAATGAAAAAATTCTTGTTTTTGATCTTGGTGGAGGAACATTTGATGTCTCTGTGATCGAGGCTGGTGATGGCGTGACTGAAGTTCTCTCAACATCAGGTGATACTCATTTAGGAGGAGATGATTTTGATAGGTGTATAGTTGATCATCTAGCGAGTACTTTTAAATCAAATGAAGGGATCGACCTTAGACAAGATAAGCAAGCTTTACAACGTTTAACTGAAGCAGCAGAAAAAGCAAAAATTGAGTTATCAAACGCTACACAAAGCGAGATTAATCTACCTTTTATTACAGCAACTCCTGAAGGTCCAAAACACCTTGATTTAAACCTAACACGTGCAAAGTTTGAGGAACTAGCAGCTTCTTTAATCGATAGATGTAAGACCCCTGTTGAGAGAGCTATTAGTGATGCAAAAATTTCAACAAGTGAAATTGATGAGGTTGTTATGGTAGGAGGCTCCTCCAGAATTCCTGCAATTTTAGATTTAGTTAAAACAATAATTGGTAAAGAGCCTAATCAAACTGTCAATCCTGATGAAGTTGTAGCAGTCGGTGCTGCTATACAAGGTGGTGTACTAGCAGGAGAAGTTAAAGATATTTTATTGCTTGATGTTACTCCTCTTTCTTTAGGAGTGGAGACTTTGGGAGGAGTTATGACAAAAATGATTAATCGTAATACAACGGTTCCTACAAAAAAATCAGAGACTTACTCAACTGCTGTTGATGGCCAAACTAATGTAGAAATTCATGTTTTGCAAGGTGAAAGAGAAATGGCTTCTGATAATAAAAGTCTAGGGACTTTTAGACTTGATGGTATACCGTCAGCGCCAAGAGGAGTTCCTCAAATTGAAGTTACATTTGACATTGATGCCAATGGTATTTTAAGTGTTACAGCGAAAGACAAAGGTAGCGGCAAAGAACAAAGTATTTCTATAACTGGTGCTTCAACTTTATCTGATAATGAAGTCGAAAAAATGGTTAAGGATGCGGAATCAAATGCATCTGCTGATAAGGAAAAAAGAGAAAAGATAGACCTTAAAAATCAAGCCGAAACTCTTGTTTATCAGACAGAGAAACAATTAGCTGAATTAGGAGATAAAGTTGATGCTGCCGCGAAGTCTAAAGTTGAAGAGAAAAGTAGTGCTTTAAAAGAAGCGACATCAAAAGAAGATTACGAATCAATGAAAAAACTTCTAGAGGAACTTCAGCAAGAACTTTACGCAATTGGATCATCCGTTTATCAGCAACCGGGTAATCAGCCTCCCACGGCGGGAACTCCTGATCAGAGTGAATCAAGTGATAAAGGTGACGATGATGTTATTGATGCAGATTTTACTGAGAGTAAAGATTAAAAAATTTTTTTTAATTCATTAGCAACCCAACTAGTGCATGCAGGGGCAAGTAAAAATCCGTTTTTATAAAAGCCAGTACACAAAATTAATCCCGTTTCAAGATGTTTGATTATTGGAGAGGGCTCTCCTTCAGGCCTACATCTTATTCCATACCAACTTTTGGTTGTCTTTGCGCAATTAATCCATTTTGGTTTTTTTTCTAGAAAATTTGTAAGACTTTCGAATGAATCTTTTCTTGGTCTAGTACTAAATTCATCTGTAGATCCTATAATGATTTTATTTTTTGTTATTGGCATAATGTTTTTGCCATTAATACTAAAGTGGCGAGGAAGTGATAATAAATTAATTTTTTTATCATCAACATAAAGCTCAACGGCTTGACCTAAAACTGGTTTTAAGTAAATTGTATGGGATGTATTGTCGATAAGATCTAGTGCTTTTAAAGAATTACATAAAATAATTGCATCAGATTCAATTTTTTCATCATTTTTAGAATTAGAAATCCATTTATCCTTTGATTTTTTAATTGCTATTATTTCATCACTTAAAAAATTTACTTTTTTATATTTTAGGTAGATATCTAATGTATTCAATAATGCATGAGGCTCTATCTTTCCATCTTCATATGAAATTAATCCTTGTAAGTTATTTGTTTCAAATGCTTTATTTAAATTTTTGATAATAGATGAGTCTTTTTTTAGTATTTTCAAGTTTTGATCAGCAGTTTGTTTTACAAATTTTTCGAGTTTTTCAAACTTTTGATTGTCTGAAGTTAACTGTATTAATGGTTTTTCTATCTTTAATTTCTTATTGAATTTCTGCAAGAATTTTATCCATTTTGGCCACAATTCAATACTCTCTTTTCTTAGTCTCCAACTTCTTCCATTTCTTTTTTGATACATATGTCCCATGAGAAGACCTAATGCAGCATTGCTGCTGCTTTTGTTGTGAGCTGGATCTACAATAGTTACTTGGTAACCCTGTTCTGCAAGTTCTAATGCGGTAAATTTTCCTATAATTCCTGCACCAATAATTAAAATGTTTATTTTTTGGAAATTTTCTTTTAAACCTTTCATTGATATATTAGATTTACTTACCTTTTTGGTTAAATAATTAAATCTATTCTTGGAACATCCTTCAATTATATTAAAAATTGTTTGTCCTGATCGTCCTGGACTTGTAAGTAAACTTACAAGTTGGATATCTAATTATGGAGGTAATATTAAGCATTCGGATCATCATACAGATCAAGATGCAGGTTTATTTCTTAGTCGAATTGAATGGAATAGTAAAAATGCATCTTTTAATAGAGAAGAAATTTATAAAGAATTTAAAAAAATTGCAGATGAAGTAAATGGAAAATTTAACGTAAATTATTCGGATGAAATTCCAAATGTTGCTATTTTCGTGAGTAAACAAAATCATTGTTTGATTGATTTACTTTGGCGAGTAAGAAATGGTGAACTCAAAATGAAAGTCCCATTAATAATTTCAAATCATTCTGAGCTTGAAAATATTGCAAATGACTTTAATGCAAAATTTGTCCATTTTGATACCTTTAATACTGATAAGTCTATTATTGAAGATCAATTTTTAAATTTACTAAAAGAATATGAAATTGATCTTGTTGTATTAGCCAAATATATGCAAATTTTGAGTGATTCTTTTTTAAAAAAGTTTTCTTCAATAATAAATATTCATCATTCTTTTTTACCTGCCTTTAAGGGAGCCCAACCATATCATCGAGCATGGAAGAGAGGTGTTAAATTGATTGGTGCTACTGCTCATTATGTTACTGAAGATCTTGATGAGGGCCCTATAATAGAGCAATGCACAGTTAATGTAAGTCATAGGGATGAAGTTGATGATTTGATTAGAAAAGGAAGAGATATTGAAAGAATAGCTTTAGCAAGAGCGGTTAGATTACATCTGAATCATCAAGTATTTGTTTATAACAGCAAAACTGCTGTTTTTGATTGAAGATAGTTTCTTAGTCTTCTAATTCTATTTGTATTTGTCTTTCATAAATTGATTCTTCATTAAAAGCTCTTGCTATCAAGAAACTGGCAATACAGCTGATTAAGACAGGTTTCATTATTAATAAATTTTTTGTTAAAGCAAAAGCTAAAAACATTGCTGTTATTGGTGTTCGTGAACATCCCGCTACGAAAGCTCCCATTCCTGCAAAAATGTATGTACTTGGTGCATGTCCTGTCGCAATTTCCACCCAGCTCCCTATTATTAGTCCGATTGACCCTCCTAAAGTAAGCATTGGATAGAACAATCCTCCAGGAGCACCAGATGCTGCAGCTAAGCCTGTCGTGATAAATAATACTAAAACTGCTAATAAAGCAATTCCAATACTTGTATTTTGTTCAGCTATTATTTTCTGTAATTCATCTAAATTATGAAATGTACTGGGTAAAGAAGAATAGATACTTCCTAAAATAAGTCCACAAATACTCATTTTTAAAACAAATTTATTTTTATACCATTTTTTCCCAAGATTTTGCATCAACAAAACATATCTGCTGTACAATTCTGCAAAGATTCCAATAATTATTCCTAGTAAAACTAGGTAAATAAAATCTATAGGTAAGAAAAAAACTGATGGGTCATATTCTTTTTGGATCAAAAATCCGAGGTTAAAATCAAAGCCTCCTGCTTTAGGATCTAAACCCAAGGCTTGAATAATATCAGCAGATGAATCTGCAATAAAAGTTGTGATCAATACTAATAGCAAAATTACTGGCCTAGCAGAGTTCAATAACTCTTCTATTGCATAGACAAACCCTCCTAATGGGGCGCTAAATACTGCAGCTATTCCAGCACCACCACCTGCTGCAACTATTACTCTTCTGAAGGCTGTAGGAGCTTTGAGCCACTTAGCCATTTGCCAAGCTACTGATCCTCCCATTTGAACTGATGGACCTTCTGGACCCAAAGGGAATCCACTACCAATAGCAATAATTCCTGATATGAGCTTTACTAATCCTACTTTTATATTCATTGGAACTTTTTTATGCCTTAAAAACCCCATGATTTGACTCACACCTGAACCTTTTGCAGCAGGCGCTATATTTTTGATCAAATATCCTGCAATGGCTCCTCCTAGAGCTCCAAAAATTGGTAATACTGCAATAGATGGCAATTGGTTTAAAAGTGCTAATCTCCAATTATTTATAAAGTAAATTCCAGTTTTAAAAAATATGCTAGTAATTGAAGCTCCTAAGCCTGTTAATAAGAGCGACAATACAACAACGAGAGATCTTTGTTTTAATAATTTTTTGATGCTACGAGAAGAATTATTAGTGGTTTTTTGAATATTTTCTTTTATAAGGTTTGGCATAATCCATGATCATTTTGACAAACTGAAATCGTGTATTTCATCAAATTGAAGATAACGATAAAGTTCATCTGAATATGGATTAATTTTATTTTTAGTAATATCCTGATACTCTTCTACTCCAGGGATTTTTCCAAGAAGTGCGCAAACAGCTGCTAATTCAGCACTACCTAAAAATACTTGCGCATTTTTCCCAAGTCTATTGTCAAAATTTCTTGTACTAGTAGAGAATACTACAGATCCTTCATCCACTCTAGCTTGATTTCCCATACATAAAGAACAGCCTGGCAACTCTAATCTTGCACCACAACTTTCAAATATTTTATAATATCCTTCAGATTTTAGAGTTTCTTCATCCATTTTTGTTGGTGGACAAATCCATAATTTAGCTTTTAAATTTTGTACACCTTCAAGAACTTTCGCAGCTGCTCTGTAATGACCAATATTTGTCATGCATGAACCTATAAAAACCTCGTCAATATTTGTATTTTCAACATCAGTGATTTCTTTTACATTATCTGGATCGTTAGGGCAAGCAACTATAGGTTCTGTTACTTTTGCTAAATCAATTTCAATGATTTCTTCATACTGAGCATTTGGATCTGGTTTGATTAATGATGGTTTTTGTAACCAATTTTTCATATCATTTATTCTTCTAGAAATTGATTTTGAGTCTTCATAATTGCTCTCAATCATTTTTTCTAGCAGGCATATATTACTTCTTAAGTATTCTTGAACAGTTTCTTGTGATAAAAGTATTGTGCTACCAGCGCATGAGCGTTCTGCAGTAGCATCAGTGAGTTCAAAAGCTTGTTCAAGTTTTAGGTTTGGCAATCCCTCAATTTCCATAATTTTACCGTTAAATATATTTTTCTTATTTGCTTTCTCAACAGTTAAGAGTCCTTTTTTAATTGCGAAGAGAGGGATTGCATTTACTAAATCTCTAAGAGTGATTCCTGGCAATAATTCTCCCTTAAATTTGACTAGCACAGATTCGGGCATATTTAATGGCATTGATCCTATTGCGGCGGCAAAAGCAACAATGCCCGAGCCTCCAGGAAATGAAATGCCAAGAGGAAATCTTGTATGACTATCTCCACCTGTGCCAACAGTATCAGGGAGAAGCATTCTGTTAAGCCAGCTATGAATTATGCCGTCTCCAGGCTTAAGAGCTACTCCACCTCTTTGAGATATAAAATCAGGTAATTCTTTATGGGTCACAAGATCTACTGGTTTAGGATATGCAGCTGTATGACAAAAACTTTGCATGACTAAATCCGCAGTGAATCCTAAACAAGCTAGTTCTTTTAGTTCATCTCTAGTCATTGGCCCAGTAGTATCTTGACTGCCAACTGTGGTCATAATTGGCTCACAGGTAGTTCCTGGTCTAACTCCATCTAAACCGCATGCTTTGCCTACTATTTTTTGAGCTTGAGTAAATCCAGCATTACTTTCGGTTGGATTTTGTGGTCGGATAAATATTTTGCTCGGTTGATAATCTAATTTTCTTCTAATTTTGTCTGTAAGAGATCTTCCAATCATAAGATTAATTCTGCCGCCAGCTTGAATTTCGTCAGTAAGCGTTGATGGATGTAAGTCGAATTTGCTTATTAACTCTTCAGTATTTGAATCTTTTTCAATTTTTTTGATAATGCCTTCATAAGGATATATTTTAATAATATCTCCGGTTTTCATATCAGATACGTCAGCTTCTATAGGTAAAGATCCAGAATCTTGTGCTGTATTAAAAAAAATAGGTGCTATTTTGCCACCAATTATTATTCCACCTGTTTTTTTGTTTGGAACAAAAGGAATATCTTCGCCTATATGCCAAATGAGTGAATTAATGGCAGATTTTCTAGAACTCCCCGTTCCAACAACATCTCCAACATAAGCTATTGGTAAATTTTGCTTTTTTAAATTATTAAGAATCTTTAGTCCATCTGGTTTTTTAAATTCCAACATAGCCAATGCGTGCATCGGAATATCAGGGCGTGTTGTTGCATGAATAGCCGGAGATAAGTCGTCTGTGTTTGTCTCCCCGTCAACTTTAAATACTAAACAAGTAATTTCTTTCGCTAGAACTTTTTTATTTTTAAACCATTCTGAATTTGCCCAACTATTAATAACTTCTTTTGCATAAATATTATTTTGAGATAATTCAAAAATTTCATTAGCTGAGTCGTAAACAAGAATAATATTTTTTAAAACTTCTGAAGCTTTTTTAGCAAGTAAACTATTTTCTCCTTTAAGTATTTCAACTAAAGAATTTACATTATATCCTCCTATCATTGTTCCCAATATTTCAATTGCTTTTTCAGGATTAATTGATTTGCAATATTTTTCGGAATTAACAATAGCTGTAAGCCAGCTTGCTTTTACATAAGCAGCCTCATCAACCCCTGGCGGCACTCTATTTATAAGTAAATCAAGTAGATCAAATGAATCGTAAGTGCTATCTTGTTCCAATAACTTTATAATACAATTTGTTTGTTCAGAATTTAAAGGTAAAGGAGGTATACCTTTGGCAGCTCTTTCAGCTACGTGATCTGCATAATCTTTTAGCAATGTTTCCAAATTCTTCATTAGTAAGGTTTAATGCCTAATCTATTGTTATTTTTAATATTGAAAAGGAGAGTATTCATAAATGCTTTTTTAAATATTCAAACTTCTTAATTAATCAATGACGACATCATCAAATAATTCAGCTTTAGAAAAGACATCAGATTTGCATGTTGTTGAAACACGTCCATTAATTTCTCCTAATAAACTGCATAATGATCTACCTTTAGATTATACCTCTGCTGATACTGTCTCGAAAACTAGGAGATCAATACAAAAAATTTTGCATGACAGTGATTCTAGACTTTTAGTAATAGTAGGACCTTGCTCAATACATGATATTGAGGCGGCTAAAGAATATTCAGAATACATTAAGAAATTTAGAAATACTTATAAAGATAAACTTGAAATAGTAATGAGGGTTTATTTTGAAAAACCAAGAACTACAATTGGATGGAAGGGATTAATTAATGATCCCCATTTAGATGGTTCTTATGATATCAATACTGGCTTAAGACGAGCTAGAAGTTTGCTTTCTTATCTAGCAAAAAGTGAAATACCATCAGCTACAGAATTATTAGATCCTATTGTTCCTCAATATATTGCAGATTTAATTAGTTGGACAGCTATCGGCGCAAGGACTACTGAAAGCCAAACTCATAGAGAAATGGCATCCGGATTATCTATGCCAATTGGATTTAAGAACGGAACAGATGGTTCTTTTACAACTGCAATAAATGCAATGAAATCGGCATCAAAGTCACACCATTTTTTAGGAGTCAATGATCATGGCTATGCTTCTATAGTAAATACTACGGGTAATCCCGATGGCCATATTGTTTTAAGAGGTGGTGAAAAGGGAGTGAATTATGAAAATCAACATGTAACCAGTATTTCAGACGAATTAAAATCAGTTAATCTACCTCATAAAGTTATGATTGACTGTAGTCATGGTAATTCTAATAAAGACTTCAGAAAACAATCTGATGTACTAAAAAATGTTGCGAATCAAATAAAGACTGGAGAAAAAAATATTTTGGGAATTATGCTTGAAAGTCATCTAAAAGATGGAAATCAAAAGCTTATTAATAAAAAGAATTTAGAGTACGGAAGAAGCATTACTGATGCGTGTATAGATATTAATACCACAGAAAAATTACTTGAAATTTTGTATGATTCAATGCTCTAGTTCACAGACCAGTAATAAAAATATTAAAGAAAATCCCTCCTGCAACAGGAACTATCAAATTATCTATCCCAAAAATGCTAATTTGCTCTAAAAATGTTGATATTAAAGCTATTAAAAAGAAACTTATATTGAAAGAATAATTAAAAAAATAACCAATACCAACTATGACAATACAACTTGTCAAAAACATAGTTATAGTTCCATACAAAGATTTTTTTTGTTCTAAAAAAAGCCAACTTTTTGACTCATAATTTTTACCAATTAAACCAGCGAAGCCGTCTCCAAATGTCATTATGAAAAAACCAACTATCAAGGAACTAGGATCTTTATCCCAATAAAGATAAATTAAAATAAATAAGCTTAAACAATAAAATAATGTTCCAAAACTTTTTCTATCTACATCTTCTATCGTTGGAAATAATTTATATTTATAATTGGAGACGATAAGTACCGCAATAATACTAGTAAAAAGAAGTGCAGAGTACCTATCAATTTCTAAGTATTTTGCTATTGGAATTAAAGGTCCTATTCCAATATGAATAATCTTTCTGAGAAATTCTTTATTGCTTGGATTAAATTTTTTATAAATTATTGATAATAAAAAGATTAAACATAAGTAAACTAAAATTAATATAAATTTTATCAACTTAATCTATGCTGCTTTTTGATGAGTAGTCATTACTCTGAGTTTTAATATTGCTTTTGCTTCTAATTGTCTTACTCTTTCCCTAGATACATTTATTTGTCTTCCTATCTCTGCAAGCGTTAAAGGTTCCTCTCCATCAAGCCCGAATCTAAGTTTCATAATTTTTTGTTCTCTTTCATTTAATTGAGCAAGCCAAGTACCAAGATGTTCTTTTTGTATTGTTCTATCCATTCCTTCCATTGGTTCTTCGCAGTTTGGATCAGGAATAAGTTCGCCTAGGGTACTTCTATCTTCTTCTCCTCTGGCATGAGCATCTAGAGAAGCGCAGGGGGCGCTTTGCGAGATTAGATCTTCTAAATCTTTAAGTTCAATTCCCATTGATGAAGCCATTTCTAGTCTGGTGGGTTGTCGCCCAAACTTATGTGATAATTCCCTAGAAACTCTTCTCATTTTTGATAGTTTTTCACTTATATGAATTGGTAATCTAATAGTTCTAGCACTATTATCAATTGCTCTAGTCATTCCTTGCCTAATCCACCAATAAGCATATGTAGAGAATTTATATCCCATAGCAGGATCAAATTTATCAACTGCTCTCTCTAAGCCAATAGCACCCTCTTGAACTAAATCTAATAGTTCTAATCCTTGATTTTGATATTTTTTTGCAACAGATACAACTAATCTTAAATTTGCTGCCATCATTCTATCTCTAGCTCTTTTACCGACTTTTATAAGATGTCGATTCCGTATTGACCTTTCATCTGCAGGAGTTTCTAGCAATTTTTTCATGTTTTGAACATGATGTGCTAACTCTATTTCTTCTGCAGCCGTTAGAAGAGGAACTCTTCCTATGCTGCTTAAGTAATAACCAATAGAATCTGAAGCTAGTCTTGTAGATTTTTTTTGGCTTTGCTTAGAAGTTAAGCGTGTTTTTGTTGTACGAGTTTTGTTCGTAGTGTTTGGTAATCTAGGCTCTTCAAAATTATTTCTTGAAGAATCCTTTGCTGATTCCAGAGGGATCCCCATCACCCTGGCCTCCTAAAATGGATTTTTTAGAAAACTAGCACTGAAATCGCAAGAAAAACTACTTTTGCGTTGAAACTTTAAAGACAAAATAAAATTATTTTTTTAATATTTCTTCTAATCACTTGCTATAAAAGGGTTTTAAGAAATATAAAATTTTTTAAAATATTAAGTAATTTTTTTAAAATGTTATATTAATCAATTTTTTGCCAATTATTTATTAAATCAATTTGAGAACGATTTGAAATTGATTTTTTTGCTATTTTTTTGTATACCCCATCTTTATTCATTACCCAAGAGTAATGTTCATCCTGAATATATATTTGCAAGAGATTATAAAGCTGAGATTTTAATTTTAAATCCTCTATAGGTGTTACAGCTTCTATTCTTCTGTCAAGATTTCTTCTCATCCAGTCAGCGCTGCCAATAAAAACTTCTGCATCATTATTATTATAAAACCAAAAAATTCTGGAATGTTCAAGAAAATGGCCAATAATACTTGTTATTCTAATATTTTCACTTAAATTTTCTCTTTGAGGATATAAGCAACAAATTCCTCTTATTATTAAATTAATTTTTACTCCCGCTTGAGATGCTGAATAAAGTAATTGAATTATTTCTGGATCTACCAATGAATTCATTTTTGCGATAATCTCAGCTTTTTTATTATTTTTTGCATTTTCAATTTCTCGATTTATCAAAAATATAAATCTTTGTCTTAAAGAATAAGGTGATACTAATAATTTTTGATAGGTATTTTGTTTAGAAAAACCCGATAGGTAATTAAATAATTTGATTAAATCTGAGGCAATATCAGGATCTGTAGAAATTAAACCTAGATCTGTATAAAAATTTGACGTATTGGAATTGTAATTACCTGTACCAATATGAAAATAATTTCTTAATCTACCTTTTTCTTTCCTTATTATTAACGATATTTTTGTATGTGTTTTAAAGCCGATAATTCCGTACACCACATGAACTCCAGCTTGCTCTAATTGTTTTGCCCATTGGATATTATTATCTTCGTCGAATCTGGCTTTAAGTTCCACCAAAGTCATTACTTCTTTGCCATTTTCAGCTGCTCTCATCAAAGCATCAATAATAGGCGAATCTTTTGAAACTCGATAAAGAGTAATTTTTATTGCTAATACAAGAGGATCATCAGCAGCGTTATTTATCAATTGTTCAACAGAAGTTTTAAATAAATCGTAGGGGTGATGAAGAAGGATATCTTGTTTTCTCGCAATATTGAAAATGGAGTTGCTGTTTTTATGTGTAGAATTTTCAATTGATTTTAATAACGGATGAGTTTTTCCAATGCGTAAATTTTCTTTTAAATCATCGCGATCTACTTGTAAAAGACAGCTTAAATCATCCAATGCTAATAAACTTTTGCAGTAGTAAATGTACTCTTCTGGTATCTCAATACTTTCAATAAGAAGTTTTAAAATATTAATTGGTACTTTTTCTTCTACTTCTAATCTGACAACATCTCCACCTAACCTCCTTTTTTGTAAGCTTTTTTCGACAGCTAAGAGCAAGTCATCAGCCTCTAATTCTTTCAATTCTAAATCTGCATCTCTAGTCAAACGAAAAAATGAATAATTTATACATTCCATCCCATTAAATAAAGTATTAATGTTGTTTCCAATTAAGTCTTCAACTGTAAGAAAAAATCGATATTTTTCGTCTTTACTTTCTATAATATCGTTTGGAATTTGTATGAATCGACTAATATTTTTTGTAGGTATTTTTATTCTGACAAATTGATTTTTAGATTCTTCTTCATCTTTGATTAAAGCAGCTAAATTAAGACTTAAATTGCTAATAAAAGGGAATGGATGTGCAGGATCAACTACTAGTGGAGTTAATAAAGGGAAAATTGATGATGTGAAATAATTGTCACACCAATTTTTTTGATTTGTGGTTAGTTCTTCATATTTTTTTAAAAAAATGCCTTCACTTTTAAGTTCATTATTTAATTCATTATTAAAAAATTCTTCTTGTAGAGTGGTTAGTTTTTTAACTTCTTGATTAATTCTTTTTAATTGCTCCTTGGGAGTAAGTCCATCAATACTTTTTTTTCTTATTCCTGCTTCTAATTGTGCTTTTAATGAAGCAACTCTTACCATGAAAAATTCATCAAGATTATTACTGAAAATCGAAAAAAATTTTATTTTATCTAATACTTTATAGTCTTTTTCCATGCCAGTTAGAAGAACTCTTTTATTAAAGTCGATCCAACTTAATTCTCTATTTATAAAATTATCAGTCTCATTTTTCATGAAAATAAATTTGATTATGGAGCATTTATTGAATTTTTATCTTTCCCCTCTGCAATAAGGTATATCATGAAAAGTAAGATAATGGAACCAGCTATAAATGGCGATTTAGGGCCAAAGTCATCATATACTCTTCCTGCCATTGCTATTCCTAAAACCCCACCCAGACTTTGGAGTCCTTGTAGATTACTAAGTATAGATCCTTGATTATTAACATCTAATTTTTTTGAAATAAGTGCTCTTAATGTAGGCGTAATTAAACCTGCTCCAATTGCTAAGAATGAGACAGCTGAATAAATACTTAATGATGCATTTTCTTTTGGAGTATTTATTAACAATATGCATGCTACGAGAATAAATCCTGATCCGATTAAGGTTAATTTCTTTTCACCAAATTGTTTAACTAAAGGCCCAATCAGACCACCTTGAACAATTATGGCAATAACTCCAACTACAACAAGAGTTCCACTTGATGCTTTTGTTGTCCAGTTTAGAGATTCTTGAAGGAAAAAGATCAAGATATTTGTTAGTCCAGTAAAAGCTATAAAATAAATAAAAAATGCTAAGGATAATTTTTTGATTTTTTCTTCTTTGAAAACAGTGAATAATTGTTTTAAAGGGTTTTTAAAAATAGACTTCGATTTTTTGAAATTTGAGATAGGTTTAGTTTCTGGTAAGTAGAAGAATACTAAAATAAAATTTATTATAGGTATTATTGAGGCTATCAAAACCGGGATAATAAAATTGTTGTCTGTATTTTTAGCAAAAATTACAACAAAAATATTACCTAAGAAAAAACTTAATCCAAAAGCTACACCTATAAGTCCAAATGTTTTTGCTCTTTTTGCAGGGCTTGAGATATCTGCAAGTACTGTAGTAGCTGTAGCAGCCGTACCACCGCTTAAACCGTCAATAAGTCTTGCTATGAATAGTAAAAATAATGGGATAGTAGCTATTGATGTTGACCAATTAAATAGAACTGTAAAAGATAATATTGATATTCCTATTATGGATCCAGAAATGCAAAAAAGTGTTACTGGTCTTCTTCCATATTTATCACTCATTAGTCCAATAAAAGGGGAGGCTGTAAATTGCGCTAATTGGTAAGTACAAGATAGTAATCCATAAGTACTTGCTTTTGCATCAAAAAGAAGAACGAAAGAGGGTAAAATAGGTAAAAGGATACTCTCACTCAACCGATCATTGAGAAGAGTGACAAAGGCACTAAGTAAAGTAAATTTTTTATTTGATTTCAATAAACTTTCTTTCACAATATTTATCTTCATTCTGATTAACTTCTACTACCATACTTCTTAATGGATAATTTTGTGCCTGGTATTGTTTATTTGGTTGGAGCTGGTCCAGGAGATCCTGAGCTTTTAACCTTAAAAGCCTTACGGCTTATAAAAAATTGTGATGCCTTGATTCATGATGCTCTAATCCCTTATGAAATAATAAAAGAAGCTCAGAAAAATACAGAAATTTACAATGTTGGCAAAAGAGCAGGTAAATGTTCCGTTCCCCAGAATGAAACTAATGCTCTTATTTTAAGACTAGCAAAGCAAGGTAAAAATGTTGTAAGGCTTAAAGGAGGAGACCCATTTGTTTTTTCTAGAGGAGGTGAAGAAGTATCTTTCTTAGAAAAAAATGGGATTTTAGTTGAAATTGTTCCTGGTATAACTTCTGGTACAGCAGCTCCTGCATATTTTGGAATTCCTTTAACACATAGAGATGCCGCAAGCACCGTAACTTTTGTTACTGGGCATGAGCATGTTGATAAGGAAAAAAAGAGCGTCAATTGGAGAGATTTAGCAAAATCTTCAGATAGCTTAGTTATTTTTATGGGTATAAAAAATATTGAATTTATTGTCAAGGAATTAATTTTAGGCGGCTTATCTAAGAATACAAAATGTGCTGTAATCCAGGAAGCTACTTTGAAAAATCAAAAATGCTTTGTTGAGAAATTAGGTAATCTCGCAGATAAAATTAAAGATAAAGAATTTTTAGCTCCATCCATTATTATTATTGGAAAAATTGTTGAATTTAAGGTCAATAACAATATAACTAAAGTATCTGATGTTTATTTATCAGAGATTGATAAAGTTCAACTATATAATAAATCCCAAAAGTAAATTGGATCGAATTTAGGTTTTAGCTTTAAATCATTAATTTGATTAATTTGTCTGCAAGATAAGCTGTTAATTGCAACTATTGTGTCATTATTTTGGAATTTTGGATAAATTAATGCTTCTTTTACAATTTTTAATTTTAAAGCTTTAGAAACCATAATCCCCTCTAAACAGCCGCTCTTTTTTCTAGGAGTTATCCATTCATTATTTCTTTTAATTAAAAGATTAAATGTACTTCCACAGCAAAGTTCACCTGACGTATTCAAGAGGATAGAATCATCAAATGATTTTTCATTAGCCTCTGTCAAAACTTGTATTGCCTGATTATATGAAAATGTTTTGCATTTACTTATAAGACTGAATTCATTTATTTTTTCTCTTTGACTAATACAAACGCTTATCGGACTAAAATTTGGTTTTATTCTATAGAATTCAAGCCATAAATTATCTAAATCTTTTGTCTTTAAAGTGCTATTAATTGTTAGTTTTCGACCTTTATTTTTTCCTCTACTATAGTTTATTCTTACTGAAGCAAATTGATCATTTTTAAGCAATAACTTTCTAATTCCATCATTAATAAGTTTTCTCAAAGTTAATTTATTTATTTTGAGATTAATATTTAAAATTTTGCTACTTTTTTCTAACCTTTTTAGATGTTCATCCAAAAGAACAGGTTTGTTTTCTCTAATTAAGATGGTTTCAAAAAGGCCATCAGCAAATCTTAATCCTCTATTATTCGCTGCAATAAATATTCTATCAATATCTAACCATTCATTTTTGTACCATCCTAACGATTCTTTCATTTTAAAGAATCAATTAATGGTAAAAGCTTCCACTTTAGTTCATTTGTTTCTTCTTCAGGATTGGAGTCAATAACTATTCCGCAACCAGCATATATATTAATTTTTTTGTTTTTTATTAAAAATGATCTTATTAATATATTGCTGTCAAACTCTCCATTCCAGTCAAGTTTTAAAAATGATCCACAATATGGTCCACGTTCACATTCCTCTAATTCAAAAAGTCTCTGACATGATCTTAATTTAGGCGCTCCAGTTATAGAACCCCCAGGCCAACAAGCCTTTAATAAATCAATCCAGGTCTTTCCTTTTTTTAATTTTCCTCTGATTACTGAAGTTAGATGATGAACTTTTAAGAAACTTTCAAGTTTTAATATTTCAGGCACGATAATACTTCCTGTTTCGCAAACTTTACTTAAATCATTCCTTATAAGGTCGACAATCATGATATTTTCAGCTCTATCTTTTTCGTTAGTTATTAAATCGATAGCATTTAGTGCATCTTGATTTAAATCCTTATCTCTTGATCTTGTTCCTTTGATAGGTCTTGATTCTACAAAATTTTTATTGTCCATTTTTATAAATCTTTCAGGTGAGGTAGATAATACAGCCTCTTTATAATCATCAAGATTATTTATAATTATTCCGCCAAAGGGAGCTCTTAATTTACTTCTTATTTTTAAATATATATCAAGCGGACTATAGATTTTGGAAGATTCAATTTCGCATTTAGTTGTTAGGTTTGCTTGAAATAAATCTCCTAATGAAATTAATTTTTTTAATTTTAAAATATTTTTCTGAAATTTTTCGGCCATTTCGTCCATATTAATTTTTGAAAAATCGAAACTTAAATTTGTTTTAATAATATTCTCATTTTCAAGAGTATTTATATTGTTGATTATCTTTTTATAATTCATTATTTCATATGAATTTGTGCCTTCGATAATTATTTCTTTTTTTATTAAATTGCATTTAATAATTGGATCATATGATGCAATCCATAAAGTTGCCATATCAGATTTTCGCCATGGGTTTTTTGGTTCTATGAATACCCCAGCTTCATAACTTAACCACCCTATCCAAAAGCCTTTTTTAATATTTTTTAAACTGTCAAAGGGATTATTATTTTTGTCCAAGTTGTTGATATCTCTTGATTGGATTATTTTTTTAGGTTTAATTCCTATTATTGACCATTCCCCATTCTCTTTACCATCACTGTCTAACCAAGCTAATCCTTGATCTCCAAATTGTTTTGCTAGACAATGCGTAATACGTGCTGGATCTATCCATTTATCTAGAGTTAATTTTTTTATTTTCATTTTTTATTTTGGTTATTTAGCCATTTTTCATAAGCAGTATTTCTAATTCTGCAACTATCACACTTGCCGCATGGTTTTGAATTACCTGAATAACAACTCCATGTCTTTTCTAAAGGCACATGATTATCTAAAGCTAATTGAATAATTTCTTCTTTATTTAATTCTAAAAGAGGTGTCCAAAGTTTTATTGGATTATTTTCTCTGCCTCTTTTGTTTGCTAGATTGGCTAATTCTTGAAATTTTTTAATGTAGTCAGGTCTGCAATCTGGATAACCAGAATAATCCAGTGCATTAACTCCTAATCCTATAAAATTAGCATCTATTGCTTCGGCGTAACTTAGTGCGACGGAAATGAATATAGTATTTCTCCCCGGAACATAAGTATTAGGAATTTTATTAGTTTGCACTCCCTTTATCGGAATATTTTTTTTAGTATCAGTTAATGATGAGCCTCCCCATAAAGACAAGTCAAGTTTAATAATTTTAAATTCTTCGATATCAAAGTGACTGGCTATTATTGCTGCAGAATTTAATTCTTTTTTATGACGTTGACCATAGTCAAATGAAAGACCAAAAATTTTAGCCTTGGATTTTTTTGCAATCCCAGTAACTGTAGAAGAATCTAATCCTCCAGATAATAAAACTACTATTGATTTATTTTTAAGATTCATATAATTTCATTTAATTTTTAGGTATTTGTGAGTTTGAAGGCTCAATTTCCAATCGGGGTTATTTTTTACGAAATCAATAGCAAGAGAAAACCCATTCTTATTGTTCCATGCTGGTTGTAAATAAAAAACTTTATCTTCTTTTTTTAAGTAATCTACGTTTTTTGAGTATTTTTGTTGTTTTAAAGTTTCTTTCTTTATTTGAATAGCAAATTCAATATCTTCTATTTCATTTATAACTATTTTTATTTCATTACAGTTTTTTAAAAAATAATTTTTTGGAGGTGAGTGTCTTTTGGGAGATAAAGTAATCCAGTCGTAGATTCCTGATATCGAATTAACTCCACTTGTTTCAATATGAATTTTCATTGAGTTTTGTTTTTCTCCAATTGTCATTTGTTTTATTGCTTTGCAAAAATTATCCAAGTTATGTTGTAAAGGTTCTCCGCCTGTAATAACGCAAAAAGACGCTCCTTTTTTTCTTGCAATTTTGATACGGCCTATTATTTTTTCAATTGATATAGATGGGTATTTTTTCTCATCCCATGAATTCTTGGTATCGCACCAAGAACACCCAACTTTACAACCCGCTAATCTTATAAAAAAAGCACTTTTTCCAGCGTGATAACCTTCACCTTGTAATGAATGAAATTGTTCGACTAAGGGTAAAAAATTTGTCATTTTTTCATTCAAAAAAATAAGTAATATTAATTTGATTGAGTTAACTTTTCTTGAGAGGCTTTGATTAAACCTTTAAATAAAGGATGTGGTTTGCCAGGTCTTGATAAAAATTCAGGATGATATTGACATGCCAAGAAGTAAGGATGATTTTCTAACTCAATTAACTCTACTAATCTGCCATCTGGAGATGTACCACTAATTTTGTATCCAGAATTTAAAAAACTTTGTTTGTAGTAATTATTAAATTCGTATCTGTGTCGATGTCTCTCATAAATAACATCTTCATTATACAATTTTTTCCCAGTTGTATTATTTGTCAATCTACATGGATAAACTCCAAGTCTCATTGTTCCACCTAAATTAATTACATCTTCCTGTTCTGGTAATAAATGAATTACTGGATTGGGAGTTTTTGGATCTAGTTCTGAACTTGAAGCATCTGGAAGATTAGCTACATTCCTAGCCCATTCTATAACTGCACATTGCATACCAAGGCACAGACCTAAAAAGGGAATTTTATTTTCTCTTGCGAATTTAATAGCCGAAATTTTGCCATTGACTCCTCTATTTCCAAATCCTCCAGGCACGACAATTGCGTCAACTTCATTTAAATAAGTTTCTGCTGAATCTTTTTCTATCATCTCAGCGTTTACCCAATGTAAATCTAATAAAGCATGTTTTTCAATGCATGCATGTCTTAAAGCTTCAACAACGGATAAATATGCATCTCCAAGTTCAATGTATTTACCTACTAGAGCAACCTTGATTGGAGCCCCAGGATTTCTTAGATTGTGAATAAGTTTTTCCCAATTTTTTAAATCACATTCTTTATCTTCAAGTTCTAGATACTTTAGAGTCTCTTTGCATAAACCTTCTTTTTTTAATAAGAGAGGTACGGAATAAATACTATCTGCATCTAATGCTTCTATTACAGAGTTAATATTAACTCCACAAAAACCACTAAGCTTTTTTTTAAGACCTTCATTTATTGATTTATCACTTCGGCATACAAGCAAATCTGGCTGAATTCCAATTGATCTTAATTCTTTCACTGAATGTTGTGTGGGTTTGGTTTTTATTTCGCCAGAGGTTTTGATGTAGGGAAGTAACGTTACGTGTATGTATGCAACGTCATTCCTATTAACATCATTTTTAAATTCTCTTATTGCTTCTAAAAAAGGTAAAGATTCAATATCGCCAACTGTTCCACCAATTTCAGTAATAATAATATCGGCATTGCTGTTGGCTGCGACTCTATGAATTCTCTCTCTTATTTCTCCTGTTATGTGAGGTATTACTTGCACAGTTCCACCGTTATAATTTCCTCTTCTTTCTTTATTAATAACTGCCTGGTAAATAGATCCCGTAGTTACACTATTTAACCTGTTCATAGCAGTGTCAGTGAATCTTTCATAGTGACCTAAATCTAAATCTGTTTCAGCCCCATCTTCCGTTACAAATACTTCTCCATGTTGGAAAGGACTCATTGTTCCAGGATCAACATTTAGATATGGATCTAGTTTTAATATTGAAACACTATATCCTCTAGATTTTAATAATCTCCCTAAACTTGCCGCTACAATCCCTTTACCAATGCTAGAAACTACTCCTCCTGTGACAAAAACAAATTTTGACATTAAATATTTTTAATTAAGCACATCCTCCTTATATTTTATTTAAACAAAAAACTTTTAGAACATCCATATATATTCTTATTCATCAATTGTTATTTCAATATTTAATTCTTTTAATTGTGATTTAGAGACATTTGAAGGTGCATTTGTGAGAAGACATTTTGCTTGTTGATTTTTTGGAAAAGCAATGGTTTCTCTGATTGAATCTGCACCAATGATGAGCATGGTAATACGATCTAATCCAAACGCTATTCCACCATGAGGAGGAGCACCCATTTCTAAGGCTTCTATTAAAAATCCAAATTTTTCATCAATCTCTTTATTAGTCAGTCCTACTGTTTTCAGAACCTCTCTTTGTAGGTTCGCTTCATGAATACGTAAAGAGCCTCCTCCTAACTCTAATCCATTAAGAACTAAGTCATAAGCATTAGCTATAGAGTTCTCAATTTCTTTTTTCAAGTTTCCAGAATCTTTAGATTTAATATTTTTTGGAGAACAAAAAGGATGATGTAAAGCTTCATATCTATTTTCCTCTTCATTTCTCTCAAACATCGGGAAATCAGTTACCCACAAAAAATTCCATTTACTTTTATCTATGAGATTTAAGTCTTTTGCGATGTATTGTCTTACTCTATCTAATGACTGGTTGACAATTTGTTTATCTCCAGCTCCCAAGAGGATTAAGTCTCCATCTTGTGCTTCTGTGATTCTTAAAATATCAGCTATATGCTCTTCACTTAAATTATTTTTAATTGCCCCAATAGTCTCAAGCTCATCCCCTTTGACCCTTATAAAGGCCAAACCACCTGCTCCTGCATCTTGAGCTACTTGAAAGATATCACCCCCTGGTTTAATTCTTACGTTACTAATACTTGAATTACCTCCTTTGACTGTTATGGATTTTATATAACCTCCAGACCTAATTGCCTTGGTGAAAATATTAAATCCAATATCACCTAATACTTCTCCTAAATCTTTTAATAACATTTGATATCTAGTATCTGGTCTATCAGTGCCATAATTATCCATTGCTGCCTGCCATGACATTCTTGGAAAAGCATCATTAAAATTAATATTTAAGACTTCTTTCCATATTTTTTTTATGAGACTTTCATTAAAAGAAATAATTTCTTCTTCACTAATAAAGCTCATCTCAATATCTAATTGAGTAAACTCTGGCTGTCTATCTGCCCTTAAGTCTTCATCACGGAAACATTTTGCGATTTGATAATACTTATCCAGGCCTCCAACCATTAAAAGTTGTTTAAAAAGTTGTGGGGATTGAGGTAAAGCAAAAAATTCTCCATTTGAAAGACGTGCAGGAACAAGAAAATCGCGAGCACCTTCTGGAGTTGACTTTGTAAGTAATGGAGTCTCCACTTCTGTAAATCCAAAATTATCAAGAAATGCTCTTGCAACTTTAATAATCTTATGTCTTGTTTTTAAATTTTCTAGTAATTTTCCCCTTCTTAAATCAAGGTATCTATATTTTAATCTGAGTTCCTCTTTTGTATTTTCATAATCATGTATAGATACTGGAAAAGGTAAGTTTTTTTTAATTTGGTTGAGAATTTGCAAATCTTTAATCTTAAGCTCTAACTCTCCAGTACTTAAATTGGTATTTATGGAATCTTTGGGCCTTTTATTAATGATTCCGCTAACTATTATTACTGTCTCATTTCTTAAAGTTTCTGCCTGTTTAAATAGATCTACACCATCATCGGGGTTAATTGTTATTTGTAGGAATCCACTATGGTCTCTTAAATCAATAAAAATTACACCACCATGATCTCTTCTTCTATCTACCCATCCGCATAAATTAACTAATTTACCAATATCTGTATTATTGAGTTCTTTGCAAATTTTGTTTCTCATCTAAGTATGATTTATTTATCAATAACTTATAATAATTCTTTAAGGGTAAATTTAGTTAATAATTTTTTTTATAAAATGCTCTTTTTGTTATAACCCCTTTAAATTTTTTGCCTCTTATTAATATTTGAACTTCATTATTTATTAAGGCTTGCGAAGTATTGATGTATGCAAAAGCTATAGCTTGTTGTTTAGTTGGAGACCAACTGCCACTTGTGATAGTCCCAATATTTTCTTCACCTTTAAGAACTGCGCAACCTTTTCTTCCTATTGCTTTACCTTCTATAGAGAGACCAACTAACTTTTTTTGAATACCTAATCTTGACTGCTCTTCAAGAAATCTTCTTCCAAAGAATTCGTGATTATTTTCTAGATGTACTAGCCAACCTAACCCTGCTTCATATGGAGAAGTTTCTTCATTTATGTCTTGACCATAAAGATGCATGCCTGCTTCAAGTCTTAGAGTATCTCTAGCTCCTAAACCACAAGGTTCAACATCTTTGGAAATTGAGAAATCCCATAAATTAATTGCTGCTTTTTTAGATAAAAGTATTTCTAGACCATTTTCCCCTGTATATCCTGTTTTTGAAAAGAAAATTTTTTCTTTAGGCGAAATATGTTCAAAAATTTTATATTCGCATCCAAAGTTAGGGATATGTGAGATCGAAGATTCAATCCACTCTTCAAATACATCGAATGAGTTTTTTCCTTGTAGTGCTAAAAGTACTTTGTTTGTTTTAAAGTTTGTTATCGAAATTTCATATTTATTTAAATTATTTTTTATCCACTGAAAATCTTTTTCATATCTACTTGCATTAACTATTAACAATAATTCTGATATGTCATTTTCTTGTATACCAAGGTCATAAATTATTAAGTCATCTATTATTCCTCCTTTATCATTGAGCATTACTGTATAAAGCCCCTGACCTTCAGAAAAGGAGTATAAATTAGTAGGAAAAAGTTTTTGAATATAATCCTTTGGATTGATTCCCTTAACAGATATCACACCCATGTGAGAAATATCAAATAATCCTGCCGAAGATCTAACTGATTCATGCTCTTTAATTAATCCTGAAAATGATATTGGCATTTCCCAACCTGCAAAATCAACTAATTTTGCATTGGATTCAAAATATTTTGAATAAAGAGGACTTTTTAGCAAATCCATGAAATATTTAGTTTGTATTTAGTATTTTTACACTGTAGTTTAGAAATTTTTTATTGCATCTTTTCTAATGACAAAATTAAGCTTCTAAGTACTTTGGTTGCAACTATGCTACTTACTCCGCTTGTATCAATTTCTGGAGATAATTCCACAATATCTGAAGCCACAATTCTAAAGTCTTTTAAAGTTTTCAGTATTTCTTCAAAATCATTCCAAAAAAATCCTCCAGGTTCTGGAGTGCCCGTCCCTGCCAATAAACTGGGATCAAACCAATCTAAATCTATTGTTAAATAGATTGGAGACTTAGCGTATGGTAGAAGAGCTTGTTTTAACTCATATGCATTTCCGCCTGGACTAAAGTTCACTAATTGGTTGTTGTTATGCATAATTTCAAATTCTTCCTTAGTCCCACTTCTAATTCCTACTTGCAAAATTTTCTTTTCAGGTAGCACTTCTAAGCATCTTTTCATAGTACAAGCATGACTATGTTTATTTCCTATATATGATTCTCTTAAATCTGCATGAGCATCAAGTTGAACCAATATCAAATCTGGATATTTTTTTACTAATGCTTCAATAGCACCTCTTGTAATAGAGTGTTCGCCTCCAAGCATAATAGGACTTAGGCGTTTACTAATTAAATAATTTGTTGCTGATTTAACCGATTCAATAACGGACTTTGAGTCATTTTTATCAATAAGTATTGATCCAAAATCAACATACATAATATCCTCTAAGTCTTTTTTTATTTTTGGACAATATGTTTCTAAACAAGAACTGACTTGTCTTATTGCTTCTGGACCAAATCTTGCTCCCGGTTTAAACGAACATGTCCCGTCATAATTAACTCCAAATATACCAATTGAGCAATTCTCAGGACTTCTTCTTGCTCCCATATAAATTGCATTTTCGTTATTAAATAAATTTTTTGTCATCTTATGAATCTAGTTCTTTTACAATTTTATTTGGCATCATTTTGAATGCTGCATTTTGAAAATTTAAATTCCAAATTTCACATCCTGTTTCTATTTTTAGGGCTTCATCATAATTTTGCTTTGATAAATTTAGATTTTCTGAAGAAGCGAATGTCCAACTCCAAATCCCGCTTGGATATATAGGCACAAATGAATACATAGTTTCAGAAACTTTAAATACATTTTTTAAGGTTTTCAAAATATTTATGTGAATATTTTTGAAGGATTCAGGAGATTCGCTTTGCGTCGCTAATATCCCCTTTGGTGTAAGTATTCTTTTACATTCTTCATAAAAAGAATCTGAAAACAATAAATTTGAAAATTCTGAGGGATCTGAACAATCTATAAATATAACGTCGTAAAAATTATCTCTTGTTTTTTTTACCCATTTAACACCATCATCAACATGTATTTCTAATCTTTTATCATTCCATGCTTCCCCTCCAATTTCTTTTAGAAATTTTTTAGATATTGTGATTACCTCCTCATCAATTTCTACTAGATCAATTTTTGATATTTGAGAATATTTAACGCATTCTCTTACAGTACCACCGTCACCACCGCCAATAATTAGTACATTAGATTTTTCGTCAATGCTACTTAATGCAGGATGCACAAGACACTCATGATAATATTTCTCGTCTTTTAATGATGTCATCCAGCAACCATCTAACATTAAAGCTTTACCATAATACTCATTTTCTATAACAATAATTTCTTGATATTTAGAGGTTTTTTTAATTAGAATTTTCCCATTTAGGCCGAATCTTGAGCCTTTATGATATTCATCTATCCATGTTGTAATATTTGTCATTTGCTTTTCGGATTTTTTCCCGCCAGTTTTTGCTTGGCTATTTCCCAAAGCCTTTGAAAGTCTTTGGGAGTTTGTTTTTTAATATTATCTCCTGCATGCTCTTCGACGATTGAAAATCTGTCTAAAAATTTTATATTAGTTTTCTGAAGAGCAGACCCAGGATTTATTTTTAAAAAGTTTGAGAGATTCAGAAGGGTAAAATAAATATCCCCAAATTCATTTTTTATATTTAAATCATTTTTGCATTTAATTGCCTCTTTTAATTCATTTATTTCTTCTTCTAACTTTTGAAAAATCTCATCAGTACTTTCCCACTTGAAACCATATTCTTTAACAACATTTGTTATTTTATCTGTACCAATCGTTGGTGGTAAATTTTTAATTTTTAAATTTAAATTTCTACTAATTGAAGATTTCATATAAGGCGCTTCTTTTTCTAAATTTTTTAAATTTCTCCAAATCTGTTGTGATTTTTTTAATGATACTTTTTCTTTTTTGTTAAAAATATATGGATGTCTATTAATAATTTTCTTATTTAGATTTTTTATAACATCATTTAGTTCAAATTCTTTTTCTTCGTAACCGATTTCAGCATGAAGCATTACTTGTAATAAAATATCTCCCAACTCTTCACATATGTTATCTGCATTTTTTTCATATATAGCATCTATAAATTCATTACTCTCTTCATACAAAAATGGGATCAACGATATATGAGACTGTATTTTCTGCCATGGGCAGCCCCAAGTTTTATCCTTTAATGCTTTGATATTAGAGATTAAGATTTTAAAACTATTTATAGTCTTTAAATCGGAATCGTTTTCCAATTTATATCTATTGTTTGAGGACATAGGATATATTTTATTAATTAAATTTTGCCTCAATCATGAAATATTTAAATACTTAGTATAAATTTTTCAACTTCATCTATTAGAATGATTTATCATAAGGGCGATTAGCTCAGCGGTAGAGCGCCTGCCTTACAAGCAGGATGTCCCTGGTTCGAACCCTGGATCGCCCATTTATTATTTTTCTAATGACTGAGATCGTCAATCTTTCAATCAGTCAAAGCGCTGCTTCAGAACTATCTAGGCAAGCTTCTTTTGGAGGTTCTCCAGGACAAATGTCGATTGATTTGGTAGAGGATAAAAATTGTTCCGAAGGATGGATGCATATTAAATTAAGGCCAGGTACATGTAATGGATCCCCTATTTCAAGAACTGAAGGAGTAACTTTATACGCGGATGTAAAAAAGTTTAATTTACTGAAAGATTTAAAATTAGATTATTACGGTGATTTGAGCGGTGGTGGATTTCTTATTTCAACACCAAAAAATGCAAAACGTTGTTCCTGTGGTTCTGGCTTCAAACTTTTATAGAATTGAGTTGTTTTTTTTGCAAACTAATATTATTTTCATTAATTGGCTGCTCTCAAGATAAAATAAAAAAAAGTTTACTGAAATAAAATTTGCACATGACAGAGATGAATGATCAATTATCTTTAAAGAATTATTCACCTTTTGAAGTAGAGAAAAAGTGGCAAGCAAAATGGGAAAGTCTAAAGGCGTTTAGTCCTAATCCTGAGGATGATGGGGAGCCTTTTTGTGTTGTTATTCCTCCACCAAATGTAACTGGATCTTTGCATATGGGGCATGCATTTAATACGGCTTTGATAGATGTTGTAGTACGTTTTCAAAGACTTTTAGGTAAGAATGTTTTGTGTTTACCAGGAACTGATCATGCTTCAATAGCTGTTCAAACTATTCTCGAAAAACAATTAAAAAGTGAAGGCAAAACAAGCGAGGATATTGGAAGAGATGAATTTCTTAAAAGAGCATGGAACTGGAAAGAACAAAGTGGTGGAAGAATAGTTTCTCAATTAAAAAGGATAGGATATTCAGTTGACTGGACTAGAGAAAGATTTACTCTTGATCAAAAATTAAATGAAGCAGTTATTGAGGCTTTTAATATTCTCTATAAAAAGAATTTAATTTATAGAGGCGAATATTTGGTTAATTGGTGCCCTGAATCTCAATCTGCTGTAAGTGATCTTGAAGTTGAAATGCAAGAAGTAAATGGTCATTTATGGCATTTTAAATACCCTTTAATTTCTGAAAGTGGTGAACAATTAGATAAGTACTTAGAAGTTGCAACAACAAGACCAGAAACTCTTTTGGGTGATACTGCTGTGGCAGTTAATCCTGATGATGATAGATATAAAGAATTTATTGGTGTCAAAGTAAAAGTCCCTTTCGTTGATAGAGAAATACCTATTATTGCTGATTCACATGTTGATAAAGATTTTGGTACTGGTTGTGTGAAGGTTACTCCAGCCCATGATCCAAATGATTTTGCAATAGGAAAAAGGCATAATTTAAAACAGATTAATGTAATGAACAAAGATGGAACTTTAAATATTAATGCAGGTGTTTTTCATAATTTAGATAGATATGAGGCTAGAAAGAAAATTATCAAAGAATTGGATAACTTAGGCCTTTTGACAAAGATAGAGGATTATAAACATACTGTTCCTTTTTCTGATAGAGGTAAGGTTCCAATTGAACCTTTGTTGTCAACACAATGGTTTTTGAAAATGGATGATATATCACAAGGATGTCTTAATGAAATTGATTTGAATAAACCATCTTTTATTCCTTCACGTTGGGAGAAAGTTTATAAAGATTGGTTAGAGAATATTAATGATTGGTGTATAAGTAGACAATTGTGGTGGGGGCACCAAATACCAGCATGGTATGTTTTAGATGACTCTCAAGACTCAATAGAACAAAATACTCCATATATTGTTGCAAGAAATGAAGAAGATGCCTTAATCGAAGCTAATAAAAAATTTGGATTAAATATTAAATTGGTTCGTGACAAAGATGTTTTGGATACATGGTTTTCAAGTGGTTTATGGCCTTTCTCAACCCTTGGTTGGCCAAATACAAATGATCCGGATTTTAAAAAATGGTATCCAAATAATGTTCTTGTTACTGGTTTCGATATTATTTTCTTCTGGGTGGCCAGAATGACAATGATGGGGAATACTTTTACGAATAATATTCCTTTTAAGGATGTTTATATTCATGGTCTAGTTCGAGATGAAAACAATAAAAAAATGAGTAAAAGTTCAGGTAATGGTATTGATCCAATACTATTAATTGATAAATATGGTTCTGATGCTCTAAGATTTGCTTTAATTCGAGAAGTTGCAGGCGCTGGACAAGATATCCGGCTTGATTTTGATAGGAAAAAAGATACATCTTCAACTGTTGAAGCTTCAAGAAATTTTGCGAATAAATTATGGAATGCAACTAAATTTGTGTTAATTAATAAAACTTCTCATAATAATTATTCGCTTAATGAGAGTGATGAAACTTCTTTAGAATTATGTGATAAGTGGATTTTATCTAAATTGAATCAGGTAAATATAAAAGTCGCTGCTTTGTTGAAAGAATATAAATTGGGAGAATCTGCGAAACTTCTATATGAATTTGCATGGAATGATTTTTGTGACTGGTATGTAGAATTTGCTAAACAAAGGTTTAATAATAAAGAGATTAAAAATAGACAAATATCTGAAAAAGTTTTAATAAAAGTGCTCAATGATATTTTGGTAATGATTCATCCTTTTATGCCGCACATTACTGAGGAACTTTGGCATGTACTGCAATTAAAACCAGATAATACATTATTATCCCTTCAAAAATGGCCATTTCACGAAAATAAATTTGTTGATAATAAGCTTGATAATTCCTTTCAGCAACTCTTTGAAATTATTAGGCTGATTAGAAATTTGAGAGCTGAATTAGGTCTTAAGCCATCAGAAAAAGGTCCTGTATATTTAATTTCAGACAATGATGAATTGATTGATTTTTTAAAAACTTTAGTTGATGATATTCAAACCTTGACTAAATCTTCTGAAGTATTTATTTTGAAAACTAATGATGTTGATAAAAAAGAGTTTGCTAAATCTTTTTCTGGGATAATTAGTGATTTAGAGGTTTACTTACCTTTTCAGGATTTTGTAAATATAGATGCATTAAAGGAAAGGTTAATCAAGGATTTAAAAAAGGTGACTATTGAATTAGAAAATTTAAATAAGAGATTATCCAATAAAAATTTCGTTGATAAGGCTCCAAAAGATATTGTTGATGAATGCAGATTTAAATTAAATGAGGGTTTGGTGCAAAAGGAGAGAATTACTAAAAAACTCCAACTTTTGAATTGAGAATGAATATATTTCTAGAAAATATTTATAATTTGTCTTTTTTTTTTAATACTGGAATTGGAATCTTATCGTTTGTTTGTATTTATATTTTAATTGTTTTATTAATACTTCCAGCTTCTTGGTTATCTTTATTATCAGGTTTTTTATATGGCTCATATTTAGGATCAGTTATAGTTTTCATTTCCGCTTCCATTGGAGCATCAGTTGCATTTTTTTTATCAAAAACTTTTTTTGCAAAAAAGCTAAAAAACCTTTTTAGCCGTTATCCAAAATTAAGTGTTATGGAGAAAGTAGTAGAAAAAGGCGGACTTAAATTAATTTTTTTAGCGAGATTATCGCCGATATTTCCCTTCAGTATTCTAAATTATTTTTATGGTTTGAATAATATTAAATTTAGAGATTTCTCTCTTGGCCTTCTTGGAATTATTCCAGGAACTTTTCTTTATTGCTCAATAGGTAGTTTGGCAAAAAGTCTCCAGGAGTTAAAAAATGTGCAATCACCAAATAATTTGTATATGACTATCATCGGCGTTGTTTCAACTTTTTTGGTTGTATATTTCTTAGCTAAATACTCCAGAGAATATTTTGAAAACTCCTAAGAATTTAATTTTTAATATTCCAATCTCTAATAGATGCAATTAAGATAAACCAAAATAGCCTAACTTTACCTAACAAAGTTTTATTGGTTTCTAATTCTATATATTTTGCCTGTCCACAAGGTGTTTTTATGTAGTTAAAAACTGTTTTCTTAGTCATAAGTCTCTCAAAAGTCCTGATAAATATTTTTATATTTTATAGCCAATATCTTAAGTTTTTTTATTTAAAAACCACATTTATCATTGACTACTTTGTTGAATAATTTATAAAATTTACACTTTTTCTCCAGCTTTAAATCCTCTAAAGCATTTGAATCTTGGAAACCTAAGACTAAAAGCCACCGCATCCTTGGATTTAGTTTTAGCATCAGCTCTGATTTCTACAAGTTGACCAATGAGATGATTACGTTTTGACCAATATTCTTCACGTTGGATATCACTAAATCCGCTTCCGCAACTAAGACTGTATTTATACCCATCATCTTCCCCTTCTACCAGTATTGCTCCTAGTCTCCCTTTATTACGGCCTGTGCCTTCCTCAACCGATACAACTTTTAAAGTGACTTCAATGAAAGGTTTTGCTTTTAACCAACTGTGTGTTCTTTTACATTCATACATAGCATCAGGATCTTTAATCATTACTCCTTCATATCCACCTTCAACGGCAGATTTATTCAGTTCTACAAATCTTTTCTGCCCCTCAATGGTGTCAAGATCTACATTTTCCCATTCCAGTGTTTGTACATGTTTTAGAAGCTTAGAATGTTTTGCTACCCATTCTTTTATTAACAAACTTCTTGATGTTTGATTAGTGTTCCATCTCCCTTGTTGAAAGTTTTCAAGGGGACATAAATCAAATAAGTGTAGAACTGCGTCTTTTGTTTGTTTGCCATCTTTTCTATGAACCTGTTTCATTAAATCCTGAAAGTTAGCGCTCATTACTTCACCATCTAGGACTAAGTCATAAGGTGCAGGATTTTCCTTTAAGACGTTCTCTATTTCTGAGATAATATGACCAAAATTATGGAATTGTTTACCATTACGAGAAAACATTTCTACTTTATTTTGTCTAATAATAGTTAGGACGCGTACACCATCTAATTTAATTTCAATTTGCTTTTTCCCTATCATTTTTTTTTCATGATTTGCACTGTCATGAGCTAAAGGACAAGAAAAAATAGGAATCGCATATTTGGGAAATTTCTTTGCTATCTTGTTGATTGTTTTTTCAGATACTCCACATCTAAGATCTTTAATTAAAACTCGTCTATAAAATCCATTCCACTCTTCTTTTGTCGCAGATTCCATAGCCTTAAGAATTGCATCGCGAGCAGCGTGACCAGTAAGTTCTCTTTGAATAAGCTTATTGGCTAATTCTTTAAAATCTTGCCATAAAAAATTTTGACTTTTTTCATTCTCTTTCTCAGGCACAATTTTTACACCAAAAGTTACCAATGGATCAAGTGCCATTCGGATCCCTTCAAAAAAATCATCTAGACCATCTTCCATTGCTTTTAAGATGATTTTTTCTTTTTCTAATCTACTTGGGTTTAATTCTAATTGTTGTATTATCTCTTCTTTAAACAATTCTTTTCCCTCACAAGAAATTATTAATTTACTTTAGCTATTCTGTCTATTTTCCAATCATTGTCAGTTTTTGCGAAAGTAAAATCTAATGGGAGTTCATCTTGTTTGTCTTCTGATTTTAAATTCAAAGTTATTATGATTTGATCTTCTTGAACTCTAGGTCTTCCTGATTTTAGATTTCTGTATTTATTGAGGTTTAAACTAGCTAAAAATTTAAGAAAGTCTTGGCGTTTAACATGAGTTTTATAAGTTTTTGTAGTCAAACCATAAGCAGCATCAATTCTGCCAGCAGCTATTTGATCAAAAAACTTTCTTACTAATGGATTAATTCCTCTGGCGCTTATAACTAATTTGACTGCATTAAAAGTCCAAAAAGCAACTAGTACTGCTCCGCCAACTAATAATGCTTTAATTCCGATATCTTTAACTAGTGTTGCGTCCATGTTAATTTGAGTTTTTTATTACTTTAAGAAAAGAAATCGTTTTTGATGGCTTTTTTTGTCAAAATAATACTAATTTTAATCCATAATGCCTTTAATTCCTCTTTTACCCTTATTTCATAAATTTAATAGCCAATATTTTGAAAATTCTTTAACGGTTAATAATAAACCTTTAGTAAAAGTAAGATGGAGTGATAATAGATTAAAAACTACTGCTGGTTTTTATAAAAGAAAACGAATTAATGGTCTTGTAGATTCTGAAATTATCTTATCGAAACCTATTTTGAGTAAATTATCTACTAGTGAAATAAATAGTACTTTATGTCATGAAATGATTCACGCATGGGTAGATAGGATATTAAAAAAAAATGAGATACATGGTCCAAATTTTCTAGCAAAGATGAATGAAATTAATAAGAAAGAGAAGAGTTTTATAATCTCTATAAGACACTCATTTCCTATTGAAAGAAGAGAACTAAAATATATAGGAACTTGTCAAAACTGTGGTGAGAAATTTTTCTATAGGAAAAGGATCAAGAATATTGCCTGTAAAAAATGTTGTGTAAATTTATTTAATGGATTATGGAATAAAAACTGTTTAATTTTGTTTGATTAAAAATATAAGATGTGTTTTTGTTTCTATATTTGGAATTATTTATTTTTTTCATGTAATTTATATCTTAAAAAGCATATTAATTTATGGATTCAAGGAGAATTAGAAATCTTAGAAATAGTTTTGATAGAAATATTGTTGATAAACAAGTTGATAAAATTTTTGAAACTGGAAGACAATTCGTTGATGGAGTATCTGGTGCTAGGCCAGGCAAAAGAAGGAATTCAGATTTTCAAGGAATAACAAGTAAAAGTGTTAAAAAAGTAGGAAAATGGGTATCCGAAAAAGTCGATTTATTTTTTGATGAAGATAATGATGATTGGCGTGATGATAATTTTTACGATGATAACAACGATTTTAAGAATTTTACTAGAGAATCAAATCCTTATGAATCTGCCAAAGCGTACTCAAAAAGACCTTTAGAAGCAATATCTTTAAGGCAACCAAAAAACTTACAGACAACTGAGCAAAAAAAATTACCTTATGTGAAAGAGAATAAAAATGAAGATTGGCCAGATGAAATGGATTTCAAAGCTGAAAGATGGCAAAGAGCTTCAGAAAACGAGAATACTATATCAAGAGATCAATCAAACCAACAAGGTCAATCAAAATCAAGAAATCTTCCAAGATCAAGAAGAAGAAGAATATAGTTTCTTAAATTCTTGAATTCCTGAATAACCCAATAAACTTTCTAGATGTGGATTAAAGACTTCTCTAATAATTGTTAGGGGTTTTTTGTCTCGAAAAAATCTATAATTTCTTGACCAGAATGGGCCTTTAAAACAAAATTGATCTTCTAACCAATTTGAATTTACAAGTGAAATTCGATCAACTTCTCTAAACAATTCAGATCTATCTTGTGTCAAATTCTTCCAAATTGGTTCTTCTTTGGCTTTTAAATTTTCATTCACTTGTTCTGCATTCCACCAACTTTCAGCCCATGCTAGATTTTTATTATTGTTTTTAATCCATACTTGTCTTCTAATTAAAGGGCCATTTAACTGATTTAATTCTTTAGGACCTTCTTTAATGAATAGAGGATCTACTTGCATTGAAATTAATTTAATTTTCGTTTCTTGATTAGTTAGAAGTTGTAGATGTCTAGTTGGACTTCCATCCCCAAGCAGCATTAATTTCCATGGACCTGATATCTTAGGTAATGAATTTTTCACTAAAAAAGTAGAGGCTTTTTCTTCCCATAAAATTTTTGGTGAGTTAAAAAGTTTATTATTCAGTGCTCTGACGGAATGCTTTTAAGATGATAACTTTTTTTCAGCAACAATATTTGCTTTTTCATTCTTTATTTCTCTTATTTTTAGCCAAACAAGTAATGCAGTTAAATCAGCTTTGCTTACTCCTGGAATTTTTGAAGCATCACCAAAATTTTTTGGCTTTATCTTTTTCAAATTCTCTCTAGCTTCTAAAGATAATGTATCTATCTTTTCGTAATTGATTTCTTGAGGCAGAGATTTACAGCTTTGACGATTTATTTGTTCAATGTTGTTTTTTTGTCTCTTAAGGTAACCCTCGTATTTAATATCTATTTCAACTCCTTCCTGTATTGAAGAATCTAGAATTTTTTCAGTCAAATTATATTTAATTAGATCTGAATAATGAAAGTTTGGTCTTTTTAAGAGTTCTTTCAAAGTCGTTGAACCTTTGATTTTTGATCCCGTGTCTAATTCTATTTTTTTTGATGTTTTATTGGTATTTTTTAAACGGGTGTTGTTTAATCTTAATTTCTCTTCCTCAAGGAGTTGCATCTTTTCTTGATAGGCCGACCATCTTTTCTCATCAATAAGCCCTATTTGATAACCTAATGGGGTTAATCTCCTATCTGCATTATCTCCTCTAAGAGTTAACCTATATTCACTCCTACTAGTTAGAACTCTATATGGTTCTTTAAGATCTTTCGTAATTAAATCATTAATCATTGTTCCTATATAGCTGCTTTCTCTAGTGAAAATTATTGGGTCTTTTTTGTTTAGTTTTCTTGTCGCATTGACTCCGGCAACTAATCCTTGTGCTGCTGCTTCTTCATAACCAGTAGTTCCATTAATTTGTCCAGCGCTAAACAAATATTCAATTTCTTTCGTTTCAAGTGATGTTTGGAGCTGTGTTGCTGGTATATAGTCATACTCGACAGCATATGCTGGTCGCAACATTTTACATTTACTTAATCCAGGTAAGGTTCTTAAAAGTTCTAATTGAATATTTTCGGGTAAACCTGTAGAAAATCCCTGTACATATATTTCAGGGGTATTAATTCCTTCTGGCTCTAAGAAAATTTGATGTGATTCTTTATCAGCAAATTTAACTATTTTATCTTCAATTGATGGGCAATATCTTGGCCCTTTACTATCAATAAAACCGCCGTAAATGGGAGTTAAATGTAAATTATTTCGAATGAGTTGATGTGTTTTAGAAGTTGTTCTTGTGATATGACAACTAACTTGAGGCATATTATTTTTGATATCTGGATCAAAAGAAAAATATTTATCAGCTGCAGTACTGGGTTGAATATCTAATTCATCAAAAATGATACTCTTTTTATCAACTCTTGCTGGAGTTCCCGTTTTTAATCGTTCTGTTTTGATACCAATTTCGTGTAAGTTTTGAGTAAGACCTTGTGCTGCTTGTTCGCCCGATCTACCTGCTGACATTGATTTATTTCCTATCCATATTCTTCCTTCTAAAAAAGTACCAGCTGTGATGATAACTGATTTAGCTGAATAATAACTACCAAAGAATGTTTTTACACCTTTTATTCTTTTTTTTATGATTTTTTTGGAGTTCAATCCGATTTCTTCAGTTTTTGCAATATCCAGTTCAGTAATCATTGCTTCTTTTAAAGATAAATTATCTGTGTTCTGAAGGATTTCGATCATCTTTTTTGAGTATTCTCTTTTGTCTGTTTGGGCTCTTAATGCCCATACAGCCGGTCCTCTACTTGCATTTAATATTCTTTTTTGAATAGCTGTTTTATCAGCTAATTTTCCAATGATTCCTCCTAATGCATCAACTTCATGCACTAACTGACTTTTAGCTGGCCCTCCAACTGCAGGATTACAAGGTTGCCAAGCTATTCTATCTAAGTTCAGTGTAAATAAGGCTGTTGAGAATCCTAATTTTGCTGTGGTTATTGCAGCTTCGCATCCTGCATGACCTCCCCCTATAACGATGATGTCGAAAGATTCATTTGATGATTTATAATCATTCATTTTAGGATTAATTAATTAGCTAGATTCCTAAATCTAGTGTATTGAGGTTCAAATAATAATTTAACAGTATTTGTGGGACCATTTCTATTTTTAGTGATAATAATTTCTGCAATACCTCTATCTTCTGTTTCTGGATTGTAATATTCATCTCTGTAGATCATGCAAACCAAGTCCGCATCTTGTTCTATTGATCCTGATTCTCTGAGATCACTTAATAGTGGCCGCTTATTGGTTCTTGATTCAACTCCTCTGCTTAGTTGAGATAAAGCAATTACTGGCACATTTAATTCTCTTGCCATGCCTTTAAGTCCTCTTGTGATTCTTGAAAGTTCTTGTACTCTATTATCAGGTGTTGTTCCTTCCATTAATTGTAAATAATCAATTACTATTAGACCAAGTTTTTTCTTTTGTTCAGCAATTAATCTTCTGCAAAGTGCTCTCATCTCAAGAACACTTAGGTTAGGCTTATCATCTATAAATATGGGTATTTGACTTAGACTATTAATTCCTTCTCCAAGAAGTGGCCATTGCTCAGGGGTAAGTCTTCCTGTTTTTAATCTTCCACTTTCAATACCTACTTCTAAAGACAATAATCTATAAGTTAATTGTTCTTTGCTCATTTCGAGACTAAATACGCAAACAGGTAGATCTTGAGATTGAGCGACATTTCTTGCAATATTTAAAACCATTGAAGTTTTACCCATAGAGGGTCTTCCAGCAACAATTATTAAATCACTTCTTTGAAAGCCTTGGGTTAAAGCATCTAAATCATAGAAAAGCGTTTTCACACCAACTTCTTCTTTGCCAAGTGATCTTGCTTCTATTTCATTAAAAGTACTTGTAAGAATTTCTGATGCTTGGGTTAAACCTTTTGTTGGTTTTTCTTGACTAATTTCAAAAATCTTCTGCTCTGCTTTATCTAGTACTTCGTTCGTTTTTTGACTTTGATCAAAACCTAGTTGAACAACTTCGTTTCCAGATTTGATTAGTTGTCTTCTTATAAATTTATCGCTTATTAAATTTGCCACTTGTTCTATCGAGGCAGTAGAAGAAACATTTTCTACTAATTCTACTAATTTGGCATTCCCTCCAATTTTTTCTAATGAGTTATTATCTGCAAGCCAAGCACTCATTGAAGTTAGATCAGTAGGTTTCCCTTGGGTGTGTAAAAGTAATGCTGTTTTGTATATTTCTTGATGTGCATTTATATAAAAAGCTTCTGGTTTAATCAAGTCTGCAATTCTTCCAATCGCGTCAGGATCCAGAAGTATTCCACCTAAAACTACCTCTTCTGCTTGGATATTTTGTGGCGGTACCAAGCCAGAGTTTTCGTTCTGACTGTTATTTGGAAAAGGAATTGCAACCATAACTTTAAATACCTAGATATATACTCTGACTACTTTTCAAAAATATGCAACAAAGTTATTAACTTGTTACTTCGATATTTATTTCTGTACTTACTTCAGGATGTAATTTAACCTTAGCAATATAGGAACCCAAATTGTGTACATCAGGAACAGTTATATCTCTTCTTTCAATATCTTTTTTTGTAGCTGCTTTTATTGCTTCTGCAACATCTCCATTTGTAACAGTTCCAAAAAGAACTCCATCTTCACCAACTTGTTTTTTAATTACGAATCTTCCGATTGTTGTTAAAGCAGTTTTAAAGTCTCTAGCTTCTTGTTTCAATTTTTCAGCAGCTATTTTTTCTTTTTCTCTTTTGCGTTCAATCTGTTTTAAAACTGAAGGGGTAACATTAACTGCTTTACCATAAGGCAGTAAGAAATTTCGTGCATAACCAGGGGCAACTTCAACAACATCACCGTCCTTCCCAAGGGAAGTAATTGACTCTGTTAAAACTACTTGTACTCTTTTAGCCATGAAAATACTGTATTAATGTATTTAATAATAAGACCTAGAGGGTAATTTTACTTTCTTTGCAAATCCTAATTTAGCAAGAATCTTAATATGTTCCCAAGTGAGATCAATTTGACCTCTAAATAATCCTTGTTTTGCTGAGTTAGGAAATGCATGATGATTATTATGCCATCCCTCTCCAAATGTTAATGCAGCAACCCAGGCGTTGTTTTTGGATGAATCACCACTTTCAAAAGGTGCTTTACCCCAACAGTGAGTTGCCGAGTTTACTAACCAAGTAATGTGATAAACGACAACAAGTCTCAATGGGATTCCCCAAAGCACCAGAGCCCACCCTCCAACTCCTAATTTTTGACCTATTGCGTACAAAGAAAGTCCAATAGGAATTTGTAAAAATAAAAAATATTTATTTAGGAATCTATAATAAGGGTCTTTAATTAAATCTGCACTTAGTTTTGGAACAGCTTTTAGTGCTTCAACGTCTTTGAACATCCAACCCATATGACTCCACCAAAATCCCTTTTTACTGCTGTGATGGTCTACATCTGTATCAGAAAAAGAGTGATGATGCCTATGTAAACCAACCCAATCTATGGGTCCATGTTGGCAACTGATCGCTCCGCAGGTAGCAAAAAATCTTTCTAACCATCTTGGAACTATAAAGGATCTGTGGGATAACAATCTGTGATATCCAAGCGTGACACCTAAACAGGCAGTTACCCAGTAAAAAAATAACAATGATACAACTGCAGGTAAACTCCAAAATTTTGGTTGTATAGCTACTAATGAAAGAATATGAATTGCCACCATGAAAGAAATTGTTCCCCAAGTTTTATGCAACCTTGGAGGATATTTTTTTGAATGACTAGAAGGTTCCAGTAATCTTTCTGATAGTTCCACGACTTTTTCAGCTGGAACAGGTTTTTTTAATTTTGCTGTTTCTTGGAAAATTACTGAATTCATGATATTGAAATGCTATTTTCAAAAATGCCGATATGTAATATTATCATACTATACTATTGATAAGTTTAATTATCTGTGAGTCTCGGATATCGCGATAAATTATCTAGAGGTCGAAGAGCTATGGCTCATTTGATACATCTCTGGCATGAGCGGAATGGATGGTCTCATAGAGTTTTGCCGTTGCTTTCTGAAATTCTTGACTTAGGTAAGGTCCATAATTCTCAAATCTCTAATCTTAGGAATGGAAAACTATCTTCTCCTGGACCTGAAGTTTTTCTTGCTTTGGCTCAAGTCAATATGATTCTTGATCAAGGCATTGATAAAATCAGGGATCGTTTAGAAAGTGATTATCCAGAGTTATGGAAATCTTTGCAAGAGTCCGCATTACCGGTAAAAAATGATTCTGGTAATCCATTAACCGCAGGAGAATTATTTGAGATTTTTTCTGGATTAAAGTCTCTTCCTTCTTCATTTGATTGGTACATAGAAGATGAAGAAGCTTCTGCTTTAAGTGATGCTCTATCAGAGCATTTTTGTCAAAATAGACCTTGGAGATCATGTAAAATTCAAGTAATGGCAGCTTATACCGTGAATAAATCGATTCGTAGAGAACGCTTTGCTGAGGTAATAGCAGGAATTAGAGACTATACGGCAGAAGAATTAGATGGAGAACTACTTGATTTATATGAGGCTTCAAAAAAACTTTCTTATTTTGAGGGAACAGGACCTAATGCCTTCTTAATAGAATTAAGAAATTTAGCTTCTGAAAAATAATGTGAATTTTTATAATAATGACAAAAAATAATAACTTTAAATTGGCTGAACACGCAGTGCTTTCTGTAGAAGAGAGTTTAGGCAGTGTTTTTCAGGAGAGGTCGAATCAGCTTTACCATAAGTTAGATAATATTTTGACAATTTTTAAGGATGAAAAAGTTTCCACTAGTCATTTCAATCAATCATCTGGGAGTGGTCATGATGATATATCAAGAGAAAAAATTGATAAGGTTTTTGCAAGATTATTTCTTGCTGAAAAGGCAGCTGTGAGGATGCAATTTGTAAGTGGAACACATGCAATAAGTTCTGTCTTATTTGGAATTCTTAGACCTGGAGATGTGATGTTATCACTTACAGGACAACCATATGACACGTTAGAAGAAGTGATAGGAATAAGGGGAGGAGGTAAAGGCTCACTTAAAGATTTTGATATTGAATATAAGCAAATAAATATCTGCGACAATTTTGATTCTTTTGAAGAAAAAATTGTTCACTCTTTTAAAGAAAATACATGCAAATTAGTATTTATACAAAAAAGTTGTGGATATAGTTGGAGAAAATCTCTTACCAATCATCAGATAGAGAAAATTTGTAGTCTGGTTCATAACATTAACCCTAACTGCATATGTTTTGTTGATAACTGTTATGGGGAACTTGTTGAGGATAGTGAACCAATTTCTAAAGGGGCAAATATAATTGCTGGTTCATTGATTAAAAATTTGGGAGGAACAATAGTTCCTACTGGTGGTTATGTTGCAGGAGATGCAGAGTTGGTTGAGATGGCATGCTCTAGATTAACCTCACCAGGTATTGGTTCATCTGCAGGAATAAATTTTGGATTAGGAAGGTTAATTTTGCAGGGTTTGTTTTTAGCACCACAAATTGTTCACGAATCACTAAAAGGTGCTGATATGGTTGCAGCAGTTTTTAAAAATTTGGGATTTCAGGTTTTGCCAGAGCCATCAACTTATAGATCTGATCTTATTCAGTCTGTAAGATTGAATAATCCTGATTTGGTACAAAAAGTTTGTCAGTCTTTTCAAAATTCTTCACCAGTAGATTCTTTCCTTAATGTTGTTCCATCATCAATGGAGGGATATGATTCAAAATTATTAATGGCAGGAGGTACATTTATTGAAGGGAGTACAAGTGAATTTTCCGCTGATGCCCCTCTAAGAGATCCTTACAATATTTTTGTTCAAGGTGGTTCTCACATAGCTCACATCAAAATTGCATTAATTCAATTATTATCTGAATTATTAGATGAACAATTAATTACAAAAGATTCTCTAATTTCTTTATCCACTTAATCATGTCTTACCAGTTTCCAGACAACTTTAACTATGCTGATACCCATGAGTATGTCTTAGAAGAAAACGGATTATTAAAAATTGGAGTTAGTGAATTTGCTATAGATCAATTAGGAGATATTGTTTTTGTTGAGTTGGCTGATCAAGGGACAACTTTAGAGAAAGGTGAGACTTTTGGAACAATAGAATCTGTGAAGGCCGTTGAGGAAGTCTACCTTCCTTTTGCAGGTGAAATAGTATCTGTAAATGAAAGTGTTATTGATAACCCTGAGCTTTTACAGAATGATCCGATTGGTGAAGGTTGGTTAGTCATTTTGAAGCCAGAATCAAAAGTATCAATTGCTGATTTGATGACTTCTGAGGAATATCAATCAAAGGTTGTACCAAAATAAGGCAAACTTTTTAAAAAGAGCTATTTTAAAGAAAAATATTTTAATATGACATCCAAATTTGTGTCCGATTTGTTTATAGATAGGCATCTGGGGTTAAGAGATAATGATGAGAGAATTATGCTAAACAAGCTTGGTTTTCATAATATTGATCAATTTGTAGATCAAGTTATTCCTGAAGATATTCAGCTTAAAGATAAATCTTCAGAAATATTGCCCAAAGGTTGTTCAGAAATTGAGGCTTTAAATGAATTAGAAGAGATTGCGAAGAAAAATATCAAAATGAGATCACTTATAGGCCTTGGTTATTATGACAATCACATGCCTAAAGTAATCCAAAGACATGTTCTTGAAAATCCTAGATGGTATACATCTTATACTCCATATCAAGCAGAAATTGCACAAGGAAGATTAGAGGCTCTATTTAATTTTCAGACTATTATTTGTGAATTAACAGGATTCCCTGTTGCCAATGCATCATTGCTAGATGAGGGTACTGCTGCTGCGGAAGCTATGGCAATGAGTTTTGCCGCGAGAAAAAATCAATCTGCAAAAGTGTACTTAGTGGAATCAAATGTTTTTGATCATACTTTTAATGTCCTTCAAACCAGAGCAAAACCTTTGGGAATATCTTTAAAACGCTTTACTCAAAGCAACCTTCCTAATCATGATGATGTTTTTGGAATTTTGTTACAATTACCTGGCAAAAATGGGCAATTATTTGATCCTACGTTCTTAATATCCCAAGCACATAGATCAGAAATTATTGTAACGGCATGTATTGATCCACTGGCACAAGTTTTAATAAAACCAATTTCTGAATTTGGTGTTGATGTAGCAGTGGGTAGTATGCAAAGATTTGGTGTTCCTATGGGTTTTGGTGGCCCCCATGCCGCATATTTTGCATGTAGCGAAAAATATAAAAGGCTGATACCTGGAAGAATTGTTGGGCAAACTCTTTCTAAAAATGGAGAAAAGTCCTTAAGACTAGCATTGCAAACAAGAGAGCAACATATTAGAAGGGAAAAAGCCACTAGTAATATCTGTACTGCTCAATCTTTGTTAGCCATAATTTCATCTTTTTATGCTATTTATCATGGACCCTCTGGATTAACGCAAATTGCTAAGAGATTAGTGGAGTTGAGAATAAATTTAGAATCATGTTTAGTTGATCTAGGTTTTGATATTCCTGATGGGATAAGATTTGATAGTGTTGATGTTTATTCTGAGCACTCCCAGAGAATCCATAATGAAGCTATAAAAAATGGGTATAACTTAAGAATTTTGCCGTTGGGATCAACTATTGAAAATTCCACTGGTTTTGGGATCTCTTTAGATGAACTGAGTGATGAAAAAGAAATCAAAGATATTGTGACTTTCATAGCCAACCTTATAGAAATAAATGAAGATTTAGAGCCTATAAACTTTGATAAAAGATTTCATTTTGATAGTTTTGCCTTGAGATCCAGTGAATGGATGCAGCAAGAAATATTTACAAATTATCAAAGTGAAACTGAATTAATGAGATATATATTCCGACTTGCTGAAAAAGATTTTTCTTTGGTAGATGGAATGATGCCATTAGGTAGCTGTACTATGAAGTTAAATTCTGCAGCAGAGTTAAATCCAGTCTCTTGGGCTAATTTATCTTCTATTCATCCTTTTTCTCCACCAGATCAAACTAAGGGCTATTCAAAAATAATATCTGATCTAGAAAAATGGATAAGTGATATTGTTGGTTTAAAATCAGTTTCTTTTCAACCAAATGCAGGCTCTCAAGGAGAGTTTGCAGGTTTATTAGCAATAAATTCTTATTTTGAATCACAAGGTGACCATTCAAGAAAAAAATGTTTAATTCCTAAAAGTGCTCACGGAACAAATCCTGCTAGTGCCGTTATGGCAGGTTTTGATGTGGTAACTGTTGAATGTGATGCCGAAGGAAATATTGATTTTCAAGATTTGTCGATCAAGGTCAATAAATTTGATGATCAAATAGGAGCTCTAATGTTGACCTACCCCTCTACTCATGGAGTTTTTGAATTGCAAATCAGAAAGATATGTGATTTAATTCACTCTGTTGGAGGATTTGTCTATTTAGATGGAGCAAATCTTAATGCTCAGGTTGGATTATGTAAACCTGGGAACTATGGTGTTGATGTTTGTCATTTGAATTTACATAAAACGTTCTGCATTCCACATGGAGGTGGTGGTCCAGGAGTGGGTCCAGTTGCTGCATCAGAAACTTTAAGCCCATTTCTTCCTACTCATTCTTTAAAAGATAATTATTTATCTAATAGTTCCAATTACGTATCCTCTGCTCAGCATGGTAGTGCAAGTATTCTTCCAATAAGTTGGATGTATATAAAGATGGCTGGTTTTACTGGTTTAAGGAAAGCAACTTCGCACGCAATTTTATCTGCAAATTATATTGCGCATTCTTTAAAGCATAAATTCAAGATTCTTTATAAGGGAAAAAATAATTTTGTCGCACATGAATGTATTTTAGATTTTAGAGATTTAAAATCCAAAACTGGTTTGAGTGTAAATGATTTAGCTAAGCGATTAATAGATTATAGTTTTCATGCTCCAACTATAAGTTGGCCTGTTCCAGAGACTATAATGATAGAGCCTACTGAAAGTGAAAGTTTGGTAGAGTTAGATAGATTTTGCGAGGCCATGCTATTGATTGGAGAAGAAATCAGTGAAATAGAAAATAATAATGAATTAAATAATAATAATGTAATAAGCAATGCTCCTCATACACTGCAAGAATTAATTGATGATAATTGGCATTATCCTTATTCAAAAGAAAAAGCCTCTTTTCCTTATAAAACTCCAACTAATATTAAGTTTTGGTCATCAGTTTCTAGGATTAATAATGCATATGGCGATCGCAATTTAATTTGCTCTTGTAATGTAAATCAAGCAGACACCTTAGAAGAAAAAAAATGTGCTTGAAAGACTAGCGTCCTTGTATTTACTTAGTTATTATCAATGTGAATAAAAATTTAATAATTTCTTATAGAAATTTTTTAAATTTTTTTATTATTATATTAAGCATCAAATTTTTTGGGGTATTTGAAGCTATGACTGAAGATTTTAATTCTGGAAATATTAAACGTTTGCCAATCAAAAATGTGGACTTGCCAGATTTTGTTAACAATTTTCACGAGGACAATTCAATTGTTTGCTCTATTGAGGGCACTAATGTAATAAGAGTTCCTTTTGGTAAAAAATTCTCCAAGAAAAAAAGGCCTGAAAAGAATCAAAATATCGCAACGTTAATCCTCCCTCTAAGTTCATATACGAGTCCTACACCCCCACACGTAGCATAAATAAATTATTTTTATTTAATATTTTTGAGCGTTTCATAATAATAATGTTGTAATTGTAAAGTAGCTTGATTCCAATCCCATTTTTCTGCTTCACTTCTTGCTTCTTTTCTCATAACTTCTCTTTTATTTTCATTTTCCAGAATTTTTTTCGTCGCCTCAATTAAACTTTGTTCCCCGTTATCTGTTTGATCAGGATCATATAAACAACCATTTACACCATCGCTTATTATGTCTGGTATCCCTCCCTTGTTAGCTCCGATAACTGGACATCCTGCAGCCATTGCTTCTAATAATACTAATCCAAGTGTTTCCGTGCTTGAGGGAAATAAAAATATATCTCCTGAGGCATAAGCGCTAGCAAGTTCATTGCCAGATAAATATCCTATGAAATTAGTCTTTGTATTTTCGAAGATTTTTTCAAGTTGGTTTCTATAAGGTCCGTCTCCTACAAGTGCTAGGCATGCATCAGGAATATTTTCTAAAACTGGTTTTATTCGTTCAATTTGTTTTTCTGCTGATAATCTTCCTACATAAATCAATAGGTATTTAGCGTCTTTATATTTTCCAAATAATTTTTCTCTCATTTTCTCATTTCTCAAATCTGGTCTGAAACTGCAAGTATCTACACCTCTTTGCCATAGAGCAGTCCTTTGAATACCTTTATCTTTTAACTCATTTACCATAGCAGTGGAAGTACATAAATTTAATAAGGCTTGATTATGAGCTGCTTTGAGCAATTCCCATAAAAGTGGCTCTAACATACCCATACCGTAGTGTTCAAGATATTTAGGAAGATGAGTATGGTAGCTTGCAATTAAAGGGATATTATTAGTTTTAGCCAACCATATTCCACCTAAGCCAAGAACAGCTGGATTAACAACATGTATTAAATCTGGTTTGAATGTTTCTAACTTCTCTGAAACAGCAGGACCTGGGAGACCTAGCTTTAGCTCTGGGTATAAGGGTAATGGCATTGCAGCCACTCCAACAACACTTGCTCCCATATATGACTCAGGACAACCTTCCGGACAAAAAACTATAACTTCATCACCATTTTTTATTAAAAATTCAATAGTTTTAGTTAATCTTGTTACTATGCCATCAACTTTAGGTAAAAAAGTTTCAGTAAACAATGCAATTTTCACTTTGTTAAGGTAATTATTTCAAAAATTTTAATTAGTTTTTATGGCTTCAGCTTGTTTTTTGGTCCAGGATGAAACACAAGGTATGCGCTTCAAATCACATCTATCAGAGAATTTTTTAGCAACTTCAACAACCTCTTCTAATAAGCCATTATCAAGTGTTGTTGGGTTTAAACCTAATTCTATAAAGCATTTATTATCAACAATCAAATCATTTTCAACCGCTTCGTTCCTTGGATTTGGTAAGTAATTAATATCGGCTCCTGTTAGAGAAGCAACTTTTTTAGCTAGTTCTCCAACTTGATGACTTTCAGTCATTTGATTGAAGATTTTAACTCTCTCTCCTGATTTTGGAGGATTCTCAAGAGCAAGTTGTACACATTTTACCGAATCTTTTATATGTATAAATGCTCTTGTTTGACCTCCTGTTCCATGAACACTTAATGGATATCCAATGGCTGCTTGCATTAGAAATCTGTTTAGAACTGTTCCATAATCTCCGTCATAGTCAAATCTGTTTGTTAATCTAGGATCTTTTAACGTTGCTTCAGTATTTGTTCCCCAAACAATACCTTGATGCAGATCAGTAATTCTGACAAGATCATTTTTGTTGTAGTAAAGAAATAGTAATTGATCTAAGGTTTTCGTCATGTGGTAAACACTGCCTGGACTTGCTGGGTGCAATATTTCTTCTTCAAAGCGGCTTCCATCTGGTTGGGGAACTTCAACTTTTAGATAACCTTCTGGAATTGTTGCGCCTCTATGGGATCCATATCCGTAGACTCCCATTGTTCCTAAATGAATGACATGAATATCTAAATTACTTTCTACGATTGCAGCAAGAAGGTTGTGTGTGCCATTAACATTATTATCTACTGTATATCTTTTGGTAAAACTCGATTTCATCGAGTATGGTGCGGCTCTTTGTTCTGCAAAATGGATAACTGAATCTGGTTTTTCTTCAATAAGTAAATTTAGTAATTTTTGATATTGTTTAGAGATATCCATGTTAAGAAATCTCATAGGTTTACCTCCAATCTCTTCCCATGCAGAAAGTCTTTCCGTTATTGAAGAAATGGGAGTTAAAGATTCTACTTCTAGATCAATATCTATTTTTCTTCGACTTAAATTGTCGACAATAATTACATCATGATTTTGCTCTGCTAAATTAACCGCACAAGGCCAACCGCAAAAACCATCTCCACCTAGAATAATAACTTTCACTCAGAACTCCAGAATTAATAGATTCATAATATATTTATTAAATTACTACAGTGTGCTTACAATTTGCGAAAAAACATTGTAAATAGTTTCAAAACTTTTTTCTTAAAAGGAAAATTACATTCAAATAAACAATTTTTACTCTACTTTCAACTTTGTTTAACTTTAAGAAAATTAAATAGAAATGTTTTTTTCTGGTGAACTTGGTATTGCATACTCTTGTTTTTTAATTCTTCCCGCAAGAAAAGCCTCCCTGCCTGCTTTTACGCCATAGTTTATTGCTTGAGCCATAAGAGGTGGATTTTTGGCTTGCGCAATAGCACTATTGATTAGAACACCATCAGCTCCAATCTCCATGGCTTGAGAGGCTTCACTTGGCACTCCTATTCCTGCGTCAATTATTACTGGAACTTTGGCATTCTCAATAATTATCGATATGTTTGATAAATTTAATAAACCTTGTCCAGATCCAATAGGCGAGCCTAACGGCATTACAGTGGAACAACCCACTTCTTCTAGTCTTTTTGCAAGCATTGGATCTGCATTGATATAGGGAAGTACATTAAAACCCTTTTTTATTAAAATTTCAGCCGCTTTTAAGGTCTCTATTGGATCTGGTAGCAAATACTTTTTGTCAGGAATAACTTCCAACTTAACAAAATTATTTTCTTCTTGACCAGATAATTTTGCAAGCTCTCTTCCAAAAATTGCTATTCTGACTGCTTCATCTGCATTTATACACCCTGCTGTATTAGGAAGCATCCAATATTTTTTCCAGTTAATATTTTCTAGTAAATTTTCTCCAGTCTGATCATTCTTTATTCTCCTAACAGCGACCGTAATAATTTCTGTTTCCGACTTTGATAAACTTTCTGCCATGTCTTTTGTAGATTTGTATTTGCCAGTACCTAACATTAATCTACTGGAAAATTGCTTTCCTCCTATTACTAAAGATGAATAATTTTCCATATTTAAAATCCCTTATCTTTTATACCTTTGTAAGGATTGTAATCATTGCGTTTTTCTAATTCTTTGCTTTTTTTTATTGCAGTTTTATTATCACTATCTATCTTTAAAACTTTTTTGTAAGTTATATATGCTAAGTCATACTCTAATAACCGTTGTTGCGCTGAAGCTAGATTGTTTAAAGCAATTATGTATTCTGGCAGAAATTTTATTGCTAAATTATAATGTTTTACTGCTTTTTTAAATTCATTTTGTGCAGCATATGAAAAACCTAAAGCATTTTCTATGATAGCTTTTGCTTCATTAGGTTCTTTATCATAAATTTCTATAGCTTTTAAAAAAGTCTTCGTTGCCTCAGCATATAACCTTTTTTTTATTTGAATTGATCCGTACTCATATAATTCAGAAGCTTTTGTTAATGAGGATAATCCTTTTTGTTCGAATTTAACCAAATTCAACTCTTCATTTCTTGTTTTTAAAAATTGTCTAAAAACAAAAATAGATATTATTATTAGTATTACAAAAAGAATTATTAGATAAGACTGAAAGGACGATATTTCCATTAATCAATTTTAGTATTCTAGAACCTTATTTTATTTACTAACAACTGCTGCTATTTCTTCAAAACACTTTGGATCACTTAAAGCTATTTGAGCAAGCATTTTTCTATTAATTATTATTTCGGATGTTTTCATTCCGTGAATTAGTTTGCTGTAATTAGTTCCGTTCATTCTAGCAGAAGCATTTATTCTAGATATCCAAAGTTTTCTAAAATCTCTTTTTCTTCTTCTTCTATCTCTATAAGCATTACATAGAGCTTTCATTACTCTTTGATTAGCTGTTCTAAACAGATTTTTGTTTCCACCTCTGAAACCTTTTGCAAGATTTAAGATTTTATTTCTTCTTTTTCTTGCTATGTTGCCTCTTTTAACGCGTGCCATGAATTTGAATTGATAGTTAATTTATGCTTTTAAGCATAGGGAATCATTAATTTTACATTATCAGCATCTTTTTCATCAACAACAGCTTTTGTAGAAAGGTGTCTTTTTAACTTTGAGCTTTTGTGATCTAGTAAATGATTATGGAAAGCTCTTCGTCTCATGAATTTACCCGTCGCAGTTGCTTTAAATCTTTTTGCTGCCGATTTGCGAGTTTTGAGTTTAGACATTTAAGTCAGATATGTTTAATTTAAATAATCTAAACCTTTATATGCATTGGTGCAAATTAAAGTTTCAATTAGTAGGTTAATTTCTTAAATTATGCAACGAAGATTTCATTTTTTATATATTATTTGGGGATTTTTCTTTTTTGCATTATGTCCACAAATATTTTCGGAAAATGCTTTTGCAGATGAATCTATTGAAATTAATTTGAAAAAAGAATTAAAAAAAGGAAATTTTTTAATTGGATTAAAACAATATTTAGGAGGTAGTTCTGATAAGTTAATAGGAAAAAAAAATATCATTTTTTCAACAGAAAATTCTTTTATTGATTTATATTCTGCAAATGGGATTAAGCATAGATCAAAAAAAATCAATATTTTATTTAAAAATGTACCTTTGAAAACTACTCAAAATATTCAAAGGTTAGTATTTGGACCATTTTCCAGTTATGAAACTGCCCAAAGAAAAGCAAGGAATCTACGAGCAATGGGGTATGAACCAGTTGTAACTTATCCAAAAAATTGGGAAGTTTGGATTAAAGAAGAGAAAAAGCTTTTGGATAAAAAGTTAAATTATAAATTTTTTAAGAAATCTATTAAATCAAAAATTGTTCCCTTCTTAACTAATAAGTACACTCAACATAAACTTGAAGGTCCTATATACATCACATCTGACCAGGAAGTAAAAATTAATAATGTTAATTTTGGAAAAAAATTTTATTTGGTAAAGGATTCTTATGGAACTTGGACTTTAATTCAGAAAATTAAATTTGATGAATACTTAGAGGGAGTTCTTCCTCATGAAATTGGCTCTAACGCTCCAGTAGAGGCACTTAAAGCACAAGCAGTAATTGCAAGAACTTGGGCGATTTATAATTCAGGTAGGTTTAATTTTGATCAATACCATTTATGTATTACCACTCAATGTCAGGTTTATAAAAAGCCTAATTTGGAAAATCCAAATATTAAAAAAGCTATTAAAGATACGAAAAATTTAATAATTACCTATAGAGATAAACCTATAAACTCCTTTTATCATGGCTCTAATGGAGGGATAGCGAGCAGCGCAAGTGAAGCATGGAAAATTGAAGATTATTTTTACTTTTTCCCTATGATTGATGGAGAGGATAATTTAAATCAATTTTTTGAACTTCCAATTAAAAATGAAAATCAATTAAATATATTCCTAGATTCCGTAAATGAAAAAGCCTTTGGTGAAAATCACTCTCTTTTCCGTTGGAAGAGAGTAGTTTCGTCTGAAAAAATTCAGGAATATTTAGTTAAAAATCAATTAATTAAAGATAGAAAAGATTTTGTCAATATAAAAATAACTCAAAGAGGATTTAGTGGAAGAGTCATAAAAATGGAGATCCAAGTAAGTAATTCGAATAAAATGATAGTTTTAGAAAGAGATGATATAAGAAGAATATTGAACTTTTTGCCTAGTACTTTATTTACTATTAATAAATTAAATGATAATTATTGGATTTTTAAAGGGGGAGGCTTTGGTCATGGTGTAGGTTTATCTCAAGCAGGAGCAATTGAAATGGCTGAAATGGGGTTTACTTATGAACAAATATTGATTCATTATTATAGAGGAACAAAAATTAAAAAAATTGAGATATTGTCTCAATAATCCAAAAAAATTAAATCTTTATTTATGAGTAATGGTTTTTATAAAAATCGAAGATTAAAATCATTATTGTTTTTTTCTGTTTGTATATTGGTAGGCGTTATTCCTCACTTTTATTACTTTAGAAAATTTTCATCTTTTATATTTTTAATCTCTTTTTTAATTGCCTGTTATGGTTTACTAGTAATTTCAAAAAATTTCAAAAGAAATAATATATCGAATGGAGTTTATGAAAAAATTACTGAAGATAAGTTACCAAAGTTAGATATTTTAGTTGCTGCTAGAGATGAGGAAAATGTTCTTACAACTCTGGTTGAAAGGTTATTTAGATTGGATTATCCAATTGACAAATTAAATATATGCATAATTGATGATGGGAGCACAGATAAGACACCTTTAATTTTAGATCGGTTATCAAGAAAATTTGATAAATTAAAAATTATTTCTAGATCTCCTAATGCAGGAGGAGGTAAATCAGGGGCTCTTAATTATGCTTTGAAATTTACAGATGGAGAATGGGTTTTAATTCTTGATGCTGATGCTCAACTAAAACAAGATACATTAATAAGATTATTTAGCTTTGTTCATCAGGGAGATTGGTCAGCTGTTCAATTAAGGAAATCTGTTTTAAATTTTGGTTTGAATTTTTTAACTATTTGTCAGTCAATGGAAATGGCAATGGATGCAATATTTCAATATGGGAGATTATCAGTTGCTGGTGTTTCTGAATTGAGAGGTAATGGACAATTGATTAATAAAGAAGTTTTAATTAATTGTGGTGCTTTTAATGAGAATACAGTTACTGATGATTTGGATTTAAGTTTAAGGTTATTAATTTCTACTTCGAAAATTGGAATTTTGTGGGATCCGCCGGTTATGGAAGAGGCAGTTGAAAATATATCAGCTTTATTTTCACAAAGACAAAGATGGGCTGAAGGAGGACTTCAGCGATTTTTTGATTATGGAGACCAACTCATTTCTAATAAAATTGCATTTATTCAAAAGTTTGATTTAAGTTATTTTTTTCTTTTGCAATATGCACTTCCAATCATTTCAATGGTTGATTTAATAATTAGTATTGTCTTGTACGAGGCTCCAATTTATTGGCCAATTTCTATAACTGCATTTACTTTGTCTGGGATAGCATTTTGGTATGGTTCTTCTTGTAAAAGCGAAGGTCCTGTCTTAAATAATATAAATTTGCTAATGATGCTAGTTTCTGTGTTATATCTTTCCCATTGGTTTTTAGTTATTCCATGGGTAACAATCAAGATGTCTATTTTACCAAAAAAAATCCTGTGGAAAAAAACATTGCATAAAGGCGTATAAGTTATTCTTCTAAATCAATAATTTCACCGTTAAAAAAATTTGCTAGATTTTTAGGGCTATTTTTATCAGAAGTTTCACTGTTAATGTTTTCTGGATTTAAATTAGAATTTTGTAGAGATGTACTTTGTTTAAGTTGATTTTTAACAATATTGTCAGTGTATTCCCTTTTAAAGTTTGTAGTGCGTGTTTTTTTAGAAGAGAAATTAAGCTTTATTTGATCTCCAAATACTTTTTTTACCGCAGTTTCAATTATTGTTTGTCTAGTTTTGATCATATTTTCCCAGTTGGGAGATAATGCAATTAAAACTTCATTTGAAGTTACACTAACCAATTCTGCTTGTTGTGAAAGTAGCATTTTTGTAGAAGGCAACTCTAATTTGGAGAGAATTAATTCCCATTTTTCCTTTAAAATATTATTGTTATCAAAATTCTCATCCTGAGAAGGAAGTGCTTCCTTATCGATATCTTCCTTATAATTAATCTTTACTGATTCCCTTTGAATATTCATATTTTCATCCTGACTGGGAAGTGTTTCCTTATTGATATCTTCTTTATTATTAACCTTTACTGTTTCCCTCTGAATGTTCATATCTTCATAAGTAGGTTCTAATTTTGTCTTTGATTTATTTATTTGAGGAATATTTTCTAAATTATTTTTTTCAAGTAAGCTTGTTAAATTTATTTCTAACCATAATCTTGGATTATCGCTTGTTTTAATATGGTATTCAATGCTTCTTAGCTTATTATGCCAATCTATAATTCTTGATTTATTTAAATTTTTAGAAAAATTATCTAATTGGTTTTGGAAATCTATAGATGTATAGTAAATTTCTGAATAATTATTATTTAATGTTTTCAGTAATAGATCTCTTGTAATATTTAATAGTCCGACTAGTATTTGATAGGGTTCATTGCCAGCGTCATATAATTTATTGCAATTTATAATTAGGGATTCTGGATTATTAAAAATGATCGATTCAATTAATCTAATTAAATCAGTTTCTGCTACTTCTCCCAGTAAGTTTTGCACATTTTTAAGAGTTATACCTTCTGGGAGAAGGCTTAATTGATCAAGCAAACTTTGCGCATCTCTCATCCCACCATTAGATCTTTTTGCTATAAGTTTCAGTGCTTTATCTTCATATTTTATTGATTCTTTTATAGAGATTTTAGAGAGTTGTTCAAATATAGCTTTGGCATTTATTCTTTTAAAATCGAATTTTTGACATCTACTATGTATAGTTCTTAAAACTCTTTCAGGATTAGTAGTAGCAAGAATAAAAACTACTTTTGGCGGTGGTTCCTCAATAGTTTTAAGTAAAGCGTTGGAAGCGGCAGTTGAAAGCATATGACATTCGTCGATTACATATACTTTCCATCTCGCTTTAGTTGGAGCAAATCTTGCTCTATCAATTATTTCTCTTATATTTTCAACTCCAGTATTAGATGCTGCATCAATTTCAATTATGTCTAGCGCAATACCATCTGTAATTTCTTTGCATAAATCACAATGCCCACAAGGATGAATTGTTGGTTCCTCAGCAGAAATGCAATTTAATGATTTTGCAAATATTCTTGCGCTTGACGTTTTACCAGTTCCTCTTGGTCCATTAAAAAGATATGCAGGTGCTATCTTTTGAGAGATTAATGCTTGTTTGAGAGTTATTGAAACAAACTCTTGTCCAACAAGTTCATCAAGTTTATTGGGCCTATATTTTTGATGAAAAGGTTTATGAATATTGAGCATATATTTTTATGTATGATTATAGAAATTTTACGTAATTTTTTTTTTCTGTTATGCCGATTCTTTTCTAATTCTATTTGATCCTGCAGGAAGCTTAACAATTTTTGAAGAAAATAAATTATCAACCATTTTTTTTGTGATTATGAATTCTTTCACATTATTCTGAGATGGGAGAGTATACATCACGTCAAGCATTAATTCTTCAATTATTGATCTAAGAGCTCTTGCTCCTGTTTTTCTTTTATAAGCTTCATTGGCAATAGCTTGTACGGATTCTGGTTCGAATGTTAGTGCAACATTATCCATACTTAACAAAGTTTTAAATTGCTTGATTAGGGCATCTCTTGGTTCAGTAAGTATTGATTCTAGTATTTCTTTTGTGAGTCGATCTAATACAGCACATACAGGAATTCTTCCAATAAATTCTGGAATTAATCCGTATTTTACTAAATCATCTAACTCTAAGTTTTTGAGCGCATCTCGAGAATCAGTTATTTTCTTGGGATCAACGTTGGTTTGCTCAGAGTTAGTTGTAAAACCAATTGAGTGTTTACCTAACCGTTTTTGTACAATATCTTCTAAACCAATAAAAGCCCCGCCGCATATAAATAAAATCTGACTTGTATCTATCTGAATACAGTCATGATATGGATGTTTTCTTCCTCCTTGAGGAGGAACATTAGCAATTGTTCCTTCGAGCATTTTTAACAATGCTTGTTGCACTCCTTCTCCAGATACATCCCTAGTGATTGAGGGGTTTTCACTTTTTTTTGCAATTTTATCTATCTCATCAATGTATATAATTCCCTTCTGAGCAAGCTCTACATTCATTTCTGATTTTTGTAGCAATCTTAAAAGTATATTTTCCACATCCTCTCCTACATATCCAGCTTCAGTCAAAGTAGTTGCATCAGCAACAGCAAAAGGAACATCTAGAAATTCAGCTAATGTTTGAGCTAATAATGTTTTCCCGCTTCCAGTTGGTCCAATGAGTAATATATTTGATTTCTGTAATTTAGTTGCTTGAGCATCATTTGCACAATTCTTCTTAGTTTCCTCTTTCATTCGCCAAGCTAATCTTTTGTAATGATTGTATACAGCTACAGATAGTATTTTTTTGGCGGATTCTTGACCTACAACTTGATTATCAAGAAAATTTTTAATTTCTAATGGTTTAGGAATAGAACTTAATTCAATGGGAATAGATTTATGTGGATTGTCAGTTGGAGATTTTTTCTTATCATGAGGTGCGTAATTTAGCTTAGCTTGATTATCAAGCAATTCTTCATCAAGAATTTCATTGCAAAGATCAATGCATTCATCACATATATAAACACCGGGGCCGGCTATAAGTTTTCTAACCTGATCTTGTGACTTACCACAAAAAGAGCATTTTAGATGGGCATCAAATTTAGCCATCGATTATAAAATTTAAAAAGAAAAAGTAATACTTACCTTCTAGGATTGCTTATAAATTTAGATTCGTCATCAAATTTTTAAAATATTACTTTTACTTGTCACTTTTTAATAACTTTATCAATCAATCCATATTCAACTGCTTCGGAAGGAGATAAGAAGTAATCTCTTTCAGTGTCTTCATTAATTTTCTCTAAAGGTTGACCAGTATGGTCAGAAAGTAGCGAATTTAATGTTTTCTTGAGAAAAAGGATTTCTTTAGCTTGTATTTCAATCTCTACTGCTTGACCTTGAGCACCGCCCAAAGGTTGGTGAATCATTATCCTCGAATTAGGCAAAGCCAATCTTTTACCTTTTGCACCTCCAGAGAGTAAGAATGCTCCCATGCTTGCGGCAACTCCAAAACAAATAGTTACAACATCTGGAGAGATCTGTTGCATGGTGTCATATATAGCCATTCCAGCTGTAACTGATCCTCCTGGAGAATTGATATATATTTGTATGTCTTTTTCAGGATCTTCTGCTTCAAGAAATAATAATTGTGCAACAAGTGAATCTGATACTTGATCATTTATACCTGTGCCTAAGAAAATTATTCTTTCTCTTAATAAACGTGAATAAATATCAAAAGCTCTTTCTCCTCTCCCAGATTGTTCTATAACAGTTGGTACAGCAGCAATAGTTTCATTAAGGCTTTCGTAAGAACTTATTGAGCTATTGATTAAATGTTTTTTTTCGGAATTCACTAATAAATTTTCAACTATTAAACAATTTAAGAGGTTTTTAGTTAATTAGTAAGAAATTTTATAAATTATTTTTTTTCTTTTTTATTTTGAGTTTTTGTGCTCTTATCTTTTTGAGTTTTAGTTTTTGTAGTTTTAGTTATATTTTTTGAGGTTTTACTGGCTTTTGCAGATTTAGAAGTTTTAGTAGTTTTTTCTTTTACTTCGGAATTTTCTTCAAGCCAAATTATTAATTTTTCTTTGAGTAAATCGTTACTTATTACTTCTGCTAATTTTTTAATATCTATTTGTTTTGTAGATTGAGAGATTGCATCTTCATAATCTTTCATTTTTAAATCAATTTCTTCTTTCTCAACTTTTATGTTTTCTGTTTCAGCTAATGCTTTTAGAGCTAAATTCCTTTGTACATTTTTTTCAGCCTGAGGCCTTGTTGACTCTGCTAATGACTTAACTAATTCCGGAGTGAAAGTAGATTTAACATCAAGACCTTGTTGAGCAAATCTTTGAGCGGTTTGTTCAATATTATTTCTAACTTCTAAATCGATCATAGATTTTGGAATTTCAGCAACCAATTCGTTTGTTAAGGCATCTAGTAAAGCTTCAATTTTGATATCTTTTTGAGTTTTTTCAAAATTGTCTTTAAGTTGCTTTTCAATATCTTTCTTTAATTCTTTTAATGTTTCTTTGTTGCCGGACTGTTTTGCAAAATCGTCATTTAGCTCAGGTAATTCTTTTTCCTTAAGATCCTTAAGATTTACTTCAAAGATTGCCTCTTTGCCTCTTGAATCTTCGTGAGAATAATCTTCAGGAAATTTAAGGTTAAGTGTTTTAGTTTCGCCAATTTTCATCTTTACGATTCCCTCAACGAAACCGGGAATCATTTTGTTTTTTTCTAACTCAAGATCCATTGATTCACTTGTCCCGCCATCAATCTCTTTATCAGAATCTTTATATTTTCCTTTGAAACTAACTACAGCAATATCTCCTAATTTCGCTGTTCTATTGGTTACTGGAATAATATTTGCAAACTGACTTCTAGATTTTTCTAGCGCTTCATCTACTGACTTAGGATCAAACTTTGTTTTTGAGATTTCAACACTTAGTCCTCTAGATTTTTTTAGTTTTAATTCTGGGGCAACATCAGTTTGAAGAGTAACTTTAAGTGATTTTTCAGGACTAAACTTTGCAAGTAACGATTCAAATCCATCTACCAATTCTGGCTCACTTAGTGGCTCTATAGATTTTATTTTCAATGCTTCTTGCCATGATTTATCAATAATTTTTTCTAGAGCAGAAGCATATAATTGTGTTATACCAATTCTTTGGATTAAGACTTGTTTAGGAATTTTACCAAGTCTAAATCCCGGAATTTTAGCCGAACGACTGATAGAACTGATTGTCTCATTTACACACGTTTTGCATGTTTCAGATGGTATTTCTAATTCAAATGAAATTCTACTTTGTGGTAGAGGAGTTGTTTTGACTATTAATGCTTCTTTAGCCATTTTTTATTTATTACTAAAAGCCGAATCTTAATTATTTCACATTATGTGATTTCCTTGAAAGTTATTTTTTTGATAAAGTAAAAAAAATAGTCAACCTATTTATAAAAAATCATTTTAAAGTGTGAGACAATCTCCGTTTTTGCCTAGTAGGCCATTAAAAGTTGCTGTTTTAGGATCTTCAGGTGCTGTGGGATCTGAATTACTCAAAATTCTTGAACAACGTGATTTCCCAATATCAGAATTGGTTTTGCTTTCATCAGAGCGTTCAGAAGGAAAAAAAATTATTTGGAAAGGTGAAGAATTAGTTACAAAAAAAACAACCAAGAGAGAATTTCTGAATCTTGATTTAGTTTTAGCTTCAGCCGGTGGAAGTATTTCAAAAAAATGGTTGTCTACCATTATGGAACAAAATGCTTTATTGATAGATAATTCAAGTGCTTTCAGATTAGATAATAATGTACCTCTTATAGTTCCTGAAGTTAATGCTAATGACGTAATCAATCATGATGGGATAATAGCGAATCCAAACTGTACTACCATTTTGTTGACATTAGTTTTAGCTCCTTTAAATAAACTTTCGACTATTCAAAGAGTTGTTGTCTCAACATATCAATCTGTAAGTGGTGCAGGCAATTTGGCGATGGAGGAACTAAAACTTTTAACTGAACAATATCTTCATGGTAATCCTCAAAAAAGTGAAGTTTTGCCATACTCACTGGCTTTTAATTTGTTTTTGCATAATTCACCCATGCTTGCAAATAATTATTGTGAAGAAGAGATGAAAATGGTTAATGAGACCAGGAAAATATTAAATATTGCTGATTTAAAGCTCTCTGCTACATGTGTTCGAGTCCCAGTACTGAGAGCACATTCTGAATCGATCAATATTGAATTTGCCGGTGTAGTTGAGCCTAAAGATGCTCTTGAAGAATTAAAAAAATCTCCTGGAATTGAAATTATTGAGGATTACACAAATAATAGATTTCCTATGCCAAATGACGTTATGGGAAAGGATAATATTGCTGTTGGAAGGCTAAGAACTGATATAAGTAAGCCTAATGGATTAGAATTATGGTTATGTGGAGATCAAATAAGAAAAGGAGCAGCTCTTAATGCTGTTCAAATAGCTGAGTTATTAATTCCAAAAAAATGATTACAGACAAAACTGAGTGTAATAACCCACTATTTGGAAGAATGTTAACTGCAATGGTTACTCCATTCACAAAAAATGGAGACGTAGATTATGAACTAGCTATAAAACTCTCAAATTATCTTTTTGAGAACGGTTCCGATGGAATTGTTTTATGTGGTACTACTGGAGAATCTCCGACTCTTTCATGGGCGGAACAGCATGATTTATTTATTGCTGTAAAAGGATCTTTGGATTCAAGCTGTAAAGTAATAGTTGGCACTGGTAGTAACTGTACAAGCGAGGCTGTGGAAGCTACAAAAAAAGCCTATGACTCTGGTGCCGACGGTGCATTGGTCGTTGTCCCTTATTACAATAAGCCACCTCAAGACGGTCTTTATAAACATTTCAGTTCTATTGCTAATTCTGCAAAGGATTTGCCTCTAATGCTCTACAACATACCTGGAAGGACAGGATGCAATTTATTACCTGATACTGTGAAGAAACTTATGGATTTCTCAAATATTCTCAGTATTAAAGCTGCAAGCGGTAGAATAGAAGAAGTAACAGAACTAAGAGCTATTTGTGGCTCCGAACTCTCTGTATATAGTGGCGACGATTCATTGTTGCTTCCAATGTTATCTGTAGGTGCTGTAGGAGTAGTAAGTGTTGCAAGTCATTTGGTTGGATTGCAATTGAAAGAGATGATTCATTCCTTTCACAGTGGAGAGTTTTCCAATGCACTTGCTATTCATGAAAAACTTCAGCCTCTTTTCAAAGCACTCTTTATGACTACTAATCCAATCCCAATTAAGGCTGCTTTGGAGCTATCGGGATGGAATGTAGGTAATCCTAGAAGTCCTTTGTCACCATTAACATCGGAAATGAAAAAGCAACTTTCTTTTATCCTGAAATCCTTATAATAGGGATTATATTTAACTTGATAATTAAATTTAAATAAACCTTATTTGATTACAAGCAGGCCTTTATAAATTTCAACATTATGCAATCAATTACAAATTCAAATGTAAATAGATCTACTAACGATTCATCAAGATCTAAAAGCAATACCCCAACTTTGCGAGTAATACCTCTTGGAGGTTTACATGAAATAGGTAAAAATACTTGCGTTTTTGAATACGGTGATGAACTTATGCTTGTTGATGCGGGTCTTGCTTTCCCATCTGATGGTATGCATGGTGTAAATGTTGTAATGCCTGATACAACTTTTTTAAGAGAAAATCAAAGAAGAATTAAAGGCATGATTGTCACTCATGGTCACGAAGATCATATTGGAGGGATTTCTCATCATCTAAAGCATTTTAATATTCCAATTATTTATGGCCCAAGGCTAGCGATGTCAATGCTGAGGGGAAAGATGGAGGAGGCAGGAGTATCTGATAGGACAACAATACAAACAGTGAGCCCAAGAGATGTGGTTAAGGTTGGACAACATTTTTCTGTTGAATTTATTCGAAATACCCACTCTATTTGCGATAGTTTTTCTTTAGCAGTTACAACACCTGTTGGCACAATTATTTTCACGGGAGATTTTAAGTTTGATCATATGCCAGTAGATGGAGAGCAATTTGATATTGAAAGAATGGTGCATTATGGAGAGAAGGGCGTTTTATGCATGTTCAGTGATTCGACTAATGCCGAAGTTCCAGGTTTTTGTCCTTCTGAAAAGACTATCTATCCTTCTTTAGAAAAACATATTGCGGAGGCAAAAGAACGAGTTATTCTTACCACTTTTGCTAGTTCTGTTCATAGAGTGACAATGATCTTAGAGTTAGCCATGAAACATGGAAGAAAGGTTGGTTTGTTAGGGAGATCGATGATAAATGTTATTGCTAAGGCGAGAGATATTGGTTATATGAAATGCCCAGATGATTTGTTTGTTCCTATCAAGCAAATTAGAGATTTGCCAGATAGAGAGACCTTATTGTTAATGACTGGAAGTCAAGGAGAACCCCTAGCAGCTTTAAGCAGAATATCTCGTGGGGAACATCAGCATGTTCGTCTTAAGACTACTGATACTGTAATATTCTCAGCTAGCCCAATACCTGGTAATACTATTTCTGTTGTTAATACAATAGATAGATTAATGAAACTCGGAGCAAAGGTTGTTTATGGAAAGGGTGAGAATATTCATGTTTCTGGTCATGGATTTCAAGAAGATCAAAAATTGATGTTGGCACTCGCAAAACCTAAGTTTTTTGTTCCTGTTCATGGAGAACATAGAATGCTTGTTTGTCACGGCAAGAGTGCACAAACTATGGGGGTTCCAAAGGATAATATTTTAATTATTGAAAATGGAGATGTAGTTGAGTTAACACCTAATTCTATTCAAAAAGGTGATCCTGTAAAAGCTGGTGTTGAACTTCTTGATAACTCACGAAATGGGATAGTAGATGCTCGAGTATTAAAGGAAAGACAGCAATTAGCTGGTGATGGTGTAGTAACTGTCTTAGCTCCTATTAGTACAGATGGGAAGATGGTTGCCCCTCCCAGAGTTAATTTAAGAGGAGTTGTTACTACTGCAGAGCCAAGAAAAATGTCTATGTGGACTGAAAGAGAAATAAGTTGGGTCTTAGAAAATAGATGGAAACAATTATCCAGACAAACTGGGCCTAATAATTTTGAAGTAGATTGGATTGGTGTACAAAGAGAAATTGAAAATGGTTTATCGAGAAGAATGAGAAGAGAATTACAAGTTGAACCACTTATTTTGTGTTTAGTTCAACCTGCTCCAAGTGGAACTCGTGCTTATATTCCAAAGATTACCGAAGAGCAAAATTTTTCCAATAGAAATAGAAATAATAATAATTTCCATAAGAAACCAAACAATAATCATGCGATTAGTTCAAATAACCCACAAAATACCCAAAAAAGTTCAAAAGTTTCACAGAATTCCTCAGCTGAGACTGCTATAGAAGATTCGTTTGAAGGTAGAACAAGAAGAAGAAGATCTGCTGTAACATCTTAACTTTTTTCAAAATTTATATAGTTTTTATCCCAAACAATTTTTAAAAACTCTTGCAGATTAATTTGACCTTTATTATTTTTATAAATTGAAGTTGCTAATTTTGTTAGATTTTTAGAACTACATTGCTTTGCAGATATTTCTTTTAAAAATCTATTTAAGATTGTGCATCTCGCTTCTATACACATACCATTTAGGAGATTCCTATCGATACCTTTTACATCTTTACAATATAAATACGCTAGTTCACTAAGATCATTACGTTCATTATTGTATTTGCTCATTTTTTGGGAAAAATTATTTATCCTTTCAGAACAACCAGGATAGATGACTTCTAAGGTAGGAATAATTTTTTTTCTTACTAAATTTCTTTTTAATTTAAGATCTGAATTTGTAGGATCTTCCCAGACTGGGATCTTCATATCATTGCAAAATTGTTTTGTATCTTCCCTACTGAAAATTAATATTGGTCTTATTAAAAAAATTTGATTTTCTAGTAATCTTTTACTCTCAATATTACTCAGACCAGCAAAATTGCTTCCTCTGGATAAATTGAGGATAAATGTTTCTGCATTATCACTACTCGTGTGACCAGTTAACAAATAAATATTATGTTTTTGCTGATTCTTATTTAATAAAGTTTTGGCTCTTTCACATAATTTTTTATATCTCCATTCTCGTGCTTTTTCTTCTGAAGAAATACTCTCTTTATTTGCTTGATCAAAAGAGAATGAAATATTTTTATCTTCGCAATAATCTTTTAATTCAAGAGCATATAGTGATGATTTTTCGTGCCACTGGTGATCACCATGCCAAACACTAATAGACCAATTATGTAGTTTTTTTAGGTCATAAATTAGGGTTAATAAGGCCATTGAGTCTTGACCACCGGAAACACTTATTAAAATATTGGATCCTTTGGGAATTAATATTTTTTTGGTAAGAATCTCCTTATGAAGCTTATGATGCCATGATGACCAATTTTTCTGAGTTAATTTTTTATCAGTCATTTTGTGTTGCTCAGATAATATTTTTTAAAAAATGCACTGTTTTACTAAAACAATGTCACAATCGGGTAATAAATTCATTAAGTAAATGAGTCTGATTAATCTTTTGCCACAAAAAATCAAAGAAGAGTTAAGAAGCAAATCCTTACTCAAAGTTATTTCAGGATTGAATAATTTCGATGTTCAATCTGTGAAAATAATTGTTGAGGCTGCTTCATTAGGAGGTGCAGATCTTGTAGATATTGCTTGTAATCCTGAACTAGTTGATTTAGCACTTAAGAATTCAACGCTACCCGTTTGTGTTAGTTCAGTAGTGCCTCAATCTTTTCAAGATTCTGTAAAAGCAGGAGCATCATTAATTGAAATAGGAAATTACGATACTTTTTATGAAAAAGGCATTAATTTTTCAGATAAAAGAGTTTTAAACATTACCAAAGAGACGAGGGATTTATTGCCTAATGTTCCTTTATCAGTAACTGTTCCTCATACTATGCCTATTGATAAACAAGTTGATCTTGCTATAAAGCTAGTGGAAGAAGGTGTTGATATTATTCAAACAGAAGGTGGTACCAGTTCTACTCCTTACTCTGCAGGAATTCAAGGCTTTTTTGAAAAATCAGTACCAACTCTTGCAGCTACCTATGCTATTCATCAAGAATTTAAGAAACAATCTCTGAATATACCAATCATGAGTGCCTCTGGATTAAGCCAAGTAACTTGTCCACTAGCAATATCCTCTGGAGCCTCAGCAGTTGGCGTTGGATCTGTAGTTAATAAATTAGATGATTTAATATCGATGATTGCGGTTGTTAGGGGCTTAAAAGAATCTTTGAAAAATTCAATAATTGGAGAAAAAATTTCTTAGTATAGCAATACCCTTTTGCTACTAGGTTGATGAACAACTATAAGCTTCAAGCTCCTTACGAACCAAATGGAGATCAACCAGAAGCTATTAAAAAATTAGTTAAAGGCGTCAATACTGGTAAAGAGTTTCAGACTCTTTTAGGGGCTACTGGAACTGGTAAAACATTTACTATTGCAAATGTAATCCAGCAAACAGGAAGACCAGCACTTGTATTAGCCCATAACAAAACGTTAGCTGCACAACTATGTAATGAATTAAGGGAATTTTTTCCAAAAAATGCTGTTGAGTACTTCATTTCTTACTACGATTATTATCAACCTGAAGCTTATGTTCCCGTCAGTGATACTTACATAGCCAAAACGGCTTCAATTAATGAAGAAATAGATATGCTTAGGCATTCTGCAACACGCTCATTATTTGAAAGAAAAGATGTAATTGTTGTAGCCTCAATTAGTTGTATTTATGGTCTTGGTATACCGAGTGAGTATTTAAAAGCTGCAGTTAAATTTGAAGTGGGAAAATCAATAAATCTACATTCTTCTTTAAGATCTCTCGTTGAAAACCAATATACTAGAAATGATATCGAAATTACTAGAGGTAGATTCAGAATTAAAGGTGATGTTTTAGAAATCGGGCCAGCTTATGAGGATAGATTAATTAGAATCGAATTATTTGGTGATGAAGTCGAAGCTATTAGATACGTTGACCCTACTACAGGAGAAATACTTGATAGTTTGGAACAAGTTAGCGTTTACCCAGCGAAGCATTTTGTGACCCCCAAAGAAAGACTTGAGAGTGCAATAAGTGCAATTAGGAGTGAATTAAAAACTCAACTAGATAAATTTACATACGAAGGAAAATTATTAGAGGCTCAACGTCTAGAACAACGCACAAAATATGATTTAGAAATGCTCAAAGAGGTTGGTTATTGTAATGGAGTTGAGAATTATGCTCGTCATTTATCAGGCAGGGAGGAAGGTTCACCGCCAGAATGTTTAATAGATTACTTTCCCAAAGATTGGTTGTTGGTAGTTGATGAGAGTCATGTAACATGTCCTCAACTTCATGCGATGTACAACGGTGATCAATCTAGAAAAAAAGTATTAATAGATCATGGTTTTAGATTGCCCAGTGCTGCAGATAATAGACCTTTAAAATGTGAAGAGTTTTGGGAAAAATCAAAACAGACATTATTTATAAGTGCAACTCCGGGTCAATGGGAATTAGATCAATGTGATGGTGAATTTATTGAGCAAGTTATAAGACCAACTGGGGTATTAGATCCTCAAATTGATGTAAGACCTAGTGAGGGCCAAATAGAAGATCTGTTATCTGAAATAAGAATTAGAGCTGAAAAGAATCAACGAGTGCTAGTGACAACACTTACTAAGAGAATGGCTGAAGATCTAACTGATTTTTTATCTGAAAATAAAGTAAGAGTTAGATATTTGCATTCCGAAATCCATTCAATTGAAAGAATTGAAATTATTCAAGACCTCAGAATGGGCGAATATGATGTTTTGGTAGGAGTTAATTTATTAAGAGAGGGTCTAGATCTTCCTGAAGTATCTTTAGTTGCCATTTTAGATGCTGATAAAGAAGGTTTTCTCAGAGCTGAAAGGTCATTGATTCAAACAATAGGTAGAGCTGCAAGACATGTTGAAGGTGTTGCCTTGCTTTATGCAGATAACTTCACAGATTCAATGAAAAGAGCAATATCTGAAACTGAAAGAAGAAGAACTATTCAAAAAAAATATAACCAAGTCAATGGTATTACTCCAAAACCTGCAGGCAAAAAAATAGAAAATTCAATATTATCTTTTCTAGAACTTTCCAGAAAGCTAGATGCTGGAGGTATATCTAAAGATTTAATAAATATAGTTAATAACAAAACTGACGCAATTCTCAGTTCCAGTGATAATCAATGTTTGCTCGAAGAATTGCCTGACTTAATAGAAAAGTTAGAAATTAAAATGAAAGATGCTGCAAAAGAGTTAAATTTTGAAGAAGCAGCAAATTTGAGGGATAGAATCAAAAAATTAAGACAAAAATTGGCAAGAAATAATTAAAAAGAACTTATTTTTCTAATTCGAAATGATTATGAATAGCATTAACTGCTTTGTCACAATCTTTTTCTAAGACAATACATGAAGTCCTGATTTCACTAGTGGCAATCATTTCAATATTGATATTTTGGTCAGCCAATGCTCTAAATATTTTTCCAGCCGTTCCAACCTTAAATGCCATTCCCGCTCCTACAGTACTTACTTTGGCTATCGCAGGGCCATCTTCAATGTATGACCCGGGTAATTTTTTTGTTAAGGCCTCAAAAACTAAGCTAGCTTTTTCTCTATCTTGTTTATTCATTGTAAGACTAATATCTTTAGTTTTTAAAGAGGAAATTCTTTCAGACTGAACGATAGTATCGATAAGTAAATTATTTTCAGCTAATGCTAAACATATCGATGCTGCTACACCTGGACGATCAGGCAGTTTTCGAAAACTTACTTGAACTTGGTTTTTATCTAATGCAATTCCTCTTACTTCAGGTTGATCTTGTTTTTCATTGATTGGATTAACAAATATTTGTGTATCGGATAACTTAAATTTCTCAGCAACAAATCTAATAGCTTTTGGTATATTATTGATTTCAATTACGCAGCTGACTTTAATTTCACTAGTAGCTATTAACCTAACATTTATATTCGCTTGAGATAAAGTATCAAATAAATCAGCTGAAACACTAGGTCTGCCCATAATGCCTGCTCCTTGAATACTTAATTTAGTCATGTTTGTTTTTAAGTTATATTCTCCTCCTAATTGACTAGTTATAAGTTCACATTGTTCTGCAGTCTTTTTAACTTCTAATTCACTAACAGTAAATGTAATATCGTTTTTATTTCCATCATTTGTCGCTTGTATTATTAAATCTACACTAATATTTGCTTCTGAAAGTTTTTCAAATATTTGTGCAGCAATCCCAGGCCTATCAGGAATATTTGAGAGACTGAATACTGCTTGGTTTTCTAATACCTCAAGACTATTGACTGTTTTTGTTAATTCTAAACTTCCTCTTTTTAGCGGGAGAGGTTGGATTTGACTTTCTAGGAGAGTCCCATTTGAGTCACTTTGGCTTGATTTGACACACAATTTAATTCCATAATTGCGAGCAATTTCTACTGCTCTTGGATGCAGAACTGAAGCACCGACACTTGCAAGTTCAAGCATTTCTTCGCAGCTAATTTTATCTAATAGTTTTGCATTAGGAACAATTCTTGGATCAGTAGTCAGAACCCCTGGAACGTCTGTATAAATTTCGCACGTCTCAGCTCCTAAAGCTGTTGATAAAGCTACTGCGGAAGTATCTGAACCACCTCTACCCAAAGTTGTAATTTCCATTGAACCCGTATGGCTTAATGTTGTTCCTTGAAATCCAGCCACTACAACTACAAAACCCTGATTTATATAATTTTCGATCCTTTCTGTTTTAATATCCAGAATTCTCGCTTTTCCATGTATTGATTCGGTAATAATTCCAACCTGGCTACCGGTCATTGAAATTGCAGGTATTCCGTATTCGTTTAATGCCATTGAGAGAAGAGCTATGGTTACTTGCTCTCCAGTTGAGAGAAGCATATCCAATTCTCTTCGATTAGGATTTTTACTAATTGATTCCGCTAAACAATTTAAATCATCTGTAGTTTGACCCATTGCAGAGACAACTACGACAATTTCATTTCCTGCTTCTTTACTTTGACAGATGCTACTTGCAATATTTTTAATTTTTTTAATATCACCTACAGAAGTACCGCCAAATTTTTTTACTAGTAAAGCCATATCTAAATCATAATGTAAATTCTTAAACTTATAATTTGGTTAACTTAAATTAATTAATTTCTCTGTAAAAACATTTATAGGATTATTACCTTGTTTTAGTAATGATTCAATATCTAGTAAGTTACTCATCAAATTAATTAAATATTCTTGAGATATATTTTTGACTTTTTTTCGAATAAAAAAAATTCTTTTTGGATTAGAAATGCCTGCAAGATTACAAATCTTTTCTGCATTATCGTTACCTGAATTAACTGCTAATTTTATAATGGCATAAATTCTTATTTGACTAATTAAACCTGCATTTAGTCTTAAAGCAGGTTCTCCTTTCTGTAAAGAATAATTTATTTCTATGAGGCTTTCATTAATATTTTTTTGTAAGAGAAGATCAATGATTTTGAAAATATTGGATTGATGATCACTAAATATTTTTTTTACATCAATACTTTTAAGAAAAAGTTGTGAATTCGAATCACTTGATACTGCAGAAAGGTATGTTTTTGCTTTGGCTAATTCATTTATTAGTTTAAAGCTATCATTACCAACTGAATCAATTATTAATTCAGCTGCATTTTTATCAATTTTGATGTTCATTTCATTTGCTGCATCTTCTAAAAATCTTTTTTGTCCTTCATAGTCCCAGATTTCTGGTAAAGAAAATGACTTTTCTTTAGCTAAATTATTTTTGATAAGTTTTTGTAAAAATTTAGTACTCTTTAGTCTTGAGTCTGGTTTTTTTGAATTTTGTAAAATGAAATAAGTATTTGGAGGTATATTGTCATGAATTTTTTCAAATTTAGTTCCTAGATTCTCATTTTTGGCAGTAAAAATTGGATTATTTTTCAATGTAACTATTCTGTATCCTTCTCCAAAAGGAGGTGTAAGAACTTCATCAAAAGCTTTATTAACTTGCTCATCATCATCTCCATTTAAATTTGTTACGTTTATTTCTTTCCATTCTTTGGATACTTCTTTATCAATTAATTTTTGAATAAATGTATTTTGAGCATTTAAATCATTACCCCATAATATTTGTATTGGCATAATAGCTCAATAAAAACCATATTTTAACTATGATTACTTCTAACACAAATTAAATTTAATGGTAATAGATCATCCAATTTTTTTGGAAAGCCTCAGATTCATAAGATCTCATTTATTAGCCAATGATCTAAATTATTTGGAACAAAAAGTGTTAGAGAGATTAGTCCATACTTCAGGAGATTTTTCAGTGCAAAATCTTGTAAATTTTAGTGAAGGTGCTTGCGAAAAAGGGATTCAGGCACTTAAAAATGGGGCTCCGATTTTAACTGATACTGATATGGCTGCAGCAGCAATAAAATCCATGGCAGAAAATACCACTAGGAACAAAGTATTCACCGCTAGAATGTGGTTTGAAAAAAATAATCATACAAACTTAACTAAAACTGCATATGGCTTAAGTGAAGGTTGGAAGGAGTTATCCGCTATGAATTCTGGAA
>QCIL01000006.1 GCA_003216725.1 Prochlorococcus sp. AG-402-L18
GGCATTAAAAGTCTTTTGGGATTTGGGTGGTCGGAATAATTGATTCCGTACATGTCATAAGTTTCTCTTTCTTGCCAATCGCTTCCTCTAAAAAGCTTATAGAGACTAGGTACTGATAAATCAGAGTCTCTTTTTAAGAAGACTTTTAACCTGACTTCTTTTAATTTAGATTTTGTTTGAAAATCATCCAAACATATCAAATGGTAAAAACTAACTAGACTTTTACCTGGCCCTTCATCATATCCTCCTTGACATTGGAGATAATTAAAACCATATTCTTTTAGATTTGATACTGCTTCATATAAATCACTTGGTTGAACAGAAATGATTTCTATGCCTAAATGATCTTCTCCTAATGATTCGTTATCAATGCCGTCCTTAGAAAGTTGTTCGCTTATCAATCCTCTTTTTTCTATTGATGAGTCAGAAAGCTTGTTGGTATTTTCTTTTTCCATTACGTCTCTGCTTTTTTAGTAGTGATTGTTTCATTAATAGATTCACTGATTTCCTTAATTTCTTCTTTATTAGATGTATTGATAATGTTATTTGAATTTTTGTTTAGATATTCACCAGTATTTTGAGAAAAAATAACTTTCATATCATGATCTATTGTTAGATATCTATGAGTTTGCTGAGATTTGCTTCTTTCTAAGATAGTTTCGTTGCCAACTTTCTTTCTTAATTTTATTACTGCATCAAAGATTGCTTCTGGTCTTGGAGGACATCCTGGGAGATATAGATCAACAGGAATAAGTTTATCGACCCCTCTTACTGCAGTAGTTGAATCAGCACTAAACATACCTCCAGTTATAGTACATGCCCCCATTGCAATAACATATTTTGGCTCTGGCATCTGTTCGTAAAGTCTTACTAATGCAGGTGCCATTTTCATAGTTACTGTCCCTGCAACTATAAGTAAATCTGCTTGCCTTGGAGAACTACGTGGTACTAAGCCAAATCTATCGAAATCAAATCTAGATCCTATAAGTGCTGCAAATTCTATAAAACAGCATGCTGTCCCATATAGTAAAGGCCATAGACTACTTAATCTTGCCCAATTATGTAAATCATCTAAACTTGTCAATATGATGTTTTCACTTAAATCAGTGGTAACTTGAGGAGCACCTAAAGGATTGCAAGTTCCTTCTCTAATTTCTCTAATAGCTTTTGGGGATAATGGATTGTTCAATTTTTTTAACTCCATTCTAAAGCACCTTTTCTCCATGCGTAAGCCAAGGCAATAACTAAAATTGCTATAAAGATTAGAGCTTCAATAAAGGCAAGTAAACCTAGTCTATTGAAGGCTACAGCCCATGGGTAAAGGAATACGGTTTCTACATCAAATATAACGAAAACCAAAGCAAACATGTAGTATCTTATATTAAATTGAATCCAAGCTCCTCCGATAGGCTCCATCCCAGATTCATATGTGAGTTTGCGCTCTCCAGTTCTGCCTTTGGGCGCCACTATTAAATTAGTTACTAATGCTAATACTGGAACTGCTGCTGCAATTATGAGAAAACCTAAAAAATATTCGTAGCCTGGAAGTGAAAACATTTAATTTAATTTTGTAAAAATTCGCTGAATTAAGCAAAATCTTTTAGAGTCTTTAAAGATAAGTGCTTAATCGTGAATGAAAACATTCAATCATCTTCTGATAATAATCAAATAATAGAAGATTTATCAAAAAATGATTTGACTTCGAAACTTTCTCAAGAGAATAATGAACCTTCCTCTAATCTAGAACAAAATAGATTTGAGTGCAGAGGATGTGGATACATTTATGATCCTGTGGAAGGAAACAAAAAACTTAATATACCTCAAAATACACCTTTTATCGCAATTGATGGAAAAACTTTTGCTTGCCCAGTTTGCAGGGCTGGTAAAAATTTTTATAAAGATATAGGACCTAGAGAAAAACCTAGTGGTTTTGAAGAAAATCTAACTTACGGATTCGGATTTAATAGTTTGCCTCCTGGTCAAAAAAACATTCTTATATTTGGTGGTTTAGCATTTGCTGCAGCATGCTTTCTTTCTTTGTACTCTTTGCATTAATATATACAAATGAAAAATTTTTTAACTAAATTACCATCTCTCTTCTTAACGGTTTTAATGAGTTTCATTTTGAGTGGATGTTCTTCAACTGGAGTTCAATTAAGTGAAAGCAGCCCATGGGAAGTTATTCAATTTGACGATCAGTCAAATGCTCTAGATATTGATTTTATAAATGAAGAAAATGGTTTTTTAGTTGGCTCTAACAGGCTTATCATGGAAACAAAAGATGGTGGTCAAACATGGGATAGAAAATCTCTCGATATTTCGAGTGAAGAAAATTTTCGTTTATTAGATATAGACTTTAAAGGACAAGAAGGTTGGTTAATAGGACAACCTTCCTTAGTAATGCATACAATTGATGCTGGTAAGAATTGGACAAGACTATCTTTAGGTAATAAATTGCCCGGCCAACCATTTCTTATTACAACAGTTGATCACAATATTGCAGAGTTGGCTACAACTGCTGGTGCCATTTATAAAACCGCAGATGGTGGCGAATCATGGGATGCAAAGGTTGTAGATGCTTCAGGATCTGGAGGAGTAAGAGATTTAAGAAGAACTGCAAATGGTAATTATGTCAGTGTTAGTAGTCTTGGAAATTTCTTCTCAACTCTTGATAGTGATAGTGATACTTGGATTGCTCATCAGAGAGCTAGTAGTAAAAGAGTACAAAGCATAGGTTTCAATCCATCAGGAAATTTATGGATGTTATCTAGAGGAGCTGAAATTAGATTCAACGAAGATAATAATAATCTAGAAAATTGGACAAAACCCATAATTCCAATCTTGAATGGATATAACTACCTCGATATGGGATGGGATCCTGAAGGTAACATCTGGGCTGGGGGTGGGAATGGAACTCTAATAGTGAGTAGAGATAAAGGTAAAACTTGGAATTCTGATCCAGTAGCATCAAAATTACCTACGAATTTTATTAAAATTATTTTTCCTAAAAATGATACTTTTGCTCTTAGTAAAGGATTTATTCTTGGAGAGAGGGGTTATATCCTTAAATGGAATGGTTAATTACTAAATTTACTAATAAAAAATAAAATAATTCTTAATTTTGATTAAATTTAGCAACTGTCTGTAACCAAGCTGTAAATTTCTTCACAAACTATGGAATTTTCCTTGTAAGATCATAGGGTAAATAATTGTGATTATGGCCGCAGGTTCAACGGGTGAACGCCCATTCTTTGAAATAATTACCAGTATTAGATACTGGATTATTCATGCAGTAACACTTCCAGCTATATTTATAGCAGGATTTTTATTTGTTTATACAGGCTTAGCCTATGATGCTTTTGGAACTCCCCGTCCAGATAGCTATTTCCAATCTTCGGAATCAAAAGCACCTGTAGTAACTCAGAGATACGAAGCTAAATCTCAATTAGACTTAAGAACAAAATAAAAATGACTAATTCTCAAGCTCCAATGCAGGCTGCTGAAGTCCGCGTTTATCCAATTTTTACTGTTCGTTGGTTGGCAGTCCACGCTCTAGCTATCCCTTCGGTATTTTTCTTAGGTGCAATAGCTGCTATGCAATTCATTAGACGTTAACTTTATTTATCATGCAAGTAAACGAAAACCCTAATAAGGTTCCTGTAGAATTAAATCGTACAAGTCTTTATTTAGGCTTACTATCAGTATTTGTTTTAGGAATTTTATTTTCCAGTTACTTTTTCAACTAAATTAAAACTATGAGTAAATTAAAAGGACCTGATGGGAGAATTCCCGATAGATTACCTGATGGCAGACCAGCTGTTGCATGGGAAAGAAGATGGACAGAAGGTACACTCCCACTATGGTTAGTTGCCACAGCCGGAGGAATTGCAGTTATTTTTGTATTGGGCATCTTCTTCTACGGATCATATAATGGAGTTGGTTCAGCATAATTTTTTCATAAACTTTTTGCTGTATAGATAAAATTTATTTCCAATATGAATCTGTAAATATCTCAAGCTTTGCTTTAGTAGATCTTGGGATATTTTCTTTTAGTGTTATTAAACCGTCTTTTAAAGAATCATGTGATTTGCTTTGCGGCCTTTCTATATCAATAACTTTTGCTATTTCAAAAACGATTTTATTTGCTACTTTAGTATTTGCCTTGAGATTTTCCAAAACCATTTCGACAGATACTTCTTGGTGCGTTTGATGCCAACAATCATAGTCAGTAACCATAGATAGAGATGAATAGGCGATTTCAGCTTCCTTTGCTAGTCTGGCTTCTGTGTGATTAGTCATTCCTATTATCGAACATCCCCAACTTCTATATAAGTTTGATTCTGCTCGTGTTGAGAAGGCAGGCCCTTCCATAGCTAGATATGTACCACCTCTATGTAATTGCCTTCCACCCGGTATATTCTTTTCTCCAACGTTGCTTAGAATTCTAGATAAATTTCTACAAAAAGGATCACCCATTGTTACGTGGGCCACAGCTCCCTCATTAAAAAATGTTGCTGGTCTGTTGTTTGTCCTATCGATAAATTGATCTGGGATGACTATATCTAGGGGCCTGATTTGTTCCTGAAGGGAGCCAACAGCAGAAGGAGCAATTATCCATCTCACTCCAATTGATCTCAGAGCCCAAATGTTAGCTTTGTAAGGGATTTCTGTCGGATTAAATTTATGCGTTCTGCTATGTCTAGCTAAAAAAGCTATTTCTAAATTACCAATTTTAAAGAGCCTAATTGAATCTGAAGGTCTACCATAAGGAGTATTAACATCAATTTCTTTAAAACATTCTATTTTATCAATTGAATAGAAACCACTACCGCCAATTATTCCTAATCTTGAATTTTCTATCGGTAATAAATGCTCTTTATTCATTATTAAGTAAATGACGATTAATCATCTAGTACTAATTGGAGGAGGTCATACAAATGTTCTTCTTTTAAGAAAATGGTTGATGTTCCCAAAATTAATGCCAGAAATTCCTATTTCAATTATATCTCGAGATTATCATTTGGTTTATTCGGCTATGTTTCCTTCTGTCATTTCAAATTCAATTTCTTTAGAAGAGAGTTTGATCGATATTAGTTCAATGGCTAGAGGAGCCAAGGTCACGTTTATAAAAGGAGAAGTAAAAGATATTGATTTCAACTTAAAAAAAATTCTTCTAAATAATAGAGCTTCAATTGATTATTCGAATTTAATTCTTAATTATGGTAGTGAAACAAAAATTTCTCGAGAATTTGAGAATCTCGTTAAATCTAAAATTGCTTTTCCTATAAAACCCTTTTTGAGATCCTATGAATTTATAAAAGAGGAGGATTTTAATGATAAAGAGGAGGAGCTGCCTTTTGTAATTGTAGGTAGTGGACTTGCTGCAATTGAAGTTGCCTATGCTTTAAGAAAGAGATGGAAAAATAGGCCTCTAAAACTTTTTTGTTATCCAAAAAAAATAAACAAGAAGATTTTAATAAGTTTACGAGACTCAAATATTGGATTAACTGAAGATCTTAATTATGATTATGGCAGGATTCTTTTATGCACTGGAAATACATCACCATCATGGATTCAAAAAAAATATTTAGAGTTAGATTCTACCGGCAGAATTATTACAAATCAGTATTTGAAGTTGAAAAATTTCTCAGGAATTTTTGCTACAGGAGATTGTGCGTCTATTCATTCCGCTAAAAGACCTGCTTCGGGGATTTTTGCAGTTAAAACTTTAAATACGTTAGCTAATAATTTAAAAAAAGATATTGAAGGTCGATTTTTAAAAAAATGGTACCCTCAAAGATTTGGATTGCAAATAGTTAATACATTTCCAAAAACAAAGCCTTTGGCTTTTGGAATTTATCACGATTTTGTTATCGGCCCTTCTTTTCTTATTTGGGCTTTAAAAAATAAAATTGATCTAGATTTTATTAAAAAGTTTCGTCGAGCCGATCTAATAATGCACAATCGTAGAAAAGATAATTCAATAAAAGATTGCAGAGGGTGCGCCGCAAAGATTTCTCAGAAAGTTTTAAATAAGTCATTAATAAATGCAAATTTAAAAAGCTTTGCTACTTTTCCTGAAGATTCTGTAGAAATTTATAACAATGGTAAAGATATTATCTTGCAAAGTGTTGATGGTTTTCCTGCATTATTAAGTGATCCTTGGCTAAATGCAAAAATTACGACGTTACACGCATGCTCAGATTTGTGGGCCTGCGGAGCAAAACTCTCAACTGCACAGGCATTAATTTCATTGCCAAAAGTAGATAAAAATTTTCAAAATTATCTTTTTTCACAATGCCTTAAAGGTATTAAATCAACAGTTGAAGACCTGGGCGGAAGATTAATTGGAGGGCATACATTTGAGTCAAGAAGTCTAGTTAAAAAACCTTATAGCTTAGGCATAGAAATTTCCTTGACTGTACAAGGTTTTATGAGAAAAGGAGCAAAGCCATGGCAAAAATCAGGGATGAAAGAAGGTGATATTTTATTGATGTCTAGACCTCTTGGCGTTGGCATCTTTTTTGCTAGTCAAATGCAAAATATAAATTTGAAAATTAGCTCTTTTGAAATAATGAAAAATTTGATAAAAAGCCAACAATATTTAATAGATCAAATTTATTTATTTGAAGATCAGTTTGGAGAATCATTAGTTAATGCAGCTACTGATGTTACAGGGTTTGGGTTCTTGGGCCATCTAAAAGAGATGATTGAATCATCGAATTTGTCTAGAAAAAAAAATAATCTTGAACCTATTAAAGTTTTATTAGATTTATTAGCATTTAAAGCATATCCTGGCGTACCTGAATTAATAAAGAAAAAAATCCAAAGCTCTCTTTATGAATCTAATAAAGAAATTATTGATCCAGTTTTAAAGGAAAATGCCAATAAAAGGATTTTCTCTTTTGCAAAAGAAAATTCAATAGATAATAAAACTTTAAGAGAGATAATTTCTCTACTAATAGATCCTCAAACTTGTGGCCCTTTATTGATAAGCTGTAACCCAAAATATGAAACTGTTCTTGAAGATAATTGGTATAAAGTTGGTGAAGTTCTGAAAGGTAGTTAATTTTTCCTTGATTTATCTATTTCTAGATATCTCAATCTCTCAATTTCCTTGCCCATCTCTTTACCAGGTTCCCATCCCTGTTTTTTTAATATTTCACCATCCTTATTAGATTTTATGAATCTATAAATAAATAACCATCTGAAAAATGGTCTCCAAAATATACCTCCATCACAAATCAATAATTTGACTGTGTCCTCATTGAGATTTCTATTTTCAATAAATTCTGTCCAATTCGATGGAGAAAAATTGAGATACACATCTTTTTTAGTTTCTAGGATCTTACTAATATCTAAGTAATCTTCTATTATTTTTTGCTCTTTGTGATTGATAAAAAATCTTTGGAATGTATTCTCAAAATCTTCTGCATTCTTTAATAAAAAAAGCATATAATTGCCTTCTAACTTCTTGATCCAATTTAATCCCCTTAAGAATTTGTCGTTGACTTGAATATTTTTATTTAAGATTGAAATAATTTTCCATTCATCTAATATAGAAATTATATTGCTTAGATTGTCGAACCTATATATTTCAGATAATTCCATCCTGAGCCTTATACTTATTGCTGGTGGAAAAACTTTCCTCCCTTTACTTTGATAACTTTTCCAAGGCCATTTGCAGACTGTTTGCTGAGATTGTGTAAGAGAACTTTTTGCAATATTAAAATTTAATCTTGATGCATACTTTGCACATCTTATTAATCTACTTGGATCATCTCGAATACTATTTTTATGAAGTAAGTAAAGTTTTTTCTTTTTAATATGAGTAATGCCATCATAAAGATCATAAATTTTTTTTGTAGAAACCTCGTATGCAATTGCATTTATTGTGAAATCTCTTCTTTTTAGATCTTCCTCAATTGTAGCTTTAGTTACTACTGGATTTAATCCTGGGAAATTATAGATTTCTTTTCTAGCAGCAGCGATATCGATTTTTAAGTCATTAATATTAAGCTCGACGGTATTGTATAAATCAAACTCCTTTATAAGACAAATTTCAACATTTGAGATATTTGTTTTTATGAATTTTGCTAATGAGAGAGAAGAACCTTCTATGACTAAATCTATATCAATTGGTTTAGGAAACGTATTTTTATGAAATTTAGCAATTAATAAGTCTCTTATAAAACCGCCAACAAAAGCTACTTTAGTATCAATATTAATCTCAATATAATCAGAAATTAGATTAAACAGATTAAATGGAATTCCTGTTAATTGTTCGTGTATATATTCAGGTAGATCATTCATGAATTTTTGTTTATAGCGCGAATTGGAGCTAATCTGGGGTCCAGGATTTTGCTACCTTTATCACCAAATTTTACAGCTAATGATATTTTTTCCCCACTTCCAAAAATATGTATAATTTCGCCTTTCCCAAATTTGGTATGGATTAGCTTATCTCCTATAAGCCAATTTTTGCCTTTACTTGGACCTGAATATAGCTTCCTTACGGCATTTACGGGTTTATTAGTAGATTCGTTGGAATTATTTCGATCAACTCTTGTTAAACGATCAAGATGCCAATCTCTCCTTAATGAGGCTCCACTAGTTTGTGGTAGTTCTCCATCTATTAAATCGTCAGGTATCTCTGATATAAATATTGAGGGAATTGTTGCTTCTCTCATTCCTCCCCATAGTCTTCTTTCTCTTGCATGAGTTAAGAAAACTCTTTCTTTAGCTCTAGTAATCCCTACATAGCATAATCGTCTTTCCTCTTCTAGAAGTGATGGAGTGTCTATAGATCTATAACTGGGGAAAAGGCCTTGTTCCAGTCCAGTTATAAAGACATTTTGAAATTCTAAACCCTTGCTATTATGAAGAGTCATTAAGGTGACAGAGTTGGGATTATTATTCTCTTTGTCGTTATCTGTTGTTAAAGCGGCAGTAGAGAGAAATCCCTCTATATTTCCATTTTCTGTTTCTTCTTCAAATTGAGTCGCGGCATTTATCAATTCTTGCAAATTATTTCTTCTATCTTCAGATTCTTCTGTTCCACTAGCTAATAAATCACTTAAGTAACCACTTTTCTCTAAGATAAGTTGTAAAAGTTGCGCTGGGCCAGTGTTTTCTACGTAGCAAAGTAGATCATTCATAAGCTCAGTAAATTTATTTATCCCTTTTGATGATCTTCCTATTGTTTCTTCAATACTTTGCTTATCATTAAGAACCTCCCACAATGGAATATTTAACTTATTAGAGAGGTCGTTAAGTTTTTGGATTGTAGTTTTTCCTATCCCTCTTCTTGGTACGTTTATGATGCGTAAAAGACTCACATTATCATCAGAATTTATTAAAACTTTTAAATATGCTATTGCATCTTTAACTTCTCTCCTATCGTAAAATCTTAATCCTCCAAAAATTGTATAAGGGATTCTCCATCTCACAAGAGATTCCTCTAATACTCTTGATTGAGCCCTTGTTCGATATAAGATTGCGAAATTTTTCCATTTTGGTTGTTGATTAGAATTATTAAGCGACTTTAATTTATTCGTTATTGCTTCTGCCTCAGAAATTTCATCATCACAGCTAAGTAACTTTAAAAGCTCACCTTCCTCTTTCGTCGATCTTAAGACTTTATCAATTCTTTCGGCATTATTCTCTATCAATGAGTTTGCTGCATTTAAGATATTAGATGAAGATCTATAGTTTTCTTCAAGTTTAATTAATGATGATTTTTCATTATTATTTAACGGATTTTGGAAATCTTCTTGAAAACCAATTAATATACGGAAGTCAGCTGCTCTGAAGCTATAAATACTTTGATCAGCATCTCCAACTACAAAAATTGATCTGCCTTCCCAATTAATAAATTTCTTAGGATCACTATTACCAGTAGTAATTAACTTTATAAGTTCATATTGTGTTCTATTAGTATCTTGATATTCATCAATTAGTATGTGTTTAAATCTTTTATGCCAATAATCCCTAACTAAATCATTTTGTCTTAACAAGAAAACAGGCAATAATAGAAGATCATCAAAATCCAAAGCATTATTTTTTGAGAGTGAAATTCTATATTTTTTGTAGGCATCTGCAATTACTCTGTCAAAATGATTATCAGCTTTTTTTTCAAGTTCATTAGAAGTAAGACATTGATTTTTAGCATTACTTATAGCTCTCTTAATTTTTTTTGGATCAAATCTTTTTAAATCAAGATTCATGTCTTGAGTAACGATTTCTTTTACGAGTGTCTGTGAATCTGTCTCATCATAAATTGAAAATTGCCTTGTCCATTTTAATCCTTCTGGATCAATATATTTTTCAATATCGTATCTTAAAAGCCTTGAAAAAAGAGCATGAAAAGTTCCTATCCAAAGGTCATGAAGCCTATCCTGGGAAACATTAGTTCTGAGTTGATTTTGATCTATTTCCTTTAGTGTTGACCAAGGTTGGCCAAATTGATTAAAAGCTAATTCTTGCGCTAGAAGTACCTCTAGTCTAGCTTTCATCTCTTTGGCTGCTTTGTTAGTAAAGGTAACTGCTAAAATATTGTATGGATCTATTGAGTTATTTTGAATAAGATTTGCAATCCTGTGAGTAAGAGCTTTTGTTTTGCCACTGCCTGCACCTGCGACCACTAAAAGTGGTCCATAAACATGTTTAACTGCTTGAAGTTGTTCATTATTTAGGGATTTAAAAAGAAAACTGTTAGTTTGATGCACTTTAAAAAAGTTTTGTTATCAATAAAAATTAGACCCTGCTTTGAGATTCAGATTCGTTATCTAACTGATTTAAGACTTTTTTTAAACTAATAAGTTCCTTATTATTATTTATTATTTCTTCTAACTTATTTTGAGGCATTTTTAATTTAATGCTTCTTTCAAAGATCTCTTTTTCTAATCTTTTTTTGTAAGACAAAATTAATTCTTTTGATAATTTTAAATCTTGTTTATCCAAAACTGAAAACTCTATTTATTTTATTTTAGCGAAAAAAATTTTTTTATTATAAATATTTCAAATATCACTAAGAAATCACGTTTTTGATTAAGAAGCATTTCGTTAATTCATTAATTTATAAGTTTTTGCTTTGTTTATACTATTGTATTAACTTAATGTTTTAAGTTTTTTAATTAAATTTAGAATGAAAGCCACAAAGAATAATCAATTATTATTTACTCCCAGAGAATTTAAAGATATAGGAAATAGAAATATTGAATATATTAAAGAATTTATAAATACTGCAAATTCAAAATTAGATGCGATAAATTCCATAACAAAAAATTCACACGCAATTGCAGCTGATGCTGTAACTGCAATGATTTGTGAAAATCAAGATTCAGTTAATTCCGCAATATCTTTGGATACCACCAATAAAATGTCTGTTTGTTTAAGAGATGGAGAAATAATTTTAAGGATTGTTTGTTATCTTCTGATTACTAATGACGAATCGGTTTTAGCTAAAAATTGTTTAAAGGATCTTAAAAATACTTATTTAGCTATTGGGGTCCCTTTAAAAAATGCTATTCGAGTTGTTGAACTAATGAGAGATTCCACTATCTCTGATTTGCAATGCACTGTAGATTCTATGATGGGAGATAAATGCTTTCTTCCAGATCTAATTTCAAATACAGAGTTTCAATTTGAGAGAATAATTAATCTTTTAAAATAGACAAGTTTCTTATTTCTGATGTATGTGAAGTTTGTATTACGCCCTTGTTATTTTGATCTCTAATTACAGAAAATCTTGATCTGATATGTGATGATAAGAAAGAAATCCTCTCTTCAGCAATAGTCGAATTATAAATAGTCTTAAGATTTAAGTTGTTATTTTCATCGATTAAATATTCTGATGATGAAATTAAGGATTCTGTATAACCTTTACTTCTTAAAACAATACCTGTATTTATATTTTTTGGTGAAAATACTAAAATAGTTTTATCTTCCTTTTGTTTTTGATTTTCATCCCAATCACTAGTTGCTTGCCAACTTATTGATATGGCTTTTATTAAAGCGGATGTGTTTAAGTTATATCTTTTGAGTAGTTTAATTACTTTCGAATTTTCTGTTTCAATATTATTTATTATTATTTTGCTAGTTGAATTTTCAAATTCTTGAAATGCCAGAGAGTGAGTGCTTCTTATAGATTTCCACTCTCCTAAACTTTTATTGATAAATTGTTTAATTGTTATTAGTTTCTTCGTCAAGTTTATCATCTACTGAATGATTGGTAGCTTTTTGAATCATCCTTACCATTGAATCTACCATTAGTCTCTTTGCAGAAGTAACTTTTAATCCAGAAGGTGTAGTAGATATTTGTTCTCCAGGGCGATCATATGATGTTGGTCTAAATGGAGTCATCTAACAATTTTAATTATTAACAGGATATTATTATTACATGAATACTTGTTTTTAATCTTCTATTTTGCAAAAATGTCATATCTTATTTAAATTCATTTCGAGCGTATAAGTTTTTTAATTATCTAGGAACTTTTCTTTTTGCTAATCCTGAAATGGTGGCAAGAGCAAACATTCCTAAAAGGGCTATTCCAAGAAGTAATCCAGCTCCTTGACTTACGCCAGCGCCAACTGCAACAAGTATAGAATCACTTATCATAAGACTTATTAAGAGGGCAGGAGTGAATATTTTCCAACGAGTTCCACCAATGCCAATAGCGTAACTAAGAAAATCAAAAAGACCAGTCATAAGCAAGCCTGTCATTAAAAAAAAATTTTCTTCAAGTTGGTTTTGATTAAAACTCTCAATTCTATGCATCGCTTTTGAACCTACTAACCTGCGTACAGGATTACGTCCATAGTATCTTGCTATAAAAAACGCAGCTTGGCAAAAAATTATATCAGAAATAATAATTGTGATGTAACCTTTTTGGAACCCTAATAAAGAACCTGCAAGGAGAGAATAGGCAGAGCTTGGAAGAGCAGGCAATATTATGCTTATACCTCTAAGTATTAATATTCCAAAAGGAGCCCATATACCCATACCCTCTACTTTGTTTCTAAGAGGTTCAATACCATAATTTTGAATCAGATAAATTAGGATAACAAGAATTGATGTAAAGAAAATAATTGAGAGTAATTTTTGAATTTTATTCATGAAAATATCTAGAAAATTTATTCAAGAAGAATAAGTATATTTAATAGCTGATTATTTAATTATAAATCTGTTTATTAATAATCCTAAGGGAAATAAAAATAATTATTTATTTCTTGTTTTGTAAATTGTTATGTTAAGTTGTGAAAAAACATCTAAATAACAAAAGTTTGTAGTTTTCTTTTTAGGAATACAATATTTAAAGAGATTAAAAATTATGATACAAACCAATAATAATATTTCATTTGCATTTCTGAAAAATATTTTTATATTTTATTTGCTTCTAATATTTCTTATCGTGATACCTTCAAAAAAAATATATGCTTTATCTAATGATTGGGTTGAAGTACCTCAAAGCAAATATGGGAGACAATTTTGGGATAAGAAAAGTATTAAAAGAAATCAAGATGGATCTGTAAGAGTTAGGAGTAAATTTATTCCTAAAACTAAAAATGAGATTACCCAGGATATCTTTTATACGATGGATATTAATTGTTTTGAGAAATCCTTTAGAGATATAGATTTAGAGACTGATAGAACAAAAAAATTTGTTAGTGAAAATACTAATTGGGAAGAACCAAGTGGCGATATTTTGATTTTGGGTGTTATTGGACAAGTTTGTAATTCTATAAACTAAAAAATTTAAGAAATTTCATGAGTATAGGGTTCAATCATTTAGGGAAACTTGGCAGATTAGGGAACCAAATGTTTCAATATGCGGCATTAAGTGGCATTGCTGCTCATCGTGGATTTGATTTTCAAATACCAGTAAGTGATTTTCGAAATGAATGGAAGGATCACCAATTATTCGAAGCTTTTAAATTAAAAAATATAACTAAAATTGGTTCTTGCAATGGCCCTTATTTAAAAGAGGCACACTTTCATTTTGACAAAAACCTTTTTGAAAATATGCCTGATGGACATAATCTATATGGCTTTTTACAAAGTGCAAAATATTTTGACCATATTGAAGAAAAAATTAGAGAAGACTTTCAGTTTAAAGATTGTATTTATGAACCTTGCGAAAGGACTATACTTTCTCTTGACAAACCTATTGCATTGCACGTAAGAAGGGGAGATTATATTAAAAACATTGAAAATCATCCACTATGTCCTAAAGAATATTATGATGCGGCACTCTCAAAGTTTGATAAAAAACGTAAGGTAATAATTTTTTCTGATGATATAAATTGGTGTATTACTGAGTTTACTGGAGAAAGGTTTGTGTTCTCAGAGGGAGGGAATAATCTTACAGACTTATGTAAGATGTCTTTGTGTGATGATTTCATTATTGCTAATTCTTCTTTCTCTTGGTGGGGCTCCTGGTTATCAAAAAATCCAAAAAAAAGAATAATTGCTCCAAATAAATGGTTCGGCAAAGGTTATTTTCATGATACTTCAGATTTGTATTGCAGTAATTGGGAGGTAATTTAAATTTAAATTCAGAATTCTCAAAAAAATTCACAAATTTCCCAAATAAGTCCATTATTTTAAATAATAAAATTTATATAACTTGTTTTTAAAGGAGAGGACCAATTAATATTGACTTAATAATTTATAGAATGATTAGCGCTTTATAGGTATAAGACCATTTAAAAATATAAAAACCCTGTCTAAGACAGGGTTTAAAGGTGCCAGGACCCAGATTTGAACTGGAGACAATATTAAAAATAGTTAATTTTCTGTATCATATTTATACCATAAAGACCCTTTTTTGGGGTTAATTTTTTAACTAACATTCCACTAACATTCCATATCCATTTAATAAGAATGGTTGTGCAGGATAATTTCTATTACAAAATGGAATGTTATTAACTCCATTAAATATTAGTTGGCTTAATAAAGTATTAAGTATTATTTCTAAAAGGCTTTAAAAAAAATATATGTTTTATTTTTAGTCAACCAAAATTTTAGAGAATATAAAGGGATTTTAATATGAAAGATTTCCTACTAACAATTTTTAACTTTCTAAAAGATCTTTACAATAGACTTATTAAATTTTTAAAAAGTATTTCACCTGAAGAGAAGCCAGTTGAGGATGTAAAGCCTGCTGAAGAAGAGAAGCAAGCTGAGGATGTAAAGCCTGCTGAAGAAGAGAAGCCAGTTGAGGATGTAAAGCCTGCTGAAGAAGAGAAGCCAGTTGAGGATGTAAAGCCTGCTGAAGAAGAGAAGCCAGTTGAGGATGTAAAGCCTGCTGAAGAAGAGAAGCCTGCTGAAGATGAAAAACCAGTTTAAAAAAAGATGGTGTACTGAATGTAATGCTTATGCAACTACAGCAAGCATTTTAAAAGGACTCAAGAAATGGATGATATGAGTGAAAACATAAGAGCAAACTTCTATGGAGATGGAATGTAAGTTCTGGGGATTAAAAAATTAGTAATTTTATTGCTCAACTAACATTCCACTTACATTCCAAATATATGACCCTCAGAGAGTTCTTTTTTGCTCTCTAAGTGTTTCTTTAGATATCCTGAAAAGAACTGTCAGAACTAATTTTAGGCATTAAAAAAGCACCTTTTCAGATGCTCATTTAACCCTTTTATTAAAGGTGCCAGGACCCAGATTTGAACTGGGGACACGGCGATTTTCAGTCGCCTGCTCTACCAACTGAGCTATCCCGGCTCTAACCTGTCTACTTTAAATTAATATGTGTAGTTTGTGAAACCCTTTTTAATTAAATTTTGATATCTTAATTCATATTTAAATTATTTTTTAATTAAAAAATTTATTTTGAATTGCTAGCTAGTAAAGCAGTTCCATAGGAGGTTGTTTTATTGCATGTAACTATGGGGATATTTATAGTTTTTGCTCTTATTGATCTCCATTGAGGATTTTTAGAACCACCACCGATCGTAACAATTTTTTCGGGAAGAGATCCTGTGATTTCTTGAAGTTTTTTCCACCCTTTTAATTCAATTTGAGCAAGACCTTCGAGCAATGCATGTAAATAAAGTGAGTCACTCACTGGTCTAGGATTCAGAATTGGCTCTAATGATGGATTATTTTCTGGAAATCTTTCTCCTTTACTATTAAGTGGTAAAAGATTCAAAGATGTGTGTTTTTTAGGATTTATCTGTCGGCTTAATTCTCTGATTTCTGAATCAGAAAAAAATTTAGACAAAATACCGCATCCAGCATTTGAGGCTCCCCCACAAACTAATTCATCTCCAATTCTGTGAATCGTAATACCTTTTTCTTTAATATGCTTGTTTATGTTTTTTTTTAGTACGATTGTTGTGCCTAAAATAGTTAAACCTTCTCTTTTTTTTAATCCGGCTGCTAAAAAGGCAGCATTGGAATCTGTAGTTCCAGAGATTATTTGAAGTTTGTTGTTCAAATTAAATTTTTTGGCTAAGGTCTCATTAATTAATCCAATTGGTAAACCACTTTTAATAATTTTAGGTAAGCATTTTATTAAATTTGTGCCAACGTAGCTTTTAGGCCAAGACTCTTTTTCAAGATTCCAACCAAGTTTTATATTATTTCCCTCTTCCCCGTGAGTCCAATCTTTAATTAACCAACCAGTTATCCAATCAGATTGATGCCTTAATAAGATATTTTCCCCGTATTTATCAATAAGTTTTAAAGCTTTAGAAAGGCTACTAAAGGGGGTTTTTAAATGATCTTCTCCCTCAGCTAATGAATCTATAAGATCTTTATGACCATCGCAAATCTGATAATAAGGGATAGCTTCACCGAAAGTTTTCCCTTTTAAGTCGCAAGCTGTTAATGTTCCAGAGGTACCTGAAATAGCTAATCCCTTAATATCTTTTTTTAATTCGTCAGGTAAGTTATTTAATAATTCTTGACAAGATGAGCTCCATGATAAAGGACTTGAAAACTGGTATTTATAAATTACTGAACTTGTGTAAACTAAATCTCTATTTGAATCAATTATGGATATTCGTGCTCCACTAGTGCCGAAATCTAAACCTCCGAAAAACTTCTCTAGCATAAATGTTATAGAAATATTTTAGAGGCTTGTATTAACTGATCTGCTTTCTTTTGTACATTCTCCCAAGGTAGTTGCAAATCATTCCTGCCAAAATGACCATAAGATGCAGTTTTTATAAAGAAATCCCCCCCCATTTTTTTAGGAAGTTTTTTTAAGTCAAATTCTTCAATTATTGCTGCTGGTCTCAAGTCGAAATTATTTTTTATGATTTCTGTTAAATCAGCTTCTGATATTATCCCAGTCCCGAATGTCTCTATAAGAATTGATATAGGTTTAGCTACTCCAATGGCATAACTTAGTTGCACCTCAGCTTTTTTAGCTAATTTAGCTGTGACAATACTTTTTGCTACGTATCTTGCTGCATAAGCTGCCGATCTATCCACCTTAGTGGGATCTTTACCAGAAAATGCCCCCCCACCATGTCTCGCATAACCACCATAGGTGTCTACGATAATTTTCCTGCCTGTAAGTCCCGCGTCTCCTTGAGGTCCACCTACAACAAATTTTCCAGTCGGATTTACTAAAAATCGAGTTTCTTCTCTTGATGGTTTTATTGATAAATCTTCAGTAGCAGGTAAAACAACGTTGATCCATAAATCTTCTTTTATTTTTTTGCGAATTTCTGCCTCATCTTTAATTCCTTGAATCTCTGAAGTGTGTTGAGTAGAGATTAAAATTGTGTTTATTGAAACAGGAACCCCATCTTTATAATTGATGCTTACTTGTGTTTTCCCATCAGGTAGTAAATAATCAAGTAAATTTTCATGCCTTACTTTTGCAAGTTGTCTTGCTAATCTATGAGCTAAACTTATGGGTAAAGGCATCATTTCAGGAGTTTCGTCGCATGCATATCCAAACATTATCCCTTGATCCCCAGCTCCTATATTTTTATCAAAATCGTCATTAGCGTCTTCTGCCTTATTCACGCCCTGGGAGATATCTGGAGATTGTTCATCTAGAGCAACTAATACAGCGCAACTATTTGAGTCAAACCCTCCAGCTCTAGAACCTTCATATCCAATTTTTTTGATTATATTTCTGACTAGTTTAATGTAATCAATCTTTGCGTTCGAGGTAATTTCTCCTGTAAGTAAACACAGACCAGTATTGACTACCGTTTCACAAGCGACTCTACTTTCAGGATCTTCGGTTAATAGAGCATCTAATACTCCATCACTTATTTGATCACATATTTTGTCAGGGTGGCCTTCAGTAACGGATTCAGATGTGAAAATAAAATCACTCATAAAAAATTAATTTTTATAGCATTCAAATTGATCCTAGATTAAATCGTAAAAACTAATCAATGTTTATTAATTCCAAATTACAATAATTAACTAAAAAATGTATTAATAACTAATTCAATTTTCATCAGAAACGGTAATAAGATCTTCATTTTCATCAGTTTGTTCAAACAACATTTGTTTGTATTTGGCAGCCATTTCTTCAGCTTTACTAAAGACTTTTTGTGGATCAGTTAACATATCTCCTGGTTCTGGTTCTAAAGCTTTGGTTGATAAAGATATTCTTCCCCTCTCAGAATCTAAATCTATAATCATTACTTTCATTTGATCATTTACATTTAAAATATTATGAGGTGTCTCTATGTGTTCGTGACTTATTTCAGAAATATGTAAAAGACCGCTAACTCCTCCAATATCAATAAAAGCTCCATAAGGTTTTATACCCTTTACATTACCAACTACAACTTCTCCAACTTCTAGTCGGTTCATTTTCTTCTCGACTAGAGCTCTTCTATGACTTAAGACAAGTCGATTTCTTTCTTCATCAACCTCAAGAAATTTTAAAGGTAAATATTCACCTTCTAAATCGTCTTTAATTTTACGTGCACTAATATGAGATCCTGGGATAAAACCTCTCAATCCCTCTACTCTTACAAGAGCACCACCTCTATTTGTTGCAAAGACCTCTGAATAAATCGTGGCATCTTCTTTTTGTAATTGTCTCACTCTTTCCCAAGCTCTTTGATATTCTATTCTTCTTATAGATAATGCTAGTTGACCGTCTTCATTCTCTTCCGTCATTATGAAGAATTCTCTAGTTTCAGAGGGTTGTAAAACATCACTGAGACCTTCTACTCGATTTATCGAAACTTCTTGCATAGGCATGAAAGCTGCTGTTTTAGCACCTATATCTATCATTGCTCCTTTAGGTTCTAGAGCAAAGACTGTCCCTTTTACTAAATCACCAGGCTTAAAATTATAGTCATATTTCCCTAGTAGAGAAGCAAATTCTTCTTGAGTGAAACCTGCAGAATCAAAATCACTATTTTTTCTACTTGAGGATGAATCTGCAGTAGGAATATCCTTATTTTCAAATGATAAATCTTCCTCTTTTGGAGTTTCTAAAGATTTCTTTCCTAAAGTTGATTTTTTAATTTCTTTATCATCAGAAATTTCCTTTACTGTTTGGGAAGAATTTTCGTTCATTTTTGAAGACGCAGACTACCTAAGGTAGTTAGAAAGGTATGCTTTTAGCCTGCAAACCAAAAAGCATATTAATGTATTAGATATTCTACACTTTAATATGCAGAATTTATAAAATAGAAGCTAATTGATTTTTTGAACTTCCCTTTAATGATTCAAGAGTAGAAACAAAATCTTTTACACCATTAAACTTTCTATAAACTGAAGCATATCTTATGTATGCAACTTCATTTTCTTCTCTAAGCCTTGTGAGAACCAATTCTCCAATTTGAGAAGATTTAATATCTTTGTTTGAGTCTTGTACTACTTGGGATTCAATAGCATCAACAAAATTTATGATCGCATCTCTTGAAAATTTTGTTTTCTCGCATGCCCTGGATATGCCATTAATCAATTTGTCTTTATTAAACAATTCTCTGCTCCCGTCATTCTTAATCACTGATATTGGCATTGTTTCTACTCTTTCATATGTTGTAAATCTAAATCCACAATTTAAACATTCTCTCCTCCTCCTCACACTCTTTCCAGTGTCAGCAGATCTTGATTCCAAAACTCTACTGTCTGTATTTTTACAGGTAGGACACTGCATATAGCGAAATAAGACATACTGTACCTCTAATAGTAGAGTAATTTCAGGATTATGAAAAGTATTTAAAAAACCCCCTTTAAAAAAAGGAGGTTTTTAAATACTTTATTTTCTGTCAAATTTAGGGGGATCTCTAAAAGCGACCGCAAAAAATAGAGTAACAACTGCGAGAGTTAAAATAAGTACGTAAGCAAAGGCTTCCATGAGAAAAAATAATAAAGTTGACTTTAAACCCTTCCTGGGATTCTTCTAGTGGATTCATCACCAAGCTTCTTAAAGAGTCCGAACTCAACTTGATCGCCTATTTCAGCGTCAATTCCAGCAAAGGAATCTCTATAAAGGGTTCTTGATGCATGCCACCAGTGACCAAATAAGAACAATAATCCAAAACACAAATGTGCATAAGTAAACCAAGCTCTTGGGGAGCTCCTGAATACCCCATCAGACTTGTAAGTTTCTCTATCGAACTTGAAGGCTTCTCCTAGCTGTGCTTTTCTGGCCAACCTTTTAACTACAGCAGGGTCTGTAAATGTTTGACCATTAAGATCTCCACCATAAATTGTAGCTGTTATGCCAGTTTGTTCGAATGAATACTTTGCCTCAGCTCTTCTGAAAGGGATATCAGCTCTTACATTACCTTCTTTATCCTCAAGAATAACAGGGAAATTTTCAAAGAAGTTGGGAATTCTTCTAACTTCTAAATCATTACCATCTTTATCTTGGAATGCGATGTGACCCTGCCAACCGGTAGGTAATCCATCACCATTAACAAGAGCTCCAACTCTAAACAGTCCTCCTTTAGCAGGACTATTTCCTACATAATCATAAAATGCTAATTTCTCAGGAATCGATGCATATGCTTCTTCCCTAGTAGCACCATTATCAATAGCGGTTTGAACTCTTCTATTAATTTCCGTTTTGAAATAACCAGAATCCCATTGGTACCTTGTTGGCCCAAATAGTTCAACAGGAGTAGTTGCTGAGCCATACCACATAGTCCCTGCTACAACAAATGAAACAAAAAGAACAGCAGCTAAAGCGCTAGCTAAGACTCCTTCTAAACTTCCTAGTTTAAGAGCTCTGTATAGCCTCTCTCCAGGCCTATTAGTAATGTGGAATATTCCACCAATAATCCCCATAAGTCCTGCAGCAATGTGGTTTGCTACTATTCCTCCAGGGTTAAAGGGATTAAATCCATCAACCCCCCAAGAAGGTGCTACAGGCTCTACATGTCCTGTTAATCCATATGGGTCTGAGACCCATATTCCAACATTTGCGCAATGAAAGGCACCAAAACCAAAACAAGTAAGACCTGCAAGAAGAAGGTGTATCCCAAATATTCTTGGAAGATCAAGAGCAGGTTCGCCTGTCCTTGAGTCTTCCCATAAATCTAAATCCCAATATGTCCAATGCCAAATTGAAGCGAGCATTAAGAGACCACTGAATACTATGTGAGCAGCAGCAACACCCTCAAAGCTCCAGAATCCTGGATCAACCCCAGTGGCTCCCGTGATATCCCATCCGTTCCAACTACTTGTGATACCTAATCTTGCCATAAAAGGCATGACATACATCCCCTGTCTCCACATTGGATTGAGAACAGCGTCAGAAGGGTCAAAAATGGCTAATTCGTATAAAGCCATTGAGCCGGCCCAGCCGGCTAATAATGCAGTATGCATGAGATGCACAGCAAGCAGTCGACCTGGGTCGTTAATAACTACTGTGTGAACTCGATACCAAGGCAATCCCATCGGTTAAAATTCTTGTAACGATGCTGAATAAACAGCTAAACAACATGATAGTAAGGGTTTTTTACGCTTTGAGGGATTTTTGTAAATAAATTAATTTTTTTAGTAAAATTGCTCTAATCGTTTTGTGTAACTTAAGTTTCGGGGAATTTTAGACAAAAAATTGTTAATATTTTGGTCACAATTCTCAAAGTAAAACGCCAAAATATAAAAAAATAACAAAAAAATGGCAACAATCAGATTCATCCGCGAAGGAATTGATATTCAATGTAATCCCGGAGAAAATTTACGAGATCTCGTGATTAAAGAAAAATTACAACTATATGGCTTAAAAGGGATTTTGGGCAATTGCGGCGGCGCCGGTCAATGTAGCACATGTTTTGTCTCAGTTGAAGGGGGTACCAAAAATTCTTTAACTCCACTCACTTCTGTGGAAGAAGAAAAACTAAAGAATAGGCCTGATAATTGGAGGCTTGCTTGCCAAACTCTAATCAAATCATCAGCATTAATTCTTACAAAACCTCAATCTCCTCCATCGAACTTAGAAGAATTGAGAAATTCAGCTGAGAATAAGAAACTACCTCGTTAAATTGTTTAAGACTGTTAATGAGTTTGCGAAATTTTAGATTTTTACACTTTATTTCAAATTAAAGGTTTATATTCATAATACAAATGACTTTGACTTTTTTGAATTAAATGGAAACAACAAATTTCGGATTCGTAGCTAGCCTTCTTTTTGTAGGTGTTCCAACCATCTTTTTGATAGGTTTATTTATTTCTACGCAAGATGGTGAAAAATCAAGCTTTTATTCAGACTCTAGTAAAGGTAAATTAGGTCCAAAGCGCTAAGAATTAAATTTTAATGTTTAATGTTTCCACGCAAAAACTACTATCGTGGAAAAAAAAACAACTTTTAATAGGGGGAGATGTTCAATCATTGAATTTTTTATTAGATTCTGTTGGCGGATTATCTAATAAAAAATTAAACTTAATAAAATTTAAATCAGAACAAAATATAAAACTAAAAGTAAATTTAGAATATCTAGAAATTTTATGGGATAAGCATATAAGTAGTTCTATCCCAATCCAACATTTATGTGGACTTGCTTTTTGGAGAGATCTTAGATTAGAGGTTTCCAATAAAGTTCTTATTCCAAGACCAGAAACAGAGCTCATTATCGATATTGCTTTAGAAACTTTTAAAGATAGATATGAAAGAATCACATTTGTCGATCTTGGAACAGGATCTGGTGCAATAAGTATTGCATTGGCATTAAAAAATCCACAATGGTTTGGAATTGCAACTGATATTGATAAAAACGCAATAGAAATCGCTTCGAGAAATTATGCAAATTGCCCTAATAACTCAAATTTAAAATTTATATGCGGACATTGGTGGGAACCTCTCAAAAATTTCGAAGGGGAAATAGATCTTGCCATCTCAAACCCACCCTATATTCCTAGAGAAACTTATGAAAAATTACCAACTGAAGTGAAGAAATACGAACCAAAAACCGCTCTTTTAGGAGGAGAATCTGGCTTAGATCATATTCAGGAAATAGTTAAAAAAGCACCTATATTTTTACGTGAAAAAGGTTTTTTAATTCTTGAAAATCACTTTAATCAAGGTGATAAAGTTAAAAATATTTTTTTAGAAAATGGTTTTACATTGGTCAAGGTATTGCAAGATTTCTCTGGTATTGGAAGATTTACAATTGGGAGATATAAATAGTTTATTATTGAACAACTAAAAATGAACATTATAAAACAAAATTTAGCTATAGAAAAAATAAATCATGGTTATCCAATCATTTTTCAGACTGATACTTTACCAGCTATTGGTTGCTTGCCAAGTTACTCAGAAATTATTTATAAGACAAAAAAAAGAGATAAAAAAAAGCCACTAATTCTCATGGGAGCAGAAACTTGTCAAGTTGAAGAGTATGTACATAAATCTGCATTACAAGATTACAAAAGTATATCTTCTCAATATTGGCCAGGAGCTTTAACAATGATTATCCCTATCTCAAACAAAAAAAAATCAATAGTTACGAGTAGTAATTTGACTATTGGAATAAGAGTACCTAATTCACTAATGGCAAAGTCACTCATTAAAGAAACTGGTCCATTACTAACTTCTAGTGCAAATTTATCAGGTGTTAATCCAAAAAAAACCGCAGAAGAGGTGTCGCTCAATATGCCAGGCATTGATATTTTAGGGCCTGTACCTTGGGATGAATGTAGTGGTGAAGCTAGTACGATTATATTTTGGGTTAAAAAAGGAAAATGGAAATTAATTAGAAAGGGGAAAGTTCATATTCCAGAGGTTGCCTGATGCTTTTTTTGTTTTTTTTTATATTCTTGATCCAATTTTTTGCTTATTGGTTATTTGAACCCATTTCTCAAATCTTTACTCATATAGTTGAAATTAGGTATTTACCATTTTTTCTTTTATTAGTTTTTATTTTTCTGTTTTCTTTTAATCAAGAAGAATAATAATAAGTTTTATATGCCGGCTAACAGATTTGAACTGATGACCTTCGCTTTACAAAAGCGCTGCTCTACCGCTGAGCTAAGCCGGCGAAATTCTATTTTACATATAAGAGGGTAAATTAGGAATTTATTAAATTAGCTTTTTGAAATTTTATTATTTCTTTGGATTTTTATCATTTTTCTTAAATTGAATTTCTCCAGAAAGGGTTCTTTTGATTGGTAAATTGGCAACTAATGCAGTCATCCTGTCTTCTGTTTCTAAACTTACAGCTACTTCATCAAAATCAATCTCAACATATTTAGCCACAACATCAAGAATCTCTTTTCTCATTTTGTCAAGAAGATCCGTGGTCAGTGAACTCATGTCAACTCTGTCATGAGCAAGAACTAACTGTAATCTTTCCCTAGCAGTGTTAGCACTTGCTGGCTCTCTGCCTAATAATTTGTTGATAAGGTCTCTAAGCGTCATCATTTTTTAGAAAATCTTAGTTTGCATTAATCTCATAAACTTATCTTTTAAGCTTTTACCTTCGTTCTTTGGATCGATAATTGGAATATCTTTTCCTGTAAGCCTTTGCGAAACATTTAAATAGCATTTTTTTGCCGGAGATTTATTATCTGAAAGAGTTAGAGGTTCTCCTCTATTAGTACTTATTATTACTTGTTCATCTTCGAGAACAATACCTAGCAAAGGTAATGAAAGAATACTTTGAACATCCTCTATTGAAAGCATTTCTTGATTTGCCATCATATTAGGTCTAACTCTATTAATAACAAGTTGTATTGGTTGTATATCTGATGTATTAAGTATTCCTATTACCCTATCTGCATCACGAACTGCAGATAACTCAGGATTAGTAACAACTATGGCTTCTTTACATGCGGAAAGAGCATTTTTAAAACCATCTTCAACTCCAGCAGGACAATCAACAAGAACATAATCAAATTTTTCACAAAGTAAATTGCTTATTTTTTTCATATCCTCAGGTCTCATCCAATCCAACATTCTAGGATCACCTGCTGGTAGAAGCGCTAAATTAGGTTCTTTTTTGTGTCTCACTAATGCTTGATCTAAACGACAGGTTTTATCAAGAACATCTTGGGCGGTATATATAATTCGGTTTTCTAAACCTAAAAGAAGATCTAAGTTTCTTAATCCAAAATCAGCGTCAAGAACAGCTGTTGATGCCCCACTGTGTGCAAGAGCAATGCCTAAGTTTGCAGTTAAAGTGGTTTTCCCAACTCCACCTTTTCCTGAACAAACCAAAATGGTGCGCGTATGATCCGCCACAAATAGATTAAAATTATTTTCCAAATAATAAGATAGATTCTATAAAGTTAATTTTAAGAAAGATTAAGTAATCCTTAAATTTGCAATCTGCAAAAAAAAATATTTCAAATTATTGATTTTTTTAAAATGAAATTATGTAAGGTTTAATGATTATTGAGTTTCCCTCTAAAAGCGCAACTTCTGGATATTGATACTTTGGTTTTTCCTTTGGACCTAAAGCAATTTTATCGCAAATTCTTAACTGGAGAGGGTTTAAATAAAGTGATGTGATTGATGCAGTCTTATCTCCATCTTCTCCAGCAAATGCTATACCTAATAGTTTTCCCCAGATATAAACATTATTTTTTGCAGAAACTATACCTCCTGGATTGACATCGCCAATTACAAATAGATCACCATTTGAAGATATTCTTGTGCCTGATCTGACTGTTCCTTTGTGAAAAACGTCCTTATGTTTTTTTACTGGTGGTCTAAAAAATTTATTTTTAATGTCTTTTTCATTAAGTAATATTGAATTAATTTTTAAAGACTTCCCACTGAGTAATATCTCTATACTATCAGTATATAAATTATTAATTTTGATATTTAGAGATTGGAGTAAAATTTTTAATTTTAATAATTCTTGCGCCTTAATACTTTCATTAATGGTTATTAGTATTGCTTGAGCTGGTTTTGATATTTGGTTTAGTTGATCAATAAGATTACCAAAAGTATCGAAATCCTTAAAAGAAATTCTTTTAATACTTTCATTAACTAAATTCTTTAAAATTATTTCCATGTAAAGTATTTAGTCATTTTAATAATTTAATTTGCTCTTCAATCTCTGTTCTAAATTCACTAGGGTAAATAATTAATGAACATTCTATAGATTTGGATAATGTTTTTATTAATTCTGAGTTATTTTCTAATGAGTATTGATATATTCCATCCCATATTTTAAAGGAGTTATCGGATTTAAAACCTTGAAAGATCCTTTCTTTTATTCCGCAAAATATCTCTGAATCATAATTCTTTATCTTACATTTGTTTCTTGCAAAAGCTAAGATCTCTAATCTTTTTAATTTAGTCAAAAAACTTATATCTGATGCTTTTAGCAAATTTCTATTGATAAACATTTTACACAGCGTCTTTAGAGGTTCAAAAGAATCCTCTTGCCATTTCATGAGATGGTAGTGAAAAACAATATCATCATTTTTGAGAAAACTTTTAAAGTCAAGATTTTCTGATTTAAAAATTAATTGATGCAGGCATTCATCCATCCATATTTTTTTTGCATCGTTGTTTTTAATTAAGTATATAATTTTTTCTAAAATCCATGTAGTAATTTCGTTAATTCTATGGTTATAAATAGTTCTATACATTATGTTTCTTAGAAATAGAAAATGTTCAATTGCTATGACACCCTTAGGTTTAATAGCAATATTTCCATCAGGGGAAAAAGTTAGAGCTGAAATTATTCTCTCTAAATCTACTAATCCATATTTAGTACCAGTGTTGTAACTATCACGTAAAAGATAATCAAGACGATCACAATCTATTTCGCTGCTAATTAATGTTTTTAATGGCTCAGAGAATAAATTTTGAGATCCAAATAATTCACTAATTTGTGCAGGCAATTCTGTCCCAAAATTTTTAAGAATCATTGAAATTGGTGGATAGTTTTTAACAAGATTTTGTGACCAGTATTCATGATTATGCGAAAAAATAGCCTCACTGGTATGGCTTAAAGGACCATGACCTAAATCATGGAGAAGTGCTGCTCCATAGAGAACAAATTTATGTTTACTAAACTCAGGTCTCTTATCAACGAGTCTTTTGTAAATCTTTCTTGCAACGTAAAATACACCAAGTGAGTGAGTAAATCTACTAGATTCTGCACCATGAAAAAGGAGTGATGCTGACCCAAGTTGTTTGATTCTCCTCAATCTCTGAAATGCTGCAGTATCAATTAATTGCATAATCATTAATTCTTCTTCTTTTTCAGAGTCAATAATTATTTCTTTGTGTATTGGATCATGAAAAATTCTTTTACTCATAACAAAATTAGAATCAAATTAATAAAAAAATTTTTTTAATTTTTAACATCCTGGATTACTAATTCATTACTTGATTCTTCTGTCTTATTTTCATCAAACAAAGAGTTTAAGAATATCTCTGCATTTTTTACCCACTTATCTTCTGCATTGCCATATTCCCTTGCTTCTGGGAGATCTAGTATTTTATCTGGTGTTATACCTCTTCCCTGTATATTGTTTCCTTTGGGTGTTAAATAACTTGCAACAGTAATCGCTATTCCGCTATCTTCTCCTAAACTTTTTAGAGACTGGATAAGACCTTTACCATAAGTTTGTTCTCCCATAAGAGTTGATCTTTGATTATCTTGCAATGATCCCGCGAGAATTTCACTTGCACTAGCTGTGCCTTTATTAACCAGAGTTACCATTGGGCCGTCAAAAAAAGTATTTTTTTGAGAAATTATTGCATCTTTAATGCCGTTTCTATCTTTTGTTTCCACTATTGGCTTTTCACTTAAAAATGAATCTGCTACTGCAATTCCAGAACTAACCAAGCCCCCAGAGTTATTTCTTAAATCAAGTATTAATCCTTCAACTTCTTTATCTTTAAGTTCTTGTAAAGCTTCTTCAATTTTTTTCGGGACGCTTTCACTAAATTGAGTTATCCGAAGATATCCAATTGTGTGTGAGTCATCTCTTAATCGCTTCGTTCTTACTGGCCTCAATTCTACTGATCTTCTCTCCAAATCAATTTCTCTAATTTCACCAGTTGATGAAGAGATTTGAACGAGAACTTTAGTTCCCGATGCACCCCTAAGCTTTGAGGCCGTATTAGCAAGACCTAAATCTTCAGAGGAAATCCCATCAACTGTATTTATGAAATCACCACTAATTATTCCTGCCTCTTCAGCAGGGGATCCTGCTAATGTTGAAATAACTTTAATTTGTTTTGTAGCTTCATCTTCTCCTAACTGGAGTCCTACCCCATTAATCTCGCTTCCAAAATTACTTGATTTAAGAAGTTGGTAATCTTTTGGTCTAAGAACTCTAGTAAAAGGGTCCTCTAGTGGCTTTAACATGTCTTCGATTGCAGAATAAGCCTCATTTGATGTTTCAATTTGTTTCTGTAATGTTTTTTGCCTTAATCTCTTCCATTGGATTTCATCTAGTCTCTCAGGATCATAATATCCCTCATTGACCAGGGTCCAAGCATCCAGTACAAATTGCCTGCTATCACTGAGAGCATTGACATTTTGGATAAACAAGAAATTAGTTGAAAAAATAAAGATAACTATGATAATTATCCATTTTCTGAATATTAAAAATTTGTTAAAAGATGAATTCATTGGGTTAAGTGTTAACACCAAGTAAGTGAATTTTAAGTAAGCTCTTTATATCAAAGCTTTTTTTTGTGGATGGCGAATTCCTCATCTGTTTATGATTGGTTTCAAGAAAGACTCGAAATCCAAGACATAACTGACGACGTAACTTCCAAGTACGTACCCCCTCACGTAAATATCTTTTACTGTTTAGGAGGCATAACCCTAGTATGCTTCCTAATTCAATTTGCAACAGGTTTTGCAATGACTTTTTATTATAAACCTACTGTTACGCAAGCTTATAATTCAGTTAATTACTTGATGACAGATGTAAGTTTTGGGTGGTTAATTAGGTCTGTTCATAGATGGAGTGCTTCTATGATGGTCCTTATGTTGATTTTGCATGTTTTTAGAGTATATCTAACAGGGGGATTCAAAAGGCCAAGAGAATTAACTTGGGTGACAGGAGTTGTAATGGCAGTAATAACTGTTGCTTTTGGTGTTACAGGTTATTCACTGCCTTGGGATCAAGTTGGATATTGGGCTGTAAAAATTGTTTCTGGAGTTCCTGCAGCTATACCAGTTATAGGAGATTTTATGGTTGAACTTCTTCGTGGCGGAGAAAGCGTAGGTCAATCAACACTAACGAGATTTTATAGTTTGCATACTTTTGTACTCCCTTGGTCTCTTGCAGTGTTTATGCTTATGCATTTTCTTATGATTCGTAAACAAGGTATTTCTGGTCCTTTATAAACATCTATAATACTTACAAATAAACTTTTTGATAATTTTATATGTCAACTTTAAAAAAACCCGATCTAAATGATCCTAAATTAAGAGCAAAGTTAGCCAAAGGAATGGGCCATAATTATTATGGTGAACCAGCTTGGCCTAATGACCTTTTATACATTTTCCCAGTTGTAATATTAGGAACCATAGCTTGTGTTGTGGGTCTTGCTGTTCTAGATCCGGCTATGTTGGGAGATAAAGCTAATCCTTTTGCCACCCCTTTAGAAATTCTTCCTGAATGGTATCTTTACCCAGTATTTCAAATACTTAGAGTTGTACCTAACAAATTGTTAGGTATAGCATTACAAACATTAATTCCTCTCGGATTAATGATTTTGCCTTTCATAGAAAATGTTAATAAGTTTTCAAATCCATTTAGAAGACCTGTAGCAATGTCAGTCTTTCTTTTTGGAACTTTTTTAACCGTCTATTTAGGAATAGGAGCCTGTTTACCAATAGATAAGTCTTTAACACTTGGGTTGTTTTAAATATTAAACATATCTAAATCATTATTATCTTCTCGTAAAAAATGATTCATTAATAGAAAACCAACAATTGTCCATGTTTGATAGGTTCTAGACTGCTGACCAACCCATGTGCCTGTTGGCCCATCAAAATATTCTGCCCATTCCTGTTTTGGTAGTTGATTCAACTGGCACCAATATGATTCTTCGATTAAAGATCTCATCTCTTCCATTAAAATTACATCTGCAGTTGGAAATCTTTTTTGATGTAGAAGGACTGAGGTCCCAAAAAACCAAAGTAAACTAGGCCAATGGCCACCATTGTGATAGCTCCATGGCCAATTTTTTGGATCGGATCCGGTTTTATTTTGCCACTCTTCTACATCCATATGAGGATGACAAATCCTCATAGGCATTTGTCCCATAAGATGTTGTCTATTATGTAAAACTAATCTGAATAGTGCTCTTTGTTCAGCAGGTGGTAGAACTCCAAACATACATGCTAAAGAATTACCTAAACTGTAAAATCTAAAATCTGGCCTCCCGGTCCTTATATTTCCAATAAGATAACCACCTTTATTCTCTAACCAATCTTGAAGCCAAGATGGTACTACTTGGGGTTGAACATTAAATTCGTTAAAGTGTTGGTCGTCTCCATATTGCTCTGTTGGTCTCCTTCTTAAAATTTGCATTGTTTTACTAGTAACCCAGTAGTGTTTTAATAGAAAACTTTTTAAATCTTCTACCCACTTACTTGTAAGTATCAGTCTTTGATCCAATAATCTACTCACGTGATCTTCACGACTTAATTCCATCAGCTTAATACAGCTTTTTAAGCATCCATGAAGTAAAACTTCGACTTCTAAAGGTGCCCCCCATACATCCATTGGCCTATCGATCATAAATGCGCAATCTGGGACAAATAAAACAGGGGTACCCTCAAACGTTGGATGTAATACTAAATCAAGTAAAAGTTGTATCCCTCTTTGCACACTTTGGCTTTTCCCAAAAGAATAATCACCACTCTTATTAACATAAAACCAACATAATATTGGCCACCAGAGACTTGCATCGGCTGAAGTTATTCTTCCTATAGATCTCTGACCATAGTCACCTATTAAGTTACCTTTCTCTTCTATAAAACTTGTTGGAAATACTCCACGAGTTTGATAATTAGTGCTTTGTAGATCAAGACAAACACTTAAAAACTTCTTAACAATTTCATATCTTTTTTGAGTAATAAGGTAAATCATTACTGGAACATTGTCTCTAAGAAAGATTTCTCCGTAATTGAGTTTGAGGTTTTTTGCAGGGTGTTCTAGAGCTGCAACGCTTCCAACTAACTCTCCTGATATTTCTACAAGGGTCTTTTCAAAGTGTTCTTTTGCATTTGTTACAATTTTGTCTTCATCTGAACTGGGTCGAACTCTTAAATTTTTTTGACTAAATCTTTCTGCCATTTCATTTAAATTCCCTTTATTTACAGCCTAGTTAGTTGTGTAGTAATTGAACCACAAAAATATTAATTGAAAAAATTATGTATTAATGGTTGCATAATCATAGTTAAATGGTTTAGTATTTTCTTCTGGGCAAAAAATTTTTTTTTTGCATTACTCATACCATTTCTAAATTAAATTATTAGATATTTGTATTGAGTATTTTGAAAATTTAACTTAAATCTAAACTTTCAACCAGCAGAAGGGTTTTCCCTTCAAAATGATTGGACTATTTTAGTCTAATCTTGCACCTAGAAAATTTAAAACTTAGGAACTGATGCTTTTATTGCGTCAAAATAAGCTAAATTTTTTTTAGTTTATTGAGATGTATATGCAATAAAGGTGTGAGGTCCCGTCAAGAATATATAAAAATTGTCATCAATCGCTAACTTTTAGCTTTTATGACTAACGGATCTGAGATCTTGGAAAGTCACTTTGAAATATTTTTAATGTGCACTCAATGTAATCCTTAATTATTTAAGGAGGCTTGAACCAAATAATTAAAGTTTCTTACTGTTATGTTTGGTCAAAGCAATTCAATTTGAGTAGATTTATCTACAAAAGGATTTGAACACAACGGAGAGTTTGATCCTGGCTCAGGATGAACGCTGGCGGCGTGCTTAACACATGCAAGTCGAACGAACCTTCGGGTTAGTGGCGGACGGGTGAGTAACGCGTGAGAATCTGCCCTCAGGAGGGGGATAACGGTTGGAAACGACCGCTAATACCCCATATGCCGATAGGTGAAATGAATTTCGCCTGAGGATGAGCTCGCGTCTGATTAGCTTGTTGGTGAGGTAATGGCTCACCAAGGCTTCGATCAGTAGCTGGTCTGAGAGGATGATCAGCCACACTGGGACTGAGACACGGCCCAGACTCCTACGGGAGGCAGCAGTGGGGAATTTTCCGCAATGGGCGAAAGCCTGACGGAGCAACGCCGCGTGAGGGACGAAGGCCTCTGGGCTGTAAACCTCTTTTCTCAAGGAAGAAGATATGACGGTACTTGAGGAATAAGCCACGGCTAATTCCGTGCCAGCAGCCGCGGTAATACGGGAGTGGCAAGCGTTATCCGGAATTATTGGGCGTAAAGCGTCCGCAGGCGGCCTTTCAAGTCTGCTGTTAAAGCATGGAGCTTAACTCCATCATGGCGGTGGAAACTGATAGGCTTGAGTATGGTAGGGGCAGAGGGAATTCCCGGTGTAGCGGTGAAATGCGTAGATATCGGGAAGAACACCAGTGGCGAAGGCGCTCTGCTGGGCCATTACTGACGCTCATGGACGAAAGCCAGGGGAGCGAAAGGGATTAGATACCCCTGTAGTCCTGGCCGTAAACGATGAACACTAGGTGTCGGGGGAATCGACCCCTTCGGTGTCGTAGCTAACGCGTTAAGTGTTCCGCCTGGGGAGTACGCACGCAAGTGTGAAACTCAAAGGAATTGACGGGGGCCCGCACAAGCGGTGGAGTATGTGGTTTAATTCGATGCAACGCGAAGAACCTTACCAGGGTTTGACATCCTGCGAACCTCTTAGAAATTTGAGGGTGCCTTCGGGAATGCAGTGACAGGTGGTGCATGGCTGTCGTCAGCTCGTGTCGTGAGATGTTGGGTTAAGTCCCGCAACGAGCGCAACCCACGTTTTTAGTTGCCAGCATTTAGTTGGGCACTCTAGAAAGACCGCCGGTGATAAACCGGAGGAAGGTGTGGATGACGTCAAGTCATCATGCCCCTTACACCCTGGGCTACACACGTACTACAATGCTACGGACAAAGGGCAGCAAACTCGCGAGAGCTAGCAAATCCCATAAACCGTGGCTCAGTTCAGATCGTAGGCTGCAACTCGCCTACGTGAAGTAGGAATCGCTAGTAATCGCAGGTCAGCATACTGCGGTGAATACGTTCCCGGGCCTTGTACACACCGCCCGTCACACCATGGAAGTTGGCCATGCCCGAAGTCGTTACTCCAACCCTTGTGGAGGAGGACGCCGAAGGTGGGGCTAATGACTGGGGTGAAGTCGTAACAAGGTAGCCGTACCGGAAGGTGCGGCTGGATCACCTCCTAACAGGGAGACAACAAAATGTAAATATTAATTTTGTCACCTTAGGTCGATCGGTATCTCAGGTTCTTAATAATAATAAGGATTTCAGTTTCTAAGTTTTTTCTAGGTCACACCCATTACTTTTCCTGGGCCATTAGCTCAGGTGGTTAGAGCGCACCCCTGATAAGGGTGAGGTCCCTGGTTCAAGTCCAGGATGGCCCATACTCTATGTTGGGGGTATAGCTCAGTTGGTAGAGCGCCTGCTTTGCAAGCAGGATGTCAGCGGTTCGAGTCCGCTTACCTCCACTGAATACCACCTCTTTCATATTTAAGGGAAATTGTTTTGTGATGTGCCTTTAATCATTCTGGACGAATCTAGCTTCCTAATCGATTTTATTTATTTATTAAGATGCTGGACTCATTGAATTTTATTCATTGTTTTCAGAGAACCTTGACAACTGCATAGATTATTTTAAAGACAATAAGCATCTTTTATGATGCAGATTTATTATTTTTGCTATTGCATTAATAACAATTCTATTGAGCTGATGCTTCAATTTTTTGAAGTTATTGGTCAAGCTACAAAGGGCTCACGGAGGATACCTAGGCACACAGAGGCGATGAAGGACGTGGTTACCTGCGATAAGTCTCGGGGAGTTGGAAGCACACTTTGATCCGGGAATTTCCGAATGGGGCAACCCCTTGTACGGCCAACTGAATATATAGGTTGGTTCGAGCTAACCCAGCGAACTGAAACATCTTAGTAGCTGGAGGAAGAGAAAGTAAATAACGACTCCCTCAGTAGCGGCGAGCGAACGGGGAACAGCCCAAACCGATAGTCTTGACTATCGGGGTTGTGGGACAGCAATATGGATCAATGATTCTAGAAGAAACGTTTGAATGGCGTGCCACAGAGGGTGAAAGCCCCGTAATTGAAAGATGAGTTGACCTAGCTGTATCCCGAGTAGCACGGAGCACGTGGAATTCCGTGTGAATCTGCGAGGACCACCTCGTAAGGCTAAGTACTACTGTGTGACCGATAGTGAAACAGTACCGCGAGGGAAAGGTGAAAAGAACCCCGGGAGGGGAGTGAAATAGAACATGAAACCGTGAGCTTACAAGCAATGGGAGCCCGACTAATCGGGTGACCGTGTGCCTGTTGAAGAATGAGCCGGCGACTTATAGGCACTGGCAGGTTAAACCGGAAATGGTGGAGCCACAGCGAAAGCGAGTCTTAATAGGGCGTTTGTCAGTGTTTATAGACCCGAACCCTGGTGATCTAACCATGGCCAGGATGAAGCTTGGGTGATACCAAGTGGAGGTCCGAACCGACTGAAGTTGAAAATTCAGCGGATGAGCTGTGGTTAGGGGTGAAATGCCAATCGAACCAGGAGCTAGCTGGTTCTCCCCGAAATACGTTGAGGCGTAGCGTCTAGTGCTCCAGCAGGGGGGTAAAGCAACCATTTCGGTGCGGGCTGCGAAAGCGGTACCAAATCGATATGAACTCTGAATACCCTGTGTGTAACTAGGCAGTCAGACTGTGGGGGATAAGCTCCATAGTCAAGAGGGAAACAGCCCAGACCGCCAGCTAAGGTCCCAAAATTAACGCTAAGTGATAAAGGAGGTGGGATTGCCCAGACAACCAGGAGGTTTGCCTAGAAGCAGCCATCCTCAAAGGAGTGCGTAATAGCTCACTGGTCGAGCGATCCTGCGCCGAAAATGAACGGGGCTAAGCGTTATACCGAAGCTGCGGATAAATTTATTTATGGTAGGGGAGCGTTCTATGTTGGGTGAAGCGTTAGCGTAAGCGGACGTGGACGGCATAGAAGTGAGAATGTCGGCTTGAGTAGCGAAAACATGGGTGAGAATCCCATGCCCCGAAACCCTAAGGGTTCCTCCGGCAGGCTCGTCCGCGGAGGGTTAGTCTGGACCTAAGGCGAGGCCGAAAGGCGTAGTCGATGGATAACAGGTCAATATTCCTGTACCAGATGTGTTTTGGGAAGGGGGACGGAGAAGGCTAGCCAGGCCAGATGTTGGTTACTGGTTCAAGCGTTCAAGGCTTTGAGAGATGGAGAAAACATCTTGAGCTAAGGCGTGAGTACGAGCTGCTACGGCAGCGAAGTTGGTGATGTCATGCTTCCAAGAAAAGCCCTATACCCGTTAAGGCACAAATGCCAGTACCCGAAACCGACACAGGTGGGGTGGTAGAGAATACCGAGGGGCGCGAGATAACTCTCTCTAAGGAACTCGGCAAAATGGCCCCGTAACTTCGGGAGAAGGGGTGCCAGCGAGAGCTGGTCGCAGTGAAGAGGCGCAAGCGACTGTTTACCAAAAACACAGGTCTCCGCTAAGTCGCAAGACGATGTATGGGGGCTGACACCTGCCCAGTGCCGGAAGGTTAAGGAAGCTGGTTAGCTTTTAGCAAAGCTAGCGACTGAAGCCCCGGTGAACGGCGGCCGTAACTATAACGGTCCTAAGGTAGCGAAATTCCTTGTCGGGTAAGTTCCGACCCGCACGAAAGGTGTAACGATTTGCGCGCTGTCTCGGAGAGAGGCTCGGCGAAATAGAATTGTCTGTGAAGATGCGGACTACATACACCCGGACAGAAAGACCCTATGAAGCTTTACTGTAGTTTGATATTGTGCTCGGGCTCTGAATGCGCAGAATAGGTGGGAGACGTTGAAATAGTACTTGTGGGTACTATTGAGTCATCGGTGAGATACCACTCTTTCAGAGCTAGGGTTCTAACGCTTACCCGTTATCCGGGAAGCGGACAGTATCTGATGGGCAGTTTGACTGGGGCGGTCGCCTCCTAAAAGGTAACGGAGGCGCACAAAGGTTCCCTCAGGCTGGTTGGAAATCAGTCGTTGAGTGCAAAAGCAGAAGGGAGCTTGACTGTGAGACCTACAAGTCGAACAGGGACGAAAGTCGGTTTTAGTGATCCGACGGTTCTGCGTGGAAGGGCCGTCGCTCAACGGATAAAAGTTACTCTAGGGATAACAGGCTGATCTCCCCCAAGAGTTCACATCGACGGGGAGGTTTGGCACCTCGATGTCGGCTCATCGCAACCTGGGGCTGAAGTCGGTCCCAAGGGTTGGGCTGTTCGCCCATTAAAGCGGTACGCGAGCTGGGTTCAGAACGTCGTGAGACAGTTCGGTCCATATCCGGTGTATGCGCAGGAATATTGAGAGGATTTCTCCCTAGTACGAGAGGACCGGGAGGAACGCACCTCTGGTGTGCCAGTTATCGTGCCAACGGTAAACGCTGGGTAGCCATGTGCGGAGTGGATAACCGCTGAAAGCATCTAAGTGGGAAGCCCACCTCAAGATGAGTATTGCCATGGCTTAAGCCAGTAAGGTCACGGGAAGAACACCCGTTGATAGGCTCTACGTGGAAGCTTGGCAACAAGTGCAGCGGAGGAGTACTAATAGACCGAGGGCTTGACCTAATAAACTCAAATTATTGTTTTGAAATTAAATATTTTCTATGCAGTTCTCAAGGTTCATTCTATCCTGGTGTTCATGGCGATGTGGAACCACTCCGATCCATCTCGAACTCGGTTGTGAAACGCATCAGCGGCGAAAATATTTAGGGGGTAGCCCCTTGAGAAAATAGCTCAATGCCAGGTAAAATATTTAAAAGGGTTTACTTTTAAAGTAAACCCTTTTTTATTTCTGGCATTTACGACACCAATGAGTGCTTCTTCCTGCTATTTTTTTTCTTTCTATTAAATTTTTACATTTGCGGCATTCTTTACCTGTTCTTCTATAAACATTAGTTTCTAAACCAAAATTACCATTTTCGCCTTCTAAATCTCTAAAGTCACTAAATGTTGTCCCTCCTGAACCAATACTCTTTTCTAAAACATCAACAATTGATTCTTTGAGTCTTTGTAGTTCTTTTTTTTTGATTGATCTCGCCTCTCTGAATGGCGAAATGCCAGCTAAGTATAAACTTTCATCAGCATATATATTGCCTATCCCCGCAACAATTGTTTGATCTAGAAGAATGGATTTTATTGATTTCGTTCTATTAGAAATAATTTTTTTTAAATAATTAATATTAAATTTATCAGAAAATGGCTCAGGTCCTAGAGAACCTAAACCTTTGATTAAATTGGAAGGTGATAATCCCTCTTTAATCCACCACATTTGACCAAAACTTCTGACATCAATGTATCTAAGTTCTTTATTTTTATTATTAAATAATCTTATTCTGGTATGTTTACAAGGTTTAGAAGAATTATTTACTATTTTAAAAAATCCAGTCATCCTTAAATGTACAACAAGAAATCCATTATTATTTAGGGATTCAATAGTCGTAAATTCGGATTTTTTGTTTTTAATTTTTTTTAGTCTACCTATTAGATATTTTCCTCTTCTATCCCATCCATATAAAATCGATCCTTGTAGACCTTCAATAAAATCTTGTTTGTTAATTGGATAAGCAATGGTTGAGTCTCTGCAAACTTCAACTCTTTTAACGATAAAATTTTTTAGTTTTTTCTCTAATCCTCTTCGAACAGTCTCGACTTCTGGTAACTCAGGCAATTCTTTAAGCTTTCTCTAATTCACTTTCGGCAAAGTTGTTGGTATTAGCACCACCATCGGTACCACTTATGCCAGCATAATTTACTTTATCAAATCGAACAACACAGTTATATTTAATGCCAGATGTATCTACCGAAGCCACTTTGCCAATTTCATTGTACCAATATGACTCTGGTCTTTTTACTCGTACTAGATCACCTCTTGAAATTGCCATTTATTTAAAAATTTAACTTATAAAACAATAACCTAAAATTGATTTACTCAGAGAAATTATTCACACATATTAATCTTAATTTTTACAAAAATCATTTAGTAGATTCTTTTCGAATTCCTCTTTAGCAGATTCCCATCCCCTCCATTTTCTTCCAGGAATTCTCACATCTAATTGTTTTCTTTCACAACTTATTGAGAGAATTAGTTTATCCTTATCTTGATTAAAAGCACTTATAATTTTTCTCCCATTCTTTTTCTTAAAATATTTACTTTGTATAATTAATGGCCCATATTGCTTTTTGTTTATATCTAAAATAACACTACTCTCTTTATCCTCATTTTGTATTGCAGGCTTAAGTTTAACAATATCAGCTTTGCTTAATAGGATTTTCTCTCCAATTTTTATTGAATCTGGATTCTCAATGTTGTTTATTTTTTTTAAATATTCTAGATTCACTTTATGTTGTGTAGAAATTTCTGTAAGATTTTCACCAACTTTAACAATATGATACATCTTACTTTCTTTAGTGTTTAAATTATTTTGTCCTGAAAATTTTTCATTGGGATCATGAATAATTAGATTCTGGCCAATAAAGATATAATTTTCATCTTTGATATCATTCAGTTTTATGATTATTTTTTTTTCAATGGAATAGGATTTTGAGATACTTGAAAGTGTATCTCCTAATTTTACAATATGGATTTTTCTAATTTTAGATTGTTTTTTATTTAAAGGACCTTCCTCAGAGAAATTCTCTGTTTCGGTTCTTTCTGATGTAACTATTTCTTCAGATTTTACAAATGAAAGGCAGAAAAAGTTAATTAATAAAGAAATTAATATGAGTGTAAATTTCATTAAACTGTTCTTTTATCTTTAAGATAATCTTTTAATATGAAATCGCTATAGTTTTGAAAATAAATTATGTAAATTAAACTCTAAAAATAAATCTTATAAATTTCATGATTTTTTTATAAGGTGGATACCTCAGATTTGAATCAAGTAAAAAACTTTTGTATGTTATGGTTTTTTGATTTGAGAAATTTCGAAATCCCTCTTCTCCATGAAATTTTCCCATTCCACTTTTACCGATTCCACCAAATGGCAAATTTGGAATGAGAACAGGTAGCATCACATCATTAATACAAATAGTTCCTGAGCTAGTTATTTTTGATATCTCTTTATGAATTTTTTTATTGCCTCCAAATAAGTATATTGCTAATGGTTTTGATGTTTGACTAATCTGTTTTAAAGCTGATTCCTTATCATCAATCCCAATTACTGGAAGGAGTGAACTGAATAGTTCTTTTTGCAAAATATTTGTTTCAGATAATTTAGCTCTCAAGATTGTAGGAGATATTTTCAACTTTTTTTTACTAAAAGTCCCCCCAAATAAAATTCTTTTTTCTTTTTTATATTGTTTTAGAATTTCTATAGTTGATGTAAATTGCTTTTTCTCTAATTTTGATAAGTTTTCGGAAATAATTGGATCCTCTCCATAAAAATTTACTATACATTCCTTTAACTTTTCTATGAAATTATTTTCAATTTCTTTATCTACAAAGATATGATTTGGAGCCATGCAGGATTGACCAGAATTAAAAAATTTGCCCCAAACAATTCTTTTAGCAGCCACTTCTAAATCTGCATTCTTGAAAAGAATTACAGGATTTGTTCCGCTTAATTCAAGAGTTAACGGAGTAAGGTTTTTTGAAGCCAATTTCATAATGGATTTACCTGTTTCCGTACTTCCTGTAAAAAATATGTGGTCAAAATTTTGTTTAATTAATTTTATGGATTGTTTATAATCACCCTCTACTGTTAATAGGACATCTTTATGAAAATATTTGGAAGTAAGCATTTTTATAAGTTTTGAGGTCGCAGGACATTTCTCAGATGGCTTTATAACTGCAGTATTGCCTGCTGAGAAAATATTTACCAATGGCTTTAAAATGTAAAGTAATGGATAATTATATGGACCAAGAATTAAGACACACCCAAGAGGTTCATAAATAACTTTGGAGGATGACGGAAATAGATAAAAAGGTGTATTAATTTTTTTTGGACGCATCCAAGAATTGAGTTTCTTTTTTATAAGTGAAATTTCTTCTTTCACTAAAAGGATTTCTGAAAGCCCTTCAATTTCAGATTTTCCTAGATCAATAAAAAGTGATTTAATTATCTCTTTTTTATTTTCATCCAAAAGTTTAGAAATTATATTAATATTTTTGATCCGCCATTTTACATCTTCCGTTTTACCTGTGAGAACTGTATTTTTTAATTTATAGATGTCTTCTAAATGAAATTTATCAGAAATTTTCATTTTTTTTTCTATGAATATTATTAAATATATCAGAGGATAAATTTTAAATAACTAAAGTTTTTAGCTACTAAATTAAAGTGATTGATTTATAAGAAATAATCAAATAAATTAATATTGCCTTTAAAAATTTAAATTTTTCTTGGTTAATATATTTCTATGAGTGAAAAATTTTCAATTAGGTTGATATCTGTAAATGAAATACCAGAAGTCACAAACTGGGCAAAGTTAGAAGGATTTTCTCCGGGAATCGATGACGTATCAATTTATAAAAATACAGATAAACAAGGGGTATGGGTAGCTTGTCTCGATAATAATCCTATAGGTTCTATTGCGTGCATTAAATATAATTCGTCATATGGTTTTATAGGTTTATTTATCGTTAAAAAAGAATACCGAAATAATGGATATGGAGTGAGATTATGGAAACATGCACTCGATTATTTAAAAAATCTCGATTGTATTGGTCTTGAGGCTGCCCCAGATAGATTGAATGATTACGAAAAGTGGGGGTTTAGAAAATCTTCCATTACAAATCGATGGAAATTAAATGGTTTCCAAGATTTGCCATTGAAAAATTTCTATAAAGATCAATTTCATTCTTTTAAAGTTGTCCCGGGTAATAAAATTTCCTCTGAAGCAGTCTTAATTTATGATGATCAACGAGAACCAAGTCCAAGACCTCATTTTCTAAATGATTGGTTGAAAAACTCACATGGTAATGTCAGTGCAATTGTCGATAATAATGGAATGTGTCATGGGTTTGGCAGAATAAGACCTTGTGTATTGGAGGATAATGAGCAAGGTTGGAGAATCGGCCCTCTTTTAGCGGATACTCCACCACTTGCTGAACTATTAATAAGGGAGTTAGTTGGTGATTTAGATTCGCAAATCTTATTAGATTGCTCTAATCTTAATCCTTATGCAAGTTATCTTTTATTAAGTTTGGGATTTGAGGAAGTATCAAAAACTTACAGAATGTATAAAGGCATTCAACCTCTCTGCCCAATGAATCAAGTATACGGACTTGCCTGTTTGGAACTGGGTTGATTTACTCTAAAGAGTGAGTTTTACTTTTGGTTTCTGTAATACTTAAAGAAGTTTGTTTGATTATCCATAAGCTTAACTTTCAGAAGTTTTCAAAATTTTTTCTACAATATCGGCGTTGATTATAGTGATTTCTCCATTATCAATATTGGTAACTTGAAACAAGGTCCATGAATTTGGATTTCTAGCTCCTCCGATACAGTCGATAACTTGACCAACCCAATAATTTTTATTCTTTTCCTTAGTATCTTCGCAATGTTCTTTTTTAATTGCGACATAATCACCAGGCCTAACGAAAAGAAACTCAGGAGCTGCCGAGCTCATAACAAACAGTTAATAGTATATTTGTACTGTAGTATGCTATCAGTTCGATTGCCGAACTTTGAATTATTTCGCAAACTAGAGATAATTCAAAAATAAAATCGAATCAATTGAAAGTGCAATATTTTCAATTGATGTTTTAAATTAAATAAGATTTAAGCTGGTCTAATATATCTGCACGGTTAGAAACTAATTTTGTAAAAACTAAGTATATCAAACCTCCCATTGCGAGTCTTCCGTTAATTTTCTCTAACTGCTTTAGTTTTCTCAAAAATTGTTTTGCGGTTAAATTAAATTTAAAGGGTATAAAAAATAAAAAAGTATTGATTACTTCAAAATTAAAAAAAAATTATTTTAAACACGAAATAAAATTAAAGCCAAGCTTCTTTCATCTCAAGATAAAGCCTTTCGCTCTCAGCAGAATTAATTTTGCTGTCTGAATATGATTGCTGTTGTTGCTGTTGTTGCTGCTGAGTTGAGTTAGTATTAGGATTTTGGGCTTCGCTCATTAGAGGGCTTAAATATTTGTGTTTATTCTCTCATATTTAGAGCTTTTTTTGTCAACTTAAATTCTTAAATTTTATTTAAATTTTCTACGTTTTTAATTTTCCTGTTTTGAGTTAAGGTTATTTTACTACTGTGGTTTTAGCGTATAGAAATTTAACTTCCCAATATACAATTCCAAGGAAGATAGCACTTGCAATAATAATTTCAGAAATGGCTAACATTTTTTTGATTCAAAACTAATTTAATTTTGGTATCAATTTACACAGAATGCAATAGGTACTAATTACATCTAAGATTTTAAAAAATCTTACTTAATGAAATAACGCGTCAAAATATTATAAAATTTTAAGTTAGATACACATTATGTCGTGGGGAATTTCATAAATTCAACATTTCTTATACCTCTCATTCCTGTAGTAACGGCTATATTTATTTTTATTTTGTTGGTAAGTTTTAACAGAACACTTAACAGATTAACCAAACCAGTTACTGTACTTGTTGCATTATCTTTATTAAGTTCTGCTTTTATAAGCTCATTTGATTATTTTAAGAAAATAGAAGAAGAATTAGTTTTATCCGAATTTCTTAAAATTTTTGAAGAAACAAATTTAGTTATACATCTCAATTTAGTAAATGAAACAATTATAATTTATTTCTCATTAATAATGATATTCATAATTGGATTATCTTTCTATAAATTACCTAGAAAAAAAGGTTATGTCTCATTGATGATTAGCTTAGGATTATTATCTTCTGCTGTGATGATCTCAACATTGTTAATAGATTTTTCAGCACTAATCTAAACTGTAGTAAGCATTGACAAAGCTTCGTTAAGTTCTTGGACATGATTTAATTCATCTTGAGCGATTTCTTTTATTTTTTGATCATTTGGATTATCTTTTAAATATTTGGAATAAGTTTCAAATGCATGTTCTTCAATTTTTATGTTCACATCATAAGCATTAGCTGGAGAGAAGAAATAATAAAAAACCATGATCCAGTAATAAATAAGCACAAGGTGTCTTGCAAAAAATCTATCGATCCAGAACCTATCTCCTCCTCTCTTCTCCATTTCTTTAAGATGCTCAGTTTCGTTTATAGCTTGATAAAAATGTTCTTTCATTAAAATCATTGTTTTTTCATTTTTAATTCCTAGGGATTCTTTAAAATGAAGTACTGAAAGAAATGCAAAATAAGGTGATCTAGCTATAACTTCTAAAACCCAAAATCTTTGTAAATGTCTACCAGAGTATATGAAGTCTAAAAATTTGACTGTATTATTCAAAATTAAAGAATTTAATTTCTTCATAAACTACCTTTTTCTTTAAGTATAATTACTCAGCAGCCAGTGGTCTACTTTTTTTAAAGATATTAACCAAAAATTAATATTTATATTCTATACCAGTTTCTCCCATTGAAATATTTTTTTTTCATGCATTAATTGGATAGATAAAAATTTTATATGACAAATACTGAAAAAATTGCAAATGCGAAAAAGAGGATTGATGAATTGGAAAGACTTATAAAATATTGGAATGATTCAGAAAATGATGAATCAAAAATATTAAATTTTTCTTTAAAAATTAATAACAAAGTTGCTTAAAAATTTATTAAAGGTTGATTAATTTTTTTATCTACTTTTAGTGATTTAATATCTTTTAGTATTCAAATATTGTTATGTCTATAAATAGAGCAATTAAACCTATTCTCAAAAAAGGTAAGGAAGAAATAATCTAAAAGAAAAGTCTATATGAAAACCTTTTCTAAAAAATATTTAGTTCCGATTAAATTTTTACCATGGTTATTTTGGATATTTGTATCTTTTGTGAGTTTATATTTATGTAAGACAGCATGGGTAAATTGAATAATGAATTATCTAACTTCTTCTTAGCCAATCAGGAGCACCGCCAAACCAATCGGATATATCATCTTCATTTGGGTTGAAATGATTTTCTTTATTTAGTCCATCTATCCCAAATGATTGTAGGAGGTTATCAATTCCACTATTATTCTTTATACCACTCCTCCTAAAGCTGTTAGCCTTCTTTAGCCAAAGAGAAATCGTTGAATTGTGGTCTGCAAATTTCTCAACATATATTCTCTCTTCCAATGTAATTGATTTATCTTGTGCAATTCTTTTAATAATTCCCTGGATTTTTAGTCTTTTTTGATTACTAAGTAGCATCTTAATCAATTCATTATTCTTTTTATAGGAAGGATCACCAAAAATATCATGTCAATGTTAATTTCAACAAAATATCTATTTTAAAAGCTTTTTAGTCAGAAAAGTCTTAAAACACTAAAAAAAGTGATTAATAAGTAATGTATTATACTTAAATTCATTAATAAAACTTATGAATTAAAAAAAAAAGATTAAAAAAATCAATCAACTCTTAAAGACGTCTAAAAATAAGATATGAGAAAGTAGTTGTTGCATTATAGTAAATCTGTACTATTATTAGTACAGATGTATTATTAAGAAATGAAAATGATCTCATCTTCTCCTTATGCCACTTTTAATCCAAAAGAGTGGAATTCACTAGTAAGCAAAAATGCAAAGTTTGAAAATACTCCAATAAAAATTCAAAAAAAAAATTATAGAACTTTTTCTCTAAAAAAGATTAAAAAAGATGAACTATTTCAAGAGAAGGAAAAATTGTATCAACAAATGCAAATTGTATTCGCATAGAAAAATTTCAACTAACAATCTTTTTATTGATTATTATTTTACGCGATCCAATTTTTTGTTAGATTAGTAGAAATATAAGTAGGTTTCAATTTGGCTGTAGATCGAGAACTTTTAAAAGAAGTTACCCAAGAACTTTGGAATACTGTAAAAAAATTAAGACCAGAAATTGACCGGCAAACTCGACTTCAATTAGTTTTAAAGGCCTTATTGACTATTGGAGATTTGCCTGATCAAATGCAGGCTGCAATGGTAGTTGGTGTTTGTGCAGAAATGGATAAGAGCGAAATTGATAATGTTGAAACTAATTCACAAACAAAAGAATCAAGCGGAATTGACTCTTCTACAGGAAGAAAAGTAGTTAGAAGAAGTTCAGCTAAATAAAGTTTAAAACGATTATCCTTTAATTTTTTTTGATTCGTTTTTATTCAGTCGATTTAATAGATAATATGAAATTACAAGTAAAAGAGGAACAAATATTGAATGTAAAGTCATCATTAATTCCGTTTCGCCCATTCCTATGAGATTCGACTCACTCGGAAGTTGCTCTGACCAGGTTCCAACTAAATGCCATGCTTGAGGAATTGATAAGAAAAACATATAAATGCTATAAGGAAAGTTTATGTTCAAATAAAGATTATCATTATTTAAGGTTTTTGCTTTCTTTATTCTTATTTCTTAATTAAGTATTTGTAGAGATTTTTAAAAAATTTGATTCATAAATTTATTTTTTTTAGAAGAGTTTTAAATTCTTTTTTACCAATAATTTTTTCAGCTGCGTAAGCACCGCTTGCTGAAACAGCGGGAATTCCAATACCTGGAAATGTACTTGCACCGCAAGTAAATAAATTTTTTACTGGAGTTTTGCAACCTGGGAAAAGACCTTTTGCTGCAGATAATGCAGGGCCGTAACTACCGCAATAGGTATTAGTGAATTTTTTATGAGTAATTGGGGTCCCTAACATTTTTAAATTTATCCTTTCATCGATGTCAGGTATGAATTTTCGAGCTGCATTAAGGAATATTGCACACCTCTCTTCTTTCAAATTTCTATATGCTAATTCGCCTGGATTTAGGTTTTCCCAAATTTCCCAAGGTTCATTTGCGGGAGTGTATCCATGAAGAACATGTTTCCCTTTAGGGGCCATATTTTTATCTAAAACTGATGGGATTGAAAATACAGCTATATTTCTTTCTGCGGTTATACCTTTTCCCCAATCATCAACATGAATAGCATGTATTGGCAAATCTTCAAGACCATCAGCATCAAAACCTAAATGTATATGAAGGAAAGAATCACATTTATTGGGGTTCAATAATTTTGTCTTCCATTTTTTTGAAATTTCATTTGGAATTAACTTTTTTAAATTCCAAACATCAGTATTCGTGACAACAGAGTCACAGCTATAACTTGAACCATTATTAAGTGTTATGCCTGCCGCTAAATTTTTATTGAAGTTAATTTTTTTTACTCTTGAAGAGAGAATTAATTCTCCCCCATTTTTTTTGAATCCATTAATTAAGGCTTTTACAATAGATTCACTACCTCCTTTAGGGTATTCAAGGTATGAATTTGGTTCAAACCATTCGTTAAATAAAGTAGCCATTGCAGCTGTATTTGTATCATGCATTGACATACCACTTATCAAAAAGCTCAATAAATCAACCCAATTTCTGAGAAAAGGATCCTTTAGATGATTATTTACTAAATTCCCAAAACCCTTATTAATTTTTGGTATTTGCTTTATGTTAGGTAAAATTTTTGAGGTTAAATTTATTAGATCTAAGAAATTAATTGATTCAGGAGAAAATGAGAGCAAAGGTAATTCATTTATTATCTGGCTAAGAGGTTTTATTTCAGCTATAAATGATTCCCATTCCTTGACAGATTTCTCACATCTTAAATTTTTTATTGTTTGTTTAAAAGGTTCTTCTCCCACATCAAGATTAAAATTGCCTTCTGGGACAATAACTTGCCAACCTTTGTACTGAAACAATTCAACTTCCTCATCAAGTAATTTAAGAATTTGTCCCAAGGGATTGGTGGTTGGCCACCTACCTAATCCACTCCATAATGAAGGCCCAGATTCGAAAGTGTAGCCATTTCTTTTGAAACTGTGAGCAACACCTCCAGGTTGAGAATGCGCTTCACATATAAGAACTTTTTTGCCTGATAAAGCTAATATTGATCCACAACATAATCCACCTATTCCACTACCTATAATTACAACATCAAACCTTTGCATTAAATATTGACTTTAAAAACTAAAAAAGCAAATTTTTATACAAATGTGTTTGTTGATGTTGAAATGCTTAATACAACAGCGAGAAAAAATATGTAAGGAACTGCTTTTAGGGGAATGTATCCTTGGCTTTTAGAAATGAAATCCATTAGATTAGTTACTTTATGTAAATATAATAACGAGATCTTGTTACTTATGTGTGCCAAAAAAAATATTTTTTAGAAATATATTGAAACAAAGAAATATTTTTAGGAGATCTTTTCAACTATGTACATTTTTTATGAAGTTATCTTAATATTTAATTCTTAGATTAAAAACTATTATGAAATACTTCCCTGATATCAAAGAGATAAAACTACTAGAAAAAAATTCTCAAAAAAATGGTAGCGGAATAGAATATGAGGAATTGTTAGGAATATGGAATTTTAAGTATGTATGGGGAAAGGAGTCAGATGAAATAAAAAATATATCCAGTTCGATTCTCCAAGTATTGTCGGCAAGACTCGAATTAAAAAGTAAAAAAAAAGTGGATAAACTAAATTTTGAAATAAAAAATTCAATTAATTTCGGATTTTTGAAAGTTATTTTTATAGGCAACGCAGAATTAAAAGGGCTAAGACCTCTATTAACTTTTTATTTTGAGGAATTGAAGATTAGTATTAGTAATTTTCAAATATTTAATAAAGAATTAAAAAAACCTGAAAATAAAAAAATGCCTTTTTTCTCACTTGTAGGAATAAGTACTAAAGATAAATGGTTGTGTGCACGAGGTAGGGGCGGAGGTCTTGCAATATGGGTTAAGTCTTAAATTAGTGGTATTCACCTGGATGATCTACCTTCCTTACGGTAACTTTATCAACTTTTTGTCCATTAAATCTTAAGAGATCATCTCCTGAAAAGTCATATCCTAAGCGTTGGCCTATTAGTGCTACATCGTCCGCTGTAGAGGATGATGTAACCTTATTTTTTAAGTCTTCATCAGTTTGCATCTTAATTAAAAATTTTCTTATTTCAGAAAAACTCATTACTGGAATTTAATAAATTGATGTTAAATGATTTATAAAAATCTTTTTCTTATTAAGAACAAGATAAATAGATAATTATTATACTATTTCTATGACTTATTTATTCCTCTATGTAGTAGCCATTATTTTAATTTGGTGGACATATCGTGTTGGTTGGCTTGAAGCGCTCAAAACTGTAGTTAAAGTTATAGTTCCGTCTGTACTTATTATTTTATTTAATATTAAAGCTGGAAGATTACTTTTTAAAAGTCCTGTAGTTGGTTTGATAAGTGCTTTGCCTACTTCTATTTTTATTTTTAGAGGGTCATTGCCTTTAGTTAGTTTTGTAAATAATTGGATTGAAAATAAAATAAATAATATTGATGATTCGGAAGTTATAGATACTGATTCTGTGCCTGTAGATGATTAATTTAATTTAATTCAATCAAAGCCAAGAAATAATTCTTTGTGTACAACAAGAACATCAAATAAAGTTGTTCCATGAATAGGACTTAATGGAATTTTTTCTATATTCAATGCTTCTGCGCAAATTAAATGAGCATCCCATTTTGTATCATGATCACTGATTTCAATTGACCACTCAATTACTTTTTTGAAATGATCTGGCATCTCTGAACCAATTTTTCTGCAAATTTGACATAGAACTGATAAAAGAGGAGGCTTTGATGGCCTTTTTAAATCTTTAATAAGACTAGGCTGTGTAAAAACGCTTGTGTAGCGTATGTAGTCTATTAATTCATATTCTTCTTTAGAAAGAGCTGCTTTATCTAATGCTCTCTCAAATTCGTCTATGGGAGTTATGGGCCTATCCAAGATATTAATTGTTGCTGTTTTCTTTATTTGAAAGATTTTTGTTTTTTGAATCTAGTTTTTCTTGAGTAATTTCATCTTTTTGATTGCTTTCTATAGATATAGGAGATTCATCTTTATCCTCTTCGTTCATAACTTGATCGATTTCATTTTGAAATTCATTCGACGCTTTTTTAAGACTTTTCAAAGTTTTGCCAAGCTGTTTTCCTAATTCTGGAAGCTTTTTGGGACCAAAAATTAAAAGAGCTAAGATCAGTATTACTGTAACTTCAGGCAAACCTACACCAAAAATATTCATAGCTGATAACTATTTAACTAATAAGGAAATCTATTATTAAATATAGTCAAATCATTTAAAAATTTCATTTTTGGAATAGCTTTATTAATATTAAAAAATTTTGAAAAATATCATTGTTATTAATACCCCTTTAAAGAAAACTAGCCAAAGTAATTGATAATCACTTAACTTTAACTTTTTTTTATACCAACTTATAAAAGTTTTGTGTTTTTCAATTAATTTTCTTATTTTCAAAGAGATAATTTTTTACTTTCACTTATTTTATCTTAATTTCTTTTATTATTATTTTTAGATAAATTCTAGATTCAAGTCAAATTAAATTTTCTAGTATTTTTTAATCTTTTTAAAAACTAATTTTGTTCCTTAATTTTTCAAACTAATCACTTAATATCTAATTTCTTTAAAAACATGAAGTTCCTATTTGTTGTTTTTCACCTAAGTTTTTTAATTTATCCAGCTGAAGCCGTTACCACAAAAATGTTTAAGGTATTGGATACATGTGCAAGATATAGACTTGGTGAGATTGATGCTTATGAGGCCAAAGAAAAACTAAAATTAAAGATTTCTCCTACCAATCAGCCAAAGGACTTAGTAAGAAAATATTGCTCAGTATTTACTCCAAATGAAAAAATTGAATTTTAATTTTATTAATAGATATTTAATCTTTTTTTTTGAATAATCTTTAGCTTTGTTTGGTATTTATTTATCTTTTTTGAAATTAGTGATTTTTGAATTAAAAATAAAACCTAAAAAATAATAAGAAATTAAAATATAAATTAATCATTCCATGATATTGAATCAATAAACTAAACCTTGTTTATTTGAATGATTTTTTAGTATCTTTTAAAACAAAAAAACTGACTTTAATATAAGTTATTTACTTTTAAGGCCACAATAAAAACATCTTAACCTTTAATATGGAACTTTATAATAATTATTGTGCAGATCGGAGATAAAATTCCAGAATTTTCTTTACTGGATCAAAATGGAATTAAAAGATCAAATAAAGGATTAAAAAATCCCCTTGTTTTGTTTTTCTATCCAAAAGATGATACTCCAGGTTGCACTATAGAAGTTTGCGGATTTAGAGATAAATATGACTTATTTAAAGTATTAGGTGCGCAAGTTTGGGGAGTAAGTAATGGAAGTACCTCAAGTCATTTAGCATTTGCGAATAAAAATAAATTACAATATCCACTACTTTGCGATACGAATGACACTCTTAGGAAAACTTTTAAAGTTCCTAAAGTATTAGGTTTTATGGATGGTAGAGTAACTTATGTTATCGATCGCAAAGGGACAGTTAGGCATATTTTTAGAGATTTATTGAATGGTCCTGAACATATTAAAGAAGCTATAAGAGTACTTAAGGAAATTCAAAATCAATAAATTATTATTCAAAGAATTTCATATTGATTTGTTTAATTATAGTTTCAGCTTTTGTTTAATGTATGAAGAAAATGGAAACCCATTCTGTTGATCTTGCTATTCAAAATGGAGTAGATCTCGACGAAACTCCAATAACACCAGAAGTCCTAGACTTATAAAAAGGATTATAGATGAGGAGAATAAAAACAAAGGATTGGTTTTAAAAATCAATCAGAAATATATGCTTCAAAACTGCTTTAAGCATTTTGATTAAAGACACATTGAATCAATTATTAATTGACTTGGTATGGCAAGGTCTTAAATAAAAGACTTTTTAAAATTTAGCCTAAAAAGTATTTATGGTAATCGTTTGACTTAATTAAGAAACTGAAAATTAATTAAATGTTTTCTTTATATCTAATTTTTTAGAATTATTTAAACCATCCTTTCTTATCAGAGGACATTATTTTTTCTTTTTCAGCTTTTATTTTATTACTTGCTTTTTTGAAAGCTAAGTTGGCTTCTATAACCGTAACTAATGATATGAAAAAAAGACCAGAAACCCCAATTATTTGTTCACGTTGAGAGGGTTCAGAATCCCCTTTTAAAAAAAAACCTAAAGTAAACCATGCAGTGCTAGCAGCTATGGTTAAGAAATAGGATTTCCATCTTCTTTGATATAAGTAACCAGATCCTAAGCCAGGAAGAAAATTTAAAAAAGATGCCACCCAACCTTCTGAGGATGCAAGTATTTCATCTCTTGAAGTATAAGACATTTATGTTAAGTATTTATTAAATGTGAGTTTATATAAGCAAAAGATATTACTGCACAAATTACCCAACTAAATGGTAAGAACATTCTTATTTTTTCTTTTTTATCTTTCATATATATATTATGGAAAATATTTCTAAAATCTGTGGATTAATAGACATCTTAAAAATATAAAAATTAAAAAAAAAGACGGTTAAAAACCGTCTTTGAAAAAAGTAATCCTCTAAAAATAAATTATTTATTTTTTGAGGCAGAAAGTATTTTAAGTTCTTTCTTTATTTCTTTTTCTCTCTCTTCAAGATGTTTTAATTGAGCTTTAAATGCATCTTCAAGTCTTACTTTTTGTGTTGTAATTTCATCAAGCTCTTCTTGATGTTGGTTTTTCTTTAACTCCTTCATTTCACTATCAGAAATAACATATACTGGGCGATATGAAGGTGTTTCAAAAAGAAGATCAAACATTGAATACATAAGTGACCTTTGAATTAGTACAAATCTAATATCTGATAATTATCTAAAATATGAAAGGATAAATACCGAAGATATTGATACGGTAAATACACCGAATTTCGGTTTACCTAACATAACCGCCCAGTATTTACCGATCTAATTTTAAGAGATGTTTTAAACTAGAAGAAAGATTATTCTTAAATTATAAATACTTAATGACTAAAAATGGATTTAAAAATTACTAAAAAATTGGTAATCCCATCCAAGGAAATTAAGTGGCGATTTTCTAGATCTTCCGGTCCTGGAGGGCAAAATGTAAATAAAATTGAAAGTAGGGTAGAGATTATTTTTGATTTAGAAGAATCAAAAGTCTTAAATGAATATCAGAAAGCAATTCTTAAGATGAATTTGAAAAATAAATTAGTTAATAATTGTATTTGTTTAGCGGTTCAAGAACAGAGAAATCAATTATTAAATAGACAAATAGCCTTAATGAAATTAAGTTCAATCATAAAAAATGCGTTAAATAAGCAATTTAAATTAAGAAAATCTACAAAACCTACTAAAGCATCACAAAAGAAAAGAGTTGAGTTTAAGAAAAAACGTGGCGAATTGAAAAAAAGTAGACAAAAAGAAAAAAATATATCAGATATGTGACAAATAGAAAAAATTGTTATTGCAGAATCATGATTATTATGGCGAAATTATAAATAAAGGTAAAAAAAACAAATAAAAAATGGTAATAAAAATTCCACTATAAAAATTTTTTGAATTTTAGAAAATAAATGAATCTTTAGGATATAGCTTGGAAATTTTTTTATTTTGTAAAAACTCCCTTTTTTTGATTTCGTTTTCATATCTTCTCAACATTATTAGATAGTTTGTAACTCCAAAAAGTAATAAAAAGAAAATAAATCTTATTCCTACCTCAAAGTTCATATGAGTATTAAGTTTTTTTTTAATCTGACAATTATTAATTAAAAATCAATCGGTATTTATATCTAATTAAAAGTTCTAGAAAAAATCTTTTTTGATTTTATAGCATAAAAAATACATAACAAAAATAATATTAAAATTGCACTAAAGCCTCCTATTGGATTTGGAATATTTTGTGTAAAAGGCCCTGCTAAAAAAGAAGGAGTACTATCTTTAAATTCTATTAATCCGTTGTTTATAAAAAACCAAATACCCACAAGTCCTCCATGAATCCCTATGCAACTCCACAAGGAACCTTTATCTCTAATTCTTACTAATGATAAAAATACCCCAAGTAAAATAAATCCTAAACGCAATCCAATTATGTTCCATAAGATTTCATTTGATAAATTATGAACGAAGCTAAAAACAAAAGCCTGTAAAGCTATTGATATTTTTATACTATATTCAAATTTTAATTCTTCTATCAACCATCCTCTAAAAATTATTTCCTCTGCGAATCCAACACCTAATCCAAGTACAATAGAATTTAACAATATGCTAGGAGAGAATTCACCTATCCAGGAAATACAATTTTTTTGCAATAGTGGTAACAGAATTAGAATTATTAAAAATAAAGCAAATAAAATACCTTTAGCAAAATTGATAAAGTTTTTTAAGAATTTGTTTTTAGTTATTCCAATTAGTACCCATGAACTTGATATGTTATGTCTGATATAAAACCAATATGGGAGTAAAAAGAGAAAAAGTAAGAAAGTAAAAATAGTACTAATTAAAGATAAATTTTCTTTTTCAATATTCAAGAATAAAAATGGCTGAGATAAAGCAAAGCCAATGCCATAAAGAATTGGAATAAAAAATATAGTGGATAAAAATCTTGGTCTTAAAAGAAAAAAACTTTTAGTAAATTTAATTACATTTTTTATTTTAGTTTGAATATTAATTATTCCCACCCTAAGCTTATTACTATTCTAACTACTTGTTTAAAAAAATTTGACTTTTTCTTTTTACTATAATTCATATTTTTTGAGAGATGAGATAAATCTTCATAAAATTGCCGAGTTATTTTGTCTTCTTTATCACTAGGCCAAAGTAAGCCTGATCTCTCTTCATATTCTTTTTTATATCTTTCTTTATTCAAATCTTTTTTAATATCCTAATAATTTAAATTTTACTTATTGCAAATGCTCAGAAGTACTGTTTATTAAATTTGTGTATTTATTTAAAATTTATGCTTATTAATCTTTCAACTTTAATTTTTACATTATTATCTCCATTGCTTATTTTTGCAGTAATAGTTTATGTTTACTTATTACATTAGTAGTTATCAAATAATTTAAACTAATTTAAGGGTGTATTAAGCCTGCTTTTTCTAATGCAAATGATAAGACTGCAATTAACGTCATAAAAGTTAAAATCTTGTTCTTTTTGATGAAATCCATAATGCATATTAATAATATATTTATTAAATTCCTATGTAAAATAATAAATAATTAAAAATATTATAACAATTACAATGGAACCTATATATGTAGGAGATTTAGTGCCCTCCATAGCATCCTATAAAAAGTTTATTGAAAAATATGATAAAGGTATAAAAAAATGCGAATTTTATGAAGAACCTCTTGGAGAAGATTATAATTACCCTGATTGGTAAATATGATTACTACAAAAATAACTTTAGTCTTAGCAGAATGGATTAGAGAATGAAGAAAGTGCCTGAATAATTATTCATCTATAAATTATTTATAAAGTACCTTTAGTAGAAATTGAAAGATTATAAACTTTCTGATGGTGAAAAATAATAATAGAATATTTTGATTTATTAATCTTGATAAGGGAAATTATATTATTTAATTTAATATTTATCTATAAAAAACAAAAGATCAATAAAATTCTCTTACAGATTAAGAAAAAAGTAAATCAGCATATTTACGGATTTACTGAAAATATAAAAAGGAGTAATTTATAAATGTTGAGTTCGGAGGCAATCTAAATGATTGATAGTCCGCCTGAAATTTAGCAAATTCCAAAATATAGGAAGCGTATTCCTGAGAATGGGATTATTCGAAAATTAAAGTTCAATCAATTAGTCTGATAAGACTTCGCTTTATAATTACTAGCGACAAAAGGAACTGAAATTATCGAGAGAAATCCCCTATTTCACGTATTCTAGGTTTATGTTTAAATAACCTAAGAAATATGTAATTTTATGTCCTGTAAGAGGGAAATGAGATATTAAAAAAGGACTGCTAAAACAGTCCTTTTTTTATACTTAAAAAATTATTTCTAAAATAAACTTCTTTTTGGATACTATATCTATTAATTGATTAAAAATATTTCAAAATGAAAGAACAAATCTTGTTTCCTAAAATTGAAGTGCGGGAAAAGGGTTTTTTACAAGTTAGTGAAATTCATACTATTTATTGGGAAAGATCTGGAAATCCAAATGGCAAAAAAATACTTGTTATTCATGGAGGTCCAGGAGGAGGAAGTCAACCAAGATATAGAAGATACTTTGATCCAGATAAATTTGATATTATTCAATTTGACCAAAGAGGTTGCGGTTCTTCAACTCCTTTCTCCGAATTAAAAGAAAATACTACTAATCATTTAGTTGACGATATTGAGAAATTAAGAATTCTCTTAAACATAGATAGTTGGCATTTATTTGGGGGATCTTGGGGCTCAACACTTTCTCTGATATATGCAATTAAAAATCCCTCAAGAGTCAAGAGCTTAATTTTGCGAGGAATATTTTTATGTAGAAAGTTTGAACTATTATGGTTCTATCAATATGGTGCAAGCGAGATATTCCCAGATGAATTTGAAGAATATATTTCTGTAATACCAAAAGAAGAAAGAAATGATTTGATAAGTTCTTTTTATAAATATCTAACATCATCAGATTCGAATCTTAGATCTCAAGCAGCATTAGCTTGGACAAAATGGGAACTCTCAACTAGTCATTTAATATACAAAAAATTCGATTTTGATAATTCCCAAGTTAATTCTTTTTCAGATGCTTTTGCAAGGATTGAATGTCATTATTTTATTAATAATATTTTTTTAGAAGATGATTTTATTTTGAAAAATATAAAAACCATAGAAATGATACCAACAAAAATAATTCAAGGAAGATACGACGTAGTATGTCCTGTTAGGAGTGCTTGGGATCTTAATAAGAAATTAAAGAATTCCAAATTAGTAATTGTTAATGATTCTGGTCATTCCATGAGTGAGAAGGGTATAACTATCGAATTAATAAAAGCTGTAAAAGAACTTTAAAAAAGATGATCAAAAACAAGTATATAAACCTCTAAGAATAAAGATTATTAATTAAAATTATATATTTATTTCAATTAAGATACTAATCAAAAATATAAGAGCTAAAGACCATTATCTTCAATATTTTGTGCAATGCTTCGCAGCAATTCCACTATATCTGAATCTTCGCATTCAGTATCTTCTTTGAGCAAAATACACTCATCTCTAATACTTACATTGGTACTCCACCAAATTCCTGAACTATTAGTATCATCCCATTCAAATCTATTTGACATGGCTAATTATTACTGATTTTGGCTTCTTCATTTACTTTGCTTTTATCTTTTAGTTCCTCTTTAGGTTCTTCTGGCCAGGCAACATCAAATCTTGCAATTTCTTCTGTAGTAAAACCCTCAGGATGACGAGTACAAATTTTCTTTCTTCTTACAAAAATATGATCAACTTTTTTTTCTTCATCAGGAGTAACTATCCTTTCTAATTCTATTACTTCTGTGAAAGGCGTTGACTTAAGCTCTTTAGTAGGTTTTGACATATTTTTATAAATTTAAATATACCTTAAAGCTTAGATAACTTGATTGTGGATTTTTTAAATGGATTTATAAAATCAATTAAAGTTTATATTCCTAAATTTAATTCATATTGGATTTGTTTATTATTATTATTTTTTTTAGGTCTTTTATTGATGACTTTTTTTTTCCTTGAGCCATGTTTTAAATAAATATTTTTTGATATATCCCAGTATCCTTTTTTTTGTGTGATTTCTTGAATTTTTTCCCTTGCTTCCCTAGATGTTTTTGAAATATCAACTATTGGTTTAATATATTTTAATTTTGCATATTCTTCACTATTAAATTTGCTAAGTAACCAAGGCTCATGTATGAAATTTTCGGCTACGTTTTTTAATTCTGGTACCCATTTTTTTATAAATTCACCCTTAGGATCATGATCTTTACCCTGTTTAATTGGATTATAAATTCTATTGGTATTTATAGAGGTTGTTCCAGATTGCATTTGGCATTGATTCCAATGTATTCCAGGTTCATAATCTACAAATTTATTTGCTAATTCTGAACCTGAATCTTGCCAAGGTAACCATAAATTATAGCTTGCAAATGACATCAGCATTGCACGCATTCTGAAGTTAATCCATCCATTAAAGTTTAATGATCGCATACAAGCATCTATAAAAGGAAAACCAGTATTGCCTTGACTCCATAAAAAAAGTAATTCAGTTTTACATTTTCTTATGTTTTTAAAATAAGGGTGGGAATCCTGGAATTCTAATTCTGGTTCACTTTCAAGTTTCTGAATAAAATGACAATGCCAAGTTAATCTACTCTTCAACATTTTGGAATTATTATTTTTATATAAATTTGCTTGATAAAAAATCTCTTTCAATGAAAGACATCCCCAAGTAATATAGGGAGATAGTCTTGAGCAAGTATCAAAAGATTTTTCTGGGCTCGAAATATTTTTTGAATATGAATTTATTTTTTCTTTAAAAAAGGATTGCATTCTTTCAAGGCCTTTCTTTCTACCCCCTTTTAATCTCCCTTTACATTCATCTTTTTTAAAAGAAAATAATTTTTCGTCAGGTATTTTCCCAATATCAAAATCAATTGGATTAATTCTTAATGGTCTTTTAATTAATTCTCTCTTGCAATTTATTTTCCACTTTTTTGACCAATCATCTCTATTTATATTTCCTCGAAAAACAGAAAACTGTAAATATTCTTTCCAAATTATTTTTTTATTTGAGGCCCAAATTTTAACTTTTTGATCTCTTTTATAAGTAAGCCAATCTCCAGTTTCTTGATGACTATAAATACCTTTTATATTAAATTTGGAACTAATTTCTTCAAATATTTTAATTACATTTCCTGTCCTTATTATGAGTGGTTGGCCTATTTCTTTTAGTGAATTTCTTAAATCTAATAAACTTTCCTTACAAAATTGCCATTGCCTATTTGAATGTGTTTTTTGATTCCATATCTCAATTTCAAATATATAAATTGGTAAAATGTCATAATACTTTAAAGATTCATAAAGAGCCTCATTTTCATCTATTCTTAGATCCTTTTTGAACCATAAAATATTTATGTCCTTCATTAATTTTTCTATTTATGATAAAAAATAATATTCAAATTTGTATAAAAATTGATTTAATAATTAATTATTTTAAAATAGTTTCAGAAAATCTTAATATTTCTATAATTTTAAAGAACTCTCATAGCAAAATGAGATGGTAATTTTTGTAAAAAAGCTATTGATTTGATAAATTTTAAAATAAATAATTTCTTATCTATTAAGATTAAAAAATAAAAAATTTTTAACTTTTTAAAAAATACTCATGTCAATTACAAAAAAACTTTGGGAGGATAATTATGAGATAGCACTACTTTGTTTAAATACTAAATTTGTCCAAGGTTTAAAAAATGGAACTCTTCCTAAAAATATATTTCAAGAATATTTAGCTCAAGATTATTTCTTTTTAGAAACTTTTGCTAGGGCATATGGTCTAGCCGTTTCTAAATCAAAAGAAAAATATTCAATAAGGAAGTTAAGTGAACTTTTAATGGGTGTTTCAGAAGAGCTTATACTTCATGAAACCTATGCAAAAGAATGGGATATTGATTTATCTAATAACTATATAAAAAAAGCTACCAAAGACTATACAGATTTTCTTGATGATACTGCCAAGAGACATGGAACCATTGAAATAATGTTTGCAATGACTCCATGTATGAGACTTTATTACTGGATAGGAACAAGTTTATATGAAGAGGATTTTGATAATAAATATAAAGATTGGATAATTACTTACTCTGATGATAGCTTTAAAAATTTAACAAATTCAATAGAAAATCTTATTAGGACCAATAAAGAACCATATGATATTGATCAAGCAAAATATTTATACAAAAGAGCAATGGAATTAGAGTTGGAATTTTTTAATACATATTCAGATTTCTAATTAATATATATAATTTTTTTAACAAAAAGATTTTAATTATGTATTCAAAAATAGCACTTTCAATAGGAGGTAGTGACTCTGGAGGAGGTGCTGGAATTCAGGCAGATTTAAGAACTTTCATGTCACTAAAAGTTCATGGATGTTCTGTTATTACATGCATAACAGCTCAAAATAGTATTGAGGTTAATTCCGTAGAGGCAGTTAAGAAGAAAATATTATTAAGTCAGTTTGATACTTTATTTGCAGATTTTGCAATAAACTCTTTAAAGACTGGAATGTTACTTAATGAAAGAATTATTAAAGATACAGCATCTAAATTAGAGAATTATAAAATACCCAAAGTTATCGACCCAGTAATGGTTACCAGATCTGGATCTAAGTTACTCGAGGATTCCGCAATTAATGCCTATAAAAAATTACTTTTACCAGTCGCCGATTTGTTAACTCCAAATATTTTCGAAGCAAATTTACTAACTGATTTAAATATTAAAAGCATAGAAGATATTGAAAGTGCGGCAAAAATTATTCTTCAGCAAGGCGCGAAAGCAGTCTTAATAAAAGGTGGCGGCCTTTTTGAAACGAAAGGAAAAGATTTCTTTATTGATGTAAATGGTAAAAAAGAATGGTTTATTAATGATGTAGTAAAAACAAAAAATACACATGGAAGTGGATGTACTTTAAGTGCGGCTATTTGTGCATACTTAGCTTTAGGTTTGGAACTATCTGAATCAATACAAAAATCAAAATTATTTATTGAAAAGTCTTTGAGAAAATCTTATCAAATAGGCTCTGGTCCAGGCCCACTTGGACACTATCAATAATTTAAAAATTTTTTTTAGTTTTATTTTTAGATATTATTAAAACCACCATTTTCTATAAGGCCGTTTTAAAAAAAGAATTTCCTCTTTCTCCCAACCGCCTTCAAGCCATTCAAGATGCTCAAGTAATAAAGATTCACTTTCTCCTTTTTTCAAATGACCAAGCCTACTAGTAATCCCATCAAATCTTACTTTCATTAATTCCTTCATCTTAAGATTATTCATAAATAAAATAGTAAATTCTATCTACTCAAACTCGAATAAATTTTTTTGTCAATAGTTTAAATTTATTTATGTATTGTTATTTATTTGAAGTGTATTAATAATAACTTTTTTATAAAGATAGTAATTAAGACTTATTAACATTCTTTATTTTAAATTCTAATATTTTTAAAAATACTCTAACTATGAATAAAAAAGAACAAAACAAATCAAAAACATTTGTAAAAGTAGGTTATTGCGAAAACACTTCTGAATGGTTAAGTAGAGTAATTCTAGAACTAGCTGATGAGACTAAGAATTTCGTGGATCTATCAGTGATTTGTTCTTGAAATAAAATTTAATTGATACTTTTTTATATGGATTTAATAAATCTATATATTTAAAATTTTATTCATTAATAAATTACTGAATTACTAAAAATTATATAATTTTTTTTAGTATTCAAAATCTTCAAGAAAATTGTTGAAGAAATTTAAAAAAGAAAGTTCAACTTTCAAAAATGAAAATAATTTTTCTCCAAAACTAATATAAAATCTTTATCCCAGTGCAATACTTTGAGAATTTAGTGAGTGTAAGATTAAAGTGATTAATTATTTTTTCTAGTGATGAACTTTGAGCTTGTGATGATATATTAAATTTTAATTCTAGTATTTGCTCTGGATAATGAGTATTGAAATCTAAGTAAATTTTTTTATTAATTTTAAGGGCATTACCGAATATAAGATCTCGATCAATAGTAATTCTTATATCCCCACATTCTGATAGTAAATAATTCCTAAAATAACATACTCCTATATTAGGCATTAAATCTTCATTAATTTTTTCAGGAATTTTAAATTTCTCAAATTTGTTTGAAGAGATTTCTATTAGGTTTTTAAATTTTAATATTGACTGTCTTGTTTTTGTCCCAGACTCATCAATTTTGTGCTTATACTCGATGAAAGCATCTTGAACATTATGATTATAAAGTCTTATTCTCACTTTATTTCTACTTGATAATCCATATTCAGATAAGTTGAAAAGGGAGAATGATTCCGTATCGTAGTAAATACTGTATACATATCTTGAGGGATATAAAACTTTAAAGCCGTATTGAATTAGATTTAGATAAAGAATTTCTATGTCACCTTTATTAATTAAAAATTTTAATTCTTTTCTCATTATCGAGATGTTTTAACTCCAAATTCATTGCCATAAAGACTATTTTTTATTTCTTTTGATGTTTTATTAGATTTAAATTGTTTATCATTTATAAATAGATATGATTCAGGAGAAATTAAATAATTATTTTTATTTTTTGGAGCTATTTCTTTTATTTTTATAATTGATGATTTGAATTGAGATTTTTTTATAAAACTTACAATTGGCAAATTTACATTTTTATAAATAAATTTAGTTATATATAATATGGAATCATCTTTTGAAACGGCCCCAATTTCGCTAGAGTCAATATCCACTAATTTAATATTAAGATTTGATTCCTCGCCAAGACTAATAACTTTATCTTTTATATTGTTTGCTTGAATATAATCTATCTTTCCAATTGAAGCAGAAAAATCAATACAGTCGTTACCAATATTTTCACATTTTATATTTTTTGTTTTTATGGTTGAATTATCAAGATCTATGGCGTCAGATTTAATATTTATCATTTCAATATTCCCGCCATTCACATCAGAATCAATAAAATTTATTGCATCTTCAGATTTTGAATTATTGATAAATATATTTTTAAATAAAAAGTTACTATTAATAATATTGATACCTCCATATAATTCTTTTAAATCATTTTTAGGAGAAAAAAGATTATTAGCATAAATATCTTTTGCTAAAATGTTCGAATTCTTAATTATTAATGATCCTCCATATTTATCGCAAGATTCTATTGATACCCCGCCTAATTGATTAGATTGATTGAAAATTATATTATCTGATTCAAGGACAAGAGTTGAATTTTTAAATAGACAAATCTTAGATCCTGCAGAAAAAATAATATTTTTTGCAGAAATTAGTTCATCTTTTTTGACTTTTAAGATTTCTTTTTGATTTAATGAAAATGTACTTGAATATGATATTTGCGAATCTTGATTTGAATTTCTTGTAACCACAAAATTTTTGTCTTCATAACCATTATTTATTAAATATTTTTTATTTTTATTAAACAAAGAAATATAGGAATTTTTAGAGTCACATCTTCCTAATAAACTTAAGTCAAATCTTTTCTTTTTGTCTTTCAGAAGAATTATTGGTTCTGATGTTTTATCTTCGCAAGTTAAATAGGCTATTTGTGGAAGTGGAGATTTGTTATTTAAGATATTAATCGTTTTCTTAGTATCGTTAAATTCAATATATGGAATATTATTTTTCGATACATCAACTTCATTTTTTATAGTCTCTAATCTCGATTTTAGTGAGGACCAAGAGGCAATATATGGACTTAAGCCAAAATTGAAATATTCATCTTTTCGCCAGAGTTCCTTATAAAGATTACCTCTATAGAAAGAAAGTTTATCCCATTCTTTTTTTAGTACATTATTTATAAATTTTGAGGAACTAACCTCTTCTAAGGTATTAATAAATTCAGAATAAAATTCTGTATTTTCAAAATTTATTCCAAAGAGAAATTTGTACCAATCTAATTGATTACATAAATAGACTCCTGTATTGGAACCTAATAAATTATTCTTACAATCTTCTTCAGATGAGTATTTATAAGCTAGATCAGTTAATCTTGTTTTTTTATGCCATTTATCTCTATGACCGTCAAAAAAAATAGGTTCGAATTTCCCATCAATAGGGTTGAGAAAGAATTTTACACTTTTGGGTAAACTGCCATGAATTGTCTCAAATGCCTGCATATAAGCAATGTATTTAGCCCATTTTTTATTATTGAAGTATTCTTTAAATATTAAAGAATTATTTCTTGACCTTTCAAGAATATTTAAAGAGTTTTCTAATATTGGATTATCTTTATCAGACCATTTTCTTTTTTCCATTAGATTAAAGCTTCCAAGTTGATAAATATCACCATTGTTCTGATCAAGATCGAATATTGGCCCGTATCTGTAGTTTGCCGCTTCAATAAGTTCTTTTCTTACAGCTTCTTCAACATGCCTAATACCAATATATTCTCCATTGATATAAAATTTAAAATAAAAATTCTTAGGTGCTAAAAGATTAGCTCTTTTTAACAAATTTGCTACTAGAAATTCTCTTTCATAGCCTCTTATGACTGGCATTTGGATAGAAAATTTATCCATTCCTAAAAACTTGGTATTATTCTTTACATTTACTCTGAAACTCATATTTTTAAAATTAAAATTATGAATTTTTCTCATTCCTTTAGGAGATAATCGAACATTATATTTTTTTTGCTTAAATATGATTTCACCTTTTGCGATATCTTTGATTTTATTTGGGCAATCATTATTAATTTTGCAATCAAGTAAAGATGCATTCTTTAGGTTTATATTAAGATAAAGATTATCTAATTTTTTATCAGTAAAAACTGCATTAAATAAATCATTGATATAGTTTGAAAAATCTTCAA